>NZ_SSBJ01000070.1 GCF_004795055.1 Streptomyces sp. A1136
ACGGCTCGATGAACTTCCACTGGGCATTGGTGAGTTGCCTGCGCGTCACGACCACAGTCCTACCGGATTCCACCCCGCGCAGAGGACAGAACTCAGGAACTGATCACGACATCACACAGGCCCTAGCGCTCTCGTTGGCCCTTGAGCGTTGCAGCTAGCCGGTGCCTACCTGTGACTGAGCTCGGTAGGTGGCCCTTGAGCATTCCGGTTGGCCCCTGTGCATGACGGGTGGCCCCGTACGAGCCGCTGGATCACCGCCCAGAGGCTTCCGGTGGGCCGCCGGGCCAGTCATGATCAAGTTCCGGGGATTCGAGGGTTAGGGTGTGACGTGAAGGACTGGCGGACCGATCCGACGTTCGCGATGTGCCGGAAAGTGACGGACGGGGCGGACCTGGGCTCGTTCTCGGAGGGTCCGTTCGACGTGCGGACGGCGGTGGCCGGCATCCTGCCCAAGCCCCGACCGGGCTTGGACTTCGATGCCGTCCCATGGGGTAACTTCCCCCATGGGCACGACGTCCGGGAGGCGGTTTCCCTCCTGCGCGCTGACGGCGAACCGGTCATGGACGCGACGGGTGTGCTGTGGGGCCTGTGCGCCGACGACAGCCGGGCCGCCGTAGCCCTCGCCGTGCCATTCCTCATTCCCCTCGCCATCAACGCCCACCACCCACACCGCACCGCCGCCCTCGCCGCCCTCTCGGGCCCCGCCCGTGCCAGGCACCACGGCGTCGCCTCTCGCGAGGAATTCCTCCTCCACCGCAACGATCCCCGGCGCCACGCCCCCGATACCCACGACGACTACGGCTACGAGGTGACCGGCTACCCGGCCGGCTGGTCGGTGGCCGCCGCCCGAGCCGCGATCACCACCGCCACCACAGCACTCCTGCCCCTTCTTGGAGACTCCGACCCCACCGTCCGCGTCGACGCCGCCTACGTCCTGGCGACCGCCGCCGACCCCGCCCACACCATCCGGACTGCCTTGGCCAACGGATTCGCCACCGAAAGCGACGCCATGGTCCGCGCCGCCCTGCTCCTGGCCACCGCCGAGATCACTCGGGCCCACCCGCACCCGCCGACTGTCAAGTGGCTGCGCGAACGGTGGCACGACCGGGCGGAGGCCCCCGAAGCCCGTCTGTCGGCGGCGGTCGGCTGGCTCTGCCTCACCGACCAATCCGCACCGGAGGAGCTCCGCCGGACCGTCGACACCCTCGCCGACAACGAGCGCGCACACGCCATGGAGGCTCTGCCGTGGATGAGCGCCGCCTCGGGCACCAACGAACCAGGACTCCTGCGCTGCAGACGCTGCATGCTCCACCCAGAAGAACCTGACCCGGAAGAAGTCTTCTGGGACTCCTTGTTCTGAGCAACCGGTCTGTGGTTGTGCATCGGAGTTGTCCAGCTGCGGTGCTCGGTCACACCACCCAACTCGGGCCCACACCGCCCCGGCTCATGAGGTTCCTGAGCTGGGCGTTAGCCTCAGCGGATGATTCCTGAGCCGCCACCGAAGGTCATCACGCGTCTCCGTGACGGGCGGATCCACGCCTACGTCGTGGGCGCTGGCGTCTACGGGACGCTGGAGCCCGCAGCGGTTTTCCAGCCGCGGGATGGCGAGGAGGTCGTAGCGTCGGTGGTCCGGCAGGATTTGGAGCGGGTCGTGTACACGACGCTGAACGGAGTCGTCTGCCTTACGCGCGCCGGTGACATCATGTGGGCCTCGGACTTCGAACCGCGCTCTGACGTACGCCATGGCCACCGGCCTGGATGCGTGCTGTCCCGGGACGGCCGGACGGTGTGGGTCTACCGGCCGGACGCGATGGCGGGCCGCGGGGGCGGGGACCAGTGGGTCGTGCACGATGCCGACAGCGGTTTGGTTCTCGCCCGCCGGGAGCTGGAGACGGTCGGGCACGGCGCTTTCCACCACGTGCATCCCGTGGACGGCAGCATCTACCTCGACATCGGTGAGGGCCAGGACGGCTCTGTCATTCTCCGGGGCACGGTCGGGGCGGACAGCGAGCCGGAGTTCGTGACGTACCCGTGGCAGGACCGCTGCCTGATCGACCTGGCTCCGTCCGGGTGCCAATTCATGACCGTGGACCACGGGCAGGCGGACGTCGCCTTCCATGGCCACCCCAACGGGGACGTGCTCTTCACCTTCCCTGTCGAAGCCTTCGGGTACGACCCGGAGGAGTCCTTCGTGGAATGGAGCGGCGGCTACTTGAGCGAGGACACGGCAATCGTCACCCTGGGCGGTGAGAGTCAGGACGAGGAGGAGTGGTTCCGTCACCACCTGGTCGACGTACGCACGGGCACCCTCAGCGGCGAGTTCACCGTTGAGGCGAGCAACCCGTACGAGCTGGTGCCCCTGGGCGACGGTTCCTGGCTCACCGGCGGCCCTGGTGGCGACCCCGTCCGTTGGTCCAGCGCTCCGCAGCCGTCGGCACCGCCGCATCCGGCCGCACCAACCTCTCCGTACGAGACGCAGCAACCGTGACGGCAGACCCCCGAGCGCCGCTGATTCCGCAGGCGCCTGAAGGCTTGAGCCGGCGAGCTCGTTACTTCGTCGAGGGACACGGGCTGCGTGTTCCACACCGCGACCTCAAGCTTTTCCGCGAGGCATGGCTCAAGCAAGGGATTCCGGATGCCGAAATCGACCGGGCTGTCGCCTTCCAAGAGCGCTGGGGCGGTCTCGCCCTGCCCCCGGCCCCCGAATACGAGGGCGGCCCGCGCGTTCTGGAAGCCGATGCCCCAAGGGCTCGGCCGCGAACGGATGGCGGTTCCCGGCCGGCGGCTGTCGCGTCTCCATGACCCACGGGTCCATGATCCAGCCAGCTCTGCGGCGATGCCGTCGACACTACGCCCATGAGCTTCTGGACGTCGGCCGGCCGGAAGACCTTGAACTTCGGTGACGGTCGGTAGAACGACGGCTGGATGTCGAAGCGCATGTCAACGGCGGGATAAGGGCATCGTCCGCAGTCGCTGTAGGGCAGCGAGGCGTGACCATGGATGCGGGCGTCGACCAGCACCTCCGGGTCCCCGTCCTCGATCTCGCGGTTAAACACGGGGAAGGCTGTCGTCACCCGTGCTGCTCCTGGATGTGCAGCGCATGCCCGGCACAGTGCCGGCGAGCAGAACAGCGCGGGATCGAAGGACCCGACCGGACTCGGCAATGCCACCGTGTGGTGGGACCGGCCGTCGAAGGCGATGTCCCGCCTGGAGCAGAGGAAGTCCAGGAACCCGGCAACCACTGCGTTCTGGTGGCTGCCGGCTCGCACTGCGAAGCGGACTGTGCTGCGTCCCCGCTCACCCAGAACCTATGTGGTCAGAGCGCTAGCGGTGACCGAATATAGTCCTCGCCCTTGTCGCCGGGGCGGTGTATCTGCACCCGGTGTCGTCCGGGGACCCGGGCAGGAAACGTCAGACCGACGGTGGTACGGCAGGAAACAATCGCGCCGGCCTGCCGGCCTCGGCGGTGGCCCCATCCGCGTACAGGCGCCATGTGCCGCCGTCCAAACGCACACATGGATCGGTCCACGTCTCCGTGGCGTCCGGCACGATCATCCGGGTAGTGGCTTGTTGGACGTCGTGGATGACCACAGCGAGAACCCTGCAGCCCAGATGGCCCATAGCGAGCTCCTGTTCAGGGTGGTCCTCCGGGCCTGCGGCCTGCACCACGTAGAACCGGTCGTCGACCCAGTACCCGGACACGTCCAGCCAGGCGTCCTCCGGTAGCGGGACACCGTCCACCCACACGCCGACCTTCTCGGTCTTGTCCTTCAAGTGCACGGCCCGATGACGGTCGTCGGAGGTGAATTCCACGTGCAGCCCGGTTCCCCTCCAGCAGTCCACGAAGGAGCTACAGGCCCCCGGTATCGGGCCTATGCGGAACTCCGGAGCGTCGGCGGCCGGGCCTTCGACGGGGGGACGGCTGCAAGTCTGCGGTTCCCGGCATGGCCGGTCGATCCGACGCTCACAACCGAGCCCTATCGCCGCGCAGTCCCGCGGTGACGCTTGAGACAGCAGGGCGATGAGACGGTCCCGATAACGGCCGTCCCCCACCAGGCCGCGTAGATTGCTTGCGTTCGTCCACCACATGAGCAGATCGACGCCCACCACCGAATGCCGCAGCCATGCCTGCCACAGATCGCCCTGAGCCTTCCACCGGTTCGAGGGCCCAGTACCAGGCAGTCTGCCCCCGGCCTTTTCATGAGGGGCACTCCTGCGCACTCTCCAACGCACCGCTCCACCCGCCCCGCCCGCTCGACACCGCCGGACAGACGCACTGAGGAATGCTGGCCGGTCAGCTCACACAGATGATAGAAGGCTGCATCGGAGCCTAAACGCAGGAAGTCCTGGACAACGGCCCGTTTCCAGGTCGCCATGACGGTCGCTCTGCTGGCCAAGCAGCTCGACCACCTGACCCGGTACAGCTGGGAGGTGGAGAGCGAGACTGGCGCGGAGGGTATGTCCTCCAGCCTGGTGTACCGCCCGCCGGCCGAGTATCTGCCGCTGGTACCCGAGAGCCCCATGGGTAACCTACTGGGCTTCCAGTACCGGGATGATGAGAACGCGCCCACCGACCAGTTGGGCACGCTCAGCTTCTTCCGTTGCACGGGGATCGGCCGGTGGCTACTTCTCCATCTTCCCCATCTGTTCGGCGACTCCACCGACGGGCAGCCCCGTCCTGGGGTACTCCTGCTGTCGGCAACCAGTTGGGCGGGGACCTCTCCGCGCTATGACGTCCAGGTGCCGGTGGCGGGCATTCTTTCCTCCCATGCCGCCGAAGCAGTCCCCGTCGACGAGCGCATCGAGTGCTTCTTCTTGCCCTCCAGCAGCAAGGGACCCGACGGCCGCTCCTACGGGCGGAAGGTCTCGGGGAAACTCGGCGACAAACGCACCGCCGCCCTCTCGGACATCCTCGTAGACTTCTGCACGGCCCAGCCCGGCCCGCGCGGAGTGCGGCCGAGCACGCTCGAACGAATCAGGGACGACCTTGAGCCCGGGCGTCATCGGCTGCTGCTCCTGGGAGAGCGTGCAGAGGTTTTCCAGCGCATCGCCCACCGCCGGTGGGCGGACCGGCTCGAGGAACCGTTGCGCTACGCCCTCACCGCACCGCTTGAGCGGCATGCCATGGACTGGACGAACATTCCACCCCTCAATCAGATCGCCGGGCGAATGCTCCGTGGCGCGGCCCGTGCCCGGATCTACTTCTGCGACGGCGCCTTCGCTCCGCGCAGCGACGACAGCATCCTCTTGGGCATGTACCGGCCCTGGAGGAGGCGATGTCGGACCCCATTCCGAGATCGCCATTCCCCTCTACCTCCCTCTCGAGCACGGCCTGCACAAACTCTCGGAGCAATACCGTGGCGACGTATGACCGCCTCCAGCGCATGCCCCTCATCCTGAAGCCCACCGAGAACGAACCCCTTGGCACATATCGCGATTACGAGTTCCCCCAGGTCTGGGCGCGTGAACTGCACAGGCGGGTCTTCCGGCGCGACCGGCGCAACGACGAGGACGAGGAATGGCACGGGCTGCCGCTGTGGGCCGTGACCACCGGCATGGCCGCGTTGCTCCCCCATGTCCTCGTCGGCGACAGCTCAGGACGTCAGGGCAAGGTGTGGCTGGCTTGGAACCACCAGGACGGCAGCCCGCAGCCCGATCCGGACTTGATCGTGGAGCCCGTACGCAGCGGGCTGGTCGTAGCAGCCCTGGCGAAGAACGAGAAGGCTCGTCTGCGTGGCCGCCCCGAGCCGGTCGATCTCCCGGAACTCGCTTCCGTCCTCGACAGCTTCAAGGCCGTTGATCTCTGCAGCGACCTCCGTCAGCTCCACGTTGCGAAGGACGGCGTTCTCCGTGACGCGGAGTACCGCATCCTGCCGAACCTGGTGGCCACCCAGCTCGTCGCCGACGGCTGGGAAGTCGAGCACTCCGGCTGGGAGTGGGAGAGCGACGGCACAGCGAAAGAACCCAAGACATACGGTACTTCGAGGTGGCGGCGTGTCGTGAGCGATGAGGGCGCCGAACTGATCTCGTGGCCCCCGTACGTGTACGAGAGCAAGAACAAGACGGCGTATCCGTGGTCGTACACGCTGCGCCTGACCGCGCAGAACCATGCTCTCGATCCGCGCTCGAACAATCTGCTGCACGTCCGCGTCGGCATCCGTCGGTGGGCGCGCAGCAACGTCTGGGACGGAAAGCGCGCCATCACCGCCTATCTGTTCACCCCATCTCCCTGGGCCAACACCACCAGTCCTTTCGGCCGGGCCCGCATGAAGTGGCAGCCGGGACCTCAAGGGAAGAAGCGTCCCCGCCGCGCCGTGTTCCGCCTCACTCGTTTCAGTGGTAGGCGTAGACGGCACGGCACGGACCATGACGCTGTGGCGTATCAGGTGTCGTGCCCAGCGGGACGACTACGCGGGTAAATGGTCACTGTCGCTGGATGGGGCGCTTCGCCCGGCATTTCAGGTCGTCGGCCGACGGCAAGCGATCCTCCGGCGGCGTGCGGACGGCTGGCGGATGAGGTCGTATAGGTGCGTGTTGGGATGGCTTGGCCCGACCTGCCCGTCAGCAGGCGGGGAAAACTCAGTGACACGCGGACGACTGCTTTCAAGCGGTCGTCGGCGGCGCGCCGTGGTTCAGGATCGCGCGTCGCTCGGATCGTCGTGCTTCTGGACCGGTGGACGGACCTTCGAGGGTGTGGCCGTCCGGGTGACCCAGCGGGTCCTCGCGATGGCCGCCGGCATCTGGCACACCAACCTCATCGGCGCACCGGTCACCCGCTCGCTGACCGCCTACGACCACTAATCAGACCGGCGCCCCTGCGACATGGTCTCCTCGGGCAGGAGGCGTTCACGGGCAGTCGGTGGTCGGCTCGGGCGGTCCGGCTACGCCGACGCACGCCTCGTTGCCCTCGGGATCGGCCAGCACCCAGTTCGACGGCGCGTCGGCGTCGTTCACCAGGCGGCCACCAGCCGCGAGCGCGGCGGCTATCCTGGCCTCCGCCTGGTCGTAGGGCACCCACACATCGACGTGTACCCGGTTGCGCTGGGGGCGCGGTGCGTCCATCTGCTGAAAGTAGAACGGTGCCCCACGGCGGCGCGGGTCTATCAGGTCCTCCCCGCTGCCCGCGCGGTCCCGGTAGCCGAGCAGGGCACGCCAGAACGCCACCACCCCGGGACCTGCGAGGGCATCGATGGTGACCTGGACGGTCTGCACGGCCGACGGATCGGCCGGTATGCCCAACGTACGAGCCACCGCCGAGATCTGCCGGGCCAGCTCCACGTGCCGTTCGGTCAGCCCGTAGTAGTCACCCGTGACCGTGATCAGCCGTACGATCACGCCCTCCTGCCGCACGTCGACGTCCGGGTACTCCTCCTCGACACCGGGCATCTCACTGATCGCCTGCACGAACTGGGCGCCGACCGCGAACGACGCGGTACGGAAGTACGCACATGCCCCCTCGCCCACGACACGCCAATCCTCCACACCGATGGTCCCGTGGAACTGCTGCGGCCTGATGCGCACGATCGTGCTCTCTACGTAGGTCATGCGATCAACGTAGCGTGCAGGCTCCACGCCCTCTTCGACCATCCGGTACTTCGGACCTGCTCGTCTAGCCGCAGGGCCTCCCCGTCACCAAAGGCCTGCAGGAGAGTATCCACGCCTTCAAGAAGCTGGAGGAGGGCATCGAACTGCGCCTGCTCGACCAGCTCGCAGCCCGCCCCGCCCTCGGCATGTAGGCAGCCGAGGACACCCAGCAGTGGCTGCCCGACCTGGCCGGCGGCCTCAGCGTCGCCCTCGCCCGCGCCCTCAAAACCATCGCCCGCGACACCCGCCGCCCCTCCACGGACCAGTGTTCGAGCGCGGCCGGGTCGGCGGGCGCCTTGCCCGGCCGTCCCCGCCTACTGGTGACTCCACCATCGTGCTCTCCTCCCCCACCCACTGACCGCCAGGAGACACCGCGCACCTCGCAACCGCGAACAAGGATGATCACCGCAACGAGACGGAGAATTCCGTGCCCGCAGAGAATGACGGCGGCTTCGTCACACACCACTTCCGGGTGTGCCGTTGACTGATGCGCAGTGGGCGCGGCTCGAGCCGCACGGCACCCCAGTGCGCAGACGATCAACGCTCTGAAGAACTCCCGGGCCGTAGCCACGAGGTACGACAAACGCGCCTACATCTTCCCACGGCCCCGTCACCGTCGCCTCAATCCGCCTCTGGCTGCGTTCCTGATCTGCACCGGATCAAGCGGCCTCGCCGCCCAGCTCAGCCTCCAAGCGACGGAAGTAGCCGGATCACGTTGGCGTGGCCCGGCTACCCGACCACAGGGGCGATCGAGGCCCGGGCCGCCTTTGACGAGGCGAACGCGATCAAGCTCGTTGACGAAGCCGTGCAAAGGCGGCGGCAATCACCATCGCCAAGGTGGTGTTGGCCGCAGTCCAGAACACGAGCTTGGCCTTCGGCCCATTAACCGTCCGCAAGTCCCCGTCTGCGTGGAGGCAGAACGAGTCGGGCGGGAAATACTGCGAGACAGGAGCGCTGCGCGTGCCGTAGCAGGGTGACGTATCGGGAAACAGGCTCGGCTGCGCGCGCTGCGAGAGGGCCCAGCCGACGAACACTGTCAGCCACCCGGCCAGCAAGAACACGATCAGCATCCAGTTAGGGATCCTCGCTCGCCGCCCCAGCAGCCAAACTGTGGAGGTTGGTATGACAACGACAAACGCAGCGAACAGCAAGATCAGATCCTTCATGATCCTATGACCATACTGATCAAAGATCCGCCGAACAGGCCTTAACCAGGCTGCGGGGGCCCACCCGGGGTCGCGGTGAGGAGGGGCGAACAGCCATGTCTCGCAAGGCTGCGGCGCCTGCCACAGGGCGCGTGATTCCGCTGCCCAATCGAGGCGCGGCGAATGGACGCGGTGCGCCCACTTCGCCGAGACCACCGTGCGCGGCCGCGAGGAAAACGCGGATGTCGCCTGGGCGGTGCGCGACTCCGATGGCGACGCCGTCGTAGCGCACCCGGCGCCAGCCCTGCTCGTCGGGCGGGTAGACGATCCGCTTGGCGACCATGCGCCCAGCCTGTTCCCGTCTCTCCCCACCGGGTGGAATCCACGCAGGAGGGACACCAGTGGCATGCTCTCCGCTACTTCTGGTGCCCCGACCCGATGTCCGTGACGGAGTCGAACCGCGTTGTTGCGACCTCTACCCATACCGTCTTGCCGGCCTCGCGGGTGGTCACGCCCCAGCGGTCCGAGAGGTGTTCGACGATACGGAGGCCGTGGCCGCCGGGCAGTGCGGGGTGGTGGTGGGGGCGAGGCTGTGGGACGCCGGGATCTCCATCGAAGACTTCGATGCGCAGCACGGTGGGGGTGGCGTGCAGGATCAGCTCCCGGGGGCCGCCGGCGTGCAGGCTGGCGTTGGCCAGTAGTTCGGACACGAGTAGGAGAACCTCATCGATGCTCTCCTGCCGGGAGGGGGTGCGGTCGGTGAGCCATTGCCAGTCGAGGAGGGCCTGGCGGGTGAAGTCGCGGCCGTGGGACACCTGCCCGCACGGGCCGGCCATCACCAGGCGCCGCCGTTGTCCTGCGGCGGGCAGACCCGGGCGCTGCGGGTTGGGTGGCGGCGGTCCGCCGCTGCTGGTCAAATCGTCATCCTCACGGCTTGGCACGGGCGACGCGGTGTCTTCTCTGGGCAATGGGGGCGCCTGCCCCGGGTCGGGGAGTACACACCCCTCTGCGCGAACGGGCTCGGCCCCGCGGTGTCAGTTCTCGCAGAGGGCTTCATCAATGGAGGAGTGGATCGAGAAGACAGCGCTGGCGCCGGTGATGTCGAGCAGTCGTGCCACTTGCTCGGGCGCCGAGGCCAGCCTCGTCGTCACGCCGGCTTTCTGCGCGGCCGACCGGATCTGCAGGAGCAGGTTCAGCCCGGAGGAGTCGCAGAAGGTGACACCTGCCAAGTCCACCACCAGCGCGGGTGCCCCCCTGTGGAGGGCTTCCTCCAGCAGGGAGCGAGTCGGATCTAGTGTGTCAAGATCGAGGTCGCCGACCAGGCGGCATACGGTCGCCCCCGTGTCGGTGGTCCACGACTGCGCCCGCCTCTGGGCGGCATCCTCGCCGCGGTCCTCGGTACTCATCTTCCCAGCCTTTCCCACTGACGTGGTCTGCTTGATCGCGTGAGAGCGGCGCTCCCGTGCACGACCCTAAGGTCAAACGCCTCCGTTAACGCAGCGGCGGTGGGATCGGTGGGATGTGTCACCCCTGTCGCCGTCTGTGCTTGAAGCATGCGTGCGTGGGCAGGCGGGCCAGAGGCAGACGGTGATCGCCGTCAATGACATTGCGGCGCGCGGTGACGTTGCGCAAGCCGCTATGGCCGGGCGTGACAGGAGCCGAAGATGACCCATGTGATGGACGCTGATATCCCCCTCGACCGGGATATTTTTCTGCGGACGCTGGTGCGAGAACTGGCCACTTCTCTTGAGTCGATCGTCGGCCTGGCGGAGGCGTCCGGGTACATCAGTGTGGTCGGGCAGACCGTGGGTGCCCACATCGACGACATGTACACGAGCGCTCTCGCCGTTGATCGGCTCTCCCGTCGGCAGGTCGCAGACGTGCTGGTGGACCTCAAGCAACGCATTCGCGGCGACTTTTACATCATCGAGCAGGACGACCGGAAAATCGTGCTCGGAACCCGCAGCTGTCCCTTCGCGGAGAAGGTGATCGGCCGTGAGTCGATGTGCATGATGACCTCCAACGTCTTCGGTACCATCGCCGCACGCAACCTCGGCTACGCGCAGGTCGAACTTGTGGAGACAATCGCGCGCGGAGCGGCGGGCTGCCGCGTCGTCGTGCACCTGGTGCCCGGGGCGGAGGCGGGCAGGGACTCGGGGCGGGAGTACTTCGGTGACGCGCCCCCGGCACTCGGGTCCCTCGCCGCAGGGCCGGTGGTCGAATGAGTCTGGGCCTGTTCCAGGCCATCGCCCGCCTGCTGCCCAACCCGGTCCTGCTGTGCACGGCCGACGGGCAGATCCTCGCCGCGAACCCGGCCGCCACCCGCTTCGTCACCCACCTGCAAGCAGGCGCCGACCTGTTCCACCTCGCCGCGGAGGACTCCGATCTCCTACGCCTGCACATGGCCCACTGGCTGCGCAGCGGTGACCCGCTACCCGGCTCTCTGACCGTCAGGAACCCCGGCGGTCACCTGGTGCGCTTTCGCTGCCACGGCGCCCGCGCCACCTGGTGGGACGGGCCGCAGCCTGCCGTGCAGTTGCACATGACGCGCCTGGACCACACCGACCAGTTCGTGGTCCTGAGCCAGCAGGTGACGGCGCTCAACCGCGAGATAGCGATCCGTCGCGCGACCGACGCCGAACGCGAACGCCTCCTGGACGCCGAGAAGAAGGCACGCTCGCGACTTCAGCGTCTGTACCAGCTGACCGCTGCTCTCGCCTCGGCCGCCACTCTGGCCGAGGTCGCCCAGGCGGTCCAGGAGGCTGCCCCCGCCGCGCTGAACGCCACGGACGTCGACCTGCGACTGCATTCGCGCCGGCTGATCCCCTCCCTGGAACCGGCCGACACGCTGCTCGCCCTGGCCGGGGATACGTGGACCGACCTCGACAAGCGAATCCCCGGCGCACTCGATCGAGCGGCTCAAGGCGAGGAGGCGGCGGCCCCTGAGGTGACCACGGTGCGCGCCCTGCTCGAAGCGGACAGCGTTAACCTGGGCAGCCTCCTCGTGCATCACAGACCCCAGGACAGACCCGAGGCCGAACACCTGATGGCCGTAGCCCAACAGGTCGCGCAGGCGGTGCGCCGCGCGGGCCTGTACGAGCACGAGCACCGCGTCGCCGAGCGTCTGCAGCTCAGCCTGCTCCCGCGCCTCCCCGCCGTTGACGGGTTCGATATGGCCGGGTGCTATGCCGCGGGCACCGACCAGGTCAAGGTCGGCGGCGACTGGTATGACGTCCACCTTCTCGACGACGACCACATCGGGCTCACCATCGGGGACGTCGCCGGACACGGTCTGGCCGAGGCTGCCGCCATGGCCCAGATCACCGCGGCCCTGCGCAGCATCGCCATGCGCTGCGGGCATCACCCCGCGGCAGTCCTGCACGAACTCAACGACTTCGTCGGCCGATACCACCCCGATCTGATGGCCACCACCTGCTACCTGGTCTTCAACCGCCGCACCAACGCCCTTCGCTATGCAAGAGCCGGTCACCTACCGCCCCTGTTGATCAGCGCCGACGGCACCAGCCGCTACCTCGACCAGGCCCTGGCACCTCCGGTCGGCCCCGTACGGGAGGCAAAATATTGCGAGGTGGAGGTCAACGTTCAACGCGGGGACACCCTTGTGCTCTACACCGACGGGCTGATCGAACGGCGCGGAGAGAACCTCGACACCGGCCTGGGCCGCCTGCGGGACCTGGCCCACACCAGTGTCGGCCTCACTGCCACGGACCTGTGCGACATGTTCCTGAACCACCAACCCGGCGCCGAATCCCCCGACGACCGCGCGCTCCTTGCCATCAGCTTCCCCACCACCGAACTTCCCCCAGCCCCGCCGGTCGGATGGTCAAAGGGCACGGCTCCCGCTGCGGCTGCCCCACAAAGGCCGGCGACATTCACCCATGCTTCTCGCGCACGTAGCCACGCGCCACCTGCTCGCCAGCCTCTTGTAGGCTTTTCAGGGCCGGGCCGGAACAGTCGGCCGATGTCCTTCACCACCGTGGAGTCGCAGGTGCCCCCAGCCCATGCCGGTCTGCCTCACCCGCCCCGGGGTGACCACTCGTGCTGCGCCTACAGCGATGATCAGGAGAAGTCGCGGGCGGTGACGGGGTTCGTCGGCGCCGGACTGGCGAACGGCGAGCGGGTGCTGTACTTCACCGACACCACCGCGGCACGTACCGTGACCGAGTCGCTCGAGGCGGCCGGACTGGATGTCGACGCGGCCCAGGCAAGGGGGCAGCTGGCGGTCCATGGGGCGTCGCAGTCCTATCTTCGGCTGCTTCCCTTCGACCCGGACGCGGTGATCGCCGGGATGCGGCAGGCGTGCGAGGAAGCGGTGGCAGCGGGATATCCGGGGCTGCGGGTCGTGGGCGAGATGGACTGGTGCACGCGGGAGGTGCCGGGCGCGGAGCGACTCCTGGAGTACGAACTGCGCCTGGAAGCAGAGGTGTTCGCCGATCTTCTAGTGACCGGGCTGTGCCTGTTCGATCGGCGCCTGGACATCGCCGGCGCCGCGGCCCTGCCGATTGCCGCGCATCGCACGCACGTGGCTGCAGGCCACCACGGCGAAGGCTCCCACATCGCGCATCCGGCGCCGGCGCTGCATGTGACGCCGTTGCACGAGGGGCTGGGGGCGCGACTGGTCGGTCATGCGGATCTGGACTCGCGCCCGGATCTGGCGGCGTCCCTGAGCGCGCTGGTCCGCGTGCCCGGCGCCGTCGTGAACCTTGATCTGACCGGGGTCGATTTCTTCGACGTCGACGCCGTTGCCCAACTGGTGCGCGCAGCCGACGTTTTGAGGAGTGAGGGACGGCGGCTGGTTTTGCATCAACCTCCACCGTCGCTGCTGCGAGCAGCCCAGATGTTCCCCGACGAGTGCAGTGTCCTGGAGATGGCGGCATGACCGACAGCGTGACCACCGTTCCGGATGCTGGGCCCTTCGTGCATCCCGCGCTGTTCTACCGCACCCAGGAGGAGTACGTCAGTGGAGTGGGCGGCTTTGTGCGTGCCGCGCTCAGGGCAGAGGAGCCCACGTTCGTGGCGGTGCCCGAAGCAAATCTGGACGCTCTGCGCGGGTGGTTGGGGGGCGACGCCGCAGACGTCGACTTCGCGGACATGGCGGTGCTGGGCCGAAACCCCGGGAGGATCCTGGCGGCCCTGCAGGACTTCGCCGACCGGCACCCCGGCCGGGCCGCTCGCATCGTGGGAGAGCCGATCTGGCCGAGCCGCTCGCGCTCGGAGACGCTGGAAGCCACCCGGCACGAGGCGCTCATCAACACCGCCTTCGCCGGCCGCCCCGCCACGATCCTGTGCCCCTACGACGTTACCGCCCTACCCGAAGCGGTGGTGGCCGACGCCCGGCGCACCCACCCCACACTCCTCGAGAACGGCCGTGACCTGGACAGTGCGGCCTACATCGACCCCGCCGTCGTCTGCGCCGACTGCGACGAACCCCTGCCCGAACCAGTACACGCCATGATCCTTCCCTATGCCGCAGGCGGCCTCGCCCAGACGCGCCAGCGCGCTCGGGATTGGCTGAAAGGCACAAGCCTGGACCGGGCCCGCAAAGACGACCTTGTACTCGCGATCAGCGAAGCCACCGCCAACTCCGTTGCCCACGGAGGCGGCGCCGGCATCCTTCGACTGTGGACCGGCGAGCACGGCACCGCCGTGGCCGAGATCCGCGACGAGGGCCACCTGGCCAACCCCCTCGCCGGACGCCGGCGCCCTACCCTCACCTCCGGTAACGGCGGCCGGGGCCTGTGGATGATCCACCAGCTGTGCGACCTCGTCGAAATCCGCGCCACCGGTACCGGCCTCACCCTGCGCCTTCACCTCGCACCCTGAACCCGCTCAGCAAGCCCGGCCCCGGGCTCCAGACGGTCGGCCCGTTCCTGTTCCCGGTCACGGTTCGACGAGGATGCCACCGGGGTAGCCAGGCGCGTCACCGCCTCGAAGACGGTGCTCATCTTTGAGAAGAACGACAGCGACGACCATGTACCCGGACGGGTTGGGCGTCTGCGGGACCAGGCTGAGTCCCGGGTGTGTTGAACACGGACGGGGCCGGTACCGCCGCTGCGGTACCGGCCCCTGCACGTCACGGTCAGTGCTTGAAGATGTCCTTGACCTTCTCCTTGGCCTCGCGCGCATCGCCCTTGGCCTGGTCGGCGCGGCCCTCGGCGGTCATCCCCTCATTGCCCGTCAGGCGGCCGGCCGTCTCCTTGACCTTGCCCTTGGCCTGCTCTGCCTTCGCCTCGGTCTTCTGCTCGTCCGACACAGCTGATCACTCCCGACGATAGAAAAAGCTCTACAAGGCCTCGTGTGGCCGCTCGACTCCCTCCCAAACCCCGGCGAGACGAGTCCACGAGGTCAAGGCGCCCACCTGTAGGGGGTGGATCAGGCGGGCCCGTCGGCAGGACCGCACCACCGACGTGTCCGCCCTGCGCCGGCCGGCCCCCGGGCGTGCCTCCGCGGAGCCAGCAGCTCGTCGACGTCGTCGGTGATCTTCTTGACGGCCTTGGGCCACTTCGCTCCGTAGGTCTTCTCGAACACGGCGACAGCCGTGACGGCATGGTCGCGGTCCTCGGCGTTGTAGATGTCCTGCAATGCCTTGCGCGCGCTGGACCGGGCCGAGGTCGGGATCGCGTTGAGCACATTGGCCGTTTGTGAACCCAGCACCTTTGATGGCGGGCCTCGGGGAACACCTCGGCCAGGGCCCTCCAGAAGCCGAGTGCGCCGTCGCCGACCGCGAGGACAGGGGCTCGCATACCGCGCCGTGCGCAATCACGCTGCAGGTCGGCCCGGGATTCGGCGGACTCGCGGTAGCCGATCGCGATCAGTTCCTTGGTGCCGTCCGCGAGCATGCCCATGACGACGAGCACGCAGGCTTTCGCCGCGGCCAGGCGGATCCGCAGGTGGATGCCGTCGGCCCAGACGTAGACGTAGTCCGTGGCGGACAGGTCGTATCGCTCCCGATCTCCGACGCCAGCTGATCGACTGCTGGATCGCGGTCGCCAACTCGGGCGGCGCCGCCGGGTTCCCCTTCCCGCCGGTCCAAGACGACGACGTCGCGCCCGTCACGGACAGCTCCTCGGGCGTCTCCATCCGCAGCACAGCCGACTCATCACCGCCGGCCTCGGGGACGGTCTTGCCGGGTGGGTCGTCCTCAGCCGTGATCCCTACCGACTCGTCGAGCACTGGGGCACGGTTCACCACCTTCAGACCCACCCCGAATTCCGCGGCCGTGGTGTCGGATCCGCTCTCATGCGTGGGCTGCGGAACATCGCCCGCGACGAACTGGGACTGGAACAGCTCCATCTCGCGGCCCGAGGAGAAGAAGGGCTGGAGAGTTTCTACAGCAGGCTCGGATGGCGTGAGGTCGGTCGCTGGCCCGGAGCCCTTCGCCTCGCGCCCGACGACACCCGGGACGAGGTCCTGATGCTCCTCGATCTCCTCTGATCCAGATGCAGTTCAACGCCACGGCGAGCGCGTCTGGGGCGTGGTGACCAGCTTCCTGGACGCCGAACGCACCCGCCGGGCAATCGGCTCGGTCGTCGTCCCATTCGGCACCTGCTCCGAGCCGACCAACGTCGCCGCCAGCGGCGGCACCTGCCCGCTGCGGTTCCGCTGCGTGGGCTGCGACCACTTCGCGCTCGCGGCGCCTCGGAGAATCTGCGGCGACTGGGACCCTGCCGGGAGATCTGTCACTCGCTCAGCGGTCGAGCGGATGGAACGCTACGGCAAAGGCGAACTCGACCTGGAGTTCAGGCAGATCGCCATCACCGCCGACGACGTCCGCTCCGGCCGGCTCACCACCCACGACGTCAGCACCCGCGACGTCAACTTCGTCCCGTACCGCGAGGAGTCCCTGCGCGAAGGCATTGATCCGCACACCGCCGTCGAAGTCGAAGCCCTCCGCCCCGGGCTGCTGCGGCGGCTCGACGAAACGATCGAGGGCCTGGTCGACGACGTGCGCAGTGGAACATCGAGGCCCGCACCGAAGAGCCGAGCGGGAACTTCTGCAGTCCCTGCAAGGAGCAGTGAAGGAGATCGGCCACCACACCGCCGACGACCCGGCCGCCGACGACGAGGACCAGTAGCGGCGCCGCCGCTCCCGGCAGGCCCCACGCAGGGTGGCGTCACCCATGACGCCACCCCCCTTCCGCTGTCAAAGGGGCGCGGGCCGGTGGTCAGTTCCTGAACCAGCCGCGGAGGCGGACACCTTCGCCTGTGCGGCTTGTACGGCCTGATCCTGGGCCTCGCGGGCCGTGTGGTCGGCGATGGACTGGCAGACGCTGCACCGTCCCCGGCGTTGTGCCCGTGCCCCAGCCGCCGTCCGGGTCGGCCTGGTAGACGGCGCTCCCGCACTCCGGGCAGGGCCAAGCCGCCGCCTCCCGGCGCCGGCGCAGCAACACCGACGGCACCTGGCAGAGGATCATCACCCTCCTCACCATCCACCGTCCGCTCGGCGGCAGCCGCCCACTCCCCCGCGACACCGGCAACGCCGAACACCCCGCCGGCGCCAGGACCACAAACACCGACGACTGGAGCACTCCCTGGCTCACGTAGAGCCTGCCAAGCGGGAGCCGGACTTCGGCCAACCACAGCGATGAGCTCCCTCAGGGCGTGACTTGCCTCGCCTTCTGCGACCCCCGCCGGTTAGGCCGCGGGGCCGAGGTCTCCCTCAAGGAGCGTTTGTACGATCTGGGGCCGGTCCCAGAGGGCAAGAATTTCGTTGGCGAGGGCCACTACGGGCAGGTGGTCTTGGTCACGAACCTTGATGGCTGCGGCTTTCAGCGAGCGCGGGACGGCTCCGGCGTCCAGGAGGCGACTCCATTCCTGCGCGCCGAGTTCCAGGAACTCCAGTCCCGTGAGCCCAGCAACCTCCAGGGGGTCGGCCAGTGTGCCGGGCGAGGCGGTGAGAGTGCGCAGGCTGGGCAGTCCGGCGACAGGTGCGAGGCTGAACGGCGTGCCGGCCCAGTCGCCGATGGACAGGGCCTCCAGAGCGGGATGCGCGGCGTCCTGAATGGTCTTGAGGTACCCAGTGCCGACACTGGCCATGGCCGGAAGGCCGTCTTCAAGGCGGTCACGGCGTTCTTCCCGCATCCGGCCCAGGACGAAATCGGTGAGGGAGTCGGCCACCAGCTCGGCGCCGAGGCTCTGTTCGTGAGCGACCAGGATGATCTGACCGAAGTGTCCGGCCGGGCCGGGAGTCAGGTCGACTGCGAACTCGTCGCCGCCGTTGCTCCCGAAGCCGATCCAGCCCGGCGAGCCAGCCAGGCCCTGCACCGGGGCGTCAGGCGCGGCGCTGATCGCTTGCGTGGCGCCGAGGTCCCAGCCGGGGTGACGGACTGCACCGTCGACGGCGTACAAGTGCTCCAAGCCGGAAAGCTCGCAGCCAACCGCCTCACCGGCTCGGTCTGCCGCCTCGAAGTCGTCGTCGCAGTCCACCCGCGTGACCCGGTAGAGCACCTTGAGCTCATCAGACAGCGTGACACCAAGGCGCGCTTCGGCGGCAGCGATCTCCTCCTCCGTCGCGCCGATGGCGTCGGGCAACCGTTCGCGGAGCGTGCGCTCCAGCAACTCCAGATCCGCCGATGGTGCCGGCATCGCCCCGGGCACTGGATCAGGACGGCGGAGCCAGGGCTCGGGAAGGGAGCCATCGGACAGGAGGAGCACCCCCAGGTCCGGGTAGCCGACAGCCGGTTCCACGACCGGACTCGGCCAGACCAGGCCGAGCGTGGTCCTTCCGTCCGGTTGGACCTCCGCCCGGAACGCAATCTCCTGGACTCCGCCGCGTGCGAGAGCCCTCTGTATGTCCTCCACCGCGATCCTCGCGGTCGATGACATAGTCCCCCGAAGGGCCAGGCTCCAACCGCACTGACTGATACGTCCTGCCACACGGGCCGACCGGGCAGCACGCCGCTGCGTGTCCCCGGCCAGCATGAGCCGCAGCACGGGCTCCCAGGTCGCGAAAGCGTCGAGCGAAGCCAAGGGGGGTCTCTGATCTTCCATGCGCAGACCGTACGCGGAGCCACTGACAGTGGGCGGCTGGGCCGTAACTTGCCGCTCCTGCTTCCAGGGTGCCCCAACTGAAATCGTCCCCCAACGCGGTCCGAAGGGCCTTGCAGGCCATGCCGACATGCTTGCGGATGTTGGCCGGCTGGGTCCCCAGCAGGTCGGCGATGGACCGGTCCGACCGCCCTTCAACGAAGTACAAAATGGCGACCTGGCGGCGGATTGCGGGAAGCCCGCGAATCACCTGCCAGCAACGGTCGAGGTCCTCCCGCGCGATCACGACATCGGCTGGGTCTGGCGCGCTGCGCTCGTACAGCCGATGCACCTGAGGGTGTAGCTCTCGGCTCCGTTGGCGGCGGCGGATGTCGTCGATCCATTTGTTCGTACAGACCCTGCGCAGCCAGCTACGGCGGCCCTCATCGTCGAAGTCACCGCAATTCCCCTCCCCCGTCAGCGACAGTTTCCCCCGAGGCTTCCCTCGTTGCCGAACCCTGGTGGCCGGGCTCCGGGCCGTTGTACGCTTCGCTGTCTGGCCGACCGGGTCGAAGTCATCCGCGGCCGCTGTCGTGGCGGCTCAGTTCGGCGGTACCAGCGGAAGAACGCATCCTGAACCAATGAGTCACCAGGCGCCGTCCGTGCGGTGTGCAGTTGTAGCGGTGACCCCACAACCCGTCGCCCACCAGTCCGGTGGATGGCTCGGTCAGTCACCCACCGATTCCCACACCGGTCGGGCAAGTCCCGTCACCTCGAAGCGGAGACAGCACCCGCCCACCGGGTAAGGTTGGGTCAAGCCACCAGCCATGTCAGGCCCCGTGGGGCCAGCGGATGACACGTGACGGTGGGTCCGTAAAGTGGCCACATGTCTGACGTCTCTCCCCTGATACAGAGTTTGCGCACGGCTGTCGAGGCGGCACCCGGTGACGTACCACTGCGACTGCACTTTGCCGGCCTGTTGCTGGATGCCGGGCAGCAGGACGCCGCGGTCACGCAGGTGGCCATCGCGCTGCAGCACGCGCCGGGTGACAGTCAGGCAAAAGCATTGATGACACGCGCAATGAGTACGCCCTCGCTCGCAGAAACGCCGCCTTCTGTGTTTCCGCCGGCCCCGGCAACCCCACCGATGGAGCCCGAACTCGATACCACTTTCAACTGGGGCGCCGCCGCCGATCAGGTCAAGGACGTCCTTCCGCCGCGCTTCGTGGAAGAACCCCTCGCCACCGACGGCAGCGGCGACCCCGAGGGTGCCCCCGCTTGGGACGTCGACGCTCCGGGCACCGTACGCCTCGCCGATGTAGGCGGCATGCAGGAGGTCAAGGACCGCCTGAACGCCGCGTTCCTCGCGCCGCTGCGCAACCCGGAGTTGCGCAAACTGTACGGTAAGAGCCTGCGCGGCGGCCTCCTCCTCTACGGACCTCCCGGCTGCGGCAAGACCTTCGTGGCCCGCGCCGTCGCGGGGGAACTCGGTGCGAGCTTCCTCTCCGTGTCGGTCAACGACGTGCTCGACATGTGGATCGGCAACTCCGAGCGCAACATGCACGAACTCTTCGAGACTGCCCGCCAACAGGCCCCCTGCGTCGTATTCCTCGACGAGCTGGACGCTCTCGGCGGCAAGCGCAGCCGTACGCAAAGCGCAGGCATGCGCAACACCGTCAACCAGCTCCTGACCGAGCTCGACGGCATCAACGCCGTCGCCAACGAGGGCGTGTTCGTACTCGCCGCGACGAATGTCCCCTGGGACGTCGACATCGCGCTACGCCGCCCCGGCCGCTTCGACCGCACGCTCCTCGTACTGCCCCCCGACGCGCCGGCACGCGAGTCGATCCTCCGCTACCACCTGCGCGAACGCCCGATCGAGAAAGTCGACTTGGGCAAGCTCGTCAAGATGACCGACGGCCTGTCCGGAGCCGACCTCGCCCACCTGTGCGAGTCCGCGGCGGAGATGGCGCTCCTCGACTCGGTGCGCACCGGTGTCGTCCGCATGATCGGCATGAAGGACCTTCTAGGTGCCGCGAAGCAGACGGTGCCCTCGACGGAGCCGTGGTTCGCTTCGGCGCGCAACGTGGCGATGTACGCCAACGACGGCGGTATGTACGACGACCTGGTCGCTTATCTCAAGAAGAGGCGGAAGCTGTGACCACGCTGCACCCGACCGTCGAACAGGCCCAAGCCCTGATCGAGTTCGAACGCTATGACCAGGCCCTGGCACTGTTGGGCCGCCACCTCGCCGAGGATCCCGCGGACATACGCGCCTGGGTCAAGATCGGCTACTGCCATCTCAACACGGGGGCGCCGCGGCAGGCGAGGGAGGCGGCCGACGAAGCCCTCAAGCTGGACCCCGAGGACTACGGCGCGCTGATGTTGCGTGCCCGGGCAATGGTGGACGACGGGGGTTGGCTCAACGTCGAGCCCGTACTGCGCGAGGCGGTTCGCGTAGCTCCCGAGGAGTCATACCCCCGTGCCATGCTGGCGGACGCCGTGTGGCGAGCCGCGATCGTCAAACACGCCCGGGCATCGGGCACGGGGACGATCAGTCATGCCGAGATGGATCGCGTCTCCGGCCAGGCGGCCGACCTGGCGATGGAGGCACTACGCCTGGGCCCCGAGGACCTTTACGCCCACGAAGTCGCGCACCGCATCGCCAGTGCGGCCGGCAATGGCACCGTCTCCGATCAACTCGACGAGGCCATTCTCCGCATCGACCCCACTCACTCCGAAGCCCTTGCCCGCCAGACGAAGAAGACCGCCGAGGCCCCGGGTGTGAACGCCGCAAAGGCCGCCGAACTGTACGCGGGCGCACTGGCCGGCCAGCCCGACTCTGCCTGGATGCAGCAGCAGCTCGACCGTGCCACCTACCGGCTCCTGCGGGGCACTCGATGGCTCGCTCTGCTCTGCCTGGTCACGGCAGGCGCCATGATCAACCTGTTCCCCTCCGAGGACCACCCGGCCCCCGCCCTGCCCCTGCCCATCGCCCAGCGACTGTGGTCCATGGTGATCATGGCGGCGATCTGGGGCTTCGGCGCCTGGCGCCGCTACCGCAAGCTCCGCACCGGCGTACAGCTCAACGTCCGCTCGCTCATCCGCCGCGGCCGCTGGGCCCGCGTCGTCCTGGCGCAATCGGGCTGGGCCATGCTCTGCGCCCTGCTGATCGCGGGGCCTGCTTGGGCAGAGCTGGCCGGGCCACGCCTCCTCTTCTGGACGGGGCTCGTGCCCATAGCGGCCACCATCTGGTTCGACAAGAACAAGGCCCGGTAGCTCATTCCGGGACGAAGGGGAACTCACCGAGATCACCCGCATTCGCCGCCTTGCCAGTGTCACCAGGGACATCCTGGTACTGAGCCGGACACACACTACGGAAGGCCTCGCATCACGGGTCGATGATGCCAACGCCCCCCACCGGAGCAGACACTGCCGCTCCGACAGGGGCGCGGGCCAACGAGCACCGTCGAGTAACGGCAACCGCCGCACCGCCACCGGCAGTGCATCGCACGGCTGGTGCGCAGCGTCTGCAGCAGCAGGGTGCACGGGCTGCCGGCATCATGGTGCGGTCAGCGGCCAGCCTCTCGCCCGTGATGCGGCCGGACTGCTGGGATGGTGCGCCCGTTGGTCATCTTCATGCACGGGGCGGTGCGGGATATTCCTCCTGGTTGGCCGGCACCGCTGCCGGAGCGCGCGGACTCGATCGACCATCTTGGTGACGGAGTCCGTGAGGTGACCCCTCTGCTCGGCGGGGTACCCCAGGGCCTCCTCGGCGCTGCGCGACTGCATGGTCGTCCGGTCACCGGCCGGGGCCCCTAATGCGGGCCCCGGCCGCGTGCTGGTGGGCCCGCACGATCGTGGAGTCGACCGATACGGCCCAGTTGAGATCCTCGTCCGCGTCGGCCTGGGCCACCAGGGCGGTGAAGACACGCTCCCACGTGCCGTCGACGGCCCACATCCGCAGCCGGTTGTAGACACCTCGCCAGTTGCCGTATTTCTCCGGCAGGTGAACCCACTGCGTGCCGGTCTGGAACTTGTAGGCGATCGCGTCGATCACCTCACGATGGTCCCGCCAACGGCCACCCCGCTTGGGCGTCCGGTCCGGAAGCAACGGCTCGATCCGCGCCCACTCGTCAACGGCACACCCGGACCAACGACCAACTGATCCAAACGAAACTGCCTAGTGACCTGAGTCAGAGATTCGTCGTTAGTCGAGCATGAGTCGTCCGGGTCCGAAGATTCCGCCGTTGTCGGTCACTGATGCCCAGCGGGCGGTGCTGGAGGGTTGGTTACGTCGCCGTACGACG
>NZ_SSBJ01000071.1 GCF_004795055.1 Streptomyces sp. A1136
ATCCCGTTGATCACCCGGCGGTCCTCCACCCGAGGCCGGCCCCTGACAGCACTCGGTATCAGCGGAGCCAGCAACTCCCACTCGGCATCGGTCAGTTCATGGCGACGGATCACGAAAACATGATCCATCATCGAACGATTTTTTGAAGACGGACCCTAGAGCCCCCGGCTGCCGTCGGGCAGCGACCGAGCCGTAGAGAGCGGGATTCGTCCGATCCAGCGCCGGGGCCGTCTCGGCGCCGGCGGCGCGGTCATGCCTTCCGGCCATGCATGGGCGACCGGGCCAGTGGCAAGACTTGCCGCATGCCGCAAGACCCGGGACAGCTCATCGACGCCATTACGGCAGCGGTCGCGGAGGGCGATGATCAGCGGATCGGCCTTCTCCTTGACCGGTTCAAGTACGTGGCGGAACTCCCCGACCTAATACGGCTGCGGTCCCGGCTGGGCGGCGCGCCTGTCGCGGTTCGAGGCCTTCGGTAGGCCTGCTTCCGCGTTCGACGGGTACCGGGCGTTGGCGTTCACCGCGCCTTGGACCAGGGAGCCGCAGCGGTTCTGGACGGAGTGCATGCCACTCTCTACCGCCGCTGTTTCACCAAACCTCGATCAATTCGCGCAGTCAGCCGAGAAATGGGTCACTCCGAGGAGTCGGTCCTGGAGATGGTCGCCGACTTGGCCGGTCTGGGGCTTCTCCTGCGCGAGGACAGTAGGATCCTGGCCCTCGCGCTCCCTCCTGCCGCGGCTGGCGACACCTTTCAGGGAGTCGAACGTGATCAAGTTTTACCGTCTGTGGGTGTCCGCCGCGTCCTCGAACTTCGGAGACGGGCTGCTCCGTGTCCTGCTGCCGCTCCTGGCCCTGGCCTGGGGTGCCTCCGGCTTCGAGGTGTCTGTCGTTGTCGCGTCGAGCTACCTGCCGTGGTTGTTCGGAAGCCTGCTCATCGGGGTCTTCGTCGACCGGCTGAACCGGTCCACCATCATCCGCGCGGCGAACGCCATACGCGTGCTCGCGACCTTCGCCCTCCTGGCCGTGACGGTCGCCGATCTGGCGAGCATCCCACTGCTGGTCGCGCTGGCCCTGGTGTATGGGGTCGCCGAGGTGGCCACCGACCTGAGTTCACAGAGCGCGGTCTCCCAGGTGGTCGAGAACGAGCAGCTGGAAAGCGCGTACGGGCGGATATCCGTATCCCAGGTGGTCGCGAATACGTTGGTGGGACCAGCGGTGGCCGGACTTCTGTTCGGGCGGACACAGGCCGCCGTGATCGGACTGATCTGCGCTTGCTACGTCGTCGCCGGCCTGTCGGTCCCGGCCACTCCCGACAGCGACCAGGACTCCCAGAAGCCCTGGGCTCCCCGGCAGATCTGGCGAGAATTGCGCATCGGAGTGTCGGCCGTCACCAGCCATTCCTGGTTGCGTCGCGCCGCGCTGTCGGTGGGTGTCATGAACTTCGCGTCGGGCGCCAACGCCGCACTACTGGTCACGTACGCGGTGAGTCCCGGTCCGCTCCGGCTCACCACGGGGTGAGTACGGATTGCTGCTGTCCGCCCTGGGCATCGGGTCGATGACCGGCAGTGCCGTCGCGGCCCGGGTTTCCCGGTTACTCGGGGAGTCCCACGCGGTGGCGGTCGGCGTCGGGGGACTGCTCACCACCATCGCTGCGCCCGGTCTCTCGGACAACGTGTGGGTCATCGCGCTGTTGATGACTGCAGGCAGTGTGGTGGGCACGCTCTTCGGGGTGAAGGTCATCTCCATGCGGCAGAGATCCGTGTCGAACGAACTCCTCGGCCGCGTAAATTCCGCGTTTCAGTTCGTCGGGATCGGGTCGGCGCCCCTCGGTGCGACATTCGGAGGGCTGTTGGCATCGATGGTGAGTATCCGGCCTGTGTTCCTGCTTCTGAGCGCGGTCGCCGCGCTGACCGTTTTGCTGCTCAGGCCGTGGCGCCGGGAACCGGTCTCCGTGGCGGCGTGAGCCCGCGCCACCACCGCGACCGCGGAGACCACCACGCAGCACGCCGTACCGCAGGTCCTCCCGATGGGCGTCGAGGTGTCCGCCTTGCCCGTCCAGGCGGAGGATCGTACGGGCTACCAGCGAACCAGCTTCAAGGACTGGAACGCCGGCGACATCCCGGCGGACGGCTGCAATACGAGGGCGGAGGTTCTGCTGTCCGAGGCGGTCGAGTACCCGGAGATCGGGCCCGGGTGCACGCTGACGGGTGGGGTGTGGTGGTCGTACTACGACGACACCACCGTCACCGAGGCGTCCAAGCTGGACATCGACCACATGGTCCCGCTCGCCGAGGCGTGGGATTCGGGCGCCAGTTCGTGGACGGCGAAACGGCGGGAGGCGTACGCGACCGACCAGGGCCAGCTGTCCTCGCTGGTGGCGGTGACGGCTCGCTCGAACCGGAGCAAGGCGGACCAGGACCCGGCCCAGTGGCTGCCGCCGGCGCCGGATGCCTTGTGTCGGTACGGCGCGGAGTGGACCGCGACCAAGCTCCGCTGGGGCCTGGCCGTCGGCGAGGCGGAGTGTGAGCGGCTGTTGGACATCGCGGCCGGCTGCGGCGGCACGGACGTGGAGTTCACCCCCGCTCCGTAGGCCGGGCGTTGAAGGGCTGGGGGCAGGGCCATTGGGCCTGCCCCCCAGCCCGCTGTGCCCACTACCGCTTACGCGGCGCCGGGACAGATGGCGTCCGCGGTGCCGCTGCAAGCAGGCCGCTCCGGCCGTGCCGAGGCGGGAGCGGAGAGACGACTGCAACCCCTGGAGAAACATCGTGCGACTGCGTTGGTCCCTTCCACTGCCGGGTCCGTTGTCCATCGGAGGCTCCGTCCGGCTCGCCCCAGGGCCGCAGCCGCAAGGGTGGAGCCTGTCTCATTTCAGGCATGATGACTGAGCCCGTCGGTCAGTCGATGCCTTCGATGATGCGGAAGTCGCGCTCGACGGCGTCGGAGAGGACCACCAGCGCCTTCTGGTAGGCCTCGCTCTCGTATGCCACGACGGCCTGTTCGAAGCTGTCGAACTCGATCAGTATGACGCGTTGCGTGTTTCCGGCCTCGTGGGCGACGACTCGACTGCCACGGGACAGGAGCCGCCCGCCCCCGGCCCGGACGGCCGGGCCGGCCAGCTTGTCGTAGGCAGCCAGCCTCTCAGGGTCGGCAATGGCGCGGTAGACACTGACCCAGTAGCCCTTGGCCATGGAAACCTCCTGTGTTCGGCAGGACATGTCCGACTTCGAAACATGTCCGACTTCGAATTGACGCTGAGAATGCCCGATGCCGGCGACGGAGCACCGGGGATTTGTGAGGACGTGCTGATCCGACTTGATTCGGCTCTGCCACCCGCGGCTGCTGGTTTGGGCGTCCCGGTGTCGCAATGCATGCTTCGGTGGCGACCGTCCCTGTGAGGCCCAAAGCGGTCAGTAGTAGCGAGTCCTCTCCCGTTGGCTGACGCAGGTGCGCCAGCCCCGCCCTGAAGGTGACGTTGACGGACGACGAAATCCGGCGGAGGGCCCGGCCTTGATGGTCCGTCGGAGGCCCAGTTCGGCGTGACGTCTCCTGCCGCCGGTACGCGCCGAGAGGGAAGGCCGGCGCCGCCAGAGTTCCGTGACCGCACGCGGGCGGTTCCGTCTCGGGAGTGGAGGAGCGCACTTGGAGCATGGGCTGTTTGTTCCCCCTCCTGTCTGCCGGATCGCGGTCATCCGAGAGGTAGACAGCGTGCGAGGCGCCAACCAGGGCAGGCACGAGGTGGCGCTCGCCGTCGGTGAACGGTCTGCCGGCCCGCCTACGGGGCGTTTCGTCCAGGACCGCCGTCGGACTGCCTCCGCGTCCCTCACGCAGGCACGCGTGGACGATCGTGACGGGCAGGTCGTCGTGGCCGGGGCAGGCCGGGTAGGGGGGGTGTCATCGAGTGCGGGGCGGGAAGTCCGCGAAGCGGGGGGCTCCTGGCTCGAGGTCGACGCGAGCGGTGCGCGCGGCGAAGCAGATCGCGTGGTACCACCCGCACAGCAGTAGCACGTCGAGCAGTTGCCGCTCGTCGAGCAACTCCTGCGCGGATCGCCATAGTTCGTCGTCAACGTCGCACGAGTCGTGCAGGGCGTCCACCATCCGGATGAGCATGGCATCACGGCCGGCCGTCCAGCAGGGATCGTCAGGGGAGCCGCAGGTGAGTGAGGTGACCTCGGCCGACGAGAGTTCGGCACGCTCGGCGAAGACCATTACGTGGACGCCCCACTCGTATTCACAGCCGCAGCGCGCGCAGGTGCGCAGGATGACGACCTCCCGCTCGCGGAGTGTCAGAGTCAGGCTGCGGCCGAGTTCGTACGTGCCCCAGTCGCTCATCGCGACGGTCATCGGCAAATTCTTGGCGAACGTCCGGAACAGGCCGATGGGAGGCATTCCGGCGGGCATCATCGTGGCGAGTTGCGCCTCCACGTCCGGCGTGAATGGCGGTTCTAGCGCCGGGATGCGAGCCATGACCCCTCCAGGTGATTCGGATTCAGAAGCACCGTAGCGATTCGGTTTTCGAAGCGCCAGAGCTGGTGCTTCACGGGATCGGTTTTTGGCCGTCCTCGCCCAGGGTCGAGGCCCACGTGTCGGACCAACGGGCGAGCGGGCGCAATGCCTGGTGGGCGCTGCGACCCAGATCGGTGAGCGTGTAGGTCGTGTCCGCCCGCTGGGCGACGAGGTGGGCGTCGACAAGCTCGGTCAGCCGTTGCCGCAGGACGCTGGAGGACATGTTGTCGCAGCGCTGTTGCAGCGCGCGGAACCCGACCGGCCCGTGCTGCAGCTCCCAGACGATGCGCAGGTTCCAGCGGCGGCCGAACAGGTCGAGAGCGGCCATGAGGGGTCGCCCGGTACTCGATCCGCGTACCGGCCGGCCCGGCCTGGGCATCGTCATCGCCTGCGCCACCCCTCTTGATGCTTCGATCTCCGATACGGTACCGTCCCGCCTCTATTGATTCTATTTCCGAAGCGACAGAGATGGCGTCGTGAGGCGTTAATGCACTGCGCTGTGCGCCGAAGTGGGCATCGATCTGCCGATCTGGCCGGCACCGGCCGTACACCCGGTCGGCCGACGACCGGGGACTCCTTCGGCTTTTCCCCCGCGCAGCGGGCCGCCCTCCGCCACCGGCGACCCGCATCCGGCAACGGCGATCTCGCCGTCGGCGACCTGGTCCTCTGCGCACGCAAGCGCGCTCCGGCCGACGGCCGATCCCCCCGGCCTTCGCCGGAAAGCCACAAGAGAGCTGCGGAGGAACTACGGGAGTAACCACAGAAGCGTGGTCTGTGTGGAGCTCTGCACTATCGGGACGCCCTTGATCCGCCGTATCCCCGGCACCCGGCTCGGGGCGACGGAGCAGGTCAACTGCACGCCGTGCAGGGCCACGGTGCGACCGCAGCAGGGAAGCGAGGCCTTCGGGGTCGCGCTTCCAGTAGCGGAGGGCTTCGGTGATGTCGAGGTGCGCGGCGTCCGGGGGAATCGCCTGCACGCGCGGGGTGATGTCTTGGGTGAGGGCGAGGAGCTGCTCGTACAGGTCGGGGTGGGCGTCGTGCGGGAGGTGGAAGTGGGCGTGGAGGATTCGGGGCTGCTTCATGTCGCTCACCGGGGGCTTCCGGGGCTGGTGTAGCCGAGGGCTGTTAGGTCTGCGGAGCGGGTGCCGGCGGGCTGCAGGTCGGCGTAGGGGTGTAGGCGGCGCCGGTGGTCCCGTTGGCCAGGGTCCTCCGCTCTGGGACCAGGCTTTGGGCGGGGGTGGGCGCGAGTTCGCTTTGGTCGAGCAACCGTAGGACGGCTTCGGGTCCGTGGTCGCGGCGTGCGGCAGCGAGTTCTTCCAGGTCCCACCCCATCTGGCCCACGACGGTCCGTCGCGGGCCGCGGGCCTCCACCGTGCCGCGCACGAGCAGCAGGCGCGCGGTGGAAGACGGTGTGGGCGGCGGCGTCGTGGCTGTCCTCGCAGAACGCAAGGTCCTCGAGGCCGGAGCCGTCTTCTGGGGTCACGAAGATGATCCGCTTGCCTGAGGGGATCGGGGGCGTCTGCGTGGACGTGCGGACCCAGGCGACCAGCACCCTCTGCCCTGGGTGCATGGTCTTCGATCTCGCGCAACAGTCGGTGGTGGTGGGTCATCAGGTGCTGCGATACGTCGATTTTCAGGACGTTGATCTCGGCGTTGAGGGCTTCGCGGCTGGTCATCTCCGGCAGCCCGGCCGGTTCGGCGGTGACGAGTTCGCCGCCGAGGGGGAGCTGCCCGTCGGCGGGACGGGCGCGGGTGTGGGCGTGGAGTTCGGCGGCCTGGAGGAGGAGGTCGCGGCGGGTGATGGGCCGCGGAGCGGGTCGAGGGAGCCGATCTGGATGAGGTGCTCGGCGATGGGCAGGGCGGGGCGGGCGCGTTGCCAGAAGTCCTGGAGGCTGTTGTAGGGCCGGCCGGCGGCGATGCGGGCGACCTGGTCTTCGCTGATACCTTCACCGAGGGCAGCGACAGCCGCGCCCCCCACACCCGCCCGGCTGGTCTGCTCGGTGCGGTGGTAGGCGGCGGAGCGGTTGATGTCGACGGTGAGGACGGGCACGTCGGGGCGGCGGGCGTCGGAGACGATGACCCGCGGCGGCCACATGCCCGGGTCGTTTCCAACGGACCTGCGCAGAGGGCGGCCGGTGGTGGGCCTTGAGCCACGCAGACTGCAGGGCAGGTACGGCGAACGCGACGGCGTGCGCGCGGCAGAAGCCGTACGCTCCGAAGCCCCTGATGACCTCCCACACCTCGTCCAGCACAGCTGGCGGGTAGCCGCAGCCGCCGGCCTCGCGCCGGAACCAGCCCTAGGTGTTCTGCCGGACGGATCCACTGGACCCACCGCCCGTCCGGAGTGCCGACCTGATGAGGAGATCGGAGCGTTCGTTCTCCTCCACGCTCCGGGTCAGGCTCTGACATGAACAGCCAGTCCATCTGGACCTGTCCCTTCGAGCGGCGGTGTCCGGCACGCGCACTGTGCGGGGCTCCGCCGCCCCGGAGTGACAGCCGAGTTCCGGCCCCTGTCCGCCGTGGTGAAGACCGGCGTGCGCCTGCGTGACCGGGCGCCTCCGGCTGAGATCAGCTGGGCGGATTGCGGGTCTGCTGGGTCTATTCCGACGCGGGCGCAGGGGTGGTGGAGGTGCTGGTCCAGCTGGCGAGTATGCCGAGTGCTTCGGCGGAGGGGGAGGAGGGTTCGGGGGCGTAGATGGCGAGGCTCTGTTCGGGGTCGTCTTCGGCTGCGAGGACGACGTAGTCGAGGGTGAGGTCGCCGACGAGCGGGTGGTGCAAGCGTTTGGTGCCCGTGGTGTGTGCGCGGACGTCTTGGTCGGCCCCGAGCCGGCGGAAGGTGTCGCTGTGCAGGGAAAGCTCACCGATCACCTCGGTGAGCTGCGGGTCGTCGGAGTGGCGTCCGGCGTACAGGCGCAGGCCGGTCACTGTGTCCCCAGCCACCCGTTCCCAGTCGGTGTAGAGGCTGAGGGCGGCCTTGCCGAGGAAGACGAAGCGGGCGAAATTCCGGTCGCAGTGCGGGCGGGAGGCGAAGTCCGCGAACAGGGCGTAGCCGGGCGGGTTGGCGGCCAGGACGTCCAGGGGCCGGCCCTGGACGACGGCCGGGACGGTGAGTGCGTCCAGGGCCCGGTAGAGGGCGGGGCGGACTCGTTGCGGGGCGAGAGGTCGCTTGCGGCGGGCCCGGGCAGTGGTGGTGGGCTGGGCGAGTTCGGTGTTCCAGGTGCAGGGCGCGGGCGACGGCGTCCAGGACGGCTTCGGAGACGCCCTGGGTGCGGCCTCGATCCAGGCGGATGTAGTAGTCGACGCTGACTCCGGCGAGCTGGGCGACTTCCTCGCGGCGCAGGCCCGGAACGCGGCGGGTCCCGGCGGTTGCGCAGGAACTCGCGGATCTCGCTGCTGCGGTCCATGCATTCACCGTACGGCGCGCCCGTGGATCTGTCGGGCAGCCAAGGGGTACTGCTGGACCCCTGGACGAACGAGCCCCTGTACGGGCCTCTGCGGCGGGTCGGCGGGTGGTTTGCTGGATAGCGGGCCTGCTGCTGCACCGCACCGATCATGGCACTGGCAGGCCGACGGGCCCCCTCACCTGTGTGACACCGCCTGCCCCGCAACCACAGAAGGAGAAGCCAACGGCTTCGAAACTGATCGGCACCGTTGCCCTCGTCACTGGTGCGAGCAGCGGTATCGGCGCCGACACCGCCCGCCGGCTCGCCGAGCAGGGCGCCGCGGTCGCTCTCGTGGCCCGCCGGAGAAGGTCACCGCCCTGATCGAGGCCAAGCAGGCCGGCAACACCGTCGAGAAGGCCGAACCGGCTGCCGCGCCCACCGGCGCCGTCGACCTCATGGAAGCCCTGCGGGCAAGCGTCGAGCGAGCCAAGAGTCCCAAGGCCACCGGTGGCAAAGCCACCGCGTCCGGCAAGGTCACCGCTTCGGGCAAGGCCGGCGAGAAGAAGCACGGGGCGAAGAGGCGGATCCGCTCCGCCGAAAGAGGATGTGAGCGGCCTGTCGAAGGCCGACCTCTACAAGAGGGCGCCCGCCGCCGACATCCGGGGACGCTCGCACATGACCCGCGACGACCTGGTGAAGGCACTGTCCTCATCCCGGTCGTGAGCAGGGAGGGAGTGGAAGGGCGTGACGTTGCGGCCGCCGGTGGAGCCGATGTTGGCGCAGGTTGTGGAGTCGGTGCCTGGCTCCGGCCTGCTGGGCGAGCTGGCCTTTGAGCAGAAGTTCGACGGTTACCGGGCGCTGCTGTTCACCCCGACCGGGCCGGGTGACCGGCTGTTGGTGCAGACCCCGCGCCGGACGCTGATCCAGGACCGCTTCCCCGACCTCGTCACCGCCGCCAGGCAGCTGCCGGACGGCTTGGTGCTCGACGGTGAACTGGTCGGTCTGGGACACCGCGGCCAGCGGGCTGTCGTTCGAGGGGCTGCAATGCCGCACGGCCGCCCGCGGGCGAGCCGCGCGTGAGCTCGCCGGGTCCCTGCCAGCGTTCTTCATCGCCTTCGACGTCCTCCAGGAGAACGGTGTCGAGTTGCTGCGCCATCCGTATCGGCAGCGCCGACTCCGGCTGGAAGCCTTGTTCACCGGCCATAGGCTCAAGTCATCGTGGACGTTGTGCCCCATGACCACGGACCTGATCACAGCGCAGAAGTGGCTGGATACCTGGACCGATGTCCCCGGCCTCGAAGGCATCGTGGTCAAAGCCATGAACCAGCTCTACCAGCCGGGATACAGAAGCTGGCACAAAAGGCGGCGGGACACCACGGAAGCGATCATCGGCGCGATCACCGGCACCCTGCTTCGACCACAGCTCCTCCTCCTGGGCCGCCACGACACCCACGACCGCCTACGCCCGATCGGCCGCACCGCACCCCTGCGCCCGGAAGCGGCCCACCTGGTCGGCGAGAATCTGAGCGCGGCGGACCCCGACCGCCCGTGGACGGGTATGCGGTTCGCCTCGGCGTGGGGCAGCCGCGACGTCCTGGAGGTGACCCTTGTCCGCCCCGAGCCGGTCGCCGAGATCAGCGCCTACACCGCCGTCGACCACGGCGGCATCTACCGCCACCCGGGCCGCTTCAAACGCCTGCGCCCAGACCTCACGACGCGCGACGTACCCCGGTTCGGGGCGAATCGCGACACAATTGCGGGCTGAGGAAGCAGATCGGTCCTCGTCCGCACGGGCAGCTCAACTCGCCTCGGCAAGGAGCTGCTGTCGCGTCGAGCCGGTCAGGCGTGCTCGTCCGATGGCTGCTGGGCAGGTTGGACCGACCAGCTGGGTGGCTCGTCGTTGTCTGAGTTCTCGTCGCGCTCCGCGTCGGCGGATGTCGTATGAATCTTGCCCGAGGCGTGGTGGACCGGCGCGTATACGGCATAGAGCTGTAGGGTCTCGTCACCGATGTTGGTGACGTTGTGCCACGTGCCGGCGGGTACGAAGATTGCCCAGCCATCCTCGACCTCCCGGTCGTAGTCGAGTCGATCCTTCGTGTGGCCCATCTGGACGCGGCCCCGGCCCGCGTCGAGTCGTAGGAATTGGTCGGTCTCCGGGTGGGCCTCCAAGCCGATGTCGTCGCCTACCGGGATCGACATGAGGGTCAATTGCAGGTACTTCCCGGACCAGGCGACCGCGCGATAGTTCGTGTTCTCGAGCGTCGCCTTCTCAAGGTCGAAGCTCTGGGGTTCCGGCCCGATGTCCTTGATGGTCATATTTCTCTCCCGGTCAATGAAGGCGGTAGGCATTCGCGTTGTTGCGCAGGCCCGCGTCAGCGTTGTCAGAGCCCTGGGCTCTTCTGGTCACGAGCACGTGAGCCGCTGCCGCACAAGCGGCCGTCACCCTTTGCCACATTTCTCCGTGCGTCCGGTCGTGTGGCCGACCGAGTTCGTGCAGTCGATGACAGTCTCGCCCGCCAAGCGTCGGCGCGACACCTCCGGCCCGTATTGTGCATCTCTTCCGCCAGGCAATTCGCGGCTTCGGTGATGGTGGCGTTGATTTCGCCAACCGGGCCCGCAGGCATCGTGGCATCGCGCATGCCAGCAGGCTGGGGGTGCAGCGGCGCAGCACAGTCGGTGCCCAAAGCACCCGATAGGCCGTCCCTTGGCGGAGCGAGCCCGGTCCGTCTGCGACCTGCGGGGACAGCCGCAGACGGAGCCAGGGCCTCGGTCAGGGGGCGGGCTCGTAGGCGACGGTGGTGGGGCAGTCCTCGGCGAGCCCGAGGAGGGCATGGCGCTCGTTCTCGTCGACGGCCAGGCCCCAGCGGAGCTTGGTTGCGACCCAGGTCGCGGCGTAGGTGCAGTGGTAGGAGCCGTCCGAGGGCAGCCACTCGGCCGGATCCTTGTCCGCCTTTGATCGGTTGGAGGCGGCAGACACCGCGATCAGGGTGTCCGGCGACCCCTGGTCGTTCGCGTACGCCTACCGGCGGCCCGCCGACCACGGCACCTGCTCGAAGTCGTACACCTCAGCGAGGGGGACGAAGTGGTCGAAATCAAGCCGGGCCGCGTCCGTTACCACGACGTTGTCGCACGCGGAGCGCCAGGATCCGCCGATCAGCTTGCAGCCGGCCGCCACCTGCGGCGCCTCGACGGCCTCGACGGCCTCGGAGAGGATGACTTCCTTGCGGGTGTCGCAGCCGTCGGTGGCGTTCAGCCCGCGGTTCCGTGCTTGTAGAGGTCTCGCTTGTAGCCCTCGCGGTGCTCGACGGCGACGGGCAGCCGGCCGATCGCCTCGAACAGCGGCAGCGGGGCACGCGCCCCGGCCGGATCCGCCGCAGCCGAGGGGGCGGCGTGCGCGACGGGGGCGGTGGCGAGGAGGGGAAGGGCGCAGAGGGCGACCGCGGGCAGACCGCGCAGCATCAGATTCTTGATCACACAGACGGGTGTAGCGGGCCGCAATGTGCCCAGAACACAATCGCAGCTGCCAACTCACCCGTGCGGGTGGCCGCCTTCACCGCAGAAACGCGCCTGCACCCCCCGCGCGGTGCGGCGGACGGTCGGGCAGGTCTTGGACCTGGGGCCTAGCGTCCGAAGTGCTTCTGCCACTTAGTGCGGCAGTCGACGGGGTGCCTCAGGGCAGGGTCCAGGAGGTAGATGCCGTCGTGGAACGCCTCGAATCCGACCGACTCCCACACCTTCGCGATCTTGGCCTGAGCTGCTGGGTAGCCAGGCTTGTCATTCTCGAAGTCCCCGTCGGTGGGTGTCGGCTCGCAGGCGACAGCGCAGCATCCATCGGCCAGGCGGCGGATCGCCTCAGCGGCGGCGAGGGCGCCAATCCCGAATCCGCGCCACGGTGGCTCGATCCGCACCCGGTCCATGATCAGAAGGTCCCCGGCCGGCACCTCCATCCGCTCCTCGAACGCAGGTGACCAGTGCAATCCGGGCGTCATCGCATTGGCGGGGTCCCTGGTGTAGTCGCGGATCCGGACGAAACTCATCTCACCCAGCGGTATCCCGTCCTGGAAACGGCACAGACTGGCGTCGGGCGGGCACTGCGAACAGCCGTCCTCGGAGTGGTAACGCAAGATGGCAACCGACCACACCTCCAGCGTGTCCTCGAACTCAAACGGGAGCGCGTGGTGTTCGAATATGTAGCGCAAGACGATGTCGCTGCCGTCGAAGGGTAGATCACTGGCCGCCCGCCGCGGGATGTAGTCCAGGGCGACACCGTAGAGGTGGCCTGAGGCGACACGGAGGGTAACAGCCAAGTTCCCTCGCCTGGAGGACCTCTCCGTTGCGCCGGCTCGTTCCCTGACCTTCTGCAGCCCTGATCGCCTGGCGATATGCGGCCGCCTGGCACCGGCTCCCAGGGACCCAGGGACCCAGGCAGGGTCAGCGGCAACCGTCACGCTCCAAGAAATACCACCGACGTCTGCAACGGTTCCTGGCAGCAACGAGCAGCGTCACCTGCTGCTCGGAATTGTCCCAGCAGCTTCCGGCGTGGACGCGGACCGGGAGCCGGCCCGCTCCGTGCCGCGCTCGATCAGCCATGCGGGCGGCTTGGTCGACGGGCGGCCAGGCGGCGCTGCTGCTCCTCGGAGAGCCGGCGGAAGTCGTGGCGTTGTGTGGCGAGCCGGCGTCCGAAGTCCTCGCCGCGCCGGGTCACACCAGGGGTGATGGCCGTCAGCCGCGCCCCCTCGTCGAGGAGCTGGGTGAGGTAGGCGTAGTGCCGCTGCCAGTCCATCGTCCACCCCCACACCGCGGGGTTCCAGTCCTCATCGATCGCGGCCAGCGCCTTCGCCGGCCGCTCGGCGCGTACCGGGTCCTTGCCGAGTCCGCCGGGCGGACGTTGATCAGCCACTGCCCAACCGGCTTGTCCAGCGCGGTCGCGTGTCGCGGCGCGGCCAGTGTCCCGTGCAGCTCGTAGTACGCCGGCGCGGCCGCGAGGTTCTCCGCGGACCCCGAGTCGGCGGTGTCCCACACGATCCCCAGCGCATCCAGCTCGGCGGCCCGCTCACCGGTCATCTGTCCGGCCCGGAAGGTGCGGCGTTGGCCGGAAAGCCACTGCCCCACGGGGTGAGCACCTTTGGTGTGGTGAGATGTCAGTAGCTCCGACAATGTGAGGACAGGGGCGCTGCAGACTCAGACGGATTCCGCCCGCATGTAAGAGAAGACCCTGTCCAGCGCGGCGTCCTGATCCCGAGGCGCCCTGTCGGAGAATGCCGCCCAGGCCCGGTCGAGGTCGTCGCGCCGCAAGGGGCGGGGCAGTTGAGGGGTCAGCCCGATGACCATCGGAGGGACCCCCGCCTGCTCGTACGCGGCGAGCTTGTGGTGCCCGTCGAGGAGGTAACCCACCTGGCTTTCGGCGGTAGGGAACAGCATGACCAGCGCCGGCAGGTCGCCCCCGGCGCGGATGCGGTCGCGGTAGCGGCGCACCGCTCTGTGGTCGTGGGGTGGCCACGTGTCGGTGGTCACCAGCGCGAGCTCCTCGTCGGCGTACCAGCCGTGGACCTGGAGGGCGCGCGGGTGGACCACCCGCAAGTGGTGCGGAGCGACCGCGGCCGTCATCACGTACCGCCCGGAGGCGAGCAGCGACAGCAGCGGGCGCAGGCATTCCGGATCCGGTGGCTCGGCCTGGCCGGTGCGCGGATCGGGCACGAGGCCGGGGGCGCTGAGCCACTCGGTGAGGTACTTGACCTCGGAGAGCCCGGGGCCGCCCGCGCCCGCACGGGCTGCCAGCCAGCCCACGCTGCCGCAACCGTCGTTGGCTTCCAGAAACATCGGGTCGCCGGCCAGCAGGAGCAGGCTGCCGGCGTCGTCGCCTGTCACTTCGATGACGCCGAGTCCGTCGGGCACGTCGAAGGACACGGAGGGGAGAGGTGGCGGTGGTCGTCTGATCATTTGCCGATCCTATGATCGGCCGCCCGTGCCGCAGCGGACGGAAGCGACGGTACGAACACGGAAGTCGTCCGACACTGCCGAAAGTCCAATCTGCGCCAGTAACCGGGGAGCACCGCAGATGGAAGGACAGACTGGCCAGACACGGCCAAGTCCCGGACGCGAGGCGAGCCTTACTCGCGCACGGAGACTGAACAGAAGAACTTGACGGGGAACTCCACCAACGTGCACGTACACGTGGCTTCGTTGGTGTGAGATGAGAATGATTGATGCCGAGTGCGGGCAACAGATGTTGATCAAGCAGGTCGAGAAAGTTGCCGGATTCCAGGAACGGCTGGTCGGCGTGTCAGGGTGCGAGGTGGGCTGACGAGCCGGACGGATATCGTCCTGGCGTGACACAAGAGTTCGATCTTGCCGCGTCGCTGGCCAGAGGCGTCGAAGGCCGCAGTGGTGCATGGATCTTCACACAAGGCTTCGCCGCCCACTGGGTCGGCGCCGCCCTGGGAAGCAATGATGGATGGACGGAGGCCGATTTCGACGTGGCCGAGGCCACATCCTGGACCAGCTGACCGCCAAGGGGTTCAAGCCGACTCAGATCACCGAACTGTACAGCGAGCGCAGTCCCTGCCCGGCGTGTGGCCCCATGCTGGAAGACGCCCTGCCATCGGGTGCTCCGATCTCATGGTCCGTCCCTGACGGACCGGGTTCAGGCGATCTCCTTTACAGCATGATCCGCGCATTCGGGGGGAGGTCTGGGTTCAGCCGATCCGAAGAGCAGTAGCGAACGTAACAGGGGTGTGTGCTGGACCTCCTCGCGAGGTCCACCACGCCCCACCAGGAGAAATGAAGAAACATTATGACTGAGTTCGGGTTCACCCGTGCCGCCGCCGACGTGGTCGCCATTCGAATCGAGCTAGCCGACCTGGTTGTCCAGGCACTTCAGCGCGCCGGCTTGCCAGCCTTCCGCGACGGGGAGTCCGACAGCCCCGACCAGGCAGGCGCGGTCGTCTACGTCGATACCGATGCCGAGACGGCCTCGGCAGCCGTATCCGTAGGCTGGAGGTGTGCCGCCGGCCCGCTCCAAGCCGCTGTGGACGCTCTCGTCTCACGGAGTTCTCCTGATGCACGCGCCGTCCGTTATCCCGGAATGGTCGGTCTCCACATGCAAAGTGCGTTGATCAGAATCCTCTTGACGGCGGGGATCATCGCAACTCTGGAGAACGACAACATGAACCCGGACTACGTCCTGGTATTCGGTCAGGTATCCGACTTGCCACCAGCACTGCGGCCCACGTTCAGTCCCGCCGCGAGCTAACCTGCACATCTGCGAAACGGTCCGCCGGTCTTTCCGGCGGACCGTTTCGGCTGCTCTGAGCCGCACGTACGGTCCGCAGCATGCCGACCCAAATCATCGACAGCCGAAGCGGTGTTCCGGCAGGATGATCTCTCGTGCCCACAGCGGGCGTACCACTTGGAGGGGAAGAGTGGGCAGAAGGCGCCCTGCTGGTCATCACCGCGTTCCTGCTGGCGGCCGGCTGCTGGTGCTGGAGTTCTTCGGGGATCGCGATGGGGCCGGGTCAGGGTGGCGAGGTGTTCGTGGGTGCGGCGCAGGAGGCACCACGCGCCTCGGTGACCCATCGATCCGAGTCCTGCCCGTCTGGACCGACCCCGACGGACAGCATTGGCTCCACCCCACCCTCCGCACCCGCCGCACCCAACTCCCGCGCCGAGTCCGGACCGACGACCGCGCCGTGATCAGGCACCCGATGCGTCGCACCATCCCCATCCGCCAGCAGTGGATCTCCACGCACGACGGCAAGTGGCAGCCCCACCAACCATCCCTCCACTGACATCCCGACCGGCTGGACGAAAACACCGGCACTGCGAGACACCGCCCTCCTGCCTCAGAACCCCAGAACTGGCTCATTCACCAACGGTCCTCGCAAGGGGCTCTCCCGCTGGCGCTGGGCTCGAATAGCCTCGGGGTGGTGGCGTGGCGAGGGTGGCGATTCGCCACGGCTGGAGGGCTGAAGGCGTACGCGGGTTCGGCCCCGATCACCCGGGCCTCCGGCAAACGCCGCTACGTCGGACGCCGGTTCGTGAAGAACAATCGCCTCAACCACGTCGGCAACCTGTGGGCCTTCGCCTCCCTGAGTGGTTCAGCCGGCGCGGACGCCCACTACCGGCGCCGGCGGGCAGGCGGGGACTGGCACATGCAGGCTCTGCGGCATCTGTTCAATCGGATGCTCGGCCAGCTTCACCACTGCCTTCACGCGCGCAGGCTGTTCGACGAGGCGATCGTTTTCCCAGCAGACGCCACTACGGGGTCACTGGCGGGACTTCCTTCTCCGCCATAGCCATGACGAGACCCGAGCTGACGGGGCGCACATCGTTCACAAGAATGAGCCGGTTCCTGGCCCAGGTATCGAGCCGGTCGCATGCCCAGGCGGGGTCGTACGCTGCCGTGGGCAGCTGCGGTATGCGCTTTCTACCGGTCTTGTCGAGCCGATAGGGGACGTCGAAGGCCGTGTTCCAGCTGTCCAGATTCGCGGCAAACCGCTCTTCCGCCTCTGCGGGACTGATGCCCAGATACTGGGCGATCTCTGCCCAGGAGCTGCCGCGCTCGCGTTCGTAGATCACGGCCGAGGCCAGAGCGCGCTCTACGAGTTCGATGAGCTGGAATGCCTGGCTTACCCGGCCTCCGGGACCGGTGTCAGGGTCGTTCTCGGTGGCGACCAGACCGGCGGCGCCATCCGCAACGTCCGCTGCCTGATCACACAGAACGAGACGGGCAAGCGCCTGGCGGCTGAATCGGGCACGGTCGGCGTCATACGGGGTCGTCTCAGTCACCCCTACAGCCTCGCAGGCTGTATCCGCGGCGAGTACCCGATTTCCGCCGAGGACCGGACTCCGCTTGACGGCTGAACTGTATGAGGTGTCTTTGTACGCGTCAGCCGGACAAAGAGATCGATCCCCCAGCACAGCCGCCGCGCCGCCGGGCCCTTGCCGCTGGCCCGCCGGAAGTTCCGCCCGGGACAGCGATGACTTTCCCCCGTCTCCCCCCCCATAACCGAGATGTGAGTCGCCTGGCCGCCTACGGGCGTTCGCGTTACGAAAGGTCCTTCTGCTTCGGACCTCTGCGGACCTGCTGCGATTGCCTGGTCAGCGGTGGTTGGTTGCCACATGGGGGTGGATGGCCTAGCGTCCGGCTCGGACGGGCATCCGTGTGCCCGGACGTCGAACCCCGCCCTGTGCGGGGTTTTATTGTTGCCGTGCTTCCGAAGGGCCCCGACACCACTGGTGCCGGGGCCCTTCGGCGTGTCTGGAGGGATGAGCGCGTGTTTTTGAAGGTTGGTCTGCCGGAGCCCACCCTGCTCGGCCCCGCCTCGCTGTGCGGCATAGGCTCGGCCTATGGATGACTCGATATGGGTGGGGGTGCGGGAGCGGGTGCAGTCCCTCATTGCCGCGCCGGCCGGTGACCGTGTTTTTGGCGCGATCGGGCACAAGTTCTTCCTTGAGGACCCCTTGACCCAGGCAGAGCTGGCCGACCTCGAAGGTCAGATGGGTGTGTCGCTGCCCGGGGAGTACCGCGACTTCCTCCTCTGGGTGGGCGCCGGAGGTGCCGGGCCCTCGTATGGGGTGTATCCGGTACGACTCATTCATGGTCGCTGGCGGTGGGAGGGGGATGGAGCCGATCTGGCTGACCTGTCCCGTCTGGCCGAGCCTTTTCCGCGTGAAGGTGCCGATCCTGAAGCCGTCCAGTCGCTGCTGGCCGAGCACCCTGAGGAAGAGGACTACGAGGACATCGAGGACTTCGATGACGCCATTGAGGCATGGGAAGAGCGCTGGGAACCCGTGATGTGGTCGGCGGACCGTACTGTCGGCGCGGTCGTGATCTCAACGCTGGGGTGTGCCGCCCGCGAGTGGTTGATCATCAGCGGCCCGGAGCGTGGGCGAATCTGGTCCGACAACAGGGCGGATGACGAGGACCTGAAGCCGCTCCTCGATGAGCACGATGCTCCGATGACTTTCACGCGCTGGTATCTGACGTGGCTTGAGAGGGCGGAACGTCAGCTGGCACCGGTGCCCGCGGCGGACTGAGCTGCGGGCTCTGCGGAGGATGTCTCGGGCTTCCTCGTCCAGCTGTCGTTGCGGGGGCCTTTATGGGTCCAGGGCGTACGCGGCGGCCGGGGATCGGCCGGGGGTGGATGTTCTGGCGGAGCTCGTCGCGGTGCGGGGTGGGTGCCGGCGTGCAGCTGTCGCGCTCGACGTGCGGGTCCCTGTGATTTTGTGCCCCCCGACGGGTTGCGTCCCTTTCGACGGCGGGGAGGGGACGACGGCATGAAAGTGACCCCACCCTGCCCCGTCCGCAGCGCGCAGCCAGGCCGTGCGCCCTTCGGCGCCATGCGCCGTACTCGGTCACAGCGACGAGGCGGCCCGGTACGGTGGTGCCGACGGAAGGAGCACGACGTGAGCGCCATAACGGAAAACAGCCACGAGCCCGGTGTCCCGCGCACCGCGAACGCCATCGCTGCCGCTCTTGCCCCGGGGCGCAAGGGGGTGTTCCTGGAAGAGCTGCTCGCGGCCCAGGCCGGCGACGACCAGCTCGCGGTGATGGAGCGCTGGCACCTGCGCGCCACGGCCGACTCCACCCGGACCGACGCGGACCGCACCGAGGTGGCGGCCCTGCGCGCGGGCAACCGTTCCGGCGTCCGCGACTTGGACCAAGTCCTGGCGGCCCTGGCGCACAACCGGTGAGCCACGGTCTGACCGACCAGGCAGCCGCCGTCCTCGGGGCCATGGCCGACAAGGCCGGAGGTGTTCGCGGCGGTGGTACGGTTCCTGCCATTGATCACGGGCGCGCACGAGGCCGGACAGCTCCCCGAAGGCGCGAGCCCCGCGGACTCGTGGGGAGACCTTTACGACCTGCCGGTCCCGGGCGCCCCGGTACTCGTGGAGTTCTTCACGGGCGACACCGATGCGCTGACCATCACCCGCATTACGTGGATGGCCTAGGTCGTCTCTTTCGGATCTTGCCCTTCCCGCGCGGCCCGGTACCGAGCCGCTCCGCGTTGTCGGAGCGCCTGAGTGCGTCCGGTGCTCGGGCGCTCCTCCGCCTTGTGACGCGCGGCATCGGATGCTGCGGGCTTGACCGGCAAGATCCGGAAGAGACTCGCCTGGGTGTGTTGTCCCGGTCCAGGGGCACCGTCGTCGGGGGCCGCCTGTGGTGGGATGGCCCAATGATCGCCACAGTGCTCTGGGAGCGCGAACTGCACCAGCGGGGCGGCGCTTCCGCTTTCGTCGTGGGGCCGGACTGTGTCGTCCTGCACGAGCGGCACACCCGGCTGGTCTGCCTGGAGCGCACCGACGGCGCGGTGCGCTGGGACGTCCCGCTCGGTACCTGGCCGCGCGGGATCGTCCTCGTGGGGGACCGCGTGCTGGTGTTGCCGCAAGCACCGAACCTGCTGTCCTGCATCGATCTGCGGACGGGTGCGACGCTGTGGAGCGCCCCGACACCGAGGTGGACGGGGAACCTCGCGGTCCATTCGGACACGGTGGTGATAGGCGGTTGGCGCGGCTACACGCCGATGAGTGGCCTGGACCTCGCCGACGGGAGCCTCCGGTGGACGACAGGGTCGCCGGTGGCGTCCGTGCGGACTCTCGCGTGGGCCGGCGGGGTGCTGACCGGCAGCGGGTTCGAGGCGGTGCTCCTCGATCCGGCCGACGGGAGCGACCTGGCGCGGTGGCGGCTGCCGAACCCGCTCGCGGGACCCGACGCGAAGGCGTTCGTCACGGTGGATTCGCAGCGGGTGGTGGCGGTCTGTGAGGCCCCTTCACTGGTGACCTTCGGGGTCGGCGTGGACGAGCCCGTCCGCCTCGGATCCTACGATCCGTTCGTGGCGGTCGGATACGTCCACGGGTCGGTCTGGATGCTGCGGCCAGGCAGGGGGTTCCTCGCGGTGGATCCCACCGACGGGACGTCACAGTGGTCGGTCGAGAGGGATCGGCGGATGGTGGTCGACCCACTGCCGTACGCCGACGGCCTCCTGGTGGGGGACGCCAACGGCGGCATCCGGCGGTTGGGACCCGACGGCCGGACGGTAGAGGGGTGTTCTTTGCCGGGTCGTCGCCTGGACGCGCTGGCCGCCGCCGACGACGGCGGGCTGTTTTTCGCGGCGAAGGGCACCTTCGGCTCCTTCACCTTCACCCCGACGAAAGCCCGGCGGCCAACCACATCAGCAGCCAGCGCGGGGAGCCCTCTCCGTCCACGAGCCCACTCGGCAAGATCCGAAAGAGACGGCCTAGTGCTGTGGCCGCATAGGTTCGCCGGGTCGGCGGTCGTGGCGGTTGGATGTGTGGTGACATCCGATCCGACCGCTGGAGGCGCGGTGGACGAGCCCGTCCGTGTGCGGAGACTGACCGACCAGGAGGGGCAGAAGCTGCAGCAGGTCGTACGCCGGAGCAGCACGAGTTCGGTGCGTTATCGGCGGGCGATGATGCTGTTGGCCTCGGCCGGCGGGAACCGGGTACTGGTGATCGCCCAGCTGGTGCAGGCAGACGAGGACACTGCCCGGGATGTGATCCACGCGGTCAATGAGAAGGGCCTGGCCTGCCTGGACCCTCGGTGGGCGGTAGGCCGTCTCCGCCGACTCAAGTCTGGCGACGAGGACTTCGTCATCCAGACGGCCACCACCCCCCCGGTTAAGCTCGGCCAGCCCTTCACCCGCTGGTCGCTGCGCAAGCTCGTCGCCTACCTGCGCACAGTCCATGGCCGGATGATCCGCATCGGCCGCGAGGCGTTACGGTGCCTGCTCGCCCGCCGCGGCGTCACCTTCCAACGCACGAAGACCTGCAAGGAGTCCCCGGACCCCGGACGGGAGACGAAGCTGGACCGTATCGAGCACGTCCTGGACCGCTTCCCGGACCGAGTGTTCGCCTTCGATGATTTTGGCCCACTCGGGATCCGGCCCACCGGGGCCGCTGCTGGGCCGAACAGACCCGGCCTGACCGGCTGCCGGCCACCTACCACCGCACCCACGGCGTCCGGTACTTCCACGGTTACTACTCGGTGGGCGACGACTGCCTGTGGGGCGTAAACCGCCGCAAAACGGGCTCATTGCCGGTCTCCTTCATAACTACGAGATCGACGGAAGCCGGGGCGAGCTGCTGTCCGAGGTGGAGCGCCCGCACCCAAGGACTGGGGAGGACGCTCGACCTAGACAGCCAGGCGCTGGCCCGGCTAGCGATTGTTGAGGAGTTAGCAAGGGGGCCGGAAGGTTGTCCGGGGCAAAGCCTGTCGTCCCACCCAGGTCAGGCCTGCGCCGACGGTGCGCGATGCGTAGGCCGACCCGTAGGCCGAGCCGTAGGTCGACGCGGGGCCTCCATCGGTCCCAGGACTTGGCTCAAAAGGTCGAACTGAGAGCGAACGGCTGTCTGGCTTCCGTGAGAGACCGCTACAAGAACACACCTCTAGGTGAGCCGCTCTTCCGGCGCCGGGTCGTCGGGAGGCGGCGGCTGCCGCTCTCGCGCGCTCGTCCAGGCGCTGTAGAGGGCCGCGAGGGCGGCGGCGATACCAGCGATGGAGCCAGCCGGGACGTCGAGGACGGTGAGTACGACGCCGGCGGCCAAGATCGCGAGGAAGACGATCAGGTCGATGACGCGGTCGGGGCGTGGGCGTTGGCGGTTCTTATCCATGGTGACCCTTTCGGTCTGATCGGAGGAGTAGCAACGGCCCGTCGGCTGGTCATGAGACCCTGCCTGACCAGGCCAGACTCCTTCGTAATCGCGCCACGTCGGCCAGTACAAGGCCCTGGAATTTCTTAGGGCAGAGCCGCTGGTCAGAGTTTTTTCTTTGACGTGCTGGAGCCGTGGGTAGCCTCCCTGCATGCCACTACAGGGGGGCTCCGGCACCGGCTGGGAAGCTGCTGGCGCGCCGGGGAGACGACAGGGAAGGCCGCGGAGTGATCTGGACGTGGCCGGACCCGATCCGCACATGCGGGAGTTCGCCCGGGAGTTTCGATCTTTGCTGGGACCCGGCGCGTACAGGGAGTCCAGAGCCCTGATGAGCACGGCGGAGATATCCAGAGCCTGCAACGGCTACCGGCTCCCACCCATCGGCTCGTTGCGCGCGTTACTGCGGGCCAGCGCTGCCACGCCAGAGGAGATCGAGTACTGGGAGCTGCGGTGGGTCGTGGCCTACCAGCACCTGGAGGCGTCGGGAAGCCGGCTGCTGGTCCGAAGGCCCGGCGAGGCTGAGCAGGTTCGGGCCATCGCTGAGCAGCACCCCGACCGCCTCCAGGCGATCGCTGATGGGGTGCTGGAGCAGCAGGACATTACTCGCAAGCGAGCTCGACTGGCCGCCGAAAAGGAGCTGGCCAAGCTGGACCACTCCATACCCAACGCCAGGCCGAAGATCGGTTACGGTCCGGCGGCGTGCTGGGTGGACCTCACCGACTACCTGCGCCGGCTCCTGCTGCTCTTCACTGATCCCAGGAAACGGAAAAATCCCGACGGCGCCACCATGCAGGAAATCCTGGCTGGTCTGGCCAGACTGCCCGACCTCACCGGTGTGACCGGTTGGCAGCAGCTGGCTGACGACATCGCCACGGCCTACGACAAGGCGCAGCGCGACGGCTGGGAGGTGACGCTGACAGGGGCGGATACCTTGTCTATGGCTGAGGCCTACTTCGACCGATACGCCGACTTCCGCGCGGAGGCAGGCCAACGAGCCGCCCAACTGGCCCGGCAAAGCGTCTTCCTGGCCGCCAAGCCAGTGGTCTTCCCGCCCACGGCCATCGACCTCGACCGCTACGACCCGCCGCGCAGCCACTACCGACACGCCGTTCCTGTCAGCGCCGCCTGCGCCTCCGCTCTCGCCGTTCCCTGGCTGTTCACAGACGCGCCAGTGCCGTGGCTAGGGGTCGGTACGTACCCCATCATCGTCTTCTTGGGCCTGTTGGTGACCATTCGGAGGGCCAGAGCTCAGGCGCGCCCCGACTAGGGTCCGTCTTCAAAAAATCGTTCGATGGTGGATCATGTTTTCGTGATCCGTCGCCATGAACTGACCGATGCCGAGTGGGAGTTGCTGGCTCCGCTGATACCGAGTGCTGTCAGGGGCCGGCC
>NZ_SSBJ01000072.1 GCF_004795055.1 Streptomyces sp. A1136
CCCCAGCGACTCCACCTGCAAGTCCGGATATGTGTGGCGCGAGGCAACAGCCAGCGACCTCGTCTGCGTCACCCCGGGCACCCGCGCCCAGGCAAAAGACGACAACGCCCACGCCGCCAGCCGCGTCGAAGAGAGCGCACAGAACCCGGACACGTGCAAGTCGGGGTATGTATGGCGTGAAGCCACTGGCTCCGGTGACCACGTCTGTGTCACTCCGGGGGTCCGCGCCCAGGCACAGGACGACAACGCCCACGCCGCGGCGAGGCGGGTCAGCCCCAGCGACTCCACCTGCAAGTCCGGATATGTGTGGCGCGAGGCAACAGCCAGCGACCTCGTCTGCGTCACCCCGGGCACCCGCGCCCAGGCAAAAGACGACAACGCCCACGCCGCCAGCCGCGTCCAGCAGTAGAGGTTGAAGACCAGTGGATCATGTCCGGCCGCTGCTGCCCGAGGATTGACGGGGGACAGGAGCGGCTGGACGTACTTGAGTTCCGCCACCCGGCGCCGTGAGGGCTCCCAGCCCAGGTTGACACCGGCTCATATGGGAGCGCTTCGCGCCACCGCGGCCGCGCTCGACTAGAGGGCCTCTCCCAGCGCGCCCCTGATCGCCGTCTCCGGCCGCGTCGGCGTCATCTCAGCTGATCACCCGCTGACTCACCACACTCACCCACAGCGGCCTGACGGCCCCGGACGAACCCGCGGTGCTGGCGGTGGTCCGCCAGGCCGTCCGCGATATCCGCACCGCACCGCCCCCACCCCACGCCGATCCGCCGGCGGAACCCGACCATCGCCGCGATGCGCGCCCTCTGACCGCCTCGTCGCGAGCGCGTACGCCATCGGGGGGCTGATGCTCGAAGTCGCCCCGCCTACCTGTCCGACGAGCACGCAGCCGATGTCCTAGCGCTGCTGTGCAACGAGATCGGGGAGGACCTGGAGCAAGGTCTGGCAGCCCGCCGCTATGCCCTGACCGGTGACCGCCGCGCCCTGGACGGCACCGTGTTGTAACTGCTGGCTGGGCAAGCCTGGCTTGCCCAGCCGGGTGGTGACCCGGAGGGGCGGTCACCGGTGAGTTGTTCGGTGACATTTTTGGTGAGTGGTGACTGACGAGTGGTGAGCGGGTGCGCGGGGCCGCGCACCCGGTTGTGGCCTGGGGGAGGGCGGGGTGGGCCCGCACTGTGTGCTGGGGTCAGTCGCGGTCCGCAGCGGTGCCGGGGCCGAGGGGTCGCCGGCCGGTGACGGCTTGGTGGGCGTCGGTGGCGGCCTGGGTGGGCGGGGCCATGTCGGTGCCTTCGGCGGCGAGTCGGGCTCGGCGCGGGCCGTGGGGTTCGGTGGTGGGTGGGGTGGGGCGGGGGCCGGTGCCCAGTGGGCGGCGCTCGGTCATGCGGGTCAGTCTCCCGGCGTCCGGCCCGCCCCCGTCAACCGGGGGGAAGCCAAGGGGGAAGCCTGGGGGGAAGCCTCGGGGGAACCTGGAGGGGGAAGCCTAGGGGGAAGGCGTATTTCCTGCGGGTCTGCATTTTGCCTGGTCAGCACACCATTCACCGTTGGTGAGTAGCCGGACTTATATGTCTGGAGAGGTAGGAGGGTGCTGTGCCGGCCAGGGTTGGGCGGGGTGCCCGAAGGGCCCGGGGTCGTGCTGTGTGGGTCGCTGTGGTGGCGTGATCGCTGGCGGCTCGGGGGGCACGGTGCGGGTTCGGACTGCGGGGTTACGGGCGATCGGTGCGGCGGCGGCCCTGGGCTTGTCGTGGTGTTGGCGGGCTGCGGGAGTCCTGAGACGGACGCGAAACCCGCTGTGGGGCCGTCTGCGGCGCCCGCGTCGTCGGCTGCGCCAGATCCTCAGGCGGCGGAGCGCGCGGCCGTCCTGGAGGCGTACAGGGCGATGTCGGCGGCGGAGGAGCGTTCGTACGCGGCGGCGAAGGTGGACCCCGAACTGGCGCGGTACGCCACGGACAAGGCGCTGGCGGAGGTCCAGGCGACCGTGTTCTGGCACCGGCAGGACGGCACGACGATGCGCGGCACCGTCAGGCACACGCCGGTGGTCTCCACCCTCGACACCGCCTGGGACCCTCTGCGGGCGACGGTGACGGACTGCGCCGACACCGCCGACTACAACGAGATCAAGACGGACGGCTCCCAGGTGCCGTACTCGGGCTCGCGGCGGCACGTGGTCACCTCGACCGCCCAACGCCCCCGGAACGGCCCCTGGCTGATCTACACCTCCACGATCGAGCGGGAGGGCTCGTGCTGAGCCGGCCCTGTCTGGGCGTGGCCGGCCTCGCGGCCGGGCTGCTCTGGGCGGCCGCCCTCCCGTTCGCGGTCGCGGGCGGTCCCGGCGGCGGGGTGGTATGCCCACCGAAGAAGCTCAACTGCGAACTCACAGCTCAGGAGCCGGGCAAGCCGGGCGTGGGCAAGCCTGCCCGGGTGGTGGGCAAGCCCGCCTCGGAGGCGGGCTTGCCCACGTGTGCGATCGACGGCCGGGAGGTGCCGTGCTCCACGCCGGAGATGGGCCGGTTCAGCTCGGCGGACTCCTGCTACTGGAAACCCACGGACGGCCCGGACGGGGGCCTGCCGGCCGGGTTCGACACCGGCGCCCCGGAGGGCTGGGGGCCGGGCGATCCGGGCGGGGCGCTGTACCTGGTGACCTGCCCGACCGGGGACGGTGACGTCCGCGGCGGCATCCGCTGGTCACCCACCGGCCCCGCCGACGGCGGCGTCGACGTCCAGGCGCTCGCGCAGCAGGCCGTCGAGCAGCTGCGCCTGGAGGGCCCGGACATCGGGATCGCGCCCCGCCCGGACGGCACGGGGCTGGTTGGCATGCCGGTGTGGATGTGGAACAAGCCGGGGCCGACGCGGACTGGGCCGACGTCGGCGGCCGCGTCGGCTGGCTCGGTCACCGTCACGGCCACCGCCCGCGGGGCCAAGATGGTGTGGTTGATGGGCGCGGTGATCACCTGCACCGGCCCCGGCACCCCCTACGAGCCTCGGTTCGGCAAGCAGAAGTCACCGGACTGCGGCCACATGTACACGGCCACCAGCGCCCGGGCGCCCGGCGGCCGCTACCGCGTCACCGCCACCACCACATGGGACATCCAGTGGGCCGGCGCGGGGCAGAGCGGCACGCTCACCACTACCCGCCAGAGTCCTACGAGTCTCGCGAGTGGTGAGCTCCAAGTCCTCAACGTGCCTTGACCTGGGCTTGGAAGAACTCACCACCTCGTAGTGGTGACTACAGAAGCATTCTGTGTGGGAAATTCAGAAGTTGATGCGGGGCTATCGCCGCCCGCAGGCAGTCGTGACGCCCCCGCAACTGGACGGTGCAGTGTCGCGCATCCTGATGTACCGGGCAGCGGAGGAATGGGCGGGCGGTCAAGACAGCGACGTGGGTTTGCGGGGTGGGGGTACGGCTCGTAGGAGTTCCCAGAGGGGGCGGGAGCCGGCGGCCCATTGGGCCAGGAGGTGGCGGTCGACCAGGTGCAGGTGTTGGGACTTGGCGAAGTCGGTGGCGTTGGTGGTGATGCGGCCGTTGGTGAGCATGACCAGGACGTCGCCGCCGTGGATCTGGCGGCCGGTGCCGTTGAGGACGTGGAGGTCGGGGGTCCCGACCGGCTTTCCGGCCCAGCCGGCCTTGCGGTGTTTGCACTGGATGACCCAGCGCCGGCCGTAGGGGTCGGTCGCTTTGACGTCGGCGCCGTTGTCGCCGCGGCCGCCGACCTGCTGGGCGTCGGTACAGCCGTCGCGGTGCATCAGGTCCCTCACCGCGAACTCGAACTGTCGGTGGTGGAGACGGTCGAGTTGCTCGACTGCGTAGCGCAGGCCTTGTGAGCGGACCCGCTCCCACTGTGCGGCCTCCTTTCGCCGCCACACCCACACGCCGCTGGCGACCGCGGCCGCCAGGAGCGCGAGCACCACCACCCAGGGATGCTCGGCCAGCCACCGCAGCACCCCCACCACCAGGCTCAGGGCCACGGCGCCCGCCAGAGCGATCAGCCCGAGCTTCTCGATGTCGGAGTTTTTGCGCCTGCGGGGACGGCGGCCGCGGCCGGGACGCCGCGCGGGCGGACGCCGGGTCACTGGCCGCTGCCCGGGCTGGGGAAGACGATCGGATAGGAGACTGTCGGCGTCGGCACCACGACCGGCTTGTCCCAGCCAGGCCACTTGATCGGGTACACCGTCGACTGCGGCCCCGGCAGCTGTTCCACTGGCGCGGCACCGCCCATCGGCTTGCTCCCGAAGACGAAGATCGCCAGCCCGAACATGACGAGCAGGCCGACCTGCTTGCTCGAACCGGCCGGGTTCCGCCAGTGCGCCCGGACGATCGAACCGTTGCGTAAGTGCTCCCGGACAGAAGGCATTGAGGGATCCCCTCCCAGTCAGGCTGTGCTCCCCGCGCAGCAGGCCCCATGAAAGCACTTGGCACTGACATCACGTCAGGGTGCGGTGACCTTGGGTGATCATCTTCGGGCTACGGCCTAGCGCCAGCCCTGGTGCACGGGCTGGCGGACCCGCCCCCCCCCCGCGGGAATTCATTCCTTCGAAGGCGGCCGGCGCATCACCGCCCGGGCCCGGTCTGGTGGTGGTTGGGTGTGGGGGTGGATGCGTGGTGGGTGGATCGTCGTGTGTACGGGGTGGAGCCGAGCGAGCGGGACCCGGGGCCGAAACCGGTGCACGTCTACGTCGAGCTCGGTCCCCTGGACGGGATGCTGTTCGACGTCACCGGCTGGCCTCCTTAGGAGGTTGTGGACGGGGCGATGTCGATGTCGGAGCACGGCCGGTTCGGGCCGGGTGGTCGGTCCGAGTACGAGCCGGTCGAAGCGGACGCCGGCGCCGGCGGTGTCGGCCGGTTCCTGTGGCGGGGCGACGTCCTCTAGCCGCAGGCTGGCCGGCTGGGGGCGGTACGGCGGGCCGCTTGTGGTGTCGATCCGTCACTCGTCTCGCTACTGCCCGGCGTCGAGTTGTTGTCGGGCGGCGGTGATGCAACGGTTTGCGGCGCGGATGCTGAGGTTGTCGCGGGCGGCGAGCCAGGCCGCCCTCTGAGGTGCGGGTCCTACTTGCGGGTATGGGTTCGTGGCCCGGGGGCTTCTGGTAGAGGTGGTCTCGATCGGGTGCGCGAGAGCCGGGAAGGGAGTGGGTCGGGTGGATGTTCTTCGGCCGCGGATGGTGGTGTGTTCCTTCTGCGAGGCGGCGCCTGCTGCCAGCGCGGTGCGGACGCTCGTTCTCTGGGGAGGGCGTTTGACGGTTACCTGGCATGACAGGACGTGTCCGCACTATCTCGCCGACCGGGTGTTGGCCGGCAGGGAGTTTTGACCACGACGCCGTCGGTCTCTGGGCCAAACGCGAGGGGGTGGTCGTGTTGACGAGCTGAGCCTGGGGGGAGCTTGCGATCACCACAGTGCGACGTTTCGACAAGTTCGAGGCGGCGAAGTTCTCAGCTTCTGCTTGGAACCCTTCGTCGACCATCTCAGCAAGCAGCGGGAGGAGGTCATGATCGAGCACTTGGCCGGAGGCTTTCGTCGCGCCGGAGAACTGGACTCGGCTGAAGACTTCATGGCGGGGTGGATGGCCGCGATCCAGCACGTTGGAGAGCAGTAGCGGGTGTGCGGGCGTGCAGCTGAAGGGGGAAATGAATGTCCGGTCGTGACAGGTTTCTGGCGGCGGTTCAGGCATGGGTAGAGCGTGAGGAGGTCAGTGATCCGTGGACTGATCCGCTGGAGACTGACTCTGTTCTGAAGAAGGCGCTCCGGTCCTACCCGCCCCCGGCCCCCGCGCCGCCTGCGAATCCGGATGGGCCGACACCACAACAGCAGTGGAAGTGGCTGCAAGACTTCTTGGCTAAGACGTCCAAAAAGGTTGAGGGCGGCGGTAGTTGATGCCGTCATAACAGAGGAAGAGGATGCCGGTCGAACAGCGGATCGGCATCCTCCCAGCCGTCCCTCTTACTGAGGTCAGGACAGCGCGTCAGTTTCGTCGACGGAGATTTCATCTCCTTCTTCTTCGTTGTACTGACTCAATCCGGAGGCAGCTTGCCGGTTGCTTGCCGCGGCCTGTGCCACCGCGTTCATGCGCCGGTCGCCGTGCTGAGTGCTTGCGCCGAACTTCTCGTACAAAACGCTCATGCCGAGGGCGACCGTGATGACGGCCGAGGGGCTGACGCCGAGGCTGACGAGGATGATGCCGGTGGTCAGGGCGGCCAGGTACGCGATCAGGTTCTCTCGGCAGGGGCCGGTAGAGCCTTTAGGCTGGTTCACGGTGCCTCCTTGCGGGGTGCCGGGGCCTGCCGGGTGGTTTGCGACGCCGTGCCGGCAGGCCCCTCCAGACCAGCTCTTTCGGGTGAAAGCGCTGTTGATATGACCCTGCTGTGCTGGAATGACCTGCAGCAAACAGCATCCGGACAAGTCCGGAGAACGTCTCCGAACGGTGCCGCACAGGCGGTCGGGGGCCATGGGGAGGGCCGTGGACGGGCAACGGAAGACCGGCAGGGGGTGGGGGCCCACCCGGGGTGCCTCACCGGAGATCAATGATGTGGCGATCTTGCTCCGTGGATGGCTCGACGAATCCGGGCTTAGCATGACCCGCTTGATCGACCAGTTCACTCTGGAACACTTCCAAGGGCTCAAGAAGGTGCCGGCCCGCTCAACCGTTTCGGAATGGCTCAGCGGCGTGGCGTTGAGATGGGACTTCGTGGAAGCAGTGATCGATATCTGTTCCAAGGATGCTGAAATCGCGCTGTCCCGCCGGCGCCAGGCACGCGTCATCTGGAACGAAGCCGAAAAGGTGGCGCGGGGCCGGCAAAAGACTAATCAGCGACCGGAAGGCATCCGGCCGATCTCACCGGAGAAGCTACTGGCCTGGCTTGGACGAGCACCGGCCGCCCCACCTGCCGAACAGCAGCCAAATAGGTCAACCCAATCCACCGCACGTCGAATCTCGGAATACGTATCGGGGGGAAACCTAACGGTCCTTGCTGAGGGCCTGCTCGACAACCTTCACCCGCGAACGTGGGAAATTCTCATCAAGGAACTTCGTGCACAAGGTAAGGAAGTACACGCTGTTCAGCTCATCCAGGAGCTGGGAAGCCGCGGAAACCCACACAAGATCACTCCCATCGTCGAATTCCTCCGTACCGATGGCCATTTTGGGGACGACCGGATTCTACTTGAGTCTATTGCAAAGAAACGAACTGCTCAGGACCTGCTGATCGTCATCGAGTCCTTTCGAAGAGGCAAGCAAATCCTTTCGGCCCATGTCGTCACTGAGAAGATCGGAGTCGTCCGGGATACCTTCGAGACGGTAGAAATCATTCTAGAGTTCAAGAGAATGAAGGAGTCGGAAATACTTGCAGGGATTTTGGAGGGCGCTGGTAAGTGGCGCGATGCGAAAGCGCTTGCTGAGCTGATCAACAGACTGAGGGCGCGCGGCCTTGGGGAAGGAGCCGATTTGGTCCTTCTGGCAGCAGGAGCCGAGAGAGGTGCATCAAGTTTTCCTTCGCTGGTCCAAGCCCTCAAGGACACATGCCAGCCAGGAGACATGATCAAGCTCGCTCATGCAGTCGGATTCCAGCGGGCCCGTCCACGACTCCAACCATTGGAAGACATCCTCTGGAAGACCAATCACCACGACGTCATCACCCTGGTTCGCAGGTTGACCAACTACCACGTCTTCACAAGTCCTTGAACCGCCACGCGATGGTATGCCGCGCGTAGCTCCCACGATGCAGCAGCGGGGTTGTGCGGTTCGGGTGAGCGGGTTGCTGACTGGCTGGCTCACTGGACTGCGCAGGAAGCGACGCTGCCAGTCGTCTGACCTGCGAAGCTGCGACATTGTGGGTGGTTGTCCAGCAAGCCGCAGCTGGTGTCTTTCTGGGTGGGTGTTCGGTTTTGGGCTGGTCAGGTCAGCGGGTGGCGGCTTGCGGGGGTGGTGTCACCGGGGTGAGTTGAGCTGGACAGGGACACGCGGTGTCGCACCGAACGCCGCATCGCCGCCTGCGGTTGGGTAGCGGTGCTTAGAAGGGGTCCAGATTTCATCCGGAAGCTATTTTGAAGCACATGGGTCACCCGATCCATGTGGTCTTGGTGGCGAGGGCCGGAACCGTCCCTGGGTGGAGGCGGGTGGGCGGCTCTTCGGGGATGGGGGATGCTTGGCGGTATGACGGATGTGGAGTTGGAGTCGCTTGCCCGGATGTGGGATGAGCACATGAAAGTGCCTTTTCCTCGTGCCGCGTACTGGTCTGTGGTCGAGGGTGAAGACATGGTGCTGTTGGATACAGAGACTGCGGGCTGTGTGATTTCGACCTTGGAGGGTCGGTTGGACGACAGGCTCTACCGGATCCTGCTTGGGTGTCTCGCGGCCTTGGACAAGGTTTTGCCGTTCATAGATGACGAAGAAGCCGTCAGGTATTACAGGCATCTACGTGACACAGCTGCATTCGTAGCCGGCACCCACCCCGCGGGTGCCGCATAGCAACACATGCTTGCACCGGTGAGCCGCGACCGGCGTTCAGCACGCCGCGACCAGCCCTGGGAACTCCACAGGCCGGGAGCCAGCCATGCCCCCTCCCTGCTGCCAGCCGCCCGCGGAGCGGGCTGGTCCTGGAGGCGGAGCCGGAAGGACCCCGGGGTGGGGGAGCGGAGCGGACCCACCCCACGGGCCGTAGGCCCGGACCCCGTGAAACGGGGGGTCATCTAGGCCTGCGGAGCAGGCCATTCGGAGTGGAGCGAAGCGGAACCCCGAACCAGTCCGGAGCGAAGCGTAGGACTCCGGCCCGAAGGGCCGGCTCTGGTTCGGCGAAGCCGAACCCCGTCGAGCGTAGCGAGGCGGTTCTCTCCTGAGCGCGCAGCGCTCAGGTACCCGCTCCGCGGGTACCTGAGCGCTGCGCGCTCAGGAGAGAACCGCCTCGCTGCGCTCGGCTGGGCTCGGCTTCGCCGAGCCAGGGGCGGCCCTTCGGGCCGGGGTCCTGCGCTTCGCTGCGGACCTGCTTCGAGTCCGCTGCGCTCCCTCGAAGCTGACCCCGTTTCACGGGGTCCAGGCCTTCGGCCTGTTCGGGGTGTCCGCTTCGCTCCCACCCCGGGCCTTCCGGCTCCGCCTCCAGGCCGAAGGGCCCGCAAGCGGGCCCGGCCGGCAGTGGGGTGCGTGGTGGTCGTCTCGTGCCGGCCCCGCCTGGGCTTTCCGATGACGTCCTCACTCGCCACCGGTGAGCTGGCGCCCAAGAGTCCTCAAGCGTTCGGATTCCGGACGGGGGTCTCGTCCTCGGTCCGGTCACCGCCCCTGGACTTGGTCTCCATCGCCCGCCTGGCATCATGGATCACCTCGAGCGCTGGACCGCACCCTTCCGGGAGCCCTTCCACCACCAGCCTGACGGCTTCCTCAACAGTGTCGGCCGTCCTCACCGGAATGTCCCGGTCCCACAGGCAGATCACACGCCAGCGACCTTCTCCGAAAGGAAAGACGCTCGGGACATCACTTCCTGGAGCGGAAACCGTAAGCCGGCGGAACTGCAAGGATCCGTGGCTGACCATGGGAAAGAGAGAGCTCAGTTGCGGGGACCGAAAGGCCGCCTCCACCAGAGTCTGGTCCACAAGCCGGTCAGGCAGCCGCCGGACGCTCTCCCACTCATAGGCGGCCCCTGTACCCTCGTCGTGCGCCAGAGCCTTCGGGCTCACCATCAGGAACTCCCACCTGGCGGCCATGTCTGCCAACGGCATCCCTGCCTGCCAAGCCTGAGCAACCTCAATCACGACCTCCAAGGACCCCACCGCACCCACAGCCGCGTCACCCACAAGGGGAAGCCTCAGCGTCACCCCAACTTCGCGGCGTTCAGGCCGGAGGCTCACTTGGACATCCCCGCACTCCGCCTCCAAGGCAGCCACAAAGTGGCGTGACAACCCCTTAGGTGGATACGCCTCGCCCAGTCCGACCAACCTCACACCCATCCGCCCGGCGGCAGCCCGCAGCGCGGCCGTCAGATCCCCTCCACAGGCCGCCACCTCCGGGTACCTCTCAGCATCAGGCCTCATCACCGAGTTACCTATACCAACCCCCACAACCAGAAAAATCCAGAATAACCACCCGCCGCCTCCATCCCGACTCACAACACTGATTCACTCCGACACCCGGATAAACTCAGGAACCAGCGTCGAGTCCCCGCCCCGACCGAACGGCAGGACTGGTGTCGAGGATCAGTGCAACTGCGCAGTACTCAACCAACCTGCGCAGCCAGACCCCGGCCTAGGAACTCCGAAGGTCAGCAGCCAGCCCACCCCGCTCTCTGCGCAGATTCAATGAGCCAATACAGCCGCCAGCCCGCTCAGTCAAACTGCACAGTCGCAGGTCAGAAGCGTGACGGCTACTCAGTTCTGACCGGCGACAGGTCAGAAGGGCGGTGGCGTTTCCTCCATCGTCAGGGCGGCGAACCAGGCCGTGTACGCGGCCCTGCGGGAGCAGCCGGCGGCGGAGCGGGGCGTGGCACGGCAGCCGTCCGGACCGCATTCGACCGGTTGGCCGTCACAGGGGCGGAGGGCTCGGCGTTCCGTGAGAGCGGCGGATACCTGGGCGAGGCGGCAGTCTGGCAGCGCGTCCCGGTTAGCAGGATTACGGAACGAGTAGCTGCCGTCGTCGGTCCGGACGCCGTGGGCATCAGTACTCCACCGGGAAGGGCCGGCCGGGCCCTGGTGCCGCAGCACGGCCGCAGCCAGCCGCCCTGGTTCGGCAGCGGCAAGGCGGTCCCGCAGGCACGCGGCAAGCCGTTTGCCCGCGCCAGCCGGCACGTCACCATCCCCGAGCGCGGGCAGCAGCAGGAGCAGCCGGGTGTCAGGGTCGGTCGTCGTCCCGCCAGGCAGGCCATTGTCGGCCACACCAACCAGTTCGTCCCAGGACAGGGCCGGTCCCCTCCAGTGCCCGTCATCGCGGGCGAGAAACTCGGCCTCCACCCAATCCGGGTGATGGACGACATAATCGACTCCGACGTCCTCGGCGGCGTTCCGATAGACGACATGCAGGCGCAGCCCGTCGGCGAGCGGGACCGTGAACACCGGCTGGTCGGCCCCAGCCCACAGCCGACGCGAGAACGCCCGCAAGCCAAACGTGTCGTGATGCCCCAACCATGAGCGGGGCGTCCCACCGCGCAGGCAGGCATCCAAGTGCCCCCACCAGAACAAAGGCTCCTCCAGGAGCTCCGGACGATGGGCGTAGGGCCCGGAATCGTCAAGGAACAGCCGGGCCGGATGCAGATCAGGAAGCGCAGACACACCCCAATGATCACGCAGGGGTACGACAACAGCCCCGCAGGGCTCCCCGAGCCAGGGCACGCTCGGAAGCAGGACAACGGAACCCGCGAACAAGCAAGCTCACGGCAGCCAGCCACCTCCCAGACCAGCGACTGACCGCAGCCCTCCGGGCGTGACTAGCACATGCCATGATCTGCGGATGAGCGAGTACTCCTGGCCCGGGGAGAACGGCAGGTACATGCCCGACGCCGCCTCGGCCTGGGCCGAGACCGTCCGCGTTCTGCCCGTCGGTACCCGCATCACAGGTGAGGTCATCGGCCGGCAGCCTTTCGGAGTCTTCCTCTCCATCGATGGCCGCCCCGACGCCGTGGTCCTGGCCAGGATCGACAGGATGCCCAGATGCATGGAACTGCCAACCGTGGGGCAGCAGGTCACCGGCCAGGTCGTCTGGCACGCCGACCACAACCACCAAGTAGGAGTCGTGCTCGGCGAGTGGGCCGAGCACGAAAACCTGCTGCCTCGCTTCCGCGTCGGTCAGGCCGTCAGCGGACGCATCACGAAGATCGCGCCCATCGGAGTTTTCGTGCACCTCGACCACTGCGTCGAGGGACTCATTCCACTCACCGGGCCGACCCCGACCACGGAGGCCTTCACCGAAGGCCAGGAGATCTCCGTACAGATCATAACGGTCGACCACAAACGGAACCGGATCCATCTCGGCGAACCCATAGCTCCTGAACTCTGCACCGCGCAGGTCCCGCACAACCTCTTCCGCACCCGCCACGACCCGCAAGACACGGCCTAAGCGACCACCACGCCTACAGACTCAGCTCTCAGCCTTCACCCGAATTCGGCGTCGCTCTTCAGCGCCAGTTCCGCGTCCAGTCTTCAGCCCGGGCACACACCAACAGCAAACCACGAGGCCAGACACCATGGACCCCAACTGAAAACAGAACCCCGAACCACTGAAAACTCAGCGCCGATCATCACGCGCCGGCTGAGGAACCGCTGCGCCCTGTCCGGCTGGAACGTCATCGCTTGTCACCGTCAAAGCCGCAGCGACTTGTCACCAGCCCCGCCATGCCGAGCACGAACAGCAGTCCATAGCTACGGGCAACAGCCGACCCCCCGCGGAGGCCAAGCCGCGGAGTGCGCCACGACATGACCACAGAGTATAGGATCGGCTACGGACTGTAACTCGACTACTCCAGGAACACCATGAGCGATTTCATGTTTTCCCCCGGCCTACTCAGCGCCTCCGAGGACATCTCCGGCAAACCCCGCGACACCCTTTACAACGGCAGCGTCGACAGTCAGCAGTGGCCGACCTGCTACGTCTACGCCGAGCGGGGCTGTACGGGGGAACGCAAACCCCTGGACGACATGGACATCGACAACGACTACCTCAAGAGGATCGGCTTCAACGACAGGATCTCGTCGATCTCCGTCGCTGCGGGTCGACGTCTGACCGTCTTCACGGAGCCGAACTTCCAGGGAAAGTCCCAAGTTCTGGACCCGGACCCCAGGGGTTTGAGCTGGCGCAACTACGACCTCAGCGTGGACTTCAACGACACGATTTCTTCGATCCGGATCGAGAAGGTTGCACAACCGCGGTAAGAGGTGCGGGATCGCCTCCGCATAGGCAAGCGATGCGGCACGTCCAATGGGGCTCCCGAAGCTGATCGCCGCCGACACCCGCTCGAACCGGACCATGCGGCCTCGCGGCTCGGGGTATGCAGTGAGCTCCACTAGCCAGCGCCAGCCGCCGCTGAACATCACCTGCCGCCCTAGCCCAGCCAGCACTGCAAGTGGTTCACCCGAACGGGGGCCGTATGCCGCAGCCTCGTCGGGGGTGCGCGGCAAACCCGGTAGAACTGGCAACCTCCGCCAGCACCGCCTGTCACTCGGCTGCGGCGGGGACTGGGACGGCTTGGAACGGGGCGCGATCACAGGTCAGGGCCCAGAGAACGTTGTTTGGGCCGGTTCGAGTGGCGCGGCCCGTGACTGCGGCGCCCCGCGCCCTCGACCGGCGAGGTGCCGTACCTCACTGCCCAGATGCAGTACGGCGCCTCACCGAACGGTCTGCCAGCTCGCGGTACCGGACGTCGCCTGACTCCATCCAAGGCCCCGGCGGCACCGTACCCCGATGCCAGTGATACTGCGCATACGCAACGGGTCCGCAGAAACTTTCAGGCATGTATGCGCAGTTCACTGGCTCATGGGAGGAGGTGTCAGTCGTTGCGGTCAGTGGCTGACGCCGGGGCGGCCGCATCCACAGGGGTGGGGGCGGTGGGACGGTCGGAGCGGCAGCGTTGCTGCTCAGCTGTGGTCATCGGGCCGGTGCGCTGGTAGATGCGGTCGGGGACCAGGGGGGATGGTCCGTCGGTGACGACGTGCAGGCGGATTTGCTTGTCGAGGTCGTCGGTGTTGCTGATGAACCAGCCGTCGGTGCGCTGGCGGCCCGGCTGGGCTTCGATCCAGCTGGCTTCGCCGGCTTCGATGGTTTCGTGGATCTTGCGGTCGGTGGTGGTGGTCCAGCGCCATGGCGGGGCGCCATTGTTGGTGATGCCGGCTTGGAACTGCTGGTTGAGGTTGTCTTTGAGGTTGGACAGGCGGTCGATGCCTGCTTGCTGGCTCAGGTTGTCCTGGGAGCGTCCGGTGAAGTGCACGGGGCGGTCGTGCCCGATGGTGTTGCGGGTGCAGTTGAGGTAGGCCTCGCCGATGACGCGTGCTGTGTCGTAGTAGGTGTAGGAGTAGGTGTTGTCGACGGTGTAGGTGCAGTTGCTGCGGGCGTTGGCGCAGTGGTCGGCTGCTGTGCGTGTGTCGATGCGGTCGTTGCCCTCGAACGCTTCTGGGGTGGGCAGCCGGTTTTTGGATACCGTTTTGTCCACTGCGGGCGGTAGGTGGGTGGCGCGGAGTTTGGCGATGAGGGGACCGCATTCCCAGCGTCCGGTGGTTTGGGCCGAGGCGAAGGTGATGAGCGGTTCGTTCTCGTTTGCTGTGAAGGTGTAGGTGCGGCCGCGGTGCCAGAGGGTGCTGTTCGGGTCGGTGGTGAACTGTTGCTGTGGTCCGCCGGACCCCTGGAGGGTGTAGGGCTGGCCGGCCGCGATCTGGGTGTCGGTACAGGCGCCGTTACGGCGCAGCGTGTTGTCATCGAAGGTGACGGTGACCTGGGCGCCGGCCCGTACACCGCGCAGGCGCTGGCTCACGCTTTGGTCGGTGGCGCGTTTGTTGCGCAGCAGCAGGGCGGGAACGTTGTCGGGGTGGGCGGCGTCCGCGGGCAGCAGCCGGTAGGGGTACTGCACGCTCCAACCCTTGAGCTTGTCTGCGCTTCCGCTGGCGGTGAAAGACGGCTCGGTGAAATCCGCGTTGATCACGGGAACGTCGCGGGCGGGCTCGGCGGCGGTGGCCGTCGGGGCGGTGGCGGCCGCCGCCGCGAATACGATGCCGGCCAAGGCGACACAGAGCGCGGGTGCCCCCGTTGGGCGGTGCTGGGCTGATGAAGAGCGGATCACCGGGTCTTGCCTGCCTCTCCTTCGAGACGGGCCGGGAGCGGGGTCAGGCCGTCCGCGGGCTCCGGCATGGACGGGGCGCCGGCCGGCTCCGGGGCCGAGGTCTGGTCCTTGGGTGCCTGCAGGGAGCGGCCGTGGGAGGACAGGGAGCGGTCGTCGTCTGCCGCGGTGCGGCCCAGGGGGCGCAGGCGGTCGCAGGTGTCACCGGGTGCGGTGTTGGTGCGGGCGATGAAGGAGCTGCTGTTGACGGTGGAGGGGCCATCGACGATGACGTTGGTGACGCGCTGGCCGCGGTTGGTGGTCAGGGTGCCGGAGATCCGTTCCATGGCGGCGCTGGCGCCGAAGACCAGTACGTCTCCGCGCTTGACGGTCATCTGGTACTTGGTGGACTCGGTGTGTGTGGTGGTCCAGGTTTTGGAGTACTGGGCTTTGAACGCGGCGGAGAAGCTGGCTTGCAGGCCGATCTGGGCGCCGAGTTTGCCGCCGGCGTTGGCGCCGGCCTTGGCGCCGACCTCGGCATTCGGCCCGTCCTTGAGGTTGGGTGTCTTGGCGGTGGCGTGGCCTTCGCCGTTGACGCCGGCCGAGACCTCGCCGGAGGCGTTGATACTGCCCTGCACGGCGATGGAGCCGGTGATCTCCCCGCCCAGGTTGTCCTGGCTACCCGTCTGCAGTTGGATCGTGCGGTCCACCGTGATGTCGTTCTTGGTGCAGTTGACGACCGCGTTGCCCAATGATTTCACGGTGCTGAAGAACTGCTGCGGCTGATCCACGGCATCGATCTTGAAACTGCAGCCGCTGGGCGTGCCGGCGCAGTAGCGCACCACCGGCTCGATGGACGCCATCGGCTTGTTGTTCTTGTCGTATGCCTGCGCCTGCGGGATGGCCGGGCGAGCCGCCGTCTCCTGGGCGGGGGCGGGGCTGGCGGCCAGAGCCGCGGACTGCGGCAGGAGCGCGGTCAGCGCCAGCGCGGCGGCGGGCAGCAGGACGGGGCGTCGGAGATGGCGGCTGCGGGAGGGGCGGGCGGTGTTGTTCACTGGGCCATCAGCTCGCAGATGTCGGTGAGAGAGGGGTCGCCGGTAGTGGAGGGCGGCAGGGTGTCGGCGAAGTCGGCGCAGGCGTGGTCCACGGCGGTGCCGGCGTTGTTCTGCGGCTCGGGATGGAAGTCCCGCAGCTTGCGCTTGGTGTCGTCGATGCCCTGCTCCTTCTCGCGCTGGTCGCCGACGAGCTTGCTCATGCAGTCCTTGGACTGCGGCGGGCAGGAATCCACCTGGCCCTGTGCCTTGGAGATGTCCTTCTTCGCGGCCTCGGAGTCCTTGGTGACCTGCTCCCGCCCGGAATCGGCGTCCTTCTCGCCCTTTTCGCGCTTGGCCTCCTGCTCCTTGTCCTTCTGCTCCTGCTGGCACTGCTTGTCGTCGGGGGCACACTCAACCGGAAGCGGCGCGGCCGGCGCGGCAACGGCCCCGGCCGAGGGCGCCGCGTAGAGAGCGCCGGCACACATCACGGCCGCGATGGCCAGGGCCCGGCGAGCCCAGACGCTACGAACACTCACGATGGGTTCCTTTCGAAGAGGCGACAGGGTCAGTACGCGAAGGTGCCGTTGCCGACGCAGCCGGCGGCCACACGGTTGACACCGCTGCCGGCGGGCAGCACGGTGACCGGCTTGACGGCAGTGGCCGTCGTGCCGTCACCCAGCTGCCCGTTGCCGTTGTAGCCCCAGCCGATGACGGACTGGTCCTCGCGAACTGCGACCGTGTGCAGGTTTCCCGCGGCGATGTCCCGGACGTTGTCCAGTCCCTCGATGCGGACCGGGGTCGTGCGGTTGACCGCCGTGCCGTCGGCGAGTTCGTATTCGGTGTTGCGGCCCCAGCCCTTGACGCTGCCGTCGGACAGGAGTGCCACGTGGTGGCTGCTTCCTGCGACGAGCTTCTCGACACCTTCCAAATGCTTCACGTCGACCGGTGTGCCGCTGTCGACGATGGTGTCGTTGCCGAGCTGGCCGCTGCTGTTCAGGCCCCACGCCTTGACGGTGCGGCCGGCGGTGAGCACGGCGGCATGCGAGTTCCCCGGTGCGAGCGTGAGCACCTCAGCCAGCCCCGGCACCTGCTGGGGTGTATTGCGGTTCGTCGTGCCGCCAATGCCGAGCTGCCCCTTGTCGTTGCTGCCCCAGGTCCATACGGTGCCGTCCTGGCGCAGCGCCATGCTGAACTGGCAGCCGGCGGCGACGGCCTTGACCTTGTCCAGGCCCTGGACGGCGACGGGCTTGGGAGTGCCGGTGTCCTTGGCGCTGGTGCTTCCGTCCCCCAGCTGGCCGCTGTCGTTGCGGCCCCAGGCCCACACCCGCCCGTTCTTCAGCACCAGCGCGTGATTACAGCCCACCGCCAGGGACTGCACGCCGCTGAGGCCCACGACGGCGGCGGGGAACGAACGGGCCTTGACAGTGCCGTCTCCCAGCTGCCCCTGGGCGTTGTCGCCCCAGGACTTGAGCGTGCCGTTCTTCAGCAGCGCCACCGCGAACGGCCCGGTGGCTCCGTTGCCGCCGGCGGCGAGCTGCTTGACGTCCTGGCGCGCCAGTCCCTGGACCGGGCCCGGGGTCTGCAGGGCCACGGTCGAGCCGTTGCCCAGCTCACCGGAGGCATTCGCCCCCCAGCTGTATACCCACGGATCAGGCGAGGTGTCGGCCGCCGACGGGGAGGCGCCGCCCGCGAGCGCCGCGAGGAGCATGGCCGCGGTCGCTGACGCTGCGCCGGCGGTCCGCAGCCGGCGGTGGCGGGCAGGAAGGTGGGTCTGGTTCGTGTTCACGGTGGTGTCCCTTTCCGGGGTGCTGACGGGGTGCTCAGTAGGCGTAGCTGGAGTTGCCCGCCAGCGAGGCGGCGACGTGCTGGAGGTCGCCGGTCACCGCTGTCACCAAGGTGAAGCGGTCGGCGTTCGTGCCGTTTCCGAGCTGGCCCTGTCCGTTGGCGCCCCAGGCGACGATCTTTTTGGCGAAGACGGCGAGGTTGTGGCTGCGGCCTGCGGCAATCTCGCTGGCACCCGCCAGCGCCTCGATCTCGACGGGGACGTTGCGATTGGCCCGTCCCGCGTCGTCGCCGGTTTCGGGTTCCAGGAACTGCCCGTAGCGGTTGCTTCCCCAGCCGTAGACGGTCTTGTTGTCGCGGATGGCGAAGGTGTGGTCGGCACCGGCGGTGATGTGGTCGATGTCCCTCAACCACCTGGCCTTGACCGGTTCGCTGCTGCTGGTCTTGGCGCTGCCATCGCCGAGCTGTCCTTGGGAGTTGTCGCCCCAGGCCCACACGACGCCGTCCTCGGTGCGGGCAACGCCGTGGTGGCAGCCCGCCGCGATCTCCGCGACGCCGCTCACGTTCTTGACCTCCTGCGGCACGCTCTGCGCGGCACGCTCACCCGTGCCGAGTTGGCCGTGAACGCCGCTGCCCCACGACCACACAGTGCCGTCCTCCATCAGCGCGAGACTGAAGTCGCAGCCCGCGGCCACCTGCCGGGCCATGGCAATGCCCGGCACCCGCACGGGGGATGCGCTGTCGTCACCAAAGCGGTTGTTGCCCAGCTGGCCGTCCCGGTTCTCGCCCCACGCCCACACCCGGCCCCCGCTGACCGCCAGAACGTGCGCGCCGCCCGCCGACACGTCATCGACACCCTGTAGCCCGCTCACCACACCCGGCACAGCCCGATCGTGCCGAGAGCCGTTGCCCAACTGCCCGGCCGAGTTATCACCCCAGGCTCGTACCGTGTTGTCATCCAGCCGGGCCACGGCGAACGAGGTGTCGCTTCCCGTGCCCCCTGCGGAAATCTCCTTCACCTTCCCCCCGTCCAGGCCGGATACCGGCCCCGGCGACCAGCGGTCGGCGCGGCCCCCATCACCCAACTGACCGCCGTCCCCCGCGCCCCAGCTCAGGACCCCCGGCCCCGAAGCAGCCACCGCCGCCCCACTGGCCGCCGGCCCCGCCAACACGGCAAGCCCCACGGCACCCGCCAAAACCCAGCGGGCACCCCGCCGTTTTCCTGCCGATGTGCGCAACTGCCCCACGTCCCCTCGCTGGAAAACCACATACCGGACCAGGCCGTTCTCGGCGCCCAAGGCAGTTGAGCCGCATGAGCGCCCGGCATAGGCAGGAGTGTTGTGCGACGTGGCGGCGGAGAGGCCCACTACAACGAGATAGTCACTCTTTGCAGTGGATCACTCACTCCACGGAGTTAACTTCTATATACAGACAGCAATCAGTGGTGATACATCGACATATCCAAGGTCCCCTCCCCCACCCTCCACTGCACTGCGCCCCCGCTACCGGCGCTACGCCGGCCCGGCCACTCGCCCTGCCTGCTCACTCGGTCCGCTAGCACAGCCCCCACCGCTGCGAGTTGGCCTCCTGCTCCTTCGGGCTGGAGGGGTCCGGCCGTGACAACATCCGGTCGGCGGCCTGCGACAGCAGGACCGCCCATCGGCGACGAGGAGAACGAGGAACGCATGGGAGTCACAAAAAAGGTCGTCAAAAAGGAGACGGCGCGAATTTCCCCAGGTCAGACGACACCGTCACGATGCACTACACCGGCACGCTACAGAGGTAAGAAGTTGGACTCCTCCGTGGACAGAGGCACTCCGTTCGTCACCAAAATCGGTGTCGGCCGGGTCATCAGGGGCTGGGAGGAGGGTGTTCCCGCGATGTCTCTGGGCGAGAAGGCGCGTCTCACCGTCACCAGTGACTACGGGTACGGCGACCGCGGTTACCCGGGCCTCATCCCGCCCCAACGCCACGCTCGTCTTCGACGTGGAGCTCCCCAAGATCAACATCTCCTGGCCAGCAGCAGGTGACCGAGGTAGGTGCGGGCCCCAACCCGCCCCCGAAGCTGTGGCCGAGTCCGTTACCTCCGGGCCCTGCCTGCCCTGCCCGAGCCGTCGGCCGGGCGGGGACGGGGCGGTCTGATCTGCACGCGGCAACGCCCGTTCGTACCTGCCGGTTCAGGAGGCCGGCCCACCCGCGAGGGCGGCCGGGATCAGGTGCTGGGGCGCCAGACGCGCACCGCGCGCTGCGCGACGGCGACACGGCCGTTGTCCGAGATCATCGTGCGGGTGGCGCCGTAGCGGTAGCGGAGATCGGTGATCGCGGCCAGACGGCCGCCGGCGAGGACCGCACTTCCGCGCCGCGAACGTGCCACGGCGCACGCCGTACAGCCGGGTGTCCGTCAGCCGGAACCGCTGCGCCCGGCCGCCGGGCTGCTGGACGGTGACGACGGCGCCGGGCTGCTCGGAACTGGCGAACCGCTTCGGCCGGGCGTCCATGGTGAGCGGGGTGTACCAGCGGGTGATGCGCTTCATCTCGATGCCTTCCTGGTCAGAGCCACTGCGGCCCCTCTCCACCCCTTACGGGGGCTCTCGCAGCCGAAAGACAGCAGCAGCACGAAAACTCACCCGTATTGCCCATGTATACGGAGGTATATCCGGGCGGGCGGGCGGCGTCGCACGAGGGTCCGCCCAGGTCGGTAAATCGAACATATGATTGAGTCTGGGTTCTACTCCGTCCCCAGGAGCGCACCATGACCACCCCCACTCCCCCCGTCAGCCGACCGCAGCCCGTCACTTGGTCGCCGAGCCAAACCGGCCCTTGCGCAAAGTGCGGCCGGCCGTGCGCGCGGTACGGCGCTCCTGCCAATCCCCTGTGCGAGACGTGCAGGGCCGCCCGGCAGGCACAGAACGGAGGCTGACCCGCATGTCCGTCCTGCCGCCCGACCTCCCCCGGCTGCGGACGCTGGTCACCTACCTCCGCGGGGAACTCGGCCGCGCCGAGCGGGCGCTGAACGCGGCCGAGGAAGCCGAGGCCGCCGCAGCACGGCGCCGCCCGCTGGCGGAGCCGCCCGCGTGGTTGGTCGAGCGCGCGATCGGCGCCGGCCGCCCGCCCGGCCGCGTCCATATCGGAACGTGCTGGGACACCGGCAAACGCTGCGCCCCCGCCACCGCCGACCAGATCCGGGACCTGCTCGCCCAAGGCGTACCCGCCTGCCCCCCAGTGCCGCCCGGACACCGCACTCGGAGTGCTGGAATGACCACCTCGCAGCAGGGTGGAGGGATGAGCCCCGCCCCGCGCGTCATCGTCTACCCGCCCGACGCCCAGGGCGGGCGCCGCGTCCGCTGCGACGGCGAAATCCTCGGCCGCGCCCTCGGCCCTGGTGATCTTCTGGAGTTCCTGCGCCGCGCCGGCCTCGACCCCGACGACGTCGACTTGGACGACACGCGATTGATCGAGTGGCGCGGCGGCGGACCCACCGTGTGGAGTCCGGAGCAGGGCCCGTTCGCCCCAACCTGGACGACCGAGTACGCCAGGAAGCGTCTGCGTTCGTCTGGGCCTATGTCACCGGCGGCGAGCCGCTCTTCGCGCCACGGCACGTCGAAGCCGAACAGCCCCCGGAGGTTCGCCAAGTCTGGCGGGAGCGCCGGGCGAACACCTGGTTCCAGCTCTCCCGTCCCGACGCTCTGAACCACTACACGGCCCTACGCAGGCTCCTCTGTCAGCATGGCGATGCCCTTATCGAGAAGATCGAATCGGGCACCAGCATGCCCATTCGCTAGGTTCTGTCCGCTCCGCCGACGGCGCCCAGTCGCACCCGGTGGCGCTGGAGGTCGACCTCGGCGACCTTCACCGTGATCAGCTGGCCCTCATCGACAAGCTGATCCGGAGTCTCGGTCGGCTCGTCAGTCAGCTCAGAGAGATGCAGGAACCCGACAACGTCAGGGGCAAGCTGCACGAACACGCCAAAGGGAACGATCTTGGTGATCGGCCCGGTGAGGATTCGGCCGGCCTGATCCGCGAACCGAATGAGTGGATCTTCCTGCAGAGCCTTCAAGGAGAGCGTGACCTGACCGGAGCGCGTCTCGGCGATGATCACCTCAGCGGTGATCCGCTGGCCGGCTTCGACTGCCTCGGAGGGGTGGTTGATCCAGCCCCACGTCAGGTCCGGCACCCGAATGAAGCCGGTGCACAGGCCCTCGGGTTCGCCGTCGACGTGAACGAAGACCCCGAAGTTGTGAACCTCGGAGACCGTCCCGGTGACGACCTGCCCGCGTTCGAGCGCGAGGAGGAAGGACCGCAGGGCCGGGATCTCGCACGCCCTGGCGGAGAGGTGAAGCTGCCCTTCGCGCCAACGCCCGAATTCTTCGGCATCGATCTCCTGGCCGACCTCAAACAGCTCGGATGGATGCTCGATCCGACGCATCGACGCTTCGTGCAGAGGAATCCGACCGATCTCGGTCGCTTCTCCTTCGGCATCCACGAGCTGCACCAGGACGTCCGCTCCGTCGAATCCGATGACCTTCGCCGTTCTCACAACCCCCGGCCGGAGCTGGTTGATCAAGGCCTGCAGGCGAGGGTCAGGGGTTGGCTCGGACATGGAGGTGAGCCTAGTCGGGGCCGACCGCAGACGACAGATTCCGTGCTGACACGACAGTTAGCCTGCTGAGTCACAACTAGTGATCGGACCCCAGACCTGAACTGCTGAAACGGCTACCGCTGCCGCCAACTATCGATCGGAGTCACAAGTGTCCAGGTTGGTGTCGGAGCGTCAGCGAGCCTCGCACCCACCTGGGGGAACGCCGCGCCAGGATGGGGAGCCCCGAGGGCGCTGGCGCCCCGGGCGGAAGGAGACCGCATTGATCACCACGAACGTCCAGCGCCACGGCACAGTCCTGGTCAGCGTCACCGGGGCACTCGATGAGGACGCGGGCGCGGTGCTCCAGCGGGCGGGGGACGACGTCACCGCCGACGAGCGGGACCTCATTGTCGATCTGCACGGCGCGACGTCCATGGACGCCGACGGCCTGCTCCACCTCCTGGCCCTGCACCGGCGGGCGGAGAGCATGGGCTTGCGCGTCCTGGTCGTCGGCTGGCAGCCCCAGCCCCAGCAGCTCATGGCCAACGTCGCCGGCATCCGCGGGCGCGGCTCGGCCACCGGCGAGCGGTACGCAGTGGCGGGCTTTCGCCGGCTGATCGAGGAGCGGGCGCAGCGCGCACGCGACCTCTCGGATTTCGAGGACGGATGGCTGTCCGGCGTCTAGGGCCTGTGTGATGTCGTGATCAGTTCCTGAGTTCTGTCCTCTGCGCGGGGTGGAATCCGGTAGGACTGTGGTCGTGACGCGCAGGCAACTCACCAATGCCCAGTGGAAGTTCATCGAGCCGTT
>NZ_SSBJ01000073.1 GCF_004795055.1 Streptomyces sp. A1136
CCGCGTTGTTGAGTAGGGCGCAGCTGCCCGACGGGCCGTTCACCGTCACCGTCGTCGCGTGACCGTTGTCGAGGTTCGTCACCTTGAGCTTCGTTCCCACCGGGAAGGTCGAGCTGCTCGCAGCCGGCGCTCCCGCCTCACCCGACAACGTCACCGTCGACCCAGGACACACGACGTCGGGGACGGCGGCATTGCCGGTCGCCATCGTGGCGACGAACCCGCCGGTCACCAGGGCTCCGGCGACTACGGAAAGCGTGATCTTCTTCTTGTAACTCATGGTCCGCTTACGGGACATAGGAACTCCTCGATCCGATGGACGCTGGCCCCCTGTCCTTGATACGGGCTGACATCACGAGCGAGTGCAGTCTTGTCAAGGCCTTACAAAAATCCACCCCTGAGGAGTTTTGGGCCCTCAGTGGCATGCCATGACAGCTCGCTACTCATAGAGCACGTTCAAGGAGGCAGGCTCAGACGTCCCTTTCTTCTGGCGTGGAGAGCCGTTGAAGACGCTGTTGCCCGATCATGTCGCGGGCACGGTGCGATGTGCGGCGCGGTCCGACCCACGGCCGGATCGACATCGATGGGCTGCGGACGGTGTTGTCCGGGCGGTCGTTCCCCCGTTTCGGCGGCGGACGCCTGGTGCCGGTGGCTGAGTCCGCGAGCGGCTCATCACCGCGGGCCGGCGGCAGGCCGGGGACCCGGACACCGTGATCGTCAGCGAGGCCGGCTACGACATCACCAACCTGTGGTACGTGGCCTTGCCGCCGCCAGGGTCGACGCACGTGGTGCTCAGTCAAGCCCGGTGCCCGGCGGTGGCGTCGGCACTCGTAGACTGCGCGGTCATGACACAACGATGGCCCTTCATCCACCACGTCACCTTCATCGCCTCGGACCTTGAGGCGAGCACCCGTCTCTACACTGCCGCGCTCAAGCCTCTCGGTGTTGTAGGGCAAGCGGCTGACGGTGGAGCGGAGTTCTGGGAAGAGGAGCTGGACACTCCTTCCTTCGGTCTGTACCCCGCGGGCGACGCCATGGTGACCCGGGGCGCACACATCGCGTTCACCGCACGCGACCGGGCCTCGGTTGACGCCTTCTACGAGGCCGCCCTGACCGCTGGTGGCACGTCCCGGTACGAACCCCGGCTTTGGCCTGAGTACCGCGCCTATTGCGCGTTCGTGGACGATCCGGACGGCAACAACATCGAAGCCGTGTACAAGGAGCAGGAGTAGGTCAGTAGGGTGTGGCTCTCAGCAAGGAGCGCCATACCTTACCCGATACGTGACCGCGCCGCCTGCGAGAGCCCCCGCAGCGTTGCGGCGTTCCGGACCGACTGGCTCGAACGGGCCGTAGCCGACTGCCGCGCTCTGCCGCGTGCCCGGGCGGTGGACAGGTGTGCGGAGGCGCTGCCTCGAGCGCCACAGGTGGTGGTTCCTGCGCTTCACCGACCCGGTCGTCCAGATCGGACGCGCGACTAGGGAGGAGTTCATCGAACGGAGAGTACTGCGCTACCGCAATGTCTCCACCCTCGGAGCTGGTGGTCTGAGCAGGGGGCCGGGGGTCCGTGGCGCTTGCCATAGCCCGCCGATTCGAAGCGGGTCGACACCCTCGCTGACGCGGACCGGCGGGCACTGTCCCCGCTGTTGGGGACGCACATGAACCCCTGCGGCCGGTTCGACGTCCCCCACAGGGACCAAGCGGCGCTGCGTATCCACGACGACGCGCTCTCCGCGACGGGCCTCGCTGCCCGCCATCCGCGCACCTTCGAGCTGCTGTCCTCCGTGAACCCGTGCAGATCGGGTTGCTGCCCCTGGTGGTCCCGTTGCCGTCTTCTCCCCCTTCCAGCGGCACTTCGTGTGAGGCATGATGGCCGGCTCGGTGAAATGACGCCTGCTGGGAGGCGCCCCGGGTGGGTCGGGCAGGTAGGTGACCGAGCGGTGCTCCCGCCTGGCGAGGCGACCAGGCTGCGACGCCAACAGGCTGGGCACCGCTCGCGGTTCACTTCTCGGTGAAGATGATCTCTGTGGCCGGGTGGGTCATCCTCACGGTGTTGTCGGCGGTGACCTCGACGATGTGGTGCAGACCGCTGAAGAGCTTCTTGGTGTCGGGCAGGAGACGGAACTCGTCTGCCCCGCCGGCCAGGTACGCCCGGAAGCGGTCCAGCGACGGATGGTCCGGAGTGAAGTCCAGGTAGTCCTTCAGTCGACGGAACAACTTCGGCAGGAGCACCTGCCCGGTGTGGTCGTCGGTGATCGAGGACATCGCGGTGACCGTCGCCCCGTCGATGGTCTTGTCGGTACCGGCGGCCCACAGGCCCAACCCGGCCGCCCGCGCCTGTTCCGAGGCGTCGGTGAGCACCTCACGCAAGTAGGACGGAAGGCCGGCGTAGTAGGTCGGATAGACCAGACCGAGCTTGAGCAACTGGTAGTTGGCGGTCTTCTTCAGCAGATCGTCGTCGATGTTCGTCTCGTAGCCGCTGTACACGGGTGGGGTGGTCTTGCCCGCGAACGCCACACACCGGCCGTGTACGTCACTGCCCCTGGTGAGGATCCAGCCGGGCACGCTCTCGGGCACGGTGACGACGGTCTCGTCGTCCTGGTTGCGGATGACGGATTCGAAGCCGACGAGGGTCAGCAGCTTGTCGGCCGCCTGGTGGGCCAGGTCGCGCGGCTGGTGCTCCTCGTGCGGCTTCTGCCCGTAGTGGGTCTCCAGCGCGTCGATGGCTTCCAGCCTGATGCTGACGCGGCCGTCGGCCTTCGGCACGATCGGTTCACAGCCGGGTACGAGCTTCCAGTCGGCCACGTTGTCCGCCACGAACGGGAGCGTGTCGCCGTCCGGCCTGGCGCGGTCCGTCATCTTGAACGAACCTCTGATCAGCAGCATGGACAAGGCGACTCCCACAGGCGCTCGGGCGGCGAGAACAGTGCACGAGATCGCAACTCTACGTGATTGTCCGTTACTTTGGGTGTATATCAAGGGGCCGGGTGACGGGTTGCCGGTGAATCCGCCGTCACAGGCGCGGCGTGGGCAACGCCACCTTGTCGTGAGGCCTTGGCGAACACCAGGGCCTGCCACACATGAGAGCCCGCGGAGGCGGGGCGGACGCGGACACCTCGGGCCGGGCGAGAGGGGCACCGCCTGTCCGAATCGGCGGCGCGGGCGGGCGTCGAGACGCGTGCCGGCATTGGATCGTGCGTACGGCCCGCCCCGCGGATGAGGCCATGCACGCCGATGGCGAGTGCCCAGGCCAGGAGGGGAAAGGCTGCGACGCGTTCCATGCCCCCCATGCCCAGGTCGAGGTAGTGGCCGGAGAGGAACAGCCCGAAGGCCGTGATCGCCGTGCTGCCCAGCAGGACGGTCGCCCAGCGCCATGGGCCGGAAATGGTGGATGCCAGGCCGAAGCCGGCGAGGAGAAGACCGATGTTGCCGGTTCCCATGATGAGCAGGGCCCCAATGACGTGCTGGTTCTCGTCGACATCCGCAGGGGCCAGCCCGGCCAACACGAAGCCCGCGCCGGCGCCGGCCAGCAGCAACTTCACGGCGGCCGCGCCCGGGCCTCTACGCCACAGAGCGCCCCGGGTCATTGCGACGCCGACGACGAGCAGTGCTCCCAGGGTGACGAACGAAGCGTTCATCAGTCCGTGCGCGGGGGAGCAGACATATCGCGGCTCGGGTTCTGACAGGAGGGCGCAGTGGGCGTTTCCCAAGTCACTGATGTTGTTCCGTGCCCGACTGTACGGCCTTGCCCAAGCCGATTCGGCAATTCCGTGGATGACGAAGAACTGCACCACGCCGGCGATCCACGCTGAGTACCCGATCCGTTCTGTCAACTGCTTACCTTCCGCCACTCGAAGTCTTTACGGATAGCGGATCACGCGGCGCCGGCCGCAGGCACTCCGACAAACCCCCTGGAACAGGATGGGGCAGACCCCACCGCGACACGCCACCCGAGCTTGCGGAACGTCGTCATGGTGAGGAGCACGAGCCAACGAGGGCGCCTAGGACGAGGCCCAGGCCTCCGCGGGGATCCGCGAAGTGCATACGGGCGTCAGCCGATTGACATGCGCGTCCGTGATCAAGGGAGACCTGGAGGCCAAGCGAGGCCGCAGCCCCACCAAAGGGCCCGCCCGTTCGACGGTCACACCGGCCTAACCGCGTGTCCGGTGTTCACCGGCATACCGGTGCACGGCGTCCCTACCTCCTGCGGTCCTGCCCCATGGGCGTGGCCGCCTCCGGTTGAACGATGACCTATTGAAAGCGCAACTTGCCGAACTCGGGAAGCGGGAGCGATCTCGTCTTCCGGGCGGCGCGACGAGTCGGCGTTCCCGAGCCTGCCAATGCGTCAGCCGGGATACGGGTTCCCTGCGTTTGCCAGCCGCTACGGGCGGCCGGAGACTGGTGATATGAGCATGGCCCCGCCTCTGGAAACCGGGAGGGTCGGCGCCAACGCTTCTCCCGCACACGCCACGCCCAGTGGGCTTCTGCCGTCCGTCCACGAGCCCCCCGCGGGGGGCCGTGGCAACGCTGCGTCCTGCCGCATCGAACGTCGCGAACCCTCGGCGCGTCGACGCGTGCTTGCCCGTGCTCCACACTTCCAGGAGGTGTCCTATGAACAGGACCTCCCGACTCAACTGCATCATCCCGCCGCACCTTCTCAAGAGGCTTCTGGAGAGCGAAGACAGCGAGGTGCGCCAAGCCGCTTTGGACACCATGCTGACTACCGCTCGCCTGCGGGGCGAACGAGCGGTCCGGGCGTCCCTCGCCGGACCGACCGCAACCGCAACCGGTAACGGTCGGCGCACCGTCTTCGACTGCGACCACGGGAGCTTCCTCGCATCCGCCGCCTTGGCCAGGTCGGAGGACGGACCGGCGTCCGCGGACGATTCCGCGAACCGGGCCTTCGACGGACTCGGCCTGACACGCGATTTCTACAGGGAGGTGTTCCAGCGCGACTCGATCGACGACCACGGGATGCGCCTGGACGGCTACGTTCACTTTAGTGTGAAGTTCAACAACGCGTTCTGGGACGGACGACAGATGGTCTTCGGTGACGGAGACGGAAAGATGCTGGGCGACCTCACACGATCCCTCGACGTGATCGCGCACGAGCTGACGCACGGAGTCACCGAACACACTGCCGGACTGGCGTACCACAACCAGTCCGGAGCCCTGAACGAGTCGATTTCGGATGTTTTCGGGTCGCTCGTCAAGCAGTGGTCGCTGAAACAGTCGGCCGAGGAGGCGGACTGGCTGATCGGGGCTGACGTGTGGACCCCGGGGATCGATGCCGACGCCTTGCGATCAATGAAGGCCCCGGGGCACGCCTACGACAACGCCTTGTTCGGAAAGGACCCTCAGCCCGACCGTATGAGCAAGTTCGTTCACCTCCCCGACACCGAGGAAGGGGATTCCGGCGGGGTGCACTTCAACTCGGGCATCCCGAACAAGGCGTTCTACCTGGCCGCTGTGGGGATCGGCGGATTCGCATGGGAGGGTGCCGGGCCCGTCTGGTACGAAGCACTCAAAGCGTCCAGCGCCGAGACCCAGTTCCAGGACTTCGCGGACACCACCTTCCAGAAGGCCGGGGACCTCTTCGGCGTGGGCAGCGTCGAGCAGTCGGCTGTACTGGCGGCGTGGCAAGAGGTGGAGATCCCCATCAGAGGCGTCCCTACCGGAGTCGCCCGGGCGCGGAGCCTCGCGGCCGCCGCCGGGAACGGTGGCGTGAGCCGACAGGACGGCCTGGCAGCCCTGACCAGACAGGTCGGGGAACTGAGCGCCAAGATGACGAGGCTGGCCAAGGAAGTGGCCGCGTTGAAGGAAACCGGCTGACACCGGCCATGGCCGCCGTCCGAATGTAAGCCCGTCGTAACGAGGTTGCAGGCAATGAAGTTGACCCTGGCGACACACGGCGGGCTGGCGGCGGCGGCCAACCTCCGCCTCCCGCCCAAGGTGCTGGATACGGACACCCTGCCGGAGAGCACAGCCCAGGAGTTGGACCGGCTGGTGGCGGCAGCCGTCGCAACGCCCACGGAGGACCGGCCCAGTAGGGCGAGGGATGCGATGAGCTACACGCTAACGGTGGAGGACGGCGGCCGTTCGACGGTCCTCAAGCAGTCGGACGCCGCCATGACCCCCGCGTTCGCTGCCCTGCTCACTCGGGTGCGGGAACACCTGGAGCTGCAGTGACGCGTACCGGGCCGGTTGTCGCGCACCGGGTCAAGGCCTTCGCTCCCAAGGCCAGGGGCTGGGCGACGAGCGTCGCGAGGACCGCGGCCGTGCGTCCCAGGGGACGCCGGAGTGTGCCGGTCATCCCTCCTCCTCTCAGCCGACTGCACGACCCGAGCGGTCGAATCACGGTGCGCACCTGCCGCTCGGCGGACATCTCCCGAGTGCTGCCGAGCCGAGGGCCATTCGAAACCGGATCGGGCCGTTGTGGGAAGCGCGTGCGGCCGGCGTTCAGTTCGTGATGGGTTCGCCGTCGTACTTGCCGCCTATGCAGGTCCACAGTCCGGTGCCGGAGTCGTACACCACCCTTCCCTTGCCCGCCACGCACGCCGGGCCGGTGGCAGTCGGTACGACAGCCTGCGCGACCGGAACCGCGGCACCGAGAGAAGCCAGTACGAGGGCGCTGATGAATCCGATAATTCGGGTACGCATGGGAACTCCCTCAAGGACGAGCGGCATCAACACATCAACTCCAGACTCGCCCTTCGCCACGTCGAGCGCACCCCGGCGCGGGGGTGCTCACAGGGGCGTTCCGGGGGCGCCGCATGCGGACAAGCGGCAGGCTGGAGTTATGGAGAACTCGCCCGAGGTGACCGTCGGGGGGCCTGATGGACTCGGCTTGCGGAAGGTCCTGATCGATGGCAAGCCCATCGGTACGGCTCGGTCCCGCAGGGAGCTTCGAAGACTCCTGCGTCGCGCTGGTCTGCCACTTGGACACGATGTCCGTTGGCTGGGTGCAGACGGTACTGTCTGGCCGGATCGAGCGTGGCGGCGACGAGCAATCGGCGTCTTCATGGTCCTCGGCCTCTTGGCGACTGCGTGCCCGCTCTTTCGGATCGGCCTGTCGGACAGCGGTGACGCCCTGACCTACGGCGGGCGGATCGCGGGATTTACCGTCCTTGTCGCTGCCGTGGTGGAACTGATCGCGGCCGCGGCCGCTGTCGACTACTGGCGGAAGAGGCGATGGAGTTACTCGGGGGTGGCCGTTCTGGCAGGAGTCGTGCTCGCCCTCCTCTGCAGTATTTCGTTCCTCTTCTTGCAGGTCGGCGAATGCTTCACCGGCTACACCCTGGTTGGGATAGTCCTCGCAATCTGGTCCTCGGTGGCTCTGTTCAGACTCATCAGATGTCGTGCGTGGCAGGGTCTTCACGTTCCGAGGAAAATAGCGATCGGGGTGATTGTCTCCACTCTTCTTGCCGGAACCAACCTTGCCTACACGCAGCTCTACGTTCCTTACGTGCTGCCCCCGGTGATACAGAGTGGGGCCGAATTCAGGGAATCGATTCTGGCCAACGGTGGGGCTCAGATGTATGTGACGGTCCATCTGTACGTGAAGAACGCCGGCCAGGTGCCCGTCTACATCCTCGACAGCATCTACTGGATCCACGGCGGTCCCGCGAGCAGCGTCTCCGATGCCAAGGCTGCCAGAGATGACCTGATCTACGATGGGGCGTTCGTCACGCCGGTGGGGCGGGTGTTGAACCCGGGGGAAGAAGTCGCGCAGGACGCGGTGGTTGAGATCAACAATCCGCAGAAACGCGCTTATGAAGCCGTCAAAGCCCAGACCGACGTGTATGTGATCAGGAAGGACAGAATGACGATGCCCTCTGACTACGAACGTTCCAGGGTGGGAGCTGCGAGGCTCAAAAGAGAGGCCAGTGGTGGGGACCCCCCCAATGCGGAGTACAGGTATCGATCTGCCATATCGAACAGCAGTGAAATCTTGAACCTGACCCGCCGTCGCCAGCGTATATCTGTATGGAGGGTGGACAATGGGGAGTGGCCCGCCATAGTCGTGGACGTGTCACCACCGGGTGACCGCATAGCATTTGATCCCATAAGGCCGCTCAAGAACCAGAAGATCATCGATCGTTACGGCCTCACGCGGGTGCGTGGCTCCACGGCGCAGATGCCCTATCCGGAGCTTCTGCAGAAGGCCCGCTCCGGTTAGACGGCTACGTGTCCGGGTCGCTCGGTGCCCGCAAGCAGCCCGAGAGCAGCACTGGCCCCCGCGCCTCGTGGGTGAGGAGCACAACTCGGCTCGTACCGGCAGGGTGCGGGGGAGGAGACCGAACACGTCGATCGCGAAACTTGGGCGATCGACGTGTTCGGTCTCATCTACGGCGGCGTGGAATGCGCCCGGCAGGTTCTCTTCAGCGGTCATTCCGAAGCTTGGACCGGGCTGATCTCAAAGGCCCCGCACAGCCGCAGGTGGTAGGGGATCTGCACGGCCTGGAAGCTGTTCGGCGGGTAGACGTTGACATAGGTCGACATCGGCCGGCAGCTCGGCACCACGCCCGGGCTGTTGGTGCGGAAGACGGCGGTCACGGTATCGCCCGGGGAGACGGTCACCGTGTCCACCGGCTCGCCGGTGCGGATCGCCGAGGTGCCGATCTGATGATGCCGGACATCCACGACGCTGACGCCGGGGTATCCGCGCAACGTACACGTGTGCGTTGAGGTGTTGGTGAACGAGATCGGGTAGTAGAGAGACCCGGCGGCGCCATCCGGCTCACCGATGGCGAGGTGCAGGTCGGCCACGTGGCAGGTGGGAATACGTGGCACCGCCGATGCTTGGGTGGCGCCGAGCGAGGCGCCGGTGGTTGCCAGAACGGCTGCGGCAGCGAGAGTCGTTGCCCGGATCACTACGTTGCTCATGATGCCAACTCCTCTGTCGGCGAGGAGGACTGCCCGTTTCCGGCGCTACGACTGGGGTGTGTCCAGCACTCTCGCGGACGGCCGGCCGAGCGGTACTCCTGCGGCTGGACCCTGAGGGCCTGACGAGGCCATTTTACCGCTCAGGGGCGCCCGCGGCCTATCGGCGGTGGTCACGCCGACAGGCCGCGCGGACACGACCCACCACCTCTCCATAGGAGTTGAGTGCCCGGCTTCGGCCGAGGTCGCTCACACCGCTGTCACACGGAGTCGGGGCGTCCCGTACCGCGGACCGCTGCCCGACGTCACGACCCGACGACGGACTTGTGCGTTCCGGGGGCAGGCCGGACCGGCGGGATGTACCCAGCCGGTGACGGCGGACACGGATCGCCGACCCGGCCGGTCACCCCTGCACGGTGGGGCGACACGGCCGGATCCGAGCTTCAGGGGGTCAAGCGCCGGACCGGAGGTCGTCCGCGCTCCGACTCCGACCTCGTGTAGCAAGGCAAGGTCGTCCACGCTCCCCGACCTGCGGTATGTGCGGATGGTGCGGCCCGAACCTGCTCACATGCCCCGGTGGCCCTGCGGCCGGACGGATCCGCACGGGTCAGCGTGTGGCGGCCGTCCGTCGACGACGCGCGTACACCACCGCGCCCAAGGCCGCTGCCAATGCCGCGGCCCCGGCCGCCGACTGCCAGGACGCCTCGGCAAACGGTCTCCCGGACGCGGCCACGGGCTGAGTCGGTTGGTCCTCGACCAAACCGCCGTACCCGCCGGCCAGCCCCTTCCGGTCGTACTCGGAGCCGGGCAGCTTGTCACCGTACCGGGCGGTGACCAGCTTCTGGTAGGCGGCGAGAGTGAGGGAGCGCTTGCCGCCCAGACCGGTGGTCGCCTCTTCGTTGAGGGGTTCGACCAATCCTTCGGCGGTGAGCCGGTACCAGGCGTGGATCTGGGGCTCGGTGAAGGTGCGGGCCTGCGGGGTACCGCGTTCGGCAAGGCTGACCTCGGCGTCCCCGTCCCGGATGCCGGCCAGTTGCCAGCCCTCGGCGCCGACGTTCTGCCCGCCGTCGCCCATCCTGGCGGTGTTTCCCTGAGGCGCGAGCAGTACGGCTGCCTGGTGGCCGTCGGAGGCGGTCACGCGGGAGGCGAGATAGGAGAGCCGCAGCGCGGTCTGCGGAGTCGCCTGGGTCTTGCCGGTCACGAACTCCGGGCTGATCTCGAACATCGGCACCGGGTTCTTGAGGTCGAACCTGGGCGGCGCGGCGACTGCGGAGGGTGCGTTCCGGGGGGTGCCGGCGGCGCCGCCGTCCGCGGCGGCGGCGCTGCCGGGCGGCCGGGCAGAAACCAGGAAGCGGGAGACGGTGTCCCGGAGCTGGTCGCTCCGGAGGGTCTGCTGGGCGGATTGGTAGCCCGCGATGCCGTCGCCGTCCGCAGCCTGTGCGGAAACGTTTCCGCACAGCATGGCGGCAATAGCGGTCGTGGCGAGGGCGGCGGCTCGTACGGCCGCGCGCCTGGTACGTCGCATGGTCTGCATGATCGGTCTTCTCCTCAGCCCTGGATGCCGATGCGGGAATGGGTCCACTGGAACGAGGTGTTGTTGACGTACGTGGAGTGGCTCCACCAGGTATAGGTCTGGGTGGTCTGCCACGGATCACCGACCGCGATCATGTTGCTGGCGCTGTCGTAGCCGTAGATGACGTTCATGTGGCCGCCGCCGCTGCGCCAGCCGATCCGGACGGCGAACGGCCGGCCTGCCGCGATCTCGGCGGCCGACTCACTGAACGAGGCGTTGCGGTACAGGCTGCGGCCACTGTTGCCGAGCCCCAGCCTGGACAGGCCGTTGGCCATGTCTTCCAGGGTTGCGGGCTTGTTGTTGCAGTCCACCCAGGAGGCCTGGGAGGCGAGTTGGCAGAACTGCTCCTGGCTGACGGTTCGGCCCCAGTATTCGGCGATGGTGACGCCGGAAGCGTCCCAGCACCACTGCGTCCGGACCTGCTTCTGCATGTCGATCCGGAGCGACTTCGCCGTGGCGGGGGTGGGCTTCGGGTTCGAACCGCAGACCGGCAGGCCGGTGGTGTTCTCCTGGATGAACGCGTCGGCGATGTAGTAGGAGCCGGTATAGATCCACCGTGGGTTGTTCTCCACGGCGTCGCCGGTGGTCCGGCAGGACATCTGGATCCTGGTACCCACTCTGGAAGAGCCGTTGATCTGGGCCGACAGGGACGGCTTCACCCTGTGGTTGACGGTGCTGAAGTTCCCCTGCCCGCCGATGACCGTGCCGCTCACCGCATCGGCCTGGGCGAGGGCACCGAAGCCGAACAGCAGACCGCCGGAGAGGGTGGCGGTGATCGCTGCTATGAGCGCCTTCTTGCGGCGGGACGTGCGACGTTTGTGCATCATGCTCCTTGATCCGAAAAGTTCGGGAACGTGCTTGCCGGGCAGCCCGGCCCTCCGGGCTGTGCGACGGGCGCGGACGGGACACGGCCGCGCCCTCGATTCGGCGACACTGTGATGGCTGAGCGACGAACGGCGCGGCGCCGGCGCCTCCAGGCCGTGGGTGCGGGCGAGGCGTCGGCTGCACGTGGCGGCCGGCGGGTATCTCGCCCGAATCCGCCCGTCGGCCGGTGACCGCCGCGCGGTGCGCGGCGTAGAGCGGCGGAGTCGAAGAGTCCAGGCCACAGCGTGGGGCCGCTCACCCGGCTTGGGCCCGGACGTGACTGAGACGTCACCCGGAGGGGCGAGAGCGGGCGCTGCGCTCCGCTCTCTGCGCATGCGCTTGCGGCCTGGCGACACATAGGAGTTGCGCCGCGGCCTAACACGCTTCTGCACGCAGACATAACCACACCGCTTCCTTCATTGGATTGGGTGCGGGAATCCTGCCAGAGCGGCAGGAGCAGATTTCAACACCGTTGCGCTGCGTCCGAAAATGTCGCTGATTCAACCATCGGTCCGAGTAGGTGACGCAACGTCAAATTTGGTCAGCAAAAGCGCAGTTGCGGGCCGAGCGGGCTTTGGTCCAGGCCATCTCGACGAGCTTCCGGATGCATGGACTTTACTCAAGCTTTATGATCTGCAACCTTTTATTAGACGTGCCGTCAAATAATGAAATAGCCCAGAGTGCAGGTGATGTGACTGTCAATCATTTTGGGCGGGCGCAATCGCACCCCGCACATGCAAGAAATAGGGCCCAAAACGGAGACGATCGCAGCGGACCCAAAGCGTCCCGCCGGCCAAGGAGTGAGGGACAGCGGGGCCGGTCCACTGTCTCCGGCGACATGAGAAGGGGGACGGCCTCACGCGGCAATGGCCGGGCCGGTCGGCCGCGCGTTCGCTGCGGAGGTCCACCAGTCGGCCGTGGCTCGGCGAGGCGTCCGCGCGCTTCCCGATGCCGAGTGCGGCGTGCGACTGGAATGGCGGCTCGGACCTGGCAAACGAGGCTTCGTCGCCAGACCGCGCCGGCGGCGGGTGGGCTCCGATGGGGACGATCGGAGTCCCGACCCGCGGCCTCCGTGACCCTGCGGCGCTCCCCGGCCCCCGCCGAAATGCCGGGATGTGCCGGCTGAAATACGCTGATGGTGTGGCCCACGGAGGTGTGCGATGAGCCATGACACGGGGGCGGATGTCGATCAGCTGCTGACCCTTTCCCGCCCCGCTCTCGACGATCTGTTCCGCATGAGCCGCGCCGGGGAGATACCCGTCGGCAATGCGCGCGGCACGGTGCTCGTGGCGCGCGGGGCGGTGGTGTCGAAGGTGGCGGCGCGGTTGGCGCGGCTCGTCGCGTGGAAGGGCAAGGTCTTCGACGCCGAACGGGGTGAACTGCGCAACAGGGTCACACCGCTCGGAGTGCGCGCGATTCGGGCGAAGGTCTACCGGGGCGCGAGCCGGCTCGACGACGGGGAGTGCACCGTACTGGACTACTCCCGGACGTCGCTCCTCGCGCATTGGATCCGCGACGAGATCCGGGAGATCAGGCCCGGCGTCTATCTCGGCATCGTCTACTGGGGGCGGCGCAAGGTCCTCAACTTCGCCCTCTCCTATCCCGGTTCGTCGGCATCGGCTTCGGGCCGTCGTGCGTCGCAGCAGATCGCCGTCACCGTCGGGGCCACGGTGCCTCCGGAGCGGGTGGCCGAGGTGCAAGAGGTGTTGGCCGAGGCCAATCACCGGGGCACTGGGGGTGAGTTCATCCCCTTCGCCGAGCTGGCGGGCGTCCACTTCGCGCGGCTGGTCCTCGTTCCCGAGGGGAAAGACCACGCCGGGCAGACGATGCCGGCGAGGATCGTCTACATGAGCGAGGTGGACGCGCCGATGGACGCGCACCTCGCCGACCTTGTCGGCAAGGCCGGCAGCGCACTGGTAAAAATGTTCGGGCACTGCCAGGGCTATCCGCCGGCCGGAGAGCCGGATGCCACGAGGGTCGCTTGGCTACGAGCCCATTCCGTGCCCAGCTCGGCCTTCTATGTCAACACCGTCGGCCGGGGCCTGCGCCGCATCCAGCAGGAGGACCGGCTGCGCGAGGCGATCCAGGAGTTCCTCGACCGGCGCGGCCCCGAGTGGGCCACCGCGGATCCGGCGGAGGTGCGGGCCGCCATCCAGCGATACGTCACCGGCCGCCCGGACCTGGCGTGGGCACGGTCGGGTCCCGCGCCGCCCACGCTGCGGTGGAGGTTGCGGGAGGCGGCGCACCTCGTGGGGGTTCCGCTGGCCGTGATCGCACTGCTGCCCCTCATCCTGGCCGGCCTGCCGGTCTGGGTCGTGGTGCTGCGCTGGCACGAGTGGCGAGACGTCCCCAGCCGGGAGCGGCCCTCCCCTGACCACGTGGCCAGGCTGGCGGCCTGCGAGGACTTCGCCACGCAGAACCCGTTCACGGCGGTGGGCCTCGTCAAGTGTGGCCGGTTCCGGCGGGCCACGCTGACCGGGGTGCTGTTCGCCGTCGACTACGGCGTGCGCCACTTCTTCAACCGGGGCAGCCTCGCCGGGGTCAAGACCATCCACTTCGCCCGCTGGCTGTTCATCGACGACAAACGGCGAGTGATCTTCGCGAGCAACTACGACGGCAGCCTGGAAAGCTACATGGACGACTTCATCGACAAGGTCGCCTGGGGCCTCAACGCCGTCTTCAGCAACGGCCACGGCTATCCGCGCACCAAGTGGCTCGTGCGGGACGGTGCCGAGGACGAACTTGCCTTCAAGCACTACCTGCGCTGTCACCAGTTGCCGACGCAGGTGTGGTACTCCGCGTACGACGCGCTGACCACCCGCAACCTCGACACCAACGCCCGCATACGCGCGGGTCTCTTCGGAGAACTCGGCCCGGCCGAAACCCGGGCCTGGCTCGCCTTGTTCTAGAGAGGGGTGTGACGGTGATGGCAGCAGCTGCGCGCCTGGAACTGGATGACATCCAGGGCCTCGTCGCACGCGGCTACAGCGCCCTGAAGTCGGCCTGCTTCCTGCTGCTCACAGTGAACGACCCCGTTGCCGCACGCCCCGCGCTGGGACGGCTGGCCCTGCTGGCGACGAACGGCAGCGCGGAACCACCGGAGTCGGCCCTGAACCTGGCCTTCACCTCGGACGGCCTGCGCCGCCTCGGACTGGACCCCGGCGAACCCGACGGGTTCTCCCATGAGTTCGTTTCTGGCATGACCGACCCCAACCGCTCCCGCCTGCTGGGCGACGTGGGGGAGAACGCGCCGAGCCACTGGTGCTGGGGTGGCCCGGAATCGCCGCCCGTGCACGTCCTCGCCCTGTTGTACGCCCGGGACGAAGGGTGCCTGGACCGGCTGGAGTCGGACGTTCGCCAAGACGCCCTCACCGGAGGCGGGCTCACCGAGGCCGTCCGTCTGGGCACGTCCCCGCTGACCGATCGCGAGCCGTTCGGCTTCCGTGACGGCATCTCCCAGCCACTGGTCGAGGGGCTGTCCAAGGCCGCGACCGGCGACGGCACGGTCAAGGCCGGGGAGTTCGTCCTCGGCTACGCCAACGAATACGGACTGCTCACCGACCGGCCGCTGCTGCCTGCCGCATGCGATACCTTCGGCTTGCTGCCCCGCGCGCCGGACGGCGGCGCCGCCGATTTCGGACGCAACGGAAGCTATCTGGTCTTCCGGCAGCTACGTCAGGACGTCGCGGGCTTCCACCGGTACCTCGAAGAGGCGACGCGACGCCCCGACGGCGCCGCCGATCCCGAGGCCCACGAGGCACTCGCGGCACGCATGATGGGCCGCTGGCCCAGCGGCGCGCCACTGGTACACGCGCCGCTGCGAGACGACCCGAGCCTCGGCTCGGACAACGACTTCGGTTACTTCGCCACCGATCCGGATGGCCTGAGCTGCCCCCTCGGGGCACACGTCCGCCGGGCCAACCCGCGCGATTCGCTGGATCCCCAGCCCGGATCGGCCCAGTCGGTCTCGATCGGCCGCCGCCACCGGATCCTGCGCCGCGGCCGTGCGTACGGCGATGACAACGGCGACGGGGACAGAGGTTTGCATTTCCTGTGTCTGGGAGCGAACATCTCCCGCCAGTTCGAGTTCATCCAGCACACCTGGCTGAACAACGCGCACTTCAACGGGCTGTACGACGGCCCGGACCCGGTAGTCGCGGCCCGCCAGGACCACGATGCGACGTTCACCGTCCAGGCGAGGCCCGTCCGCACCCGCTACCGCGACCTGCCGCAATTCGTCTCCGTGCAGGGCGGTGCCTACTTCTTCCTGCCCGGCCTCCAGGCGCTGCGCTACCTGTGCGAGGACGCGCGATCGGGCGGACACCGGTGAACGCGCGACAACGACTCAACGACGCCGTCCTGGCCTGCGTTCGCCTTGAGCGGCGCATCGATCCCTACATCCGCCCGACAGTGGACCGGATCCTCTGCGGGCCGGCCCAAACCCTGGTGCAGTGGTGCGTCAACGTTCGCCGCCCCGACGAGCACCTGCGCATCGCCGAGGAGAGGGCACTGCCCGACGAAGCGGCGACCACCGAGGCCATCGCACACCAGATGGCCCGGTTCATCATGCGCGAGTACGCCCCGGGTACCGCCCAGCGAGCCGGAAACACCAAGACCTACGGCGTCGTCCACGGGGAGTTCATCGTGCCGGGCGGGCTCCCCGAGCGACTGCGCCACGGAGTGTTCAGCCGCCCGGCGACGTACCGGGCCTGGGTCCGCTTCGCCGGTCCGGGTCCCCTCGCACCACCCGACATCCAGGACAACGGAGTGCTCAGCATCGCCGTCAAACTGCTGGGCGTCGAAGGCGCGACTCTGCTCGACGACGAGCGGGGCACCCAGGACTTCACGGGCATCACCACGCCGACGTTCACCACGCCGGATGTCACCCAAAACCTCAAGCTGCAACAACACGTCTACGCGGGCACTCCCGTCCTGTACTTCATCGGCCCCCGCCATCCGCACCTGTGCGACATGGTCATGCAGGGCCTGTACGCCAGAACCCACTCCAGTCCACTGGAGGCGCGCTACTGGAGCTGCGTTCCGTACCTGCTCGGCGAAGGCCAGGCCATGCAGTACGCCATCGCCCCACGCGACGAGGCGCGAAGCCGGGCCCCGTGGCACCCGCGCGACGACTACCTGCGCCAGGCCCTGGCCGCTACCCTGCGCGAGCGCGATGTCGTCCTCGACTTCCTCGTCCAACTGCAGACGGACCCCCATCGGATGCCGATCGAGAACGCCTCCGTGGTGTGGCCCGAGCGCCTGTCGCCCTTCGTGCCCGTGGCCACACTGCGGCTGCCGCAACAGGAGTTCGCCGACGCGGAGCAGTTCGCCCTCGCCGATCGGCTGACCTTCAACCCTTGGCACGCCCTGCCCGAGCACCGCCCACTCGGTAACCAGAATCGTGCCCGCCGTGCCGTCTACCTGCGCCTCTCACACCTCAGGCAAGCGATGAACGGTACGCCGCACACGGATCCCGGCACGACGGCCGCATGACGCGCGGACAGGCGCAATATCTACTATCGTCGTATATGGGCCGATAGTTCCCGCATCGCCTATTTCCCGCACTGTCCCTTTGGAAGGGTAATGGCCATGGACGCGCGCTCCTTCGCGCGGTACAGCCTCGCCGGAATCCGGCTGGTGAACGGTGTGGCGGCGCTACTGGCCCCACAGGTGGTGGCCCGTCGGCTGGGGGCGAACGAGACACAGCCGGCCCTCGTCTACGTCCTGCGCATGTTCGGTGTGCGAACAGTGTTCATCGGCGCCGAACTCCTGTTCCTCCAGGACCCGGACCGGATCGCCCGGGCCATGCGCGTCGGAACGGTCATCCACACCAGCGACGCGCTGTCGGCCGCCGCGGCCGGCCGGCGCGGCACGCTTCGGCCCCGGGCGGCGGCGGCCGCCACGGCGATCTCCACGGTGAACGTCGCCCTCACGCTGGTGGCCCAGTGGCCGCGGCGGGGTCCGAACTGACCCCTTCGACCGAGCCGGCTGCCGAAAGGAACCCCACGATGCGAAAAGGTTCTTTCCACTCCCGGTCCCGCGCGAACCCATCGGTCCACGGCGAGGGCAGTGGCGCCTGCTCGCCGTTCGTGCGCCTGCACGACCATCTGGCGCTCGCCGTCGACCGCAAGGTCGGCTGGCAGCGTCTACCCACACCGCTAGGCCTGTTGACCCTCATGGGGCTGCGCGACAACCTGCGCCGCAAGAACCTCCACGACACCAGTGGTTACCCCGCGCCCGGGGTACCCGACATCGAGCCGCCGGCCGCACGCCACCTCACCGAGCGCACCGCCGACGGCTCCTACAACGACCTCGACAACCCGCGCATGGGCATGGCGCACTCCCGTTTCGGCCGCAACGTCCCGCCGGGTGTGGCCTTTCCCGAGCCGGAGCCGCAGATCCTCACTCCCAGCCCGCGCGAGGTCAGCCGTACGCTCCTCACCCGGCATGAGTTCATCCCTGCCACGTCCGTCAACGCACTGGTCGCCGCATGGCTGCAGTTCATGATCCGCGACTGGGTCAGCCACGGACAGGGTGCCATCGACGACCCCTGGCGGATTGAACTCGAGGGTGACGACCCCTGGCCGACGCCACCGATGCTCGTGCCCCGGACCCTCCCCGACACCACCCGCGGCGAAGGCGGCGACGGCCTGCCCCCGACGCACATCAACGAGAACTCGCACTGGTGGGACGCCTCCCAGCTCTACGGGAGCGACCTCGCGACCCAACGGCGACTGCGCTCGGGCGCGCACGGCAAACTCAGAGTTTCCCGTGACGGCAGACTGTTCCCCGATGCCCCGGAACTGGATCCCGCGAACACCCCCGGCTTCTGGCTGGGCCTGCTGATGATGCAATACGTGTTCATCCTGGAGCACAACGCCATCTGCGACCGGCTGTGCCGGGAATTCCCCGCCTGGACGGACGACCAGCTCTTCCAGCGGGCGCGCCTGATCAACGCCGCGCTCATTGCCAAGATCCACACCGTGGAGTGGACCCCCGCCGTCATCAGCCACCCGACGACGGTGGCCGCGCTGCGGGCCAACTGGTACGGCCTGCTGGGCGAACGGGTGCAACGTCTGCTCGGCCGGATCAGCGGGAGCGAGTTGCTCAGCGGCATCGTGGGCGGCAACACCGATCACTTCGGCGTCCCGTACGCGCTCACCGAGGAGTTCGTGGCGGTCTACCGGATGCATCCCCTGGTGCCCGATGACTGGAGTTTCCGCTCGGCCGTGGACAACTCGCTGCTTCGGGAGACGAATTTCCGGGAGCTGACCGGCGGGCGCGCGTACGAGGTGTTCGCCGAACACGGGCTGCCGGACCTGTTCTACTCCTTCGGCACCTCGCACCCCGGCCTGGTGACCCTGCACAATTATCCCCAATTCCTACAGGAGTTCCAGCGCCCGGACGGCAAGCTCATGGACTTGGCGGCCGTCGACGTGCTGCGTATTCGCGAGATGGGCGTGCCCAGGTACAACGAGTTCCGGCGCGGGCTCCACTTGGAGCCCGCCGCCGACTTCTCCGCGCTGACGGACAACCCGGTCTGGGCCGAGGAGATGCGCCGGATCTACGACGACGACATCGAACGTGTCGACCTGATGGTGGGCATGTACGCAGAGCCCCGCCCGAAGGGCTTCGCCTTCAGCGACACGGCCTTCCGGATATTCGTCCTGATGGCTTCCCGCCGGCTCAACAGCGACCGATTTCTGACCAGGGACTACACACCACAGGTGTACACCCAGACCGGCCTGGACTGGATCGAGAACAACGGCATGACCAGCGTGATGCTGCGCCATTTCCCGGAACTGCGCTCATCCATGCGGGCCGTGGACAACGCCTTCACCCCGTGGAAGACCCTCCGGCCCCGCGCATGAGGCCCCGCCCTTCGGCTCCCGATGTCACACGCCCCGTGCGCCTGCCGGACGGCCCCACCAGATCCGGAGGCTTCGGGCACGGCCCGCCGCAAGCCCGTCGTCCGTACGCCGACCGGGCTACGACGCGTTGGCCGAATTACCCTACCGGCGGGCGCAGCTCCAAGCCCCCATGCCCTGCATGGCAGCCAGCCTCTTGGCAGTGGCGATCTGCTCCCTCTTCGTGGCCAGGTCGGCTCGGGTGGCGTATTTGTGGCCACCAGCGGCCTTCCAGCTCGCTTGGGTGAACTGTAGGCCGCCGTAGTGGCCATTGCCCGTGTTGGCATGCCAATTGCCACCTGACTCGCATTGGGCGATCGCATCCCAGTTGGCGCGGGGTTTGGAGGGGCGGATGGCCGCATGGGCACTGGGATCGGTCAGTGCCGCCTGGTACAGGACCACGGCGCAGAGTAGGGCAAGGATGGCGCTCGTGGTTCGCCGGGTCACTTGGAGATGAGACATCAGTCTTCCTTCAACGGTTTGAACGGCCGGCCCACAGATCCGGTCGGCCTGCCGACGGCTGTCAGGCCATGGCGGCAGCACACACGTCTGCATGCCGATCTCGGCTCGTTTCACGCCGCCCGGCGAAAGGCGCGGTGGTCGGGTGGAGGACGACCGGCCTCCTGGAAGAGCTGCGCCGGCTCTTCTCCGGGTTCCGATAGCCGGTTTTAGTCCTCAGGCCGCCTAAGGGCCGGCTGTCGGTGAGGGATGTGTGAGTCCAGGTCCGGTGCGCTGCGGAACCACTGCTGTGTGGGTGGCAGTTGTCATATTCCAGTAACGCTTCGCCATGCCGGGCAGGATGTGCTCCATTTAGGTGGTGAAGGGCCTGGTAAACCGCGTTTGACCGGTGTCTTTAATCATTTCTCGCCCAGTCCGGAGCGCCGGGAACGAAGTTCGCGATATGGGCCCGTGCGTCGTCCGTGGGGACCCACCCGGTGTGGGGGACGCGCATCGGTGCTGTGCGCGGTGAACGGGGAACCCCGGCCGGTGTCAAGAGTATTGACAGAAGATGAACACAATCGGACGCTGGGAGCGCTCTCAGGCTTCAATACGCATATCCCTGTCCCGCCGCCTCCCCACGGCAGGCCCCCCACGCAAGGAGGAAGAGAGTGTTCCGCCTATCGAGATTGCTCGTATTCGGTGTCTCGGCGATGGTGGGAGCCGCCGGTCTCATGTTCATCGGGCCCTCATCGTCCGCAGAGGCCGTACCGGCGACCATCCCGCTCACGATCAAGAACACGTCGGGCCGCAGCGAGCCGATCTATGTCTACAACTTGGGCACCTCGCTCGCGACGGGCCGGCAGGGCTGGGCCGACGCCAACGGCACGTTCCACCCCTGGCCGGCGGGGGGCAATCCGCCGACCCCTGCGCCCGACGCGTCGATCGCGGGTCCGGCCAACGGGCAGACCCGGACGATCCGAATGCCGAAGTTCTCGGGACGCGTCTACTTCTCCATCGGCCAAAAGATCGTCTTCAAGGTCAGCACCGGCGGCCTGGTGCAACCTGCCGTGCAGAATCCCTCAGACCCCAACCGGGGCGTCCTGTTCAACTGGTCCGAGTACACCCTCAACGACGCCGGACTGTGGATCAACAGCACCCAGGTCGACATGTTCTCCGCTCCTTACGCGGTGGGCGTCAAGGCGGCCAACGGCACGGTCACGAGCACCGGCCGGCTCAAGCCGGACGGATACAACGCCGTCTTCAGCCGATTGCGGTCGGCCGGCTGGGGCGGATTGATCCAGAGCGGTCCCGACGGCACGCCGGTGCGTGCTCTCTCGCCCGGTCACGGCATCGAGGCGGGCGGAATCCCGGCCGACGTCATGAACGACTACATCAACCGGGTCTGGAGCAAGTACAGCGCTTCCACCCTCACGGTGACGCCATTCGTGAACGAACCGAACACCAAGTACTACGGTCGCGTCTCGGGCAACGTCATGAACTTCACCAATGGCTCGGGAGCAGTGGTCACCAGTTTCCAGAAGCCCGACTCCGACAGCGTCTTCGGCTGCTACAAACTCCTGGACGCACCCAACGACACCGTTCGCGGTCCGATCTCCCGCACCCTGTGCGCAGGCTACAACCGGTCGACGCTCCTGACGAACCCCAACCAACCCGACGCGAACGGCACCGACTTCTACCGCGACGCCGTCTCCAACCAGTACTCCCGCATCATCCACGAACAGATGGCTGACGGTAAGGCGTACGGCTTCGCCTTCGACGACGTGGGCGCCCACGAGTCACTCGTCCACGACGCCAACCCGCAAGAAGCCTTCATGACCCTGGAACCGTTCAACTAGGGCCTGTGTGAGGTTGTGATCAGTCGGGGGGTTTGAGGAGGTCGTCGATCCAAATCATTGCGGCGCGGAGGTGGAGGCCGGCGAGGTAGCTTTCGGGTGACTTGTCGTAGCGGGTGGCGATG
>NZ_SSBJ01000074.1 GCF_004795055.1 Streptomyces sp. A1136
CCCCGCGGCGCCCCCGCCCCGCGGGCCGGGGCCGCCCCCCGCGGCGCGGGATAGGCTCGGGGCGTGGCCGGCCGCTTCGATCCCCTCACCCCCACCGCAGCCCGCGGCGGGCGCACCGGCGTGCCCGCGGGCCCCGGGCGCCGGGTCGGAGCCGGCGGACGGAGCCGGGTCTGGGCCCCGCCCGGCCCCCTCGACCTCGGCCTCACCCTCGGCCCCCTCCGCCGCGGCCCCGCCGACCCCACCTTCCGCACCACCCCCGACGGCTCCGTCTGGAAGACCAGCCGCACCCCCGACGGCCCGGCCACCCTCCGCGTCGCCGCCGCCGCCCACGAGGTGCACGCCGAGGCCTGGGGTCCCGGTGCGGCCTGGGCGCTCGACACCCTCCCCGCCCTGCTCGGCGCCGACGACGACCCGGCCGCGTTCGTCCCCCGCCACCGCCTCCTGCACAGCAGCCACCGCCGCCGCCCCGGCCTGCGCCTGACCCGCACCGGCCTGGTGCTGGAGTCCCTCGTCCCGACCGTGCTGGAGCAGAAGGTCACCGCCGACGAGGCCTACCGCGCCTGGCGCCGCCTGGTCCGCCAGTACGGCGAGCCCGCCCCCGGCCCTCGCCAGGACCTGTACGTGATGCCCTCCGCGCGGACCTGGACCCTGATCCCCTCCTGGGACTGGCACAAGGCCGGTGTCGACATGAAGCGCTCCGCCACCATCCTGCGCGCGGCCCGCGTCGCGAACCGGCTGGAGGAGGCGGCGGCCATGGAACCCCTCGCGGCGGCGCGCCGCCTGGAGGCCGTGCCCGGCATCGGCCCGTGGACCTCCGCCGAGACCCTCCAGCGCAGCAACGGCGCCCCCGACGCCGTCACCACCGGCGACCTCCACCTGCCCGGCATCATCGGCTACGCCCTGGCCGGGGACCGGGACGCCGACGACGCCGTCATGCTGGAGCTCCTCGCCCCGTACGCGGGCCAGCGCCACCGCGCCGCCCGCCTCGTCCTGCTCGCCGGGCACGCCCCGCCCCGCCGGGCCCCGCGCATGTACCGCACGGACATCGGCAAGCTGTAGCGCGCCCCGGCGCCCCCGGATTCGGACCCGGCCCCGGAGGACCGGGCCCCGACGGCCCGGGCCGGTCAGCGGACCTCGATGAACGCCTCCGCGTCCCGCGCCGGGCGCTCGGCCGGGGCCGCCGCGGGGTGGCCCACCGCCACCGCCCCCATCGGGTCCCATCCCTCCGGCAGCGCCAGCACCTTGCGCACCACGTCCCGGCAGAACATCGTCGAGGACACCCACGCCGAGCCCAGCCGCTCCCCGGCCAGCGCGACCAGGAAGTTCTGCACGCCGGCGCCCATGGCGACCACGAACATCTCGCGCTCCGCCGCGTCGCGCCGCGCGTGCCCGTAGTCGTGCGCGCCGTCCGTCACCATGCACGGCACCACCAGGTACGGGGCGGCCCGCAGCACGTCCCCGCGCCGCACCCGCTTGGCGATGGAGTCCTCCGACTTCCCGTCCCGCCGCAGGTCGGCGATCCACGCGTCCCGCATCGCGTCGAGCAGTTCCCCGCGCGCCGCGGCCGACTCCAGCAGCACGAACCGCCACGGCGTCGTGTGGTGCGGCGCGGGGGCCGTCACCGCCGCCGCCACCGCGCGCCGGACCGCGCCCGGGTCCACCGGCTCCGCCGTGAAGGCCCGTACCGTACGGCGCCGCGTCACGGCCTCCCGTACCGCTTCCGAGGTGCCGAGCCGGAACATGTCGTCGGCCGCCGCGCGGACGAGGTCCGCCGCCGAGGAGCCCTCGCCCAACAGATGGGGCAGTCCGCGTACGACGGCCACGGGCAGCCCGGCCGCCTTGCCCTTGACGAGGTCGCCGGCGGCGGCGAGTTCGTCCGCCGTGGCGACGACCGTCGCGCTCAGCGGGTTGCCGTGCGCGTCGAAACCGCCCCGCAGGTCGTCCAGTACGCGCACCCCGGCCGCGCCGATCGCCACGTCCGTCAAGCCGCTGCGCCAGGGTCGCCCGAAGGTGTCCGTCACGATGACGCCGACGTCCACCGCGAGCGCCTCCCTGAGCCCCTCCCGGATCGCGGCCGCGGAGGCGTCCGGGTCCTCGGGCAGGAGCAGGACCGTCCCGGGTTCCGTGTTCGAGGCGTCCACGCCGGCGGCCGCCATCACCAGGCCGCGCCGGTCCTCGACGATGCGCAGGGCGCCGCGGCGGGCGACGACCCGTACCGTCTCGGCGTCTATCGCCTCCTCGCGCGAGTCGGCCCGTACGATCCGCCCCTCCGCCTTGGACACGATCTTCGAGGTGACCAGCAGGACGTCACCGTCCCGCAGCCCGGGCTCGGCGGCGGCGATCAGCCGGGCGACGTCGTCGCCGGGTCGGACCTCCGCGATCCCGGGGACCGCGCGCACCTCGTAGGAGGGCACGCTCACCGGGAGGCCTCCGCCAGGTCCAGCGCCGCCCGGGCCATCTCGGCGGTGGTGGCGGTGTCGGTCATCATCAGCGGCACGGCGCGGCAGGTGATGCCGGCGGCCTCCACCTCCGCGACGGCGTCCGCGTCGGCGGTGTCGACGAGCCAGCCGTCCAGCAGCCCGGTCCCGTAGTGCAGCGCGACGGCGGCGGCGGTGGACTCGACGCCGACCGCGGCCAGCACCTTGTCGGCCATCCCGCGCACGGGGGCGCCCCCGACGATGGGGGAGAGGCCGACGACCGGCGCCTCGGCGGAGGCCACGGCCTCCCGGATGCCGGGCACGGCGAGGATGGTCCCCACCGAGACGACAGGGTTGGACGGCGGGAAGAGGATCACGTCGGCGGCCGCGATGGCCTCCAGCACGCCGGGCGCGGGCTTGGCCTGCTCGGCGCCGACCGGCACTACGGCTTCCGCGTCGACCGAGGCGCGCATCTTGACCCAGTACTCCTGGAAGTGGACGACCCTGCGCTCACCGGTCTCGGGATCGGAGAGGGCGACGTGCGTCTCGACGCGGTCGTCCGACATGGGCAGCAGGCGTACGCCGGGCCGCCAGCGGTCGCAGAGGGCCTCGGTGACGGCGCTGAGCGGGTAGCCCGCGCCGAGCATCTGCGTGCGGACGATGTGGGTCGCGAAGTCGCGGTCGCCGAGGCCGAACCAGGCGGGTCCGACCCCGTACGCCGCGAGTTCCTCCTTGACGGTGAAGGACTCCTCGGTGCGGCCCCAGCCCTGGTCCTCGTTGATGCCACCGCCGAGGGTGTACATCACCGTGTCCAGATCGGGGCACACCTTGAGCCCGAACAGGTGAATGTCGTCACCGGTGTTGCCGATGACCGTGATGTCCGCTTCGGGGACGGCGGACTTCAGTCCGCGGAGGAAACGGGCGCCGCCGATACCGCCGGCCAGAACAACAATGCGCATGCAGCGCAGTCTGTCAGGCGCCGCGGCCGACCGGAGGGCCGGTCAGACGGACAGCGCCTCGGGCCGGGCCGTGGAGCAACCGTGCATGGGCATCTCGGTCAGGCCGGGGAAGTAGACGTGCAGGCTGACGGCGCCGTCGAGGGTGTCGTTGACGACGTCGTGGGCGTATCCGGGGGCGAAGACGCGCTGGGCGCCGGCGGCGAGGGGGAGCGGGCCGCGCGGGCCGTGCTCGGTGAGCTCGCCCTCCAGCACGGTCAGGACGCCGGAGGAGCCGCCGTGGTCGTGCAGGCCGCTGCCCTGGCCGGGGACCCAGCTGAGCAGCCACACCTCGTAGCCGGGGCCGGTGCGCAGGCGGTGGTACCAGCGGGTGGTGGCGTCGTACCGGACCAGGTGCTCCCACTGGTCGCGGTCCGCGGCGATGGAGCGGGCGAGGCCCACGAACTCGGCGACGGTGGCCGGGTGCTCGCGGGCGGGCTGGAGCAGGTGCTGTACGGAGAGGATGTCGCCGGCGATCTGGAGGTCGCTCTCGACCGGGGCGGGGGCGGCGGTGCGCGCGGCGTCGGCCTGCGCGGCGCCGGTCTTCGGGGTGCTGTTCATCGGGGGAGTCCTCGACGGATGTCAGTCGTGCTGGCGGTCGCTGTGGGGGTAGCCGGATTGCTCAGGGGAGCAGGGGCTCCGGAGGCATCAACAGCAGCAACAGCGACAGCGAACCTGGGCAGCGCACAGGAACCCACGAATGGGGGTCCGGGTGGTGGCTGCGGGCACTGACATGCGTACAAGGAGAACGGCCACGGGGCGCGACTGTCAACCCGATGTCCGGAATGGCCGAAAAGATTCACCTCATCCGGTTACTGCGTCCGGAGAAAGGTTTGTGCAGTCAGGACCAGGGCATGTGGCGCTGGGTATGGCCCTTCCGTACGACCTCAAACCTCATGGCGCCACTCGTGACCGGAATGTGATCCCCGACGCATCTTCGACCGGATCGCAACCACACACCGGAGTGACGCGTGGGCTACGAGTGAGAGCGGTAGCTTCGCGGCACCTGTGGCATGTGTCACGATTTTTGGCGATATGAACACTTAATGCATTCGCTTGGTTCCGCAGAGTGAATAAGGGGCCCAATAGCAGACCCCGGCTTGACTGCTCCGGAGCCACGCACTTGTAATTTCACTCGTGTCGTTACGTAGCGATCAGTAACGGCAACACCACGGGGACGCACAGACAGAGCGAGGGGCGCACATGACCGAGCTGTTTCAGGAACTGCTGGTCGAGGAGGCGGACGAGGAGCTCGGATGGCAGGAGCGCGCTCTGTGCGCCCAGACCGACCCCGAATCCTTCTTTCCCGAGAAGGGCGGCTCCACCCGCGAAGCCAAGAAGGTCTGCCTCGCCTGCGAGGTCCGTTCCGAATGCCTTGAGTACGCCCTCGCCAACGACGAGCGATTCGGCATCTGGGGCGGCCTCTCCGAGCGCGAGCGACGCCGCCTGAAGAAGGCCGCCGTCTGAGCCTGCTCCACGACCGGACGGACGCGGTCAACCGCATAGCGAACCAAGCCGACGGTCCGCCTCCCGCACCTTCCCCGCAGGAGGCGGACCGCCGTGTTCCCAGCCGTTAGTGTGGGGCGCTGTCCAGCAGCCTCCGAGGGCACACCACCCCCGGACCTCCCCCAGGACCCGTCCCGGGGGAACCCCCCACGGTCGGAGGGCCCGTACCGCGATGTCCCCGCACAGCAGCTCGACGGCCTCCCATCAGGCGGCCGGCACCCCCGAGTTCCCCCGGCACGTCGTCACCGCCGTCCTCGTCGCCCACGACGGCGCCCGCTGGCTGCCCCGCACCCTCGCGGGCCTCCTCGCCCAAGAACGCCCCGCGCAGCGCCACGTCGCCGCCGACACCGGCAGCTCCGACGACTCCGCGCGCCTGCTCACCGAAGCCCTCGGCCCCGACAACGTCCTCCACCTCGCCCGCCGCACCGGGTTCGGCACCGCCGTGGACGAAGCCGCCCGCACGGCCGGCGCACCCACCCTCGATGACCTCCCGTACCTCACGCGCCCCAGCGGCTGGGACCCCGTCAGCCGCACCTGGCGCGACGACGCCTACGACCTCCCCGAACTCCCGCACGGCGAGCCCGTCCAGTGGCTCTGGCTGCTCCACGACGACAGCGCCCCCGAAGCCGACGCCCTCACGGAACTGCTGCGCGTCGCCGACGAGAACCCCGACGCCGCCGTCATCGGCCCCAAACTGCGCGGCTGGTACGACAAACGACAACTCCTCGAAGCCGGCGTCACCATCGCCCGCGGCGGCCGCCGCTGGACCGGCCTCGACCGGCGCGAACAGGACCAGGGCCAGCACGACCAGATCCGCCCCGTCCTGTCCGTCTCCACCGCCGGCATGCTCGTACGCCGCGACGTCTACGACGCCCTCGGCGGCTTCGACCGCCGCCTGCCGCTCATGCGCGACGACGTGGACCTCTGCTGGCGCGCCCACAGCGCCGGACACACCGTCCTCGTCGCCCCCGACGCCGTCATGCGGCACGCCGAGGCCGCCGCCCGGGAACGCCGCACAGTCGACTGCGCCGGACGCTCCGCCGTCAGCCCCCACCGCGTCGACAAGGCCGGCGCCGTCTACACCGTGCTGGCCAACTCCTCCGGCCGCGCCCTGCCCTACGTACTCCTGCGGCTGATCGTCGGCACGCTGCTGCGCACGCTCGGCTACCTCATCGGCAAGGCCCCCGGGCAGGCCGTGGACGAATTCACCGGGCTGCTCGCCACACTGCTGCGCCCCGGCCGGATCCTCGCCGCCCGCAAGGCCCGCCGCCGCCCCGCCGTCCCCGCCGCCGAGCTGCGCCCGCTCTTCCCGCCACCCGGCTCCACCGTGCGCGCCAACGCCGAACAGCTCGCCGGGTACTTCGGCGCGGACGGCGCCACCGACAGCGCCGGCGCGAGCCGGCACGGCGCCGCCACCGCCCCCCTCGAACCGGGCTCCGAAGACGCCGACTACCTGGAGATCGAACAGTTCGGGCGGCTCAAGCGGCTCGCCCGCAACCCCGCCCCCGTCCTGTTCGCGCTGCTCCTGCTCGTCTCCCTCGTCGCCTGCCGCGCCCTGCTCTTCGGCGGCTCCCTCATGGGCGGCGCCCTGCTGCCCGCCCCCGACCGGGGCCTCGACCTCTGGCGCGCCTACACCTCCGACTGGCAGCCCGTAGGCACCGGAACCACCGCCGGCGCGCCGCCCTACCTCGCCGTACTCGGCGCCGTCGCCACCCTGATGTTCGGCTCCGCCCAGGCCGCCCTCACCCTGCTGCTCGTCTGCTCGGTGCCGCTGGCCGGACTGACCGCCTACTTCGCCTCCCGGCCGCTGGTCGAATCGCGGCTGCTGCGCGCCTGGGGCGCCGTCGCCTACGCCTTCCTGCCCGCCGTGACGGGCGCGCTCGCCGCCGGCCGTCTCGCCACCACCGTCCTCGCCATCCTGCTCCCGCCCCTCGCCCGCTCCGCCGCCACCGCCTTCGGCCTCGCCGCGCCCGCCGCGACCCCCGACGGCGGGGAGGGCGGCGACGGGACCGGCGGCCGGCGCGCGGTGTGGACCACCACCCTCCTGCTGACCCTGGTCACCGCCTTCACCCCCGTCGTCTGGCCGCTCGCCGCGGTCCTCGGCGCCGCCGCACTCCTCACCCGCCCCGCACGCCGCGCCGCGTACGCGCTCCGGTTGCTCGCCGTTCTCGCCGTACCCCTCCTCGCCCTCGCGCCCTGGTCCCTGGGCCTGCTCACGCACCCCGGCCGTTTCCTGCGCGAGGCCGGCCTGCCCTTCGGCTCGGGCTCCGCCACCCCCCTCGACCTGCTCGGCGCCGGTCCCGGCGGCCCCGGTACCCCCGCCGCCACCCTGTTGCTCGGCGTCGTACTCGCCGCGCTCGCCGCCCTGCTGCGCGCCGACCGGCGCCTGGCCGTCCTGGCCGCCTGGACCACCGCCCTGGCCGCGCTGCTCCTCGCCGTCCTGGTCAACCGCGACGCCTGGGCCGGCCCCGCCACCCTCGTGTACGGACTCGCCCTGCTCGCTGCCGCCGTGGTCGGCGCGGACGGCGCCAAGGAACGCGTCGCCGCCCGCAGCTTCGGCTGGCGCCAGCCCGTGGCCGCCCTCATCGCGCTCGGCGCCGTCACCGGCCCGCTGCTCACCGCGGCCGGTTGGATGGTGTCCGGCGCCGACGGACCCCTCCGGCGCCGCGACCCCGTCCAGGTGCCCGCCTTCGTCGCCGCCCAGGCCGACGACAGCAACCGCAGCCGCACCCTGGTGCTGGGCGGGACCTCGTCCGCCACCGTGTCCTACGCCCTGGTGCGCGGCTCGGGCGCCCGGCTGGGCGACGCCGAACTCCTCGCCGAGGCGGGCGCCGAACCCCGCCTGTCGAAGGTGGTGTCCAGCCTGGTCTCCGGCTCCGGCGCCGACCAGTCCGCGCAGTTGGGCGGCTTCGCCATCCGTTACATCGTCCTGCCCGCCGACGGACCGCGACAGTTCCGGCAGGTCCTCGACGCCACCCCCGGCCTCAAGTCGGGCCGTCAGGACGACGGCACCGCCGTCTGGGAGGTCGAACGCTCCCTCGCCCGCGCCGTCATCGTCCCCGGCAAGCAGGGACAGGCGCCCATCGCCGTCGAGGCGGAGCCCGTCGAGGCCCACACCAAGATCCCGGCGGGGGACGAGGGCCGGGTGCTGCGGATCGCCGACCGGGCCGCCCCCGGCTGGCAGGCCACCCTCGACGGCAAGCCCCTCAAGGCCAAGACCCTGGACGGTTGGGCGCAGGGATTCGAACTCCCCGCCAAGGGCGGCCGCCTGGACCTCGTCTACCGGGACTCCCTCGCCCGGGACGCCTGGCACTGGGCTCAGGGCCTGCTCGCCCTGCTGCTCCTGGTACTGGCCCTCCCGGGCCGCCGGGCCCGGCTCGACGACGACCTCCCGGAGGAAGAGCCCGCCGCCGCGGACCGGTCCGGCCCGGGGGAGGGCCGACGCGCGCGCCGGCTGCGCGCCGGAGCGGAGACGGGGGCCGAGGCACCGGCACCCGCCGCCGAAGCCGCCGACCCGTACGCCCAGATCCCGGCGCAGCCGACGTACGGGGACCAGGGATACGGAGAGCAGGGCTACGGGGGCCGGTCCTACGCGGACCAGGGCTACGGCGACCAGGGGTACGCGGAGCAGGCGCCCGGGGAGGACCCGTACGCCTACCAGGCCTACCCGTACGAACAGCAGCAGCAGCCGTACGCGGAGCCGTACCCGTACCCCTACCCCCAGCAGCCCTACGACCCGTTCCAGCAGCAGCAGCAACAACAGCAACCGCAACCGCATCAGCAGGAACAACCGCCGTACACCTACGGACAGCACGACCCGCGTCCGGACGGGAGCCCCCAGCAGTGAAGCAGCGCGCCCTCCTCACGCCGGCGGTCGTCGCGGCGGCACTGGCCGCCGTCACCGGTCTCGCCTCCCTCACCACCCCGGCGGCCGCCCCGGCCGACGGCAAGCACGCGGCAGCGTCCCGGATGCCGGTGGAGCAGTCCGTGCTGGTATGCCCCGCGCCCAGCTCCTCCGACATCGCGGAGACCACGTACACCTCGATCACCCCCGGCACGGCCCGGGGCAAGGGCTCGGCCCGGCTCGCGACCAAGGACGGCAAGGCGGTCCTGGAACCGAAGGAGCCGGGCAAGCCCGTCGGCGCGACCGCCTCCGGCGCCGAGGCACCCGCGCTGACCGGCGTCGCGAGCGGGGACCTCGCCCCCGGGTGGACCGCCGGGCAGACGACGAAGGTCGCGGTCGGCCAGACGCGGGGCCTGCTCGGGGTCGGCTGCACCGCGCCCGGGACCGACTTCTGGTTCCCCGGCGTGAGCACCGCCAAGGGCCGCCAGGACTACATCCACCTCACCAACCCAGACGACACGGTCGCCGAGGTGGACATCAAGCTCTACGGCCCCGACGGGCTGCTCAAGGACAAGCCGGGCACCCCCGACCGCGTCTTCCAGGTCGACCCCCACTCCACCGCCCGCGTCCTGCTCTCCCCACTCGTCCCCGACACGCAGGTGGCCGACGTCACCGCGCACGTCACGACCGGTTCGGGCCGGGTCGGCGCCTCCGCGCAGATCTCCGAGGATGGCGTGGGCGCCGACTGGCTGCCGGCCTCCGCCGACCCGGCCGGGTCGCTGGTCCTGCCCGGCATCCCGGCCGACGCCACCTCCGTACGGCTGATCGCCTACGCGCCCGGCGCGGACGACGCGGACCTGAGGCTCCGCCTCGCGGGACCGGGCGGCACCCTCACCCCGGCCGGGAACGAGCAGCTGCACGTCAAGGCCGGCATGACGGCGAGCGTGGACCTCAAGGACGTGACACGCGGCGAGGCGGGGTCGCTGCTGCTGGCCCCGGCCGACCCGAAGAAGCCCGTACCGGTCGTCGCGGCGGTACGGGTGGTGCGCGGCAGCGGCACCAAGCAGGAGCTGGGCTTCCTCCCGGCGACCTCCCCCGTCGGCGCGCGGGCGACGGTCGCGGACAACCGCGCCGACGACAAGGCGACCGTCCTGTCCCTCACGGCGGTCGGCTCCGACGCGAAGGTGCGGGTCACCGCCTCGCCGGGCACCGAGGGCGGCCAAGCGGCCGTCCGGGAAGTCACCGTCAAGGCCGGAACCACCCAGGCCCTCTCCCCGCCCCCCGCCCCGACCGGCGCCAAGGGGACGTACGCCCTGACGATCGAGACCCTCTCCGGCGGGCCGGTCCACGCCTCACGGACCCTGACGCTGCCGCAGGACGGCATCCCCATGTTCACCGTCCAGCCGTTCTCCGACGACCACTCGACGGTGGCCGTGCCCAAGCCGTCGCAGGACCCGGGGGTCCTGCTCTAGGAGGGGCCCGTCCCGGGCGTCCCGCTCCGACAGGGGCCCGTTTGGGGGTCAGTCCTGGCCGTAGCGCGGATCGACGATCTCCGGGGAGAGCCCCAGCAGGTCCGCCACCTGTTCCACCACGATCTCGTGGACCAGCAGCGCCCGCTCGTCCCGTGACTTGGCGCGGATCTCGACCGGCCGCCGGAACACCACGATGCGCGCGGGCCGGCCCTCGGCCGCCTCCGCGATGCCGCCGAGCGGCACGGCCTCGTCGTTCCAGCCGCCCTCCGGACCGCCCGGCGGCCCCGGCACGTCCGCGACCACGAACTCCACCTCGGCGAGCTGCGGCCACCGCCGCTCCAGCCGCTCCACGGAATCGCGCACCAGGTCGCCGAAGAGCTCCGACCGACTCGCGGCCAGCGGGACCTGAGGGGGCGCCACCGGCCCCCGCATGCCGCGCCCGTGCCGATCGCGCCTGCGCGGGCGCGGCTCGGCGGGAGGGGGCGTGGAACCGGCGGAGGAGGGGCCAGGAGGGCTCGGGGGAGTCAGCGGGCTGTCCGTCACCCCCGCAGGGTAGCCCTCGCCCGCGCGCCCGGCAGGGCCCCCGGGCCGGTCACGGACCGATGTCGTACCGCGAACAATCCGGCCAAGGTTCCGGCCCGTTCGGGGCGACACGGCCGGGTGGCCGAGGGCGGAGTCGTCGCGGCCCGGTCAAGAGTGCGGTACCGTCCAACGTCGTGAGCCTTGTACGTCGCTGTTCGCGCACCGCGTGCGGCCGCCCTGCCGTCGCCACACTGACGTACGTCTACGCCGACTCGACCGCAGTTCTCGGCCCGCTCGCCACCTATGCCGAACCCCACTGTTACGACCTGTGCGCCGAGCACTCCGAGCGCCTGACCGCCCCCAGGGGTTGGGAAGTGGTGCGCCTGACGGACGGCGGACCCCCTTCGCGTCCCAGCGGTGACGACCTCGAAGCGTTGGCCAACGCCGTGCGGGAGGCCGCCCGTCCACACGACCGCGCGGCCGGGACCGGCACATCCGTACCCGCCCCCCAGGGCACGGGCGAGACCCGTCGCGGACACCTGCGCGTCCTGCGCTCGCCGGAGAACTGACGGCCGCCCGCCACCCGCCTCGTCTGAAACGCGGTACTCCGTTCAGGGTAGGTTTGCCCCACCGTACGGATCCCTCAGGAGGGCAGGCAGTGGCCGCAGATCTTTCGAACATCGTCAAGGCGTACGACGTGCGTGGCGTCGTGCCGGACGAGTGGGACGAGCCGCTGGCCGAACTGTTCGGTGCCGCCTTCGTCGAGGTGACCGGTGCGACGGCGATCGTCGTCGGACACGACATGCGTCCCTCCTCGCCCGGCCTGTCCGCCGCCTTCGCCCGCGGCGCCGCCGCCCGCGGGGTCGACGTCACCCTGATCGGTCTGTGCTCCACCGACCAGCTGTACTACGCCTCCGGCAAGCTCGACCTGCCCGGCGCGATGTTCACCGCCTCGCACAACCCGGCCCAGTACAACGGCATCAAGCTGTGCCGGGCGGGCGCCGCGCCCGTGGGCCAGGACACCGGTCTGGCCACCATCCGCGAGCTGGCGGAGAAGTGGTCCGACGAGGGCGCCCCGGAGATCCCCGCCGGCACCGTCGCGGGCACGATCACCGAGCAGGACACCCTCGCCGGGTACGCGGAGCACCTCAAGTCGCTGGTGGACCTGCGCGGCATCCGCCCGCTCAAGGTGGTCGTGGACGCCGGCAACGGCATGGGCGGCCACACCGTCCCCACCGTCTTCGAGGGCCTGCCGCTGGAGCTGGTCCCGATGTACTTCGAGCTGGACGGCACCTTCCCCAACCACGAGGCCAACCCCCTCGACCCGAAGAACATCGTGGACCTGCAGGCGCGGGTGAAGGCCGAAGGCGCCGACCTGGGACTCGCCTTCGACGGCGACGCCGACCGCTGCTTCGTCGTCGACGAGCGCGGCGAGGGCGTCTCCCCGTCGGCGATCACCGCGCTGGTCGCGGCCCGGGAGCTCGCCCGCAACGGCGGCAGCGGCGTCGTGATCCACAACCTGATCACCTCCTGGTCCGTCCCGGAGGTCGTCAGGGAGAACGGCGGCACCCCGGTGCGCACCCGCGTCGGCCACTCCTTCATCAAGGAGGAGATGGCCACCTCGGGGGCCATCTTCGGCGGCGAGCACTCGGCGCACTACTACTTCAAGGACTTCTGGAACGCGGACACCGGCATGCTCGCCGCGCTCCACGTCCTGGCGGCCCTTGGCGGCCAGGAGGGCTCCCTCTCCGACCTGGTGTCCTCCTACGACCGCTACGTCGGCTCCGGCGAGATCAACTCCACCGTCGCCGACCAGGCCGCCCGCACCGCCGCCGTCAAGGACGTCTACGCCTCCCGGGACGGCGTCGCCGTCGACGAGCTCGACGGCCTCACCGTCACCACCGCCGACTGGTGGTTCAACCTGCGGCCCTCCAACACCGAGCCGCTGCTGCGGCTCAACGTCGAGGCCCGCGACCTGGCCACCCTCACCAAGGTCCGCGATGAGGTCCTCGCGCTCGTCCGCGCGTAACGCGCGACGGCACCGTCCCACACCCCCTGTGTCACCGTCACCGCCGGGCCGCGATCCAAGCGACCCGGCGGTACGCTGACCTCGCCCAAACCGCATGTTCGAAGGGAAGCGCACCATGCCGCTCGAAGCCGGCCTTCTGGAGATCCTCGCCTGCCCCGCCTGCCACTCGCCCCTGGAGGACAAGTCGGCCGACGCGGACGCCCCCGAGCTGATCTGCACCGGCCAGGACTGCGGTCTCGCGTACCCGGTCCGCGACGGCATCCCGGTCCTCCTCGTCGACGAGGCCCGCCGGCCCGCCTGAGCGCCACGCCGCCCCACCCGCACCACGACACCCCGCGCAGACCGCACACGCCGTCAACCCCGCCGGAGGCCGCCATGCTCGACGAGTCCATCCTCGACGCACCGGAGGAACTCGCCCGCGCCGACCGCCGGGGCCTCCTGCGCGGCGCCGCCGAAGCCGGGGCCCGCGTCCGCACCGCCGCCCGGCACGCCACCGAGGCCGGCCTCGGTGACCTGCGGCCCGAAGGCCGCCCCCGCGCCCTGCTGATCGCCGGCCCCGGCACCGCCGCGACCGGCGTCGCGGACCTCCTCGGCGCGCTCGCCGGAGCCTCCGCGCCCGTCACCCGCCTGCACCCCACCGGCGTCGCACACGCCGCCGGGGCGCTGCGTTGGGCGCTGCCCGGCTGGGCGGGCCCCGTCGACCTGCTGCTCATCGCCACCACCGACGGCACCGAGCCCGGCCTCGCCGTCCTCGCCGAGCAGGCCTACCGGCGCGGCTGCACCGTCGTGGCCGTCGCCCCCGAGCGGTCCCCGCTGAGCGAGGCCGTGGACGGGGCGCACGGAGTCCTCGTACCGATGGCCAGGGCCCCGTACCAGGAGTACGACGAATCGGCCGCCGCAGGCCCCGGGGCCCTGTGGGCCCTGCTCACCCCGCTCCTGGTACTGCTCGACAAGGTCGGCCTCGTCGCGGCCGCACCCGACGCGCTCCAACGCGTCGCCGACCGGCTCGACCGCACCGCCGAACGCTGCGGACCCGCGATCGCCACCTACTCCAACCCGGCCAAGACCCTCGCCACCGAACTCGCCGACTCGCTCCCGCTCATCTGGAGCGAGGGCGCCGGAGCCGGGCCGGCCGGGCGCCGCTTCGCCGCCACCCTCGCCGAACTCGCCGGCCGCCCCGCGCTCGCCGCCGAACTCCCCGAGGCGCTGCCGGCCCACGGCGTCCTGCTCGCCGGGGCCTTCGCCGCCGGCGCCGACCCCGACGACTTCTTCCGCGACCGCGTCGACGAACCCCAGGCCCTGCACGCCCGCGTCGTCCTGCTGCGCGACCGACCCACGGGCGGCCTCAGCGCGGCGCCGGCCGCCCGGGAACTCGCCCTCGGCCACGACACGGCCATCAGCGAACTCGAACCGGAGGAAGGCGGCGAACTGGAACAGCTCGCCGAACTCCTCGCCGTCACGGACTTCGCCACCGCCTACCTCGCGCTGGCCTCCAGGGCACACGGCTGAGGCACCCACAGGGCCTCGACACCACCCAGATCCACAGCCAGGAAGACGACGACGATGGACCGCCTCACGAACCCGATCCGCCCCTACGCCTGGGGATCGACCACCGCGATCCCGGCACTCCTCGGGGTGGAGCCCACCGGTGAGCCGCAAGCCGAGATGTGGATGGGCGCCCACCCCGGCGCGCCGTCCCGGGTGGACCGGGGCGCGGGCGAAGTGCCCCTGTCGGAGGTCATCGCCGCCGACCCCGAGGGCGAGTTGGGCGCCGCCGCCGTCGCCAAGTTCGGCCCCGCGCTGCCCTTCCTGTTCAAGATCCTCGCCGCGGGCGCGCCGCTCTCCCTCCAGGTCCACCCCGACCTCGCCCGCGCCAAGGAGGGCTTCGAGGACGAGGAGCGCCGCGGCGTCCCCATCGACGCCGGCCACCGCAACTACAAGGACCCCAACCACAAGCCCGAACTGATCTGCGCCCTCACGCACTTCGACGGGTTGTGCGGCTTCCGGCCGCCGCTGGAGGCAGCCGACCTCCTCGAAGGCCTCGGCGTCGACTCCCTCAAGCCCTACGTCGACTTGCTGCGCGCCCATCCCGTCGACGCGGCCCTGCGCGAGGTCCTCACCGCCGTCCTGACCGCGGACCGCGCCGAGATGGCCCGTACCGTCGCCGACGCGGCGGCCGCGGCCGAGCGCCTCGGCGGCCCGTACGCACCGTACGCCGGACTCGTCCACCACTTCCCCGGCGACCCCGGCGTCATCGCGGCGATGCTGCTCAACCACGTACGCCTGCAGCCCGGCGAAGCCATGTTCCTCGGCGCCGGCGTCCCGCACGCCTACCTCGACGGCCTCGGCGTCGAGATCATGGCCAACTCCGACAACGTGCTGCGCTGCGGGCTCACCCCCAAGCACGTGGACGTCCCCGAACTGCTCGAAGTCGTCGTCTTCGAACCCGGCGAACCGGCCATCCTGCGCCCCGAGGACGAGGGCGAGGAGGTCTACGAGACCCCCATCGACGAATTCCGGCTCTCCCGGTACGTCCTGGCCCCGGGGGCCGCCCCCCACTCCCTCCCGGACACCGCCCCCCAGATCCTGCTCTGCACCGCCGGCCGGCCGCGGGCGGGTGAACTGACCCTCGCCCCCGGGGAGTCGGTGTTCGTCCCCGCCGGCGAGACCGCCGTCCTGTCCGGAGCCGGCACCGTCTTCCGCGCGACCGTCGTCGTCTGACGTACCGTCCCTGGGGGCGGCTCCTGCAACAATGTGCCGCCGTAGCGCGGGCCCCGGCCGGGTGGGCCGCACCGAGGAAGGGACATCCTGCACCCATGAGCGCGTCGGGCGGTACCAGGGCGATCGTGGCGGCACTCGCCGCCAACCTCGCCATCGCCGTAGCCAAGTTCGTGGCCTTCGTCTTCAGTGGCTCGTCGTCGATGCTCGCGGAAAGCGTCCACTCACTGGCGGACTCCGGCAACCAGGGGCTGTTGCTCCTCGGCGGCAAGAAGGCCCAGCGCGAAGCCACACCGCAGCACCCCTTCGGCTACGGACGCGAACGCTACATCTACGCCTTCCTCGTCTCGATCGTCCTGTTCACCGTCGGTGGCATGTTCGCCCTCTACGAGGGCTACGAGAAGGTCAAGCACCCGCACCCGATCGAGGCCTGGTACTGGCCGATCGGCGTGCTCGTCTTCGCCATCGTCGCGGAGGGCTTCTCCTTCAAGACCGCGATCAAGGAGTCGAACGAGCTGCGCGGCTCGCTGACGTGGCGCCAGTTCATCAAGCGGGCCAAGGCCCCCGAACTCCCGGTCGTCCTCCTCGAAGACGCCGGCGCCCTGGTCGGTCTCGTCCTCGCGCTGGGCGGCGTCGGCCTCGCCCTCGCCACCGGCGACGGAGTCTGGGACGGCGTCGGCACCCTCTGCATCGGCAGCCTGCTGATCGTCATCGCCGGGGTGCTCGCCGCCGAGACCAAGTCGCTGCTGCTCGGCGAGGCCGCCGGCCCCGAGCAGGTGGAGAAGATCCTCGCCGCCGCGGTCGACGGGGACACCGTCACCCGCGTGATCCACATGCGCACCCTGCACCTGGGACCCGAGGAACTGCTCGTCGCCGCCAAGATCGCCGTCCGGCACGACGAGACGGCGACCGAGGTGGCCCGGGCCATCGACGCCGCCGAGGCCCGCATCCGCGCGGCCGTCCCGATCGCCCGGGTGATCTACCTGGAGCCCGACATCTACCAGGCGGACGCCGCGCGGGCCGGCGCCGACCCCGCCGTCGGCAAGAACCTCTGACCGTACGGCCGCGCTCGCGCCCGGGCCCCCGCCGGGGCCCGGAAGCGAGCGGTCCGGACACCGGTTCGTCCGGCGACCCACTGGGGCCCGCGGCCCTGATCGGGTAGATTCGTCATCAGTGTCAGGCGTCGCTGCTGATGGCGGTCGGGCGGTCCTCGTGACCGGCCGAGGGGAGAGAGGGCCTCCGACGGACTGTGCTCAGTGCTCTGGTGCGCCAGCGCACGGCCCAGCCGTACCCACCCTCTCGAACCATGAGGAGCAGCACCCATGGACTTCAAGGTCGCAGACCTCTCCCTTGCCGCGTTCGGCCGCAAGGAGATCACCCTGGCCGAGCACGAGATGCCGGGTCTGATGTCGATCCGCCGGGAGTACGCGGAGGCCCAGCCGCTGGCCGGCGCCCGCATCACCGGCTCCCTGCACATGACCGTGCAGACCGCCGTGCTGATCGAGACCCTCGTCGCGCTCGGCGCGGACGTCCGCTGGGCCTCCTGCAACATCTTCTCCACGCAGGACCACGCGGCCGCCGCCATCGCGGTCGGCCCGAACGGCACCCCGGAGAACCCCCAGGGCGTCCCCGTCTTCGCCTGGAAGGGCGAGACGCTGGAGGAGTACTGGTGGTGCACGGAGCAGGCGCTGACCTGGCCGAACACCCCCACCGGCGGCCCGAACATGATCCTGGACGACGGTGGTGACGCCACCCTCCTGGTCCACAAGGGTGTCGAGTTCGAGAAGGCCGGCGCGGCCCCCGACCCGGCGACCGCCGACTCCGAGGAATACGCCCACATCCTCACCCTGCTGAACCGCACCCTCGGCGAGTCCCCGCAGAAGTGGACGCAGCTCGCCTCCGAGATCCGCGGTGTGACGGAGGAGACCACCACGGGTGTCCACCGCCTCTACGAGATGATGGCCGAGGGGAACCTGCTGTTCCCGGCGATCAATGTGAACGACGCGGTGACGAAGTCGAAGTTCGACAACAAGTACGGTTGCCGGCACTCGCTGATCGACGGCATCAACCGCGCCACCGATGTGCTGATCGGCGGCAAGGTCGCGGTCGTGTGCGGGTACGGCGACGTCGGCAAGGGTTGCGCGGAGTCGCTGCGCGGTCAGGGCGCGCGGGTGATCGTCACCGAGATCGACCCGATCTGCGCGTTGCAGGCGGCGATGGACGGCTACCAGGTCGCGACGCTGGACGACGTGGTGGAGATCGCGGACATCTTCATCACCACGACGGGCAACAAGGACATCATCATGGCCTCGGACATGGCCAAGATGAAGCACCAGGCGATCGTGGGCAACATCGGTCACTTCGACAACGAGATCGACATGGCCGGTCTCGCGAAGATCGAGGGCATCGTCAAGGACGAGGTCAAGCCGCAGGTCCACACGTGGAAGTTCCCCGACGGCAAGGTCCTGATCGTGCTGTCGGAGGGTCGTCTGCTGAACCTGGGCAACGCGACCGGCCACCCGTCCTTCGTGATGTCGAACTCCTTCGCGGACCAGACGCTGGCGCAGATCGAGCTGTTCACCAAGCCCGAGGAGTACCCGACCGACGTCTACGTGCTGCCCAAGCACCTCGACGAGAAGGTCGCCCGTCTCCACCTCGACGCGCTGGGCGTCAAGCTCACCACCCTGCGCCCGGAGCAGGCCGCCTACATCGGTGTCAAGGTCGAGGGCCCGTACAAGCCCGACCACTACCGCTACTGATCCCCACGGATCGCGCAACGCCCTTGGCAGGCCCCCGGCACACCGCCGGGGGCCTGCCCCGTACCCGAGACGTCTCCTCCCAGAAACGAAACGTGCGCCCATGCCCCGCGGCCGCTATTCGCTCCACGACCCGCACGACCACACCCCGCTCGGCGAGGAGCACTTCCACTGCGCCCCCGGGCCGAGCGGCTGGCGCTACGTCTCCCAGCTGATCGCCCCGAACGGCGACCACCGGGGCTCGGTGGACCTGGCCATCGACGAACTCGGCCGCCCCATCCGCATGGAGGTCAACGCCGCGAGCTGGCAGGTCCGCGGGGCCGCCATCGACGGCGTCACCTGGGTCCGCACCGACCCCACCGGCACCGAGGCCACCGAGGGCAACGTCCACGCCCCCGGCTTCACCGGCACGTCCCCGGCCTTCCTCATCGCCACGGCCCGCCTGCTGCGCCTCGCCCCGGGCGCCCCCGCCACCCGCGTCCGGCTGGTCGCCCTCACCGACCCCGTCCTCGCCCCCCGCACCGTCGACCAGGCCTGGGCCCTGACCGGCCGCACGGAACACGCCACCGACAGCGGCCCGCTCCAGGTGGACGAATACCGGGTCAGCGCCCTCGACACCGGCGAGGTGCACACCCTCCACATCGCCGGCGACGTGGTCCTCTCCGCCCCCGGCGTCGAGCTGGAACACCTGGAGACCCCGCCCTCCACCTTCACCGACTGACCCCGGCCGGTTCCCGGACCACCCGGGGCCCTGAGTCACGCGGGCGGCGCGAACCCGGTCCCGCCGCTGCGCGCGGGCGGCGCCACGGGCGGCACATGGGCGGCGGACGCCCCAGGAGGCACCGGCCCCGTCGCGGGCGCAGCCACGACCGGAGGACCGTACGCCGGGGGCGGCGCGTAAGGAGTGGGCCCCACGTCGTGGGGGGCGGGTCGCGCCCCGTACGGAAGGGGCTGCGCCCCGTACGGGGCGACGGGCCGGAACGCCCGGGCCGCGTCCCGCGTCTGCCGCTCGTGCACCACCGCCATCAGGAACGCGGCGGCCGGCACCCCGGGCGGCGGCGGAGTCCCCGTCCGCGCCACCACCTCGTCCGCCAGCTTCGCCGCCATCGCGGCGCCCGTCGCCGGGTCCAGCTGGTTCATCCGCGTCAGGTACTGCCGCACCGCCAGCCACAACCCGTCGGGCACCGCCGACAGGTCCAACCCCGAGAAGCGCCCGGCCAGCCAGGGCGGCGGCGGGGGCACCGGCATCACCCGCGCCCCGGGCACGCGCTCCCGTACCACCAGCGTCCCCGCGAACACGTCCCCGAGCCGCCGTCCCCGCTGCGACACCAGCGAGGCGATGCACGCGACCGCCCCGAAGGTCATCTGCAGTTCGACGACCCCCATCGCACCCCGCACCAGCGCGTGCCGGAACCGGATCGGCCCGCCGTCCTCCCGCACCACCCGCAACCCGCAGGCCAGCTTCCCCAACGACCGCCCGTGGCTCAGCGTCTCCACCGCGATGGGCACTCCGACCAGCACCAGCAGGAAAAGCGCCACCGTCACGGCCGTCCGCGCCGCCTCGTCCAGCGAGGCCGTCGCGAACACCACCCCGAGCGACACGATCACGTACCCGAGGACGTAGACGAACGCGTCCAGCAGTATCGCCAGCGCCCGGCTCGGCACCCTCGCCGGCCGCAACCCCAGGACGACCGCGTCCCCCGTCACCAGATCGCTCACTGATGCGCACCCTTCCCGTGACCTGACCCACCCCTGTGCCGGTCAGTCTGCCAAGCTGACCACGGCAGCAGTAGTCGGCGGTGCTCGGCGGTGGTCAGCAGCGGCCGGCCGGGGGCAGGGGAGCGGAAAACCGGATGGATGTCGACGTCTTCGTGGCGGCCCACCAGGCACAGTGGGCACGCCTGGAACAGCTCCTCGGCCGCGGCCGACGGCTCACCGGAGCGGAGGCCGACGAACTCGTCGCGCTCTACCAGCGCACCTCCACCCATCTCTCGCTGATCCAGTCCAGTGCCCCCGACCCCGTCCTCATCGGCCGCCTCACCCAGCTCGTGGCCCGCGCCCGCGCCACGGTCACCGGCGCCCGCCGGGCGGGCTGGCGCGACGCGGCCCGATTCTTCACCGTCGGTTTCCCGGCGGCCGTCTACCGCAGCCGCCGCTGGTGGATACCGACGGCGCTGCTGTCCGTCGCCGTCGGCGTCCTCCTCGGTTGGTGGATCGCCACGCACCCCGAGGTCCGGGCCACGCTCGCGGCGCCGGAGGACCTGAAGCGGATGACCCGCCCCGGCGGTGAGTACGAGACGTACTACTCCAGCCACCCCGCGGCCTCCTTCGCGGCGCAGGTCTGGACGAACAACGCCCAGGCCGCGGCGGTGTGCCTGGTCCTCGGGGCGTTCCTCGGGCTCCCCGTGCTGTGGATCCTGTTCCTCAACATGGCGAACCTCGGAGCCGGAATCGGGCTGATGGCCGCCGCCGGCCGCCTCGACGTCTTCCTCGGCCTGATCCTTCCGCACGGGCTGCTCGAACTGACGGCGGTCTTCATCGCGGCCGGTACGGGCCTGCGCCTGGGCTGGACGGTCATCGACCCGGGCCCCCGAACCCGCCGTGCGGCCCTCGCCGAACAGGGTCGAGCCGCCCTCGGCATGGCCCTCGGCCTGGCCGTCGTCCTGTTCGTCTCGGGCCTGATCGAGGGCTTCGTGACCCCGTCGGGCCTGCCGACCTGGGCCCGCGTCGCCATCGGCGTCGCCGCCGAAGCCGCCTTCCTGACCTACGTCTATGTCCTGGGCGGCCGCGCCTCGCGGGCGGGCGAGGTCGGCGACGTCGAGGCGGCGGACCAGACGGCGACGCTCCCTACCGCGGCCTGATGTGCGCGGGGACCCCGGGAGCTGCTAGTCTCCTCGCCTGTCCCGCAAACACTGTTGACACGGTGCCGGCGGGGAGGTAGATTCAAACGGTTGCCCGAGCCGGTCAGGTTCGGACGTGATGGTTTAAAATCTCTCTCGCCCCAGGAATTGAATTCCAAGTGGGCACTTCCGTCTCATCACCCAAGCTTCGAAGCCGGGAAATCCGGTGGAAAAGTTCTGATAGAGTCGGTCTCGCCGGAAAGGGAAACGCGAAAGCGGAGAACTGGAAAGCGAATCCCGCTTCGACCGGGAATCGGACACGAAAGAGTCTGATAGAGTCGGAAACGCAAGAACAAAACGA
>NZ_SSBJ01000075.1 GCF_004795055.1 Streptomyces sp. A1136
AGGTGGCCGACCGACAGCATTCGACCTCGAGATCTACCGCCGCCGCAACACCGTCGAACGCAGCTTCAACCAGCTCAAAGGCTTCCGCGGCATCGCCACCCGCTACGAGAAGACCGCCACTTCATACAAAGCGGCGGTCACACTCGCATCACTTCTGCTCTGGGCAAGATCGATTTGAAGACGGACCCTAGTCTTCTGAGTCAGGAATTCTGTTCAAATAGCTGGCGAGGCGTTCGAGGATCTGGTCTGCGGTCTTGGTCCAGACGTAGGGCTGGGGGTCGGTGTTCCAAGCGGCGATCCAGTTGCGGATGTCCTTCTCCAGGGCCTGGACGGATCTGTGGACGCCTCGCCGTATCTGTTTGTTCGTCAGCTCGGCGAACCATCGCTCGACCAGATTGAGCCAGGACGACCCGGTTGGTGTGAAGTGCAGGTGGAACCGGGGGTGGGCCAGCAGCCAGGTCTTGATGGCCGGGGTCTTGTGGGTGGCGTAGTTGTCCAGCACCAGGTGGACCTCGAGGCCGGCCGGGACTTCCTTGTCGAGCTTGATGAGGAACTTCTTGAACTCCTCGGCCCTGTGGCGCCGGTGCAGTGAGCCGATCACCTTGCCGCTGGCCACCTCAAGAGCGGCGAACAGAGTGGTGGTGCCGGCCCGGACGTAGTCGTGGGTAGTCCGCTGCGGGACGCCGGGCATCATCGGCAGCACCGGCTGCGAGCGGTCCAGGGCCTGGATCTGCGACTTCTCATCGACACAGAACACCAGGGCCCGCTCCGGCGGGTCCAGATAGAGGCCGACGACATCGTGGACCTTGTCGACGAAGTACGGATCCGTCGACAGTTTGAAGGTCTCCGAGCGGTGCGGCTGCAGGCCGAACACCCGCCAGATCCGCGACACGGTCGACTGCGACAGACCCAGTTCCTTCGCCATGGAGCGTGTCGACCAGTGGGTCGCGTTCTTCGGGGTGGACTCCAGCGTCCTGGAAACCAGCGCGGCCACCTGCTCGTCCGTCACCGTCCGCGGTCCACCCGGACGCGGCATGTCACCCAGACCGGGGATCCGATACTGCACGAACCGCGCCCGTCAGCGGCCCACCGGCATGGGGAGTCGAACCGAGCCGAGCCGCCACGTCCTTGTTCGAGACGCCTTCGGCGCAAGCCAGGATGATCCGACACCTCAGGGCCCACGCCTGCGGCGTGGAACGGCGCCGCACCCACCCCTCAAGTGCAGCCCGCTCCTCATCCGACAACGTCAACTCGGCCTTCGGCCGCCCCGTCCGCGCCATACAACAAGCCTACACATCTGAACAGAATTCCTGACTCAGAAGACTAGGAGTTGTCGTCAAACCGCCATGTCCAATCAGGAGCGATGACCGGCAGCTTGGCAAGACTCGTTGAGCTCCACGGGCGGGAGCCATGATCCGCCATCAAACACTGTACGTAGCTGCCTCAAGACCCTTAGTGTGCGACCAGCCGGCTCCGAGCCACCCATGGGTGCATGAGTGCCGAGTAAGCAGTCCTACAGGCGAGAGGCAGAAGAACGCGCATGGCTACGGAAGATGGATTTGAGATGGAGGGAACGGTTGTGGATACCCTGCCGGACACCACGTTCCGCGTCGAACTTGAGAACGGTAGTGTCGTCTCCGCTCACCTCTCCGCTGCGATGCGAAAGAGCTACATCCGCGTCCAGACCGGCGACAAAGTCCGGGTGGAGCTCACGCCCTACGACCAAAGCAAAGGCAGGATCACGCATCGGGCGGGGTAACCCCCTCCACCTCCGACTGGGCGTTGTCGTTAGAGCGTCATGCCCACATCAGCAGCGATGCGAGGGTGACGGCTGCTTGGTAGAAGTGTGCGGTCTTGTCGTAGCGGGTGGCGATGCCTAGCCACTGCTTGAGGCGGTTGAAACACCGCTCCACCACGTTGCGACACTTATATACCCGCTTGTCGAAGGCTGGCGGACGGCCACCTCGGGGGCTGCGACGGATCCGGTTGCGGACCTGGTCGGATCTGTCGGGGATGGTGTGCCTGACGCCCCTCCGCCGCAGCCAGGTGCGGATCGCCTTCGAGCTGTAGCCCTTGTCGCCGACGCCACGGTCGGGCCGCACGCGCGGTCGGCCAGGACCGACGCGGGTGGTCGCCCCAAACCAGGCGGCCCTAATGCCCCGATCGGGAAAGGCCGCTGCAACGAGGAGCAGCGCGAGCGCGCCGGACATCACCTGGGCGGAACCGGCGTAGACGAGCCGGGGCATCACCGGGTGCCCGCACGTAACGGCCGCTCAAGCCGCGCTGCCGTTGCCGTCCCCGTACGCGAACTGCCGTGCCCGCCCGGTTGCCCGGTACGTGGGGCCGCCCCGGACGCTCGGGGCCACCCGGGGCGGTGTGGATCCGATTCTCGACGAGCGGGAGCAGAATCGTTTCCGCAACACGGCCGCCGCACGACCACCCGGGGACGACGGAGCACGGGTCTGGCGGGTCGCCGGCCGTGGCGGCGGTTCCGGCCGGTCTTCAGGCCGCGGCCGGAGGGAACGGGGATTGGGCGGTGCGGCGGTATTCGGCGTTGATGCGCTTTGCTTCCTCGAGTTGGTCTTCGAGGATGACGATCCGGCAGGCCGCCTCGATCGGGGTGCCCTGGTCGACGAGCTCGCGGGCGCGGGCGGCGATGCGGAGCTGGTAGCGGGAGTAGCGGCGATGCCCGCCCGGCGAGCGAAGCGGGGTGATCAGGCGGTGCTCGCCGATCGCGCGGAGGAAGCCTTGGGTGGTGCCGAGCATGTCGGCGGCCCGGCCCATGGTGTAGGCGGGGTAGTCGTCGTCATCGAGACGGCCGAACGGATCGTCTGCGGTCATCGCACCTCTCTGTGGAAGACGTGGAGGGGCCCTGGTGCCTATGGCACCAGGGCCCCGAAGGAACTACTCACACCATCTGCCGGCCCTGGTACTGCGCCGGCCTCATGTTTCCGCCCGCCCGACCTGAGCTTCGTCGGGGGTGCGGGGATCGCGGATGCGTGACCGGAGACCACCTCACTATCGATGTCCTGCGGTACCCGGACTCCGTTACTGCTCGTCCGGGCGATCCTGATGGCGCCCTGGTTCCTCCGTTCTTTCCCTCTGGATCACTCACTTACCAAACGGGAACTGCGTACTGCTCATACTGCGAACTGCTGCAACGCGGGTACTGCTCATACTGCTGAACTGCGTGTACTGCCGGGTGTTGCGTACTGCTGGTGACCTGTCAGAGCGCCACTTCGGCAGCCAGCCCCGTCGCCCATCCTGCGTCTGCTCTGGCTTAGAACCCCACTGCCGAACCTCCCGATGCGCGCGCCCGCAGCCGACGCCTTCACCGAGGTACTGCCCACTACTTCACTGCTGGTACTGCCACTGCGGGTACTGCTTGCGGCGGCCCCTGATCACTGCGGGCCACCCGGTCCGGTCACCAGTCCCGTCGCCGTCCTGCAACAACCCTGGCTTCGAAACTCCGTCACCGCACCGTCCTGCGCACTGCAACTACGGGTACTGCGTGTACTACTGCCCGGCAGTTCGTCTCTGCCAGGCCCTGCGGTCCTTCTCGGTTACGAGAGAAACCATAACCACCCGACCATCCAATGTCTACTCCAGCCGACACAGATTTCCGCGTGTTCGGGAGAAAGACAGTCACCCTCGAACGAAGCAAGGACACAGACGCCGATCCCACGGCACGCGCCACCCCCCGGGACCCCTGCATCAGCGCGCTCCCGACCCCGATGACACCAACCGACCCCGGGACCGGGCCAAGCCCCCCGAAGAAGGCCGGCGGTCAGCCCGCGAGACCGAGCCGGCCCGGCCCGGTTCAGGCGCTGCGGGGTTTGCGGCCGGCGCTCTTCTTCGCCGCAGCCTCCTTCACGGCCGTCTTCTTCGCCGCTGTCTTCTTGGTGGTCTTCTTCGCGGCGGGCAGGTCGTGGACGGTGGCATCGGCGCCGGTGCGGGAGGCTTTGGCCTCGCTGACGGACTTCTCCAGCATGGCCATCAGGTCCACGACCTCCGCCGAGGCCGGCTGGGGGGCTTCGACCGGCTCGGGCCGGGCGCCGGCGGTCTTGGCCTCGATCAGCTTCTCCAGCGCCTCGCGGTACTCGTCGCGCATCTCACCGAGATCCCTCCCGGAGAGGGTGTCCGCGAGCGCGACCGCCGCCTCGATCTCCTCGTCGGAGACCTCCACGTCCGGCACCTCGACCTGCCCGGAATCCCTGATTTCGTCCGGCCACCGCATCCCGTGCAACACGATCACATCGTCCAGCACCCTGAGCAGCCCGAGCCGCTCACGGTCGCGCATCGCGAACTTGGCCACCGCCACCTTCGAGGACCGCTCCAACGCCTGCCGCAAAAGCTCGTACGGCTTCGCGGCGACGCCTTCGGCGGCCAGGTAGTAGGAGGCTCCGATACGGATCGGGTCCATGCTTTCCGTGGGCACGAAAGCGACGATCTCGATCGCCTTCGCGGTGGGCAGGGGCAGCGCGTCCAGGTCCTCGTCGGTGACCGGGATGGTGCCCACCGCGGTCTCGTACCCGCGGGTGATCTCCTCCGAGGTCAACTCCTTGCCGTCGACCTCGCACACCTTGCGGTAGCGGATCCGGCCTCCGTCGGCGGTGTGGAACTGGTGCAGCGAGATCGAGTGCGACTCGGTAGCCGGGAAGACCTTGATCGGAATCGTGACCAGGCCAAAACTGATCGCACCAGACCAAATGGGGCGCATTTACGTTTCTCCTCGCGAAGGCTCTCATTCCAGCCTCGCACCCTCACCGGCCCCTCCACCGCCCCAGCGGGACCGGCTGGGCGCATGCCCGACACCCTGCCGTGTACCCCCCGCAGTCGGCCCGCCCGGGCAGCGCACGCCTGTGACGGTGGAGTGTGTCGAGCGTTGATCCGGCATGGACGAAGACTTCCTCGACACTCTCCTCGATGCCGCGGGCGAGACCCGACTCAAGCTGCTGACCGAGGACGAGGCCAGAGCGATCGTGATGCTCTTGGGCGCCCTTGAGGACGAGACCCGCTCGGAGGAGGTTCGTCGGGCGGCCGGCGAGATGCGATTCCGCCTCGGATCACGCCTGGGAGCCCCAGCGGACCTACGACCGGGCGCTGTCCTGAACGACAGGCGCCCGATGTTGTGCGTGAGGACCGTCTGCTGTCTCAGCCCGCAGCCGTGTCCGGTTCCGCCCCGAACTGGGGCACGTCCCGGGCCGCTAGGTCCAGGCGCAGGCGTTTGAAGCGGACGGGGTGGCGGTAGACGCCGCCGTGGTCGACGGCGGTGTCGACGCTGATCTCGGCGACCAGCTCGGGACGGACCAGGGTCACGTCCAGGGCGTCGCGGCTGCCCCACGCCGAGGCGAACCGCATGCCCGTCCACGGGTGGTCGGGGTCTGCCGCGGTCAGATTCTCGCCGACCAGGCGGGCCGCCTCCGGGCGCAGGGGGACCGTGCGGCCGATCGGGCGCAGGCGGTCGTGGATGTCGTGGCGGCCCAGGAGGAGGAGGTGGGGGCTGTCGAGCGTGCCGGGCGGCGAGGCGGGTTGGCCGGGTGGTGCGGAAGGGTCGTTACCTCTCGACTGGAGAATCGTTCCTTCAGGTGTCGCGATGGAGTGCACACCGCTCCCCCGCGGTGGGCGACACCGGCCCGGGCGGTCACCCTTCCCCCTGGGCCTCACCCTCTCTCCGCCCGCTTCGCCCCGCCACGGCCGAAGCCCGACCCCACGGGCTGCTACCCCTGGCTCTCGGCCGGCACCACAGTCCTTCTTCGAGTGCGGTGCGGGCGGTCGCCCGCCGTCCGGGCGGCCGCCCGCACCCGGACACCGGTCAGTGGTGGCGGTGGCCCCAGGACTCGGTGTCGACCGTGCGGCCGCGGTCATCGCGCAGCGTGGCGGTGTCGGCGTGGTTGTCCCAGATGTAGTCGCGGCGGTTTTGGTACAGGTCGGTGCGGGTGTCGTGGCCGGTGCCGGTGTGAATGCGGATGGTGGCGCGGCCGTTGATGCGGAGGTTGTCGAAGCGGTAGCGGTTGCCGTCCTCATCGCGCAGCGTCCACCCCCAGAGGTTGACCGCGTCGCGGGTGGTGTTGGTGATCTCCACCCACTCCCCGTTCAACGACCGGTTGGAGCGGTCGTCGCGTCCGGGGCTGTCGGCCTGGACCCGGCTGATCTCCACCCGCGAATGCCGGCCGTGGTCACGATCCTGAGCGGCCGCCGGCAGCGCGGCCGCGCCCACCACAGCCCCGGCGGCCAGAACGGTCGCGGCGATACGACGAACGGAGGAAGAAGCAGAAGACATAGGTGACGCTCCCTCAACAACAGTGCCCCACCCGCCGAAGCAGGAGACGGCAACCGGTGCGGAATCCCGGCCCCGGAATGAGCCGAGGCCCACACTCTCGACCCCGACCCGGCCAAGCGCAGCACCCTCTGAGGGCGGTTACCGAGCAGGGACATTTCCGTCACACTCGCCTGCACACCCCATACACACCTGCCCGGCGTGACCCTGACATGCGCCGCTCCCCACGCTCACCCGCCCCGCAAACGGCAACCGAAGACAGTGCACTCCGGCGCACCACCAGGCGCACTCCTGACCCGCCTCACCCATCCGGAGTAGTTGATCAAGTAACAGCCGTTCTGCGCAGTTCTTCGCACGCACACCCATAGCCCGCATGTCACTTCGACCACGGAACCGCTGCACCCCTCAGCGGCAGGCCGACCCTGCCCACGTTCAGGCACAGCGGCTCCTCCGCACGTAGGCGGGCTGCACCCGCGGGCCAAAGGCGCCGGGCCGTCGGTGTTCGCCGACCGCCGCGACGCCTTGGCGCGGCACACCGGACGAGGACCGCCGCAAGCCAGCTGTAAGGGGCGACAAGGCGCGGCACGGCTCAAGCGGAGTGGATGGTGCAATTGACAGGCCGGCGCCGGCACCGGGCCACCTGGTCACGCGCCCAGGTGACGGGGGTTGGGTCGATCAGCCCTTCGGGTCGGAGACGACGGGGTGCTCCCCAAGCCGGCAGTTGTTGGTGTGACGGCGTGTGCGGTGGTCGCGCAGGTTGGTCCACCAGGTGAGCCGGTCCGAGGAGTTCTGGGGGAAGACGCTCTGTACGGATGTCGCGGCCAGGACCAGGACCAGACATCACGACGCCCCACCACGGCGCCCCGGCCATCGCGGCGGCCAGGCCGCTGACCGCGGTGACCGACGCGGGCACCAGGTTCGGGGAGATGGCCATCATCAGACCTCACTTCCGGTTGCGTGTACGAATCGCCCTCGCGGTTCGCTGACACCAACCTCCCGGCGGGGTCGATCTTGCGGGAGTGGGAAGAGCTGATTCCCGGCGGATCGGCAACTTCCGTCCTCCGTCGACCTCTTCGGCCGATACGTTCCCGGCGTGTCACCGCATGCGTGACAATCGGGCAACCGCACCGCTCACAAGCAGCGTTCGGTGGGCCGGAGAGGGCCGGAGGGGGCTTGATGACGGACGAACCACAAGAGCGCGCAGCGGCGCTCTACGCGGCCGCGCTGCGCAAGGCGCTGGCCGGCTTCATCGCCTCAGGCGGGACCCAGAAGGAGATCGCCGCCGCCTTGAACGTGGCGCCCGCCACCCTCTCGCGCTACCTGAGCGGGGAACGGATCGCCCCCCGCACCTTCCTCCACGCTCTCCGGGGACACCTCGAAGCGCGTGCCATGCCCTGGACCCAGGAGGTCTACGAGAACCTCGACGCCCTGTGCGGCAAGGCCCATACCGCCAGCCGATCCCCAGCCGTCCAGCTCGCACAACTCAAAGAAGAAGTCACCCGCCTGCAACGCGAACAGCAACAAGCCCATCAAGTCGGCGAGGCACGCTTAGCCGACCTGGAGCGCCAGACGGCACAGCTTGCCCGGCAGCTGCAGGAGGCACTTGAGCGGGCGCGGAGCGCGGAAGGCTCGCGCGAGAGGCTTACGGCGAGGGTCAAGGAGCAGGACGAGAGTCTGCGGCACGCGCAGGACTACATCCATCAGGTTGAGGCGGAGCTCGCCCAGCAGCGCGAGGAGGCCCGCCGACTCCGAAGTCGGCATCCTGCGCGAACAGAACCGCCGCCTCGTCGAGGAGCGGCAGCAGGTTCCCGGGGCGTCAACGCAGGACACGAGCTTCGAGGCCACCCTCGCCGCGGCACATCAGCGGCGTCTCGCCGAGGAACAGGCAGGGCGCGGCGGACCTGGCCCGTCGCCCCTGTACGAGGAAGCGACGGCAGGGCGGCCACAGCCGCCCCCTTTCGTCTGGCCGGCGAAGCCGCCCCGTAGACACACCCGGCCCGCGTACACGCCCGTCCGCCACGTCCTCATCTTCCTCGTCCTGACGGCCATACCGTCCATGGCCGCACTCGCTTTCGGCGCAGGTCTGCATGCCACCCCCGGACCCAGCATCTGGAAGATGATCCTGGCCGCCGTGATCACACTCGCGGTGTGGACGGTGTGCTGGTCGACGATCACCTCACTCGCGAAGAAACACATCGCCCGCCGGACCCTCACCCTGCGAATGGCCCTCTGGCTGAGCATCATCACCACCCTGCTCCAGGTCCCAGGGATCACCCTCCCGCTCTTCCTCGGCAGCAACGACCTCGGAAACTGGCTCGCCGACACACTGGGACTGCTCTAACCCCAACAGGACGGCCTCCGGCTCACTGCGCCCAGCTTTCCCACAGTGCCGTCGCAGATGCGGCGCAGGCCGGCGGACCCCACGAAGCAACAGCCACAAAGCGTCTCGGGGGTGCCGGCTCCGTTCTCGCAAGTCAGCACCTGCCGGGGGGGGGGAGGGTCGCCAACTTGCCAGGCCGGCCCGGCGGCGTCGCTACGGCCAGTGCGTAGGCGCACCGCTTTGGAGCCGTGATCAGCCGGCATCCGACTCGGCGAAAGCTCGCGCATATGTGCGGATGGACACTCTTCCGAGTGAACCCTGCGGTGGCAGGGCGGATATCGGCGGTTCGGGCGGCGTCTAGGACGCGATGGAGCACCGCCAGGTGCTCCGGTCCCGAAAGATGGAGCCAGTTACATGACGGCGTTCATGGAGGCGGCCGGCCACATCCCGGCCGCCCTGAGCGCGCTGCACGCGCTGGGCGCACTGATGCGCCTGTGGCAGCACTGCAGGGTCGGAAAATCCGACCCGTGTGGGTGCGCCCTGCCGGCCGTCCGTGAGGACTCCGGCCGAAGCGGCAAGGGTGAGCCGTTGCTTGAGGTCCGTCTCGTACCGTCGCCCGCCACTGTGGTCACGGTGACGCTTGAGAGCCTGCCCGCGGGGGCGGTCGCCGTAGTGACCGTGACCGCTGTCCCCGGAGCCGGGGGGCGGAGGTCGTGGTAGGACCTGTGGTCGGTGACGGCCTCGACGGTGAGTCCGCCGTCCTCACCGACGTCGCGCAGCGGCTGATTGATCTGTTCCCGCGGTTCTCCGCGCGTGAACCGTATGCGCTGCAGCGCGACTTCCCCTGGCTGTCGCTGGCGTCATGCGAGGACGCAGTACAGGAGGGGTATCTGGCGACCGTCCGACTCGCGGTGGCGGGCCGACTGGCACAGAACACCGACCTGGTCGCTTACCTGCGCCGGGCCGCCCGTAACCGGGCCAAGTCCGAGATCCGCCGCCAGGCCCGAGCCGAACGGCGCCTGTCGGTCAAGGGGAGCGACGCACCCGGGGTCATCGCCGCAGCCGAGTTCCTCACCGAGCGGGAGCTACTCGAGGACCTTGTGATCCCCGCGATCCGGTCGATGAAGGAAAGCAGACGTCGCAAGGTGGTGGAGCTTCAGAGCCGCGGATGGACGGACGACCGGATCGCGGCCGAACTCGGGATACCCCTTTCGCGGCTGCGTCGTGACCGGTACGACGCGCTGCGCTTCCTGCGCCGCACACTCGCCCGGCATATCCGGGCCGGACTCGGAAAGAACCCCAAGCACGGAAAGAAGGGTGACTGATGTGAGCACGAACGACGACCACCGCGGCGGGCGAGGTCGCCCGGAGCCGGTGGTCCCGGCCGGGCTCGCGAACCTCTTGGCCCAGCTCGCCGGGCCGCCCGACCACTGGGACCGCCCCGAAGGCGACTTCGGGCCGCTCTCACACCTCTACCGGTTGACCAGGAGCGAACGCGACCTCGCCAACTCGCTGTACCGGACCGGCTCCAAAGCACTGGCGCGCGGTGAGCTGGAACGGGCGGTTGAATGTTTGGGCACGGCGGCAGAGGCCGGACACCCCGGCGCCCTCTTCCGGCTCGCCGTGGTGACCGCCAGGACGAACGCGCCGCTGGAGGATGTCCGGTTCCTCGTCGCCGAGGCGGCCCGACACGGCCACGGCGACGCCGAACGCCTCCTCGCCGCCACCGCCGGCCGCCTGGCCGGCCGCTGCGACATCGAGGACCCCGAATACATCGGCGAACTGCGCCAGGCACTCGGCCTGACATCCGGCCCCCCGCAGCTGCCCGTACGCGTGCACACCCCCACAGGCTTGGGCGACATGAAGCCCACCGGCAGGCAGGACAGTGCCATCGGCGCTGCCCGGCTGGTCCCCGTCCCCGTCCAGCGCCTCGCCCGTCACGACACCGTCCCGAGCCCCCGCCTCGACATCCCCCAGATGCCCGGCAACGGCGAATACACCAGAAGGGCGTCCCCAGCGCCCGCACCAGCACCGGAACCCGCACCAAGCGTCCGCACCACGGACGCCGAAGTCCGCCGCCCTGCGGCCGCATCCGGGCTACTGCTGGCCAAGCTTCCGGCTCTCACGCCTCCCACCGACGCCAACGCCGACGAGAACAGGGGGACGGCGAGGGCCGGACAACAGTGGTGGTCCGCCAACGCCCTGCGGCCCGCCCGACTCACCGGCCTGGCCCGGAACATGCCCGCCGCCCAGCAGACCGACCGGCAATGGGAAACCGTCGCCCGGGCCCGGGACCTACTGCACCTCATCAGCCAGGCCGGCGGCATCTCCACACGCGAGATCACCCGCCGCACCGGGCTGAACTTCGCCGCGGCCACGCACCTCCTGCACTGGCTACGCGGTCAGCACCTCATCGAAAGCATCGCCGGCGACCACCACCCCGGGCCACGCCTGAAACTCACCACCGCCCCAGGAGGCGAACACGAACTGATCCGAGTCACCCTCGACGGCCTCTGCCGACACCTTGGCGCAGCCGTCTACTACTCCCAATACACCGACGGTGAGGTCCGCATCGTGACCTCGGCCTCCGGACCCAAGGCACCCCCAGTAGCCGAAGGCGTGCCCTTCCCGCACGTCGCACACGCCTCCGCGGTCGGCAAGAGCCTGCTAGCGCAGCTCGACTTCGACGGCCGCATGGACCACCTCACCCGATACAAGCCCAGAGCCCTCACCGGCCGGACCATCACCGACCCCGGACGGCTCTTCGCCGAGCTCGACGTCCACGGCCCGCAGGCAGGCCAGTTCGACCTCCAGGAGTATTCCGAACGCGAATTCTGCGCCGCGTTCCCCCTGGCCATGCCCGGCCGCGCCGCGTGCATCGCCCTGTCCCTACCCGCCCACCTCCACCCACGACTACTGGAGTCCGCGCACGCCCTCAGCCAAAACTCCGCAGGCCTCCTCCTGGCCCTACTACTCGCCGACACCGCCGATATCGGCCCTTCCGTCCAAACCCCAGGAACCGGACCGATCTCCTGGCCCGCAGACGCCACAGTCGCCCTAGCACTGCCCTGACCAACCCACCTCCGGCGTGCTGGTGCCGCACCAGCACGCCGGACCTCTCACAGGGCCGACCACGCGCACCGAAGACGCGAGCCGTCATGCGCGCCGCCGAGCAGTCGACTATGCCGAAGATCCGATCGTGGAATCTCGGGCCGGACCGCCGTCCCAGACCGACTGCCACCATGACGAGGCGGGCAACCCTATCCCTCTCCGTCGACACCGCCGCCTGGGACCAGAGTCGAGCAAAGACCACACCCCAGCGCACTCACCCCAACCGGCGACGGCGTACTCCGCCCCACTCAGCCAGCCGCCGCAGCCGGGCCGGCTCCAAGAAGTGGCACGTCATCCACCGTGACGTCCAAGCGCAGTCGTTTGAAGCGGAGCGGGTGGCGCCAGACGCCTCCCCGGTCGATCGAGCGGTCGGCGCTGATCTCGGCCACCAGGTCGGGGCGGACCAGGCGGACGTCCAGGACGTCACGGCTCCCCCAGGTCGCGGCGAACGTGACGCCCTCCCAGGGACGTCCGGAGTCGGCGACCGTCAGGTGCTCGGCGACCAGGTGGGCCGCCTCCGTGCGCAGTGGGACGGTGCGGCCGACCGCGCGGAGCCGGCCGTCCGGGTCGTGGCGGCCGAGGACGAGGAGCTGGGGGCGGGTGAGGGTGCCGGTGATGGCGCCGGTGATCGCTTCGGTGGTGTCCCGTCGTCTGACCTTGGTCCACGCCCCCCTGTGGCCTGGCATGTAGCGGCTCTGGGGTTTGACCACGATGCCTTCGACGCCGGACACATCCGTCCACGACTCCAGCCACTCCCGGGCCTTGGCCGCATCCGTGGTCATCGGACACAGGGTCCACGGGGACGTCAGGGCGTGGTCGGCGAACAAGGCCTCCAGGCGGGCGCGGCGCTCCACGTAAGGCAGGTCGAGCAGCTCCCGGCCGTCGAACTGCAAGACGTCGAACACCACGAAAAGGGCCGGCAGCTTCGCGGCCAGCGCGGAGGCGCTGCGGGTACGGGCGGCGGCCCGACGCTGCAACCCCTCGAACGACAAGACGCCCGCCTCCACGTCCCACACAAGCAACTCGCCGTCCAGGACCAGGCCGGCGGGGAGCTGCGCCTCGGCGGACGCGACGAGATCGGCGAACGCGCCCTGGACCAGAGCACCGCGGCGGGTCTGGAGCAGCACCCGCCCACCCGGCCCGGCCCGGGTGAACACCAGCGCCCGGTACCCGTCGAACTTCTGCTCATACGCCACCTTCGAGGCGAGCGGACGCACCGGCGGGATCACCTAAGCGGCCTGCGCCAACATCGGCTCCACCGGCGGACGCAACACCATCCCCAAGGCTTCTCTCGTCCTCGACGCCGGCGCCAGCCTGTCCGATGTCCTGTCTCACTGAAGGTTGGCCGATCTCGCTGAAGGTTGACCAGTGCCTTCCGATCAGCGCAGGCGTGTAAGTCGCAACCGAGCTTCGTTGCGGACATCGGGTTCTCTGTCCGCTGCCAGCGTCTGAAGTTGCGCGATCATCTCGGCGCCGTCCCCTCCGGTCGCCCAGCGCGGGTCACCGTCCAGTTCCGCAGCGAGCTGATCGGCGGTTCCCTGGTCAGAGACCACTGCACGGGCAGCGAGCACTGCACGCAGGCCGGCCAGATCTCTGCGAGCCAAGAGAGCCACCGCGGTATCCGAGGTCACCCCGGTGTCCTGAGCGTCTAGCAACAGACGGTGCAGGACACCGGCGACACTCTCAATCTGCGGGGCTGCCGCCAGATGTCGCCCTGCGGCGGCCCTCACAGACCAGTCCGGCGATTCCGCTGCGGCGATCGCGTCGCGAAGCCCTTGCTCGGTGAAGTCATCCACGCCACCAGGCTGTCAGGGATGTCTCGATCACGCTTCGTTGAGACAACACCGCAGCGGTCAATCTTCAGTGAGATTGGTCAACCTTCAGTGAGACGGGACACCCGAGCCGCTCGACAGCGGGGGCTGAACTGGGCCAAAAAATCGAACGCCCGCCGCCAGAGGCCGGCGACGTCTCTTGTGCCTCGTCAGCCCGGCCAGGTGCCCGTCAGGTGTCCGAGTGGCGCCTGGCCGGTCGACGGCGGCCTCGACCACGGCGAAGATCGCTCCAGGAGGGCTGCGGCCAGGAGAATCTCCTGCCAGGAACGGCCCTGGTCGGTGGCGTCGGGGGCGTCATCGTCGTGCCCGAGCAACTTCCACGCCTGCTTGAACGCCGCGCCGGCGAGCATTCCGCTGGCCGCTCCCAGGGCCAGACCGACCGGCTTGTAGGCGACCTTCGATGCCTTCACCGGCACCGCCGGCTGCGCCGGATGAGCAGGAAGACCACGAGCGCGGCGGCCGCGGCGAGCAGCGGGGTGCGCTTCGCCCGCGCCATGCTCACAGCCTGTCCGGCCTTCTCGCATACGGCGTCGGGGGTCTTGTCCGCCGCAAGCTGCCCGGCACGGGACGCCGTGGCACGGACCTGCGCCGCAGCTGCGGTCGCCTTGTCGAGGACCGGGTCGGGGGTCTTGTCCTTCACCAGCTGTTTCGCCTGTTCCGCCTTGTCGCGGACCTGGCCGGTGAGGTGAGCGGCCTTCTCCGCAGCCTGCTCCTTGACCGCGGCGGCCTGCTCCTGCGCCCGGGCCTTGACGTCGGCTTTGGCTGCCAGCGCCTCGACGGTCTGGCCCAGCTCGTCGCGAGTGTGCTCGACCTGCTGGCGCAGCTCCTCGGGAGTGGGGGCGGACTCGCTGCCGCGGGACTTGTCGCTCATCGTTGGGTTTTCTCCTTGATCTCGGCCACATCGGCCTTGACACTGTCGATGGTCTGCTCAGGCACGGGCGGCCCGGCCTTGGCGATCTGCTTCTTGCCGGCCAGAGCCATGACTGCGGCGACCGCTGCCAGCACGGCGGCCACGATCAGAGCCGCAGCCCACACCGGGAGCAACAGCGCCACGGCGGCGATCACAGCGCCGGTCAGGGCCTGCGCGGCCAGGAACCCGGTCAGGCCCGCGCCGCCGAACAGGCCGCCGCTCACCCCGAACCGTTTGCCCTTCGCGGTCATCTCCGCCCGGGCCAGCTGCATCTCCTCGCGCACCAGCTCCGAGATCTGCTGCGACGCGCGGGTCACCAGCGCGCCTACCGAGTCATCGGCGTCTTGTGTCTTCACCCTGTACTCCCACAACTGCCTAACTGCACTGACCGGTGATGGCTGCACGATGGCGGCCATCGACGCCGCATGGGCGGCGCCGCGCCGCTCAGCTGCCCTGGTTGGTCCCGGTGGTGTCCTGGATGGGGGCGTCGGCGTTGCGTTTGACCGAATCGATTCAGTTCAAGCAGGAACGGCGCGTCTCGTAGTGCTCGCTGGTCGCGATGACTGCCCGTTGGTCGGGATCAGAACGAAGTGACAGCCCTTGCCGCTCTGGTGCCGGACCTCGAAGCGAGCCGCCATGACAGATCCTCCTCTTTGAGATGGACACGCTGCTGTCAGGGGCGCCGCTACCCCGCGACCGGCCGGGCCCCCGCCCCTCGGCGGAGCTTTACCCCAGGCGGGGTATGAGCAGGCGGGGTGCGGTCCATCCCAGTGCGGCCGCGGCCAGCCCGATCGCGGCTCCTGCTGCGACGTCGGAGGGGTAGTGCGCGCCGTCGTGGACGCGCTCGATCGCCACCAACACCGTCGGTACGGCGCAGGCGGCGCCCGCCCACGGCCAGATCGGAGCCACGGCGGCGGTGAACGCGACAGCCGCGGCGGTGTGCCCGGAAGGGAAGGAGGAGCTGTCCGGCCGCTCCTCTACCTCGTCGTGCGGGAACCATTGCTTCGGCGGGCGGCGGCGCTGGATCAGCTGCTTGGCGACTCCATTGGCGAGCACCTGCCCTACCGCCATGCCGGCGATCCCCGCCGTCGCGGCCCGGCGGCCCCTCCGGCCGCCCCCGGCCGCCATGAGGACGGCTGCCGCCCACCACAGTTTCGTGTGCTCGGCCGCATCCTCCACCGGGGGCAGCAGGCCGCGCGCCCAGACCGAATCCCAGGACGCCATGTGTTTGGTCAGCTGCCTCTCGCCCGCGCGCAGGGAAGTCAGAATCCTCATACCGATCAGCTTCCCCCAAGACAGCGGTTCAGACGGTGATCACTCCATGCGGCGCCGCTCCTCGTCACTCCACTTACGGGTGTCGCGCGGCCGGACGTAGGGCTCCTCTCCCTCAGGGTGGCCGCCGGCGATCGCGCGCTGGCGGGCCATCTCCGCATCGAACTCCAGCCCCAAAAGGATGGCGATGTTGGTGATCCACAACCACACCAAGAAGACGATCACGCCGGCCAGGGTGCCGTAGGTCTTGTTGTACGAGCCGAAGTTCGCGACGTAGAACGCGAAACCGGCCGAGGCGATCATCCAGATCAGCAGAGCCAGGAAGCTGCCCGGCGTCACCCACTTGAACCCGCGACCCTCGGCGTTCGGAGCAGCCCAGTACAAGATCGCGATCATGATCGTGACGAGAAGGATGAGGACCGGCCATTTGGCGATCGACCACACCGTCAGCGCACTGTCACCGATCCCCAGGGCCGTGCCGACCTGGCGTGCCAGGCCGCCGGTGAAGACCACGATCAGCGCGCTGACGACGGCCAGGATCATCAGCACGACGGTCAGGGCCAGGCGCAGCGGCAGCACCTTCCACACCGGGCGGCCCTCGGGCATGTCGTAGACGGCGTTGGAGGTACGGATGAACGCGGCCACGTACCCGGAGGCGGACCAGATGGCGACGGCGAGGCCCACGATCGCCAGGAGTGAGCCGACGCCGCTGTTGCCCTGCAGCTGGTGGACCGCGTTGCTGATCACATCCCGCGCCGAGCCGGGCGTGAGCTTTTCCAGGTTGTCCAGGACCTGCTTGGTCGCCGACTTCCCGGCGATGCCCAGCAAGGAGATGAGGACCAGCAGGGCCGGGAAGAGGGCCAGCACGCCGTAGTAGGTCAGCGCCGCGGCCCGGTCGGCCAGCTCGTCGTCCTTGAACTCCTTCAGGGTGCCGCGTAGCACGGCCAGCCAGGACCGCTTGGGCAGTTCGCTGAGCTGGTCCGGGGCCCGCTCCTCCACCCGTTCATCCGGGCCCACATTGTTCTGCCGGCCCGCGTCATTGCGGTCGCGGTCGTCTCCGTGCCCTGATTTCGGTGTCATAGGTGCCATACCCGGCGGCTTTCCACCACGGGACCTCCCATGCCTCGCCCTCCCCACAGGTCCGGAAACCATGTTTGGCATGTTTGGTACTGGCGTGCCGTGGAAACGCAGGACTGCACCTGCCGGGTTGCGTGCGCGGTCGGTGGCGCAGTCCTTGGCAGGAAGGACGGGCAGGGCCTGGTGGATCGAAGGCCACCTTGTCGATGCGCTGTTCGGGGCCGCTGTTGAGCGTGGAGTCGAGTTCCTTGGCCAGGTACTCGGGGCTGCGGGGAGACGCCTTCGTAGCAGGAGCCCGGGTGCCGCGCCGCGTCCTATGCGGTCACTGTGCGCGGTGTGCAGGGTGGATTTGGCGCTTGTGGGATCAGTCCGCAGAGTGAGCCGCCCTCCTCGGACCTTGTCCGGCGAGGGCGGCGCGAATCGAACAACGGTCTACGGGAGCGAGCGTGCGTCAGCCCTTGGCGATGGCCATGCCGAGGAAGATACCGACGATCAACGCGGCACTGCCGGCACCCATCACCGCCCAGGTCCCGCCGTGGGCGGCGGTGAACGTGGAAGTCATCCCCGCCTGCGTGGCGGCCTGCGTCGCCTGCGCACCGGCCATGGAAGCCTCCTGGACGGCCAGCGCCGTCTCCAACTTCTGGACCTTGCTCTCCAGCTCGGATGTCTCCACCGTCAACTCCTCTCTGCCTGTGCCGGCCGATTCCGGCATCAACCCCCATCCCTTCCCCACCCCAGCCAAGCCGTCGCGGGCACAGAACGGGAACACCCGATTGCCGAACCGAGCAGCAGACCGGTTGATCCCCTGCGGGGCACCTGAAACCGCAGCCCCAACCCCTACTACTCGGCGCCGTTCGTCACGCTGTCGTCGGTGCCGACCGGCGGTTGCGGGACGGCTCGCAGCGCCGCCTCCAGGTCGTCGTGCAGGGGAAGGAAACGCTCGAGTCCCTCTGCGGTCAGCATGGCGCGCAGCCGGGGGGCGGGGGCGGCCAGGTGTACGGCCCCGCCCATGGCCGTGCAGCCGGCGGACGCGCCCGTGAGTACGTGGAGGCCGGCTTCGTCACAGGTTTCGAGGGCGTGGACGTCCAGGATCAGGACGGTCAGGTCGCGGGCGAGGCAGTAGCCGATGACCCCTCGCAGCTGCCAGCCGGAGATACCGTCCAGGCGGCCGCTCAGCGTGATCACGGCGAGCCGGTCGTGGGTGTGGGTGACGTCGGCGGTCAGGGTGCCGTCCCCGTCGCGGGTGCGGCGGTGCAGACCTCCCGCCGCCGGCTCGGCGGAGTGCTCTGTCATGCGGCTGCCGGTCCGTTGGCCAGGAGGGTGTCCGTGCCGGTGGTGGTGAACAGGTCCCTCATCCACGGGATGCGCACCTCCCTCACCGTGTGGCGGATGCCGCGGTCGCGGGCGTCGGCTCGTGCGCGAAGGCCGGCGCTGTCGCAGAAGGTCACCTGGCTGAAGTCGATGTCGATGCGGGGTGTGCCGGCGGCCAGGGCTTTGTCGAGGGCTTCTTGCGGCAGGGGTCCGGTGCCGATGTCGATCTCACCGATGACGGTGACGATTGTTCTCTCGGCGACGGTGCGAGTGGCGGTCCGGAAGTCCTCGCCGGTTCTCACCGCTGCCGCCCGCGCTCGTCGGCCCCGGCCAGCCGGCCGCAGACCCAGGCGGGCCGCCTCGCCGATACGGCGCAGGCCCCAGCCCTCGGCCCGGGCCGCAGCCATCGAACCGTCCAAAGCCCGACCGGTCACCGCCTCCAGAGCGTCGCGCAGCTCGGCCACCGCTCGAAGCTGGCTCTCGGGCGCCAGCCCGTCCGGCACAGACCTCGGCTACGTCCGCCTTCAGCGAGGCGATCCGCGCGGTGACTTCCATGTTCCCCACTGTCTCCCCCGCCCAGGGACGAATGTCAAGAATATTGACATCCCGGTCACACAGTCGTCACTGTCTGTAGTTGCCGCTGGTGGAATAGGCGGTCTACCGGTCGATCCCGTCGCGATGCCTCCCGGGCGCGGGCGGCTTCCCGCGTCTTTCCTCGCGACGTTTGGGAGGTTCTTTTCGGGTAGGCGCCGGGCGCGGCCGCACCGGTGGCTCTTCCAGCCCAGGCCGCTCGGAAGGAGATGATCGCCATGCGCAGTCGTCTGCTGATCACGGCGGCCCTCGCGGCTGTGGTATCAGGTGTTTGCGGGCCGGCAACACTGGCCGCTGCGCCCTTCGACGGCCAGGACACGGCGTTCGTGCGGTCCGCGCATCAGAGCAACTTGGCGGAGATCGCCGCCGGTCAGGACGCTCAGAAGCACGCCACGACCTCCTGCGTGAAGCAGGTGGGCGCGAAACTGGTCGCCGATCACCAAAAGCTCGACACCGACCTGAAGACGCTCGCCGCCCAGTCGAAGGTGCCTCTGCCGACCATGCCCACGGCCGAGCAGCAGCAAAAACTCAAGGCGGTCCAGGAGAAGGCCGGGACCGCGGGCTACGATGCCGCCTGGCTCAGCGACCAGGAAGCCGGCCACACCAAGACCCTCGCGTTGATCGACACGCAGATCAAGACGGGCACCGACACCGCCGTCACCAACGCCGCCAAGAAGGCACGCCCCGTCGTCGTCATGCACCTCGACATGGTCCGCGGCGGGACCTGCCACACCATGTCCTGAAAACGTCCCCCACCGCCAGGCCGCCCAGGACAACGGCGAGCGACACCAGGCAGGTCGTCGACCAGTCGGCCGATCTCCGGAAACGGTCGCCACGCGGCGTCCGGCTCCCGCGTGTGATGCACGCTGGGGGTTCGGGGCGCAGGCGGGGCTCGTCGGTGGCCGCTGCGGCTGAAGCCCTTGCACCGTCTGGACGTTCGGCCGACGGTGCCGGCGGGGAGACCGGGTGCGCAGCGCGGCGGGCGAGGCAGGAATCGCGGGAGTCCTGATGGCTGAAGTATCGGCATCAGGAAGCCCCGTGGCTACCTGCTGCCGAAGCGCCTCGCGCATGTTTGGCACGCGGCGTGATGTCCGCTGTGTCTCGGCCCACTCGCGGTCCCGGGCCGGCTACGGGCAGCCAGACCGATGTGTCAGTCCGTAGCCATTGGCGCGTCTGTTCGGGGGTCGTGGGCGTGGGCATCGAGGGCACGGGCGCGGACGGGGGAAGGGCTCTCCGTGTACAGCCGGGCGCGCTGCCTGGAGGCGATAGAAAGGATGTCCTCGTGTCGCAGGTCGAAGAGTCCGTCGAGGTCGACGTCCCCGTACGAACCGCGTACAAGCAATGGACGCAGTTCGAGTCGTTTCCGCACTTCATGGAGGGCGTGGAGCGGATCGAGCAGCGCACCGACACCATGACGCACTGGGTGACGAAGATCGGCGGGGTCACGAAGGAGTTCGAGGCGAAGATCACCGAACAGATCCCCGACGAACGGGTTGCATGGACCACGCTGGGCGGGGAGGCCAAGCACGCCGGGGTGGTCACCTTCCACCGCCTGGCCGACGCGAAGACCAAGGTGATGCTGCGGCTCGACTACGACCCGGAGGGCTTCGCGGAGAACCTCGGCGACAAGCTCGGCTTCGTCAAGCGGCAGGTCGCCAGCGACCTGAAGAGGTTCAAGGACTACATCGAGGACCGCGGCCGTGAGACCGGCTCCTGGCGCGGCGAGGTCTGAGACCAGACCCGAGCCGGCCTGGTGAAACCCTGCTTCCCCGCCCCCTGCATCGCTTCCGGGCCTGGAACGATGCAGGGGGGCATACCCGCCGGTGAAGAGACCGAGGCAGCCGACTTCGGGAGCTCCAGTCTTGGTTCTTTGAACGGAAATCCCGCGGTGGACCAGTAAGCATCGCAAGGCCGTGCGGCTGATCGGGATCCGGCGCGGGCGGCCCCGGGCCGCGGTGTTGCGCCGAAGGTGATTGGCGAGCTTGCGGATCGATCAGCGAGTGAAGGGCTTGCCGACCCGAGTCGGGCGGGTGGTGGCCGTCTCGATGACGAAGTTCATTGAGCAGGTGGGAACGGCCTGCCGCCCACTGAGGGTTGACGGCATGCGAGCCCGATCTCGTTGAAGCGGTGAATCACGTCGCGGACGGTGTCCTCGTCCGCCTCGACCAGTCGAGCGATGACCGGGACAGGTCAGAGCAGGGTCAGCAGGACGGCTGCGGTGAAGCCGATGGCACAGGCGCCAATACAGATGCCGATCAGGCGGGTCCGAAAATCGGCGTACCGGCGGCTGTACCGGGTTTGTAGTTCCTCCCCGCGTTCGATGATGGCGCGCAGTGCTTCTTTGCGGAGGCGGAGATGGTGCTGGGCGAAAA
>NZ_SSBJ01000076.1 GCF_004795055.1 Streptomyces sp. A1136
CCGGCGCGTCGCGGGAAGGGGCGGCCGGACTCAGTGCTCGTCGGCCAGGATGAGGTAGAGCTTCTTGCGGGCGTCGTTGATGACCCCGAGGGCCTTCTCGCGCTGCTCGGGCGTGCCGGTCTTGAAGACCTGGCCGAACGCCTCCATCAGGCCGATCCCGGCCGTCCGGACCTCGTGCATCGCCTCGAAGTCGAACCCGCGGCCCGCCTCGGCCCAGGGGGCCGACGGGCCCGACTCGGCCTCCGTGCGGCCGGCGTCGGTGAGCGTGAACAGCTTCTTTCCGCCATCGCTCTCACTGGTGATCAGGCCCTCGTCCTCCAGCAGTTGGAGGGTCGGGTAGACCGAGCCGGGGCTGGGCTTCCACGCCCCGCCGCTGCGCTCGCCGATCTCCTGGATCATCTCGTAGCCGTGCATCGGCCGGTCGGCGAGCAGCGCCAGGATCGAGGCGCGCACGTCTCCGCGCCGGGCGCGGCCCCGCGGCCCGCCCCGTCCCCCGCGTCCCCCGAAGGGGCCGCCGCCGAACGGAGGTCCGAACGGGCCGAAGGCGGCGCGCCGCCCCATGAACTCCTCCCGACGGTCGGGGCCGCAGTGGCCGTGACCCCGCCCGTGCTCGTGTCCGTGGTCGTGTCCGTGCTGTCCGTGTGAACGCATGACTGCGCTCCTTTCGTCATTCGGTGCTGTGGATGTCGCGTCGACGTCGACGTTCGAGTCGACGCCGATGCGTCGATCGCTGTTGATCGCTTCGTCGGAAGCCACTTCCGGGCTCCGATGTCTCAACTATCACCGACCACTCGCGATGCGTCAACGATATATCGGAAACTTTTCACCGACAGGGCCAGTCACCCCGCATTGGCCTTGGCCGGCGATCAGCGGACCGCCCTACGGTCAAGGGCATGCGCATCCGAATCGTCGACGCCTTCACCGACCGTCCCTTCGCCGGCAACCCCGCCGCGGTTCTGCTCCTGGACGGCGAGTTCCCCTCCGACCACTGGCTCCAGCAGGTCGCGGCCGAGGTCAACCTCTCCGAGACCGCCTTCGCCCGCCCCCTGCCTGCCGGCGGCGACGCCGACTGGGCGCTGCGCTGGTTCACCCCGGCCGCCGAAGTCGACATGTGCGGTCACGCCACCCTGGCCACGGCGCACGTCCTTGCGACGAGCGGCCTCGCGAACGGCCTGATCCGGTTCGGCACGCGCAGCGGCGTACTGACGGCACTGGCCGCCGAGGACGGCCGGATCACCATGGACTTCCCGACGTCCCCCCTCACACCGGTCGAGACACCGGCGGAGGTGGAGCGCGCCCTCGGCGCCGCCGCGCTGTCCGTCCACGACACGGCCGCCCACATCGGCGACCTGGTGGTCGAGCTGGCCGACGAGCGGACCGTACGGGACCTCGCGCCGGACCACGCCGCCCTGCGCGCCTACGCCCGCCGCGGGGTGATCGTCACGGCGGCCGCCGAGGACCCCGCGCGCGGGTACGACTTCGTCTCCCGCGGCTTCTTCCCCGCCGTGGGCATCGACGAGGACCCGGTCACCGGCAGCGCCCACACCGCGCTCGCCCCGTTCTGGGCCGCCCGCCTGGGCCGCACCGAACTGGTGGGCCGCCAGGGCGGGAGGCGCACCGGTCTCGTCGGAGTCCGGCTCGCCGGTGACCGCACGCTCCTGATCGGCGACGCGGTCACGGTCATGGACGGGGAGCTGCGCACCCGCCCCTGACGGTCAACGCACCCGCCCCTGACACTCAGGGCGTCGGCAGCCAGGAGACGTGGCCCGCGAGCAGGGCGTACCCGCCGAAGGCCACGATGTCCAGCAGGGCGTGGGCGACGACCAGGGGGGCCACCCGACCCCAGCGGCGGTAGGCCAACACGAAGACGACGCCCATCGCCACGTTGCCGAGGAAGCCGCCGACGCCCTGGTACAGGTGGTAGGAACCGCGCAGCACCGCGCTGGCCAGCAGCGCCGCCGTCGGGGACCAACCCAGCCCGTCCAGCCGCCGCAGCAGGTAGGCCAGCACGATGACCTCCTCCACCACCGCGTTCTGCACGGCGGAGAGGATCAGCACCGGGAACTTCCACCACACGTCGGGCAGCGCCTCGGGCACCACCGTCAGGTTGAAGCCGGCCGTGCGCGACACGAGGTAGAAGACCAGCCCCGCGCTCCCGATCCCGGCCGCGACGAGCGCGCCCCGGGCCAGGTCCCGGCCCGGCCGGGTGAGGTCGAAGCCGAGCACCCGCAGCCCCGGCGCGCCTTCCCGGGTCAGCAGGTGGGCGACGAGCAGGACGGGAACCAGCGCGGTCGCGATCCCGAACAGCTGCCACGCCAGGTCCAGCCACGGGCGCCCGGGCGCGTAGGAGCCGTTGAGCGTGGCGGCCTGGTGCTTGAGGCCGCCCGGCTTGGTGAGCGAGCCGATGAAACTGATCAGCGCGGAGACCGCGCTCGCGCCCAGGGAGAGCGCGAGCACCAGCAGCGTCTCGGTCCGCAGGTACCCGCGGCCGTCCTCCCGCCGGTCCTCGGCCACCGGCTCCGGCTCCACCCGCACGTGCGACTCCCGTCCCGCCGTCCCGTTGTCCGCCACCCCCATACTGCCTCGTGGGCGGGGCCCGACACGCACCGGACCCGGCGGGTCAGCGGCCGATCGCCGCCGTGGCGTCCACCTCCCGCTCCGGGAGCCCGACCGGCCAGGTGTGCACGGGATCACCCCGGTGCATCAGTTCGCTGTAGCGCCGGGTCGTCGCGGCGAGCGCGGCGTCCCGTTCCAGCCCGCTCGCGAGCGCCCGGTGGTAGGTGTCGACCTGCCAGGTCGCCCCGTTGCACCGGCGCCGGCACCGCTCCTCGATGATCCCGAGGTAGCGGTCCCGGTCGGCCGGGGCGATGCCCCACGCGTCCAGGCCCGCCGCCGCCATCGGCAGCAGCTCGTCCAGTACGAGGCGCACCGCCGGTACGCTCGCCAGGCCCGCGCCCCGGCCCCGGCGCGGCCAGTGCAACCGGGCGTCGATCCCGTACCGGCAGGCCGCGTCGAAGTTGGCCTCCGCCTCCGCGAAGGGGAGCCGGGTCCACACCGGACGCGGCTCGTCCGCGAGCGTCCGTACCAGGCCGTAGTAGAAGGCCGCGTTGGCGACGACGTCGACCACCGTCGGCCCGGCCGGCAACACCCGGTTCTCCACCCGCAGGTGCGGCACGCCCTCGGCGACGCCGTAGACGGGCCGGTTCCACCGGTAGACCGTGCCGTTGTGCAGGACCAGCTCCTGCAGGCTCGGCACGCCGCCCTCGGCCAGCACCCGGAGCGGTTCCTCCTCGTCGCAGATCGGCAGCAGCGCGGGGAAGTAGCGGACGTTCTCCGCGAACAGCTCGTACGCCGACTCCACCCACCGTTCCCCGAACCAGGTCCGCGGTCGCACGCCCTGGGCCTGGAGCTCGGGTGGCCGGGTGTCGGTGGCCTGGGTGAACAGCGGCGGCCGGGACTCCCGCCACAGCTCCCTTCCGAACAGGAACGGGGAGTTGGCGCCGACGGCTATCTGTACGGCGGTCACGGCCTGCGCCGCGTTCCACACGTCGGCGAACCGGGCCGGGGTCACCTGCAAGTGCAGTTGTACGGAGGTGCAGGCCGCTTCCGGCACGATCGAACCGGTGGTCCAGGTGACCCGCTCGACCCCCTCGATGTCGAGGGTGAAGTCCTCCCCCCTCATCATCAGGATCTGCTCGTTCAGCAGCGAGTAGCGGTCCACCGCCGAGAGGTTGGCCAGGGCCAGGTCCGAGCGGGAGATCGTCGGCAGGATGCCGATCATCACGACGCCCGCGTCGATCTCGGCGGCCTGCCGGTTGGCGTAGTGCAGTCCCGCGCTCAGTTCCTCGGCGAGTTGGTCGAAAACGCGGCCCTCCAGGCGGTGCGGGAGTACGTTGACCTCCAGGTTGAACATTCCGAGCTCGGTCTGGAAATCGGGGCTCGCTATCCGCTCCAGGACCTGGGCATTCACCATTTTCGGCAACCCGTCGGCGCCCGCGAGATTCAATTCGATCTCCAGCCCCATCATGTTCTTGGGGCGATCGAACCTCTGCTCTGCCAGAAGTCGCTCCAGACCCTCCAGGCACTCGCGCAGCTTCCTCCGATACCGCTGCCGATCGGACAGGTCGAATCCGCCCGCCACGACCTTCTCCCCCATCGAGGTGTCCCTCCTCAAGTGGCCCGGCCCACAGCATCCAGGCCCGCGTTACGGTCGATGATGCCCCGGCGGCATGATCGCTAACGCTGGGGGGACGCGCCTGGCGGGGAGCGCGCGCCGGTTTGGCGCGAAGGGCGCTTCGGCACATTCACCCGGCAAGTACACCGCAGCAAATTCCGCGTCGACTTTGCCCATTCCGGATAACCGGCGCTTTCCAGCCGAGCCCCCATCCGGTAACCTCCGAGGTCAGCGCTGCATGTTCATGCGGAACCGACATGTACGTCAGGTCAACGGGACCGGTAAACGCCTTGCCGGCAATAGCCGGGACAGCTAGCCGAAACATTGCGTGAACACATGTCGTATAAACTCCGCAAACGAGGCAGAGAGTTGGCGCGCGGCCATTGCCCCACAGCCCACCTCTGACCCCAGAATGCGACAGCGCCGTCCGCACCTTCTCCCGTAGCACCGGTCTCCCAAGTGAGAGGCGACCCACCATGCCGCTGCATGTCCCTCCGGCTCCCGCGCCCGCCTTGCGCAGCGTCCTCGCGGCACTCGGTTCCCCCACCGCCGTCAACGAGGCACACACACCCTCCCTGCGCGCCCTCCAAGGGCCGGTCACCGCGGAACTCCCGCTCCCGGTCCACGTGCTCGACCGGTTGCACGCCTCGGCGCTGGCACCCGGCGGCAGGCCGCCCCGGACGCGGCTGACGGGCTGGCGGTTCCTGATCCGCAGCGGCGACCGGTTCGTCGCGGCCGCCGACACCCGCCTCACCGCGGACGGCTGGGCCTTCTCGCACTTCTTCGAGGGCCCCTACGTCGCCGCGACGGAACGCGCGCTGCGTCAGGCGGAGTCACTCGGCCAGGCCTACCAGCCGCGGCTGCTGTCCGTGCCGGAGCTGTACATGCTGACCCTGTGGCTGCACGGGGCCGTCAACGCGGACGCCTCCGCCGGCCTGCCCGCCGCCGCCGACCTGCTGGTGCCCCTGGCCCCGGCTCCGCCCGGGATCGCCGCCTACCGGCCGCACCCCGTGTCCGAACTGCTGCCCGTGCTGACCCACCGGCTACGGCGCACGGCGCCTCCGACACCCCCGCCGATAGCCGCTCCGGCGGCCTGACCTGCACAGTTCTACCCGTATGGCCCGAGTGGCCCATGTGGTGTAGCCCGCTTGGGCCGGCGGGGAACCACCCCGATCGGCGCGGGAGTTGGCTGAACCGCCCGCACGAGTGATGCGTCATCAATCTATGAGGACAGCTGCCGGGAAATCCCTGCGAAGCAGCCGTCATGGGGGAAGACTGACGACACACTCCCCGCCTGTGCGGGGATGAAACACAGGGGGACGGCCATGAACCACGCATCGAGCCGTAGCACGCAGACCACACCGCAGCGAAAGAACGCATCCATGTGCCAGCACCAGCCTGCCTGCCCGTCATCAGAGTCCGCCGACCGGGAGGCCGCGCGCCCGGTGGCCAACCACCCGGAACAGGGCTGGAGCCTGCTGTGCAACGGCGTCCTGCTCTTCGAGGACACCGGCGAGCTGCTGCCGGACGGTCAGATCATCGCCCCGCACCGCCCGCTCGCGGTCGCGTAGGCGACGCCGCGCACGACAGAGGCCGGTCCCGGAGCGTGTGCTCCGGGACCGGCCCCTTGTCACGTCATCCGGCTACGGCGCCGGCTCAGGCGTCGTACTCGTCCAGCGGCGGGCAGGAGCACACCAGGTTCCGGTCACCGAAGGCACCGTCGATCCGGCGCACCGGCGGCCAGTACTTCTCGGCCGCGGTCACCCCGCCCGGGAAGACGGCCTCGTCACGGCTGTAGGGGTGGTTCCACTCGCCGCCCAGGGCCGCCGCGGTGTGCGGGGAGTTGGCCAGCGGGTTGTCGTCCACCGGCCATTCGCCGCCCGCGACCCGGTCGATCTCGCCGCGGATGGCGATCATCGCGTCGCAGAACCTGTTGATCTCGGCGAGGTCCTCGGACTCCGTCGGTTCGATCATCAGCGTGCCGGCGACCGGGAAGGACATCGTCGGCGCGTGGAAGCCGTAGTCGATCAGGCGCTTGGCGATGTCGTCGACGCTGACGCCCGTCGCCTTCGACAGCGGCCGCAGGTCGATGATGCACTCGTGCGCGACCAGGTTGCCCGGGCCGGTGTAGAGCACCGGGTAGTGCGGCTCCAGGCGCTTGGCGATGTAGTTGGCGCCGAGCACCGCCACCTGGGTGGCGCGCTTGAGACCCTCGCCGCCCATCAGGCGGACGTAGGACCAGGAGATGGGCAGGATGCCCGCCGAACCCCAGGGCGCCGCCGAGATCGGGCCGACGCCCGTCTCGGGCCCGGCGGTCGGCTGGAGCGGGTGGTTGGGCAGGTACGGGGCCAGGTGCGCCCGGACACCGACCGGGCCGACGCCCGGACCGCCGCCACCGTGCGGGATGCAGAAGGTCTTGTGCAGGTTCAGGTGGGAGACGTCGCCGCCGAAGTGGCCCGGCTTGGCCAGACCCACCAGGGCGTTGAGGTTGGCGCCGTCCACGTAGACCTGGCCGCCCGCCTCGTGCACCTGGGCGCAGATGTCGGCGACGTGCTCCTCGAACACACCGTGGGTCGACGGGTAGGTGATCATCAGGACGGCGAGCTCGTCGCGGTACTGCTCGATCTTGGCGCGGAGGTCGGCCGCGTCCACCTCGCCGTCGTCGGCGGTCTTGACGACGACGACCTTCATTCCGGCCATCACGGCGCTGGCGGCGTTCGTGCCGTGCGCGGAGGACGGGATGAGGCAGACGGTGCGCTGCTCGTCGCCGTTCGCGCGGTGGTAGGCGCGGACGGCCAGCAGGCCGGCGAGCTCGCCCTGCGAACCGGCGTTCGGCTGGATCGAGACCTTGTCGTACCCGGTGACCTCGCAGAGACGTTCCTCCAGCTCGGTGATGAGCGTGAGGTAACCCTCGGCCTGCTCCGCCGGGGCGAAGGGGTGCAACTGGCCGAACTCGGGCCAGGTGACCGGCTCCATCTCGGTCGTCGCGTTGAGCTTCATGGTGCAGGAGCCCAGCGGGATCATGCCGCGGTCCAGCGCGTAGTCCTTGTCCGCCAGCTTGCGCAGGTAGCGCAGCATCGCGGTCTCGCTGCGGTGCTGGTGGAACACGGGGTGCGTCAGGTACTGGTCCGAGCGCAGCAGGCCCTCGGGCAGCGCGTCCTCGGTGGTGGCGTCCAGGGCCTCGATGTCCGCGGCGGGACCGGAGACGCCGAAGGCGGCCCAGACGGCCTCGATGTCGGCGCGCAGCGTCGTCTCGTCACAGGAGACGGAGACGTGGTCGGCATCCGCCTGGTAGAGGTTGACCCCACCCTCGCGGGCGGCGGCCACGACCTCGGCGGCCCGCCCCGGGACCCGGGCGGTGATCGTGTCGAAGTACGCGCCGTGCACGACCTCGACCCCGCCGGCCGTCAGGCCCGCGGCGAGCAGGGCGGCGTAGCGGTGGGTCCGGCGGGCGATCGTGCGCAGGCCGTCGGGACCGTGGTAGACGGCGTACATGCCGGCCATCACGGCCAGCAGCACCTGCGCCGTACAGATGTTGCTGGTGGCCTTCTCGCGGCGGATGTGCTGCTCGCGGGTCTGGAGCGCGAGGCGGTACGCCTTGTTGCCGTCCGCGTCCACGGAGACGCCGACGAGGCGGCCGGGGAGCGAACGGGCGTGCTTGGCCTGGACGGCCATGTAGCCGGCGTGCGGTCCGCCGAAGCCCATCGGGACACCGAAGCGCTGCGTGGTGCCGACGGCGATGTCGGCGCCCAGCTCCCCCGGGGAGGTCAGCAGCGTCAGCGCCAGCAGGTCCGCGGAGACGGTGACGATGGCGCCCAACTCGTGCGCCTGGTCGATGACCGGCTTGATCTCCCGCACGGCGCCGGAGGCACCGGGGTACTGGAGCAGCACGCCGAAGACACCACGCTCGGCGATGTCGGCCGGGATGCCCTCGGACAGGTCGGCGACGACGACCTCGACCCCGATCGGCTCGGCGCGGGTCTCGATCACGGCGATGGTCTGGGGCAGGGCGTCGGCGTCGATCAGGAAGACACCGCCCTTGACCTTGCCGACGCGACGGGCCAGGGACATGGCCTCGGCGGCCGCGGTGCCCTCGTCGAGGAGGGAGGCCCCGGAGGTCGGCAGGCCGGTCAGGTCGGCGACGACGGTCTGGAAGTTCAGCAGCGCCTCCAGCCGGCCCTGCGAGATCTCCGGCTGGTACGGCGTGTAGGCCGTGTACCAGGCCGGGTTCTCCATGACGTTGCGCAGGATCACCGGCGGCGTGAAGGTGCCGTAGTAACCGAGGCCGATCATGGAGGAGAGGACCTGGTTGCGGTCGGCGAGCGAGCGGAGCTCGGCCAGCACCTCGGCCTCGGTCCGCGCCTCGGGCAGGTTCAGCGCGGCGGCGGTCTTGATCACATCCGGTACCGCGGCGGCGGTCAGTTCGTCCAGGGAGCCGTAGCCCACCTGGGCGAGCATCTTGGCCTGCGCCTCGGCATCCGGGCCGATGTGGCGCTGCTCGAAGGGGATGCCTCGCTCCAGCTGAGAGAGCGGAATGCGGTTGGCGGTCATGTACGGAGGCCTCCTGGTCGTACGACCTGCGAGGGGCACCACGGCGCGGGCACCCGGACGGCCTCCCCCTCTGTCATCTCAACCTGAGAGCTTCACCGGAGCCGCGGGGATGACCCACGAGATCCGGCTTTCACCGTCGGTGAGGAGCGGAACCGGCACTGCGCGCCCGGTACCCGCCCCTGCTTTCCAGAGTGGCCTCGTCACGTGCGGTACGTATGCCTGAGAGATTCCGGGGAGGATTTGCTCCTTCGGCGCCTCCGTCGTACTCACTCGGAGGACTCTCCCGCACAGGGTCAACAGCCATCCCCCAGCCTACCAGCGAGGATCTGGAAGCTCCCTCGAGTGGCCCCCCGTGCGGATATGCCCTTCTGTAGTCATTACGGAGGAGTTGCGACCAATCGGAGGCGGACCGTGCAGACCGACATCGACCCCCGCAGTCTCATCGGCCGCAAGGCGTTCGACCGCAACGGCGCCAAGATCGGCACCGTGGACGAGGTCTACCTCGACGACGCCACCGGCGTACCGGAGTGGGCCGCCGTCCGGACGGGCCTGTTCGGTCGGGACGCCTTCGTCCCCCTGGAGCCCAGCGAGGTGGTCGACGACACCCTCCGGGTGCCCTTCGAACGCTCCCTCATCAAAGACGCCCCGGACTTCGGTGTCGGCCGGCACCTCTCCCCGGAGCAGGAGCTCCAGCTCTACCACCACTACGGGTTGGACGTGACCCTCCCGACGGACCTCCACCGCCCGCCCCCGAACCAGCCCCGGGACTTCGGCAGCCTGGCCGGCGAGGGCTAACCGCCACCCCGTGGGCCTTCCTCCGGCGGCTCCTCCTCCCGCGCGACCTCCCCTACGAGCGGAAGCGGCTCGGACGGTTCCAGCTCGGGGTCGTCCAGCCGGAAGGTCCGCACCCGCCCCGGCGGCGACCCGGGCCCTTCGAAGCGCACGGTGACCCGACCGACCCCGCTGCCCTGGACCCAGCCCGGGCCGTACACCGCGTGCCGGACGTCGCTGCCGGCCGGCCAGTGGCGTTCGGCGGCCGGCTCGGGCTGCCGCGCGCCGCCGACGACGGACGCGAGTGCCCCCGTCCCCGCCACTGCTCCCGCCGCAGCCGTCTCATCCGGCCCAGGCGCCCCGCCCGACCCTGTGGCCACGCCGTCCCCTACCGCGCCCTCCCGCACCGCCTGGCCCGGGGCGGTGCCGTCCGCACGCGCCGGCGGGTCATCCCCCGCGACCGCCGCGTCGGCCAACGCGTCCGCCTGCGCGAACAGGTCCTCCTGGGTGTAGTCGGCCAGCCCCGTCACCCCGACGCCCAGCAGCCGGACCCCGCCCGTGGTGTCCACGGCCTCCAGCAACCGCGCGGCGGCCTCCCGCACCACCGCCGGGTCGTCGGTCGGGCCCCGCAGGGTCTCGGAGCGGGTCAGCGTCGAGAAGTCGTAGCGCCGCACCTTCAGCACGATGGTGCGGCCGGAGTGTCCCGAGCCCCGCAGCCGCCCCACACAGCGGTCTGCGAGCCGCTGCACCTCGTACCGGATGCGCACCCGGTCGTGCAGGTCCACGTCGAAGGTGTCCTCCACGGACACCGACTTCGCGTCCCGCTCGGCGACCACGGGCCGGTCGTCCAGGCCCAGCGCCATCCGGTACAGCCCCGCGCCGTGGGCCCGCCCCACCATCCGCACCAGTTCGTCCTCCCCCGCCTCGGCCAGGTCCCCGACCGTGGTGATCCCGGCCCGCCGCAGGTGCTCCCCGGTGGCCGGCCCCACACCCGGCAGCGTCCGTACCGACATCGGCGCGAGCAGTTCGCGCTCGGTTCCCGGCTCGATCAGCAGCAGCCCGGCCGGCTTGGCCTCCTCCGAGGCGATCTTGGCCAACATCTTCGACCCGGCCAGACCCACGGAACCGCTGAGCCCGGTGGCGGCCATGATGTCGGCGCGCAGCCGCTCCCCCGTGGCCCGGGCGGTCCGGGCGTCGAAGGCCACCCCGCCCGCCTCCAGGTCCACGAAGGCCTCGTCGAGGCTGAGCGGCTCCACCAGTGGTGAGAGCTCCCGCAGCAGCGCCATGACGGTGTCGCTGACGGCGCGGTACAGGGTGAAGCGGGGGATCAGGTAGGCGCCGTTCGGACACAGCCGCCTGGCCTGCGCCGTCGGCATCGCGGAATGCACCCCGAAGCGCCTGGCCTCGTAGGAGGCGGTGGCGACGACCCCCCGGGGCCCGAGGCCGCCGACGATGACCGGCTTTCCGCGCAGGCTCGGCTTCGACGCCTGCTCCACGGCGGCGTAGAAGGCGTCCATGTCCAGGTGGAGGATGGTCGGCGCGGATCTCACGGCTCCGATGCTCCCCTACGCCACTGACAACGCCGTCCGGGGCCCCGGACGGCGCGCGGCGCGTCAGACGGCCCGGTTGCGGCGCGCGGCCAGTTCGTCCCTCGGGTTGTGGCCGACCAGCGTCTCGCCGGTGTCGATCCGTTCCCCGTGGAGTTGCGACAGCGCGTTCTCGACGTCGCGCCACACCACGCCCACCGCGATGCCGAAGACGCCCTGCCCTCCCTGGAGCAGGCTCACGACCTGGTCCGGCGAGGTGCACTCGTACACGGAGGCGCCGTCGCTCATCAGCGTCATCCGCTCCAGGTCCGAGAAACCTCGCTCGCGCAGGTGCTGCACCGCGGTGCGGATGTTCTGCAACGCCACCCCGGTGTCCAGGAAGCGCTTCACGATCTTGAGGACCACCACGTCGCGGAAGCTGTACAGCCGCTGCGTCCCCGAACCGTGGGCGGGGCGCACGCTCGGCTCCACCAGACCCGTCCGCGCCCAGTAGTCGAGCTGCCGGTAGGTGATGCCGGCGGCGGCGCACGCCGTCGGCCCTCGGTAGCCCACCTGTTCGGGCGCCGGGGCCTCGCCACCCGGTGCGGCCGGCACCGGTTCCGGCTGACGGCGCGCACTGCCCGCCGCACCACCGTGCAGCGGGTACGGCCCGCCGCCACTCCGTGCGGGGATGCCCCCGGTCATGCCGTCGCCCGTGATGCTCACGCCGACCCTCCGTCCTTGACCTGCCCACCTCGAAGGTAGGCAGTCACCAGGGGTGCGTCAACGATCGCCACACTCGGCACGCCGAGTGATAATCACCCTGAGAGTGGTTTCCCGTGCCCCTTATCGGGGAAAGGCTAACCGAATGGGCTGAATGTCCCTGGTGAGGTGGCTTGTCCGCCGCTCACTGGGGGCCGGTGCCGAAGTCCTCGGGCGAGATCTGGTCGAGGAACTCGCGGAACTTCTCCACCTCGTCCTCCTGCTCGTCCGGAATGGCGATGCCGGCGTCGTCCAGCACGCCGTCACTGCCGTAGATCGGCGTCCCCGTCCGCAGGGCGAGCGCTATCGCGTCGGAAGGCCGTGCGCTCACCTCGACCCCGCTCGCGAAGACGAGCTCCGCGTAGAAGACGCCCTCCCGCAGATCCGTGATCCGGACCTCGGTGAGCTCCTCGCCGACCGCCTCCAGCACGTCCTTGAACAGGTCGTGCGTCAGCGGCCGGGCAGGGGCCATCCCCTGCTGCGCGAAGGCAATGGCGGTCGCCTCCCCAGGACCGATCCAGATGGGGAGGTACCGATCGCCTCCCACTTCGCGCAGGAGCACGATCGGTTGGTTCGAGGGCATTTCCACCCGGACACCCACAACGTCGAGCTCGTTCACACAGCAACCCTAGGACGTGCCCGACCGGTTTGGGTAGTCGGGCTCTTTCCGGTCAACGCGGACGGACCCCGAGAGCGGTCTGCACGAGAGCCTCGTGCAGCCGTACGGAAAGCCCCGCCAGCTCCTTCATAGTGGCCTCGGCATGGGCCCTGGTCTGCGGGTTGCGGTGCCGGCGCAAAGGGGAGACGACCTGCTCCACCAGTCCGGCCTCGCGGTCCGCCGCCGCCTTCATCGCCCGCAGGTGCCGCGGCTCCAGTCCGAAACGGCCGAGATCGGCGATCAGCCGGGCCACGGTGACCACCTCGGCCTCGAACCCGCCGTCCGGCGCCTCCCCGAGCAGGCCGTACGACTCCCACTCGGCCAACTGCTCCTCGTCCACCTCCGCGGCGGCCAGCAGCTCCGCCCGACCCACCCTGGCCGCCGTCGGCCGCTCGCGGCCCACTTCGCCGTAGACGGCCGCCGGACCGGTGACGGTCCCGCCACCCGGGTCCCGGGGCGCCGTGGGGGCCGGGATTCGGATCTGCTCACCGCGGTCGAGCGCGTCGAGCTGCTCCCGGATGACTTTCAGCGGCAGGTAGTGATCGCGCTGGAGGCGCAGGATCCGGCCCAGACGCTCGACGTCGTCGGTGCTGAACTTGCGGTATCCGGAGGGTGTGCGTCTGGGCTCGACCAGCCCTTCAGCCTCTAGGAAGCGGATCTTGGAGATGGTGACGTCGGGGAACTCGTCGCGCAGCATGGTCAGCACCGTGCCGATGCTCACCAACCGCCCGGCGGTCCCGGCGGTGCCGTTCTTCACGGCGCCGCCGGTCGGGGTACGCAGCATGGGACCTTCCCTGTCGGTCCCCTGGGGGCACCCGCCGGCGCGGGCCGGAGGGTGTCCCGGGGAGGTCAGATGCCTCGCAGGCTCGCGTAGAAGACCAGCCGGTACTTGCCGATCTGCACCTCGTCGCCGTTGTGCAGGGCGACCGAGTCGATCGGCTCACGGTTGACGTACGTGCCGTTGAGACTGCCCACGTCGGAGACGGTGAACCCGCCCTCCTGGCCCCTGCGGAACTCGACGTGCCGCCGGGAGACGGTGACGTCGTCCAGGAAGATGTCGCTCTGCGGGTGCCGGCCCGCCGTGGTCAGTTCGCCGTCCAACAGGAAGCGGCTGCCGGAGTTGGGGCCGCGCCGCACGATCAGCAGGGCGGAACCCGGGGGCAGGGCTTCCACCGCGGCCTGGGCCTCGGGGGAAAGCGAGGACGGTACGTGCCCCGCCGCCTCGGCCTCGTAGGCCTCCAGGCCCGAGATCGAGATGGTGGACGTGGTCTCCGAGGCACGCTCCGGCGTCAGACCCGCCCGCAGCGGCGCCCCGCAGTTCGAGCAGAACCGGCTGGCCGCATCGCTGCGGTGCCCGCACCTGCTGCAAACCTGCTCGGCCGACATGGACGGCTCCTCGCGCCGCGGCTGCCCCGCGGAGGCATTGGTGGCATACGGGTCGGAGGTAAACCCTCCACCCGCACTTGAGGTTGATGGGTCACCGAAACCTATGCGTCCGGAACCGGCAGGGTCAACAGTCGACGCGCCCGGAGTGCCCGGAATGTCACCTCCGCCCGCGACCTCGTCACGGAAGAGGGGGCGGTCGCCCTGACCTTCCGCGTCTGCGTTCCCCGCACGGTGTCGTGCACCGCTTTCCTCACGGTTCTTCTTGCCGAACAACTTCTCAAACAACTTCACGGGCGATTCCCCTTGACCGAAACAGACCCGCCCGTGGGGCAGGACGAACTCCGCATGCACACACCTGCCGACCCGGACATTCTCACAACGTCCGTAACCACCAGACAGTTTCCACCACGCACCGCGACTTCGGCGCCTCGACCCCCCGCAGGCATCCGCCCACGTGAGCCGCTCCACACTCCGCCACGCTTCACGACGATGACGACCGAGCGTAGTCAGGCTGCTTCGCAGCCCGCAAGGCGTCCACAACGATCTTCGCCGACCGTGTGACGGAGACCGTGGCCTGCTCCTTCTCCAGCGTCTGCACCACACCGCCGGGGATGTTGAGCGCGGGCTCCAGGTCCTGGGGCTTGCCGATCACCCTGAACTCGTAGGGTTGTGTGATCTTCTTACCGTCGATCCCGACCCCACCGCCCTCGTCCGAGAAGAACGAGCTCGCCACGACCCGGACGCCGTTGATCTGGATCGCCTCGGCACCGGCCGCACGCAGCTCCTGGAGGGTGTCCAGCAGCTGATCGGACTGCACCTGACCCTTGGGGTCGGCGATCCGCAGCGTGATGCCCGGGCCCTGTGCGGCCACCGTACCGGCCAGGATGCCCAGTTGGCGTTCCTTCTCCACGGTCTGCTTGCGCGCCTCCTCCGCCTGGTTGGAACTGCTCTCCAACTCCTTGCGCTGGTCGTCCAGCTTCTGCTTCTCGTCCTCCAGCCGCTTGGTGCGCCCGTCCAGCTCGTCGAGGATCCGTACGAGGTCCTCCTGGCGGGCACCGCGCAGCGGCGCGCCCGCGTCGCTGTTGGACCGCACCTGGATGGCCAGACCGAGCCCCAGCACGAACAACAGCAGCGCGACCACCAGTTGTGCCCGGCTCAGCCGCGGCGGCCACAGACCGGCGGCGAGCCGCCGGCGGCCACTCTCCTGCGGGGCCCCGGCCGCTGCCGGCGTCCCCTCTCCAAGAGGCATTTCCGGAACATTCGGTTCCTCGGGCGGGGTGTCATTCGTACTCATCGGCCTCACGCCCGGAACACGTGCCGGCGGATGGCCGCCGCGTTGGAGAAGATGCGGATGCCGAGCACGACGACCACACCGGTCGACAGCTGCGAGCCGACGCCCAGCTTGTCCCCGAGGAAGACGATCAGCGCGGCGACCACCACGTTCGACAGGAACGACACCACGAACACCTTGTCCACGAAGATGCCGTCCAGCATCGCGCGCAGACCGCCGAAGACCGCGTCGAGCGCCGCCACCACGGCGATCGGCAGATAAGGCTCGACCACGGCCGGCACTTCGGGCCGGACCAGAAGTCCGACCACCACTCCGGCCACGAGGCCCAGTACCGCGATCACGATGCACCCTTCTTCGGCTGTCCTGCTGTGGCTGTACGTACGGTGAGGCTCGACGCCGCCTGGAGGCGGAGGTCGTCCACCGGGGAGAGGGTGTAGCGGATCCCGTAGCTCTCCTGGAGGACGTGCAGGTACTGGCCGCCCTCCGAGTCCTGGAACCGCGTGCCCAACCGCTTGGGATCGCCCACGGCGAGAACCTCGTACGGCGGCACCAGCGGCCTGTTGTCGACCAGTATCGCGTCACCGGCGGCCCTGATCGCGGACAGCGCCGTCAACCGCTGCCCGTTGATCGAGATCGCCTCGGCCCCCGACTGCCAGAGCCCGTTGACGATCTTCTGCATGTCCCGGTCCCGCAACCGCCCGGTGTCCGAGAACCCCTTGCTCTCGCGCGGGCCCCCACCACCGCCCGGCGAGGACCCCTTGGCGTCGTCCACCACCAGCTTCACACCGGGTCCGCGCACGTCGGTCGCCCCGGACAGCAACGCCACGGGACCGCCCTGGTCCCCGCCCACCTGCTTGAGCGCGGCCTGCTGGCGGTCGGCGACCTCCGTGCGCAGCCGCTCGATGTCGCCCTCCAGCGCGTCCGCGTGCGTGTTGGCCCGGTCCACGCGGTCGATGAGCTCCTGACGCTCCTTGGCCAGGACCGGCGCCGCCACCCGCGCCTGGGCCGCGCCCAGGGTGACCACCATCGCGGCGAGCACGAGCCCGCCCGCGAGCGCCAGCTTCGCCTTGAGCGTGCGCGGGAGCCCGGAAGTGCCGTCCGCCTCGCGCCGCGCCGAGGCCTCCGCATAGCCCTCGTCGAGACTGTGGTCCATCACGTGCGTCAGCAGCGACATGGAAGCGTCCGGACGCGCGGGCCGGGTGACCGAACTCCGGTTGTTGTGCGGCTGCGACATGCCGCTCATCGTCGCATGGCGCCCCCGCCGACACCGAATGCGCCGTCCGGCGACCGGGACAGGGGAGGGAAAGCCCCCCGTCCCGGCCACCGGACGGCGCTCACGTCGGGCGGCGCGGCGGCCGTCAGTGCTCGCCGGCGTCCACCACCGCGGCCCACTCGTCCAGCAGGGCCTGCGCGGACGCGTCGTCGGGCCCCTCGGCCCACAGGTGCGTCACCGCCTCCGCCGGGTCCGGCAGCACCAGCGCCCACCGGCCGTCGGCCTCGACCACCCGCACCCCGTCGGTGGTGTCCACCTGCCGGTCGCCCGCCGCCTCCACGACGCGTCGCATGACGAGCCCCTTGACCGCCCACGGCGTCGGCACGTCCCGCTTGAGGACGTGCGCCCGCGGGATGCGCGCGTCGATCTGGCTCAGCGTGAGCTGCGTACGCGCCACCAGTCCGATCAACTGGACGAACGCGGCCGAGCCGTCGAAGACGCTGCTGAACTCCGGCACGATGAACCCGCCGCGGCCGTCACCGCCGAAGATGGTGCTCTCCGCCCGACCGACCCTGGTCAGGTCGTCGGGAGAGGTCGTCGTCCACTCCACCTGGGTGCCGTGATACGCCGCGACCTGCTCGGCGACACGGGTGGTGGTCACCGGCAGCGCCACCTTGCCGCTGCGCTTCTCCGCCGCGACGAGGTCGAGCAGCACCAGGAGCGCCCGGTCGTCCTCGATGATCCGCCCGCGCTCGTCCACCAGCGAGATCCGCTCGCCCACCGGGTCGAAGCGCACCCCGAAGGCCGCCCGCGAGGAGGCCACGATCTCGCCCAGCCGCACCAGACCGGCCCGCCGGGACTCCCGGGTCTCCGTCGGACGGGACTCGTCGAGTCCGGGATTGACGGTCAGGGCGTCCACCCCGAGCCGGCCCAACAGGCTGGGCAGAACGAGCCCCGCACTGCCGTTCGAGGCGTCCACGACCACCTTGAGCCCGGAATCGGCCACCCCGGTGATGTCCACCCGCCGGAGCAACGAACCCGTGTAGGCGTCGAAGACGCTGCCCGGGAACTGCAGGTCGCCGATCTCACCGGGGAACGCGCGCCGGTACTCCTGGCGGGCGTACACGCGGTCCAGCTTGCGCTGCTGCTGGAGGGAAAGGTCCGCGCCGCGCTCGTCGAGGAACATGATGTCCACCGAGTCCGGCACCCCGGGCGAGGTGCGCAGCACGATGCCACCGGCGCTGCCTCTCGCGGTCTGCTGGCGCGCGACGGGCAACGGTACGTTCTCCAGGTCGCGGACATTGATCGCGCTGGCCTGGAGTGCGGAGATCACGGCGCGCTTGAGCGCTCGCGCACCACGGGAATGGTCACGGGCAGTGGTGACCGTGGCGCCCTTCTTGAGGGTCGTCGCGTAGGCACCGGCCAGCCGCACCACCAGCTCGGGGGTGATCTCGACGTTCAGGATGCCGGTGACGCCCCGGGCACCGAACAGGTGGGCCTGTCCGCGCGACTCCCAGATGACGGAGGTGTTGACGAAGGCGCCGGCCTCGATCGTCTTGAAGGGGTAGACGCGCACGTTCCCCTGGACGATCGATTCCTCGCCGACGAGGCACTCGTCACCGATGACGGCGCCGTCCTCGATCCTGGCGGACCGCATGATGTCGGTGTTCTTGCCGATCACGCAGCCGCGGAGGTTGCTGTGGGGCCCGACGTACACGTTGTCGTGCACCACGGCCTTGTGGAGGAAGGCCCCGCTCTTGACGACGACGTTCGACCCGACGACCGTGTGCTCGCGGATCTCGGCGCCGGCCTCGACCTTCGCGTAGTCGCCGACGTACAACGGCCCGCGGAGCACCGCTTCGGGGCTCACCTCGGCGCCTTCGGCGATCCACACGCCGGGAGAGATCTCGAAGCCGTCCATGTCGACCTGGACCTTGCCTTCGAGCACGTCGGCCTGGGCCTTGACGTAGCTCTCGTGCGTGCCGACGTCCTCCCAGTAGCCCTCGGCCACGTAGCCGTAGATCGGCCGGCCTTCCTTCATCAGCTGCGGGAAGACGTCGCCGGACCAGTCGACCGAGACGTCCGCCTTGACGTAGTCGAAGATCTCCGGCTCCATCACGTAGATGCCGGTGTTGATCGTGTCCGAGAAGACCTGCCCCCACGTGGGCTTCTCCAGGAAGCGCTCGACCTTGCCCTCCTCGTCCACGATGGTGATGCCGAATTCCAGCGGATTCGGCACCCGAGTCAGACAGACGGTGACGAGGCCGCCCTTCTCCTTGTGGAAGCGGATCAGATCGGTGAGGTCGAAGTCGGTGAGCGCATCGCCGGAGATGACGAGGAAGGTGTCGTCCTTCAACGCGTCTTCGGCGTTCTTCACGCTGCCGGCGGTCCCGAGTGGCTTCTCCTCGTTGGCATAGGTGAGCTCCATCCCGAGCTCCTCGCCGTCACCGAAGTAGTTCTTGACGAGCGACGCCAGGAACTGAACGGTCACGACGGTCTCATTGAGCCCATGCCGCTTGAGCAGCCTGAGCACGTGCTCCATGATCGGCCGGTTCGCCACCGGCAGGAGCGGCTTGGGCATGCTCGAGGTCATGGGGCGAAGACGCGTGCCTTCGCCACCGGCCATCACGACGGCCTTCATGTCGGAAGAGTCCTCCTTGAGAGATGACGGTCAAGCCGACCTCACCCGTCTCGGACGGTGACTCCGCAACTCCTCCGCGTGTACCGGCGTCGAGCAAGCTCAATCGGCCGTGGCATCCGCCTTGACCAGCCGGCGGACTTGCACCACGTAAAGGATTCCTGCCCACCAATAGAGGGTTGTACCCCATCCGGCGAACGCCCATCCGAAAACTGACGCCATCCAGGCCAACGAGCCGTCGCCATCACTGAGCAGCAGCAAGGGGAAGGCGTACATCAGGTTGAAGGTCGCGGCCTTGCCCAGGAAGTTGACCTGCGGCGGCGGATAGCCGTGTCGACGCAGGATCCACACCATGACCAGCAGCATCAGCTCACGGGCCAGCAGGGCGGCGGTGAGCCAGAGCGGCAGAATCCCGCGCCAGGTCAGGCCGAAGAGCGTCGTCAGGATGTACAGCCGGTCCGCCGCGGGGTCCAGCAGCCGACCGAGATTGCTGATCTGATTCCAACGGCGCGCGAGTTTCCCGTCGAGGTAATCGCTGATGCCGCTGAGCATGAGGACGAGGAGTGCCCATCCGTCGTGCTTCGCCAGGATCAGCCAGAGGAACAGTGGTACGCCGACGAGGCGAGCCATGCTCAGGATGTTCGGAATGGTGAAAATTCGGTCAGTCTGAACCCGAGTCTCCTGGACCTCCACCCGGGGGCCTCCACTGTGACGGTAGAACTAGGCGAACGATGCACACTGACCCTACAGGAGACCTCGACGGGCCCTGAACGCGGAAAAGCCCCGCACCGAACCCGGTAAGGGGCTGGTGCGGGGCTTTCCCACAATGATTGTTCGGCGGTGTCCTACTCTCCCACAGGGTCCCCCCTGCAGTACCATCGGCGCTGAAAGGCTTAGCTTCCGGGTTCGGAATGTAACCGGGCGTTTCCCTAACGCTATGACCACCGAAACACTATGAAGATGTCAACC
>NZ_SSBJ01000077.1 GCF_004795055.1 Streptomyces sp. A1136
CGTCGTACGGCGACGTAACCAACCCTCCAGCACCGCCCGCTGGGCATCAGTGACCGACAACGGCGGAATCTTCGGACCCGGACGACTCATGCTCGACTAACGACGAATCTCTGACTCAGGTCACTAGTGGGATTTAGAGAGCCGCCGAGATCAAACGCATCCTGCCTACCTTCTGGCCACCGAGGTGCCCGGCGAGAACGCGAAACGGGACGGGACAGGTCCAGCCGGAGCGAGGCAACGGTCACCGTTCCGTGGAAGACGTAGGCACGCTTGTCGAAACGGGTGGTGACGACCGGGGGCATTTGAGCGCATTGAATGTCCGCTCTACTTCGTTGCGGCCTGCATAGACCGACTTGTCAAAGCCGGGTCGACCACCTGCGCTACCCCGGCGTTGGCGGCTGACCCGCTGGTCCAGGGCCACCCAGTCCGCTTCAAACGCCTGCGCCTGGATGTCACGGTGGGCGACGTGCCCCGGTTCGGGGAGGGGAGAACCGTGGCCGCGGGTTGAGAAGCCGAGGCGGGGTGCGGTGTCGGTGCCTGACGATTCGCCGGTGCGTGTGCCCCGGTAGGTGGTGAGTGAAGTGGTGAGTCGCCGGTGGGTGGGGGCCGGTGAGTTGTGAGCGGATCGGTAAGTCGCCGAGTGGGGGCGCCGGAAGCTGCGAGCATGTCGGGTCGGTGCCCGTGCTTGACTCAGGCCGGTTCGCCGGTTCGCCGGTTCGCCGGTTCACTCGGTGGGCGTGGCATCGGCACCGGGGGAGCTGCAGGCCACCGCAGGCCGGTCAGAGGACCTCGGTGTCGTAGAAGCAGAGGTGGTCCTTGATCGCGGCAACGTCCGGCTTGGGGTCCGCCAGACGAGGTCGGTGGCTCCGGGTACGGACCAGTAGCGGGCGTCGCCCTTGAACGGGCAGTGGGTGGTGGTGTCGGAGGGGGTCAGCAGATCGGTGCGTACGTCCTGGCGTGGCAGGTAGTACCGCGGGGGGCAACCTGTCTCGCGCAGCACCAAGGGGCGCCGGCTTTCGGCCAGGACCTGTCCGTCCTTCACGACGCGAACGTGCTCGGTGCCCTGTTCGATGGTGATGTCGTGTCCACGTGTCATACGCTCCTCAGCGCACCCGGCCGGGGAATTCTTCCCGCAATCCCTCCTGGGCGTCGTGGGACATCGGCCCGGAGACAGATCGGGGGTCGCCCAGGAGCTTGGCGGGCCGGCCTGCACGCCAGGCAGGGCGGGGCCTCGCAGAAGGCGAGACGGTCCAGGTGCTGAACACGCTGCTGCCGAAGCCGGTCATCCGGCGCTGACTCCCTGGTATTGCCATATAGGCGAGGCCCGGATTCGCCAGCTGTTGGCTGGGGAATCCGGGCCACTTTCTTGGTCCGGCCCCAAGATCCCGCGAATGAGCACGCGGAAGGCCACGCCCTGGGTGTGGCGCCTACCTCACGCAGCCCCGGACCGCGTAGCCGACGAACGTCCTGAACGCGGTCGGAGCGAGCGTGATGACCGGGCCGCCCTCCAGCTTCGTGTCTTGCACGGCCACGCCGTCCAGCCCGACGGACGCGAGTGGGGCCACCCCCACGCACTGACTTTGATCGTTGCCCGAGTATGACGACTTGAAGAAGTGCAGGAGCGCGACTTGGGAGGGGCTGAGCTTCATGCCTTGAGCCTTTCGAGATGGGTTTTCAAAAGCTCCCGGGACTGATCCACGGGGAGAGCAGCGGAGGCGGTGAAGTCGAAACCGGCGGCCAGCACCTCGACCTCGCGCGGGTCTTCGGTGTGTTTCCCGCCCGTCGCCGAGTCCACGGAGGCGACCGGCGCCCACGGGTGCGCGAACTCCAGCAGCGTCAGCCCGCCGTTCGACCCGTAAGCCGGGTGCGTCGAGAGCGGTACGACCTGAACCGTGATACCCGGCCGGCTCCCGAGATCCAGCAGGTGACGTACCTGGTCGGACATTACGGTGCCGCCGTCTCCGAGATGCGCATGGAGCGCCGCCTCGTGGACCAGGGCGTGGAGCTCCACGCCCTTGCCGGCACGGGACAGCACCTCCTGACGGCCCAGCCGCACCGCCACCAGCGTCTCGGCCCGCTCTGCAAGCTGCTCTTGAGACCGGCCGATCAGCTCCCGTGCGTACCCGGGCGTCTGGAGCAGGCCGGGAACGACTACCGGATGCATCAAACGCAGCCGCTGCGCGTCGCCCTCAAGTTCGATGAAGTCCACGAAGGACTGCGACAGATGCCGGGCGTAGGAGGCCGTCCAGCTCGACCCCGGAGGAGTTTCCGCCGCAGCGGCCACCGCCCGCACCGCCACCGGATCCGTGATCTTGTATGCGGACGCCAGCCGGAGGACATCGCCCTCTCCCATGTGGTATTTGGCCTTCTCCAGCCGGGACAGGCGGGTGAAGTCGATCGCGGAGCCCTCGGAAGCCTCCCGGAGTGTCAGCCCTGCGGCTTCTCGCCACGCCGTCACCATCGCCGCCGCCCGCCGCGCCTTCACCGAAAGCGCAGGCAACTTCCTCCGCGTGGCGCGAGGTTGCGCCTCTGTTGCGCGTGTCTGCGTCATGCGGCGCAGCATCCCACACCCCGGAGCACCGCCAACACCCCGCGCATATGCCAACTTTCAGCGAAAGCGTGCTCCTTGTTGCGCAAGACGTGCGGATAGGAGCAAGCTACCGCTCACACGGTCATGTTCACCCAGAGCACACCGTGCTGCTACGCACAGTCATGTCCGCAACCGGCCGGAAAGCCGAGTCCATGACCCTTCACGCGCGACCCATCACCCACGCCACCGGGCACCCCGCCTACACCGAAACGTTCCCGGCCCTGCCGGAGTCCGTCGGCAGAGCCCGCCGCTTGGTCCGCCTCGCCGTCACCACCTGGAGCCTGGAGGCGCTGGCTGACGACGTGGCCCTGATCGCATCAGAACTCGCCACCAACGCCGTCCAGCACGCGAACGTGGCCAGCTTCCGCATCACGGTCGTCCGGCTGGACGCCCACCGCGTACGGGTCGCCGTCATAGACACCAAGAAGACGTTCGTCCCCACGCCCCCCGCCGCCGAACTCGACGCCGAGCAGGGCCGCGGCCTCCGCCTCGTCGCCGCCCTCGCCGACACCAGCGGCCAGGAACCCCTCAACTGGGGCAAGCGCATGTGGGCCGATGTCGAATATGCCTCGCCCTGACCGCAACCAGCCAGTCGGAGCCCTAGGTGATCAGTCACGGCGCCGCCCGTCGAGCGACAAGGGGTTGGAACTGGACCTGAGCCGCACCGACCTACGGGGCTGGAAGCCTGCGCATCCGTACGAAGAGAAGGAAGGCGACGATGTGCTCGGAAGTGTTCCTGGCTCCCGTCGGAAGCACCAAGGCGTCGCAGGCCGGGCGCGCGCGTGCCACTCTGCGGGGTGCACAGCTCAGCGTTGCGAACCTCTCGGGAGGGAACCTGGCGGGCGCGGATCTGTCCGGGGCGGACATCACCAATGCCGACCTGTCGACGGCCGACCTCACGGGTGCGAATCTCACCGGTGCCATCGTCAAGGGTACGAAGTGCAGTGGTGCCCAGCTCGAGCGGGGACGCGGCATCCCGCCGTCTTTCCGATAGAGCCAACCCGCATCGCAGGACCGGCTCGGAAGCCCCCATCCACGCAGTCCACCACCCGGGTGCTGATCTCCACGACGGACGGCGCCCGCGAATGGTCCACGGTCGGCGTCGTCCCGAACGTGATCGCGGCCTATCGTCGAGGACCGTCCGGACGGCACCCACGCCAACGAGGCCACGGTCAAACTGTGGGCCAAGGGCGAGCGGATCGCGGCGACGGCCGAGGGCAACGGCCCCGTCAACACCCTCGACCGGGCGCTGAGGGTGGCGCTGGAACGGTTTTACACCCGCTGGCCAAGTTCGAGCTGGTGGACTACAAGGTCTGCATCCTGGAGGGAAAGCACGAGGTCGCAGCCGGGACGACGCGGCACACGCTGGTCACCGTCGTGCGCGTCCACGGATGACGCGCGCCTCGCCAGCAGTATGCGCAGAGCCCGCCATAGGTCAGCTCTGGCCCTGAGAAGTGCCTTGCACCGCTCACATAGCGGTTCGTCGGCGCCCCGGAACGCGCGCAAGGCTGGTGACTTCACCTGTGCGGGCGACCCGCGCTTCCCGAGCTGATCAGCCGGACTGCCCGCAGTCGGCAGCGGAGCCGGCCACCCACGCCATGTGACAGATGCCGGTCTGAACTCAGCTGGCCGGTCAGCAGTACCTGCGCGGGTGAACTGGCAAGGTCAGGGCGTTGACGGGAGTCTGGGCGGGAATGTCCGTGCCCGGATCGCCCGCAACGGCAGCGGCGGCCTTGCAGGTGGGCTTGGACCGCCGGATGCGGGGCCGCGGCGTCGGCTCGGTGGCACCGATCTCGCTCAGCTCTGCGGCGGACCAGCCTGCCGCTGCCGCCACGGCGTAGGCCTTCCCGTACGGCGCTTCGGTGTCGGCGAGCTCGCGTACGCATCGTGTAGAGCCGACAGAATTCGTCTCGACAGGCTCTGCGTGTCTCTACCATCGGTGGTATGGCTCCTGAGCGCGAGGTTCGGTTCCGGTCGTTGGACGGTACGGGGTTGTCCGGGACGGTGACGTTGGAGGAGGAAAGCAGTCGTCTGGCGGTTCTGGTGCACGGGGCGGGGGTGACCCGGCATGAGGGGGGGTTTTTCACCCGGCTGGCCGAGGGTTTGGCGTCAGGTGGTGTGCGGTGCCTGCGGTTCGATCTGCGAGCGCATGGGCAGAGCGCAGGCCGGGAGCAGGAGGTCACGATCGCTGGCGTGGCCAATGACATCCGAGCAGCTTGCGACTGGCTGCGTGCCGACGCCGGATCGGCGGCTGCCGCGGTGCACGTGGTCGCTGCGTCGTTCTCCGGCGGCGCAGCGGCGCTGCACGCGGCTTACCGCCCGCAGGACGTGGACCGCCTGGTGCTTCTCAACCCGCGACTGGACTACAGGGACCGATACGTGGACAGCCGCCCCTACTTCGACGGCGACTACATCAATGGGACTGCTGCCCGTGACCTGGACGAGCAGGGGTTCACTGAGAAGTCTCCGTTCGAGTTGGGCCGTGCACTGCACAACGAGGCCTTCTACCTCGACCCTGGAATGTACTTGCGGGCGGTGCAGGCGCCGACGCTGCTGGTGCACGGGACCAGGGACACGTTTGTGCCGGTGGATTCCTCACGCCGCCATCTGGCTTACTTCGGCGGTCACGCCGAGTTGATGGAGTTGGAAGGGGCGCAGCATGGCTTCGCTGTGCACGACGACCCTGCCTATGCGGACCCGCAGACGCAGATTTGGCAGGCGCAGGTGATCGAGCGGGTCACTCGATTTGTGATGGGCTAGCTGCACGGCCTGGGGCGGATCGGCGTACGCGACTTGGAGACAGAGCTCACCGGGACGGGCTGAACCAGCGACGAGCAGGGGACCGGCTGGGACGAGTGGCAGCGCTGGCTCCTAGACGGGTGTCAGGGTGGTGAGGGCCTGGCGTAGTTCGCGGACGGCGGGCCTGCGTGCGTGCGGGCGCAGGTCCCCTAGGGTGCGGCGGATTTCTGCGAGGGCTTGGCCGAAGCCGGGTCCTGCGGCGAGGCGGAGCGCGGTGAGGCCGGTTGTGGCTGCCTGGTCGGGTTCGCCTGCTGCCGCCAGAGCACCTGCGAGGTGTGCGCTGAAGAACGCGCGGTCTCTGGGGGCGAAGACGCCGCGGGTGAGGTGCTGTTGCAGTAGGTCCACGGCTTGGGTGGACTGGCCGGCTTCGCGGTAGCTGATGGCGCTTTGGGCCATGAGCCGGTCGGTGTTGTACCCGGCGCACAGGGGACCGGTGCAGGTTGGGGGTTCGGCTGGTCCGGCTTCGCTGAGTGCCTTGTGTGCCTGGTCGAGGCTGTGTGCGATGGTGTCCGGGCGAGAGCCGGTCAGGGCGAGGGCGCGCGCGTGCTGCTGGAGGGCTTCGGCGCGAGCCCGGGGCGGTAGTTTCCATGGGCCGTGGGCGGCCGCGTGGGCGAGGTCGAGCATGCGGGCGGCGTCGCGGCGGTCGATGGCCTGCGCCTTGCGCAGGAGGACGTAAGCCTGCATGGGTCCGTCGCCGGTGACGGTCGCCCATTCCGCTGCCCGGTCATAGAAGTACAGGGCGACGTGGGGCGGGGCGCCGGCGTCGCGGTGGAGGAAGGCAGTGAACTCCGCCGCTCGGGCGCCGATGGCGAGCAGGTCCTTGCGTACCGTGTCGGAGGCTTCATGGGCGAGGACATCGATGACGCAGAGGATGTCCATCGCCTTCGGCAGGGCGTTGCGTGGCCCGGTGCTTCCGTCCGCCCGAGCTGCCTCGTCGAGCGCCGCGCGCAGATGGTCGACCAGGTACCGGTCCTTGTAGCGGCTGGCGTCCACGATCTGCGCCGTCAGCCGGCCTCCGCCTGGGGAGCTCACTTGAGGGGTTGCAGCGGCGAGTGCGCCGTGAAGAAAAGAGCGTCGCCGCACTGCGGCTTCACCTTCCTCGATAGCGGATTGTGCTCGGCCGCGGTTTGGGGTGAAGCCCAGTTCTTCCAGGGGCACGCCGAACATCGTGCGCAGCACCCGCCTTGCCGATCGGGTCGGCCAGCCCGGTCGCGCTGATTCCCAGCGACGTACTTGACGCACGTCGATGGTGACTGGCTCACCCAGGGAAGCGGCGTGCCGGGCGTATGCCTCGGCGACATCAGCCTGGCTGTGCCAGCCACGCTCGAGCCGGGCTGTTCGGAAGGCGGGGTTTCCTGGGATCTGTGGCATGGCTACCCCCGGTCAGGACGGTGCGGCAAAGGACGGCCGTCGAGTGCGGCCGCATACCAGTGTCCCGCTGACGGTACTCCCGTGGGATGTCCTCCGACATGTCCTCGCTGCCTTCCGCGGTCACTCGTACGGTCCTTGGGTGAGAGCCGGTGGCTGCCAGCGGTCCGGTTCTGCGCTTGGCGATCACTCGCAGGAGGGACACGTATGACCGCATCCACACAGTCCGCCGGCTTTTTCATGGTGCCCGCGGGCGAATGCCACGCTGATGTGCTCTTGGACATCACCGTCATCAGCGAGTCCGTCACCATCATCCTCGAACCTCGCGACACCGTTCCGCCGGCTGTGGTGCGTGACCTGTGGTTCCGGTGGCTCACCGGGCACCTCAACCTTCTGCTGGATGTCGTATGCACCGGCCCGACCGCAGATGCGGAAGCGGTCCAGGACGACGAGTTGGTGGCCGAAGTCGTATCCGATACCCGCCGTACTCTGGCAGCCGGACTCCCCGCCGGTGGAGCCCAGGCACTCGTCCGGTTGCAGGAGCTGGCCCGTACCTGCCGATTCCTGCTGGGACTGGCTCACGACCGCGCCGTTGTCGACGGATCGCTGAGTGTCTGTCACTCACAGCCTGAATGAACCGGACAAACCCGCCCCCGCGATCCACGGCAAGGCTCACCTGCCATGCGTGTCTCGGCCTGATGCCGTGCCGAGTGCCCAACCGGCCCCTGAAGAGGCCTGATATGGAGCTTGTCTTGACTACCACTCCGTCCAGCCCCGCCGTCGAACTCCTTGACGCACGCCACGTCCACTTCGTGGAAACGGCGCCCCCGCCACTGACCGCGGCACAGACTGCGGCGATGAACCGCAGGTGGGAAGCGATGACCGGAGACAACCCCTCACTCTTCGACGGACCGGTCGTCGTGTGCACCGGGGTGGAGCGTAAGGACCCGCAGACGTTGGTGCTGTCGTGGTGCCGCGCCACCTATCGTCTTCTCACCTTGCGTCTGGACGCGGAACACGCGGTCCCGGCGCCGTCCGTCTTCGTCACCGTCGCCCAGCCGACCACCGACGGGGCTCTGCTGGTGGGCCGGATGGCAGACTCGACCGTCGCCTCCGGACGGTGGCAGCTGCCCGGGGGCACGATCGAGCCGCCCACCGCAACCGCCAGGCTCGACCAAGAGGCGTCAGCTCGCCATGCCGCCCGGGAACTTGCCGAAGAAGTCGGCCTCACCGTGGCGCATGAGGAGTTGACGCTGTGGGCGGTGACACGTGGAAACTGGGGGAACTTCGGCCTGCACTTCCGCTCACCCGCCCAGCCAATCACCACACTTGAGGACGCCCATCTGAGTCTCACCACCCGTTCCCGGGCACAGGGCCTCATCCCGGAGCTGGACCGGATCAGCTTCATCCGCTCACAGGCCGACCTTGCCGGGCTCGGTGGCCCCACGGCTGACTTCATGCCCGCACTCGCGGCACTGCACTCCCGGTACGGGCAGTCAGGAATCGGGGGTTAGCCGATGCCGACCCACGAGCGCACCGCTGAGCTTCGGGCCGGTCAGCGCACAGGCGACGAGGTTCTCATCCAGCTGGCCGCAGAGCTTGCCGTGGCAAGGCGCACTCACGCCCCGGCCGAGCTGATCTCCCCTCGCTACCCCCACCTGTCTTTGGCCGACGCCTACCGCATCCAGCAAGTCGGCACTGTCTGGCGCATGGCGGCCGGGGCCAAGGTCGGCGGACACAAGGTTGGTCTGACCTCCACCGCGATGCAGGAGCAGATGGGCATCCACGAACCCGACTCCGGCGTCATCTTCGACGACATGATTGTCGCCGGCGGTAGCACGCTGCGCGTCAGCGATTACATGAACCCGAGGATCGAGACCGAGATCGCGTTCCGGCTCGCACGGGACCTGCAGGGGCCGACGGACTTGAACGGCGTACGACAAGCGGTGGGGGAGGTGCTTCTCGCCTTCGAGGTTCTCGACACCCGTTTCAACAGCTGGGACGTCACGCTGGTCGACAGCATCGCCGACAACGCCGCATGCGCGGGCGTCATCACAGGCCGCCCCGTCCGGTTCGATCCGGCCCTGGATCTCGGCGGCGAGCAGATCACCGTCGTCGCCAACGGCGGCCCCGTCGCGTCCGGAGCGGGATACGACATCCTCGGCGACCCCCTGAAGGCACTGGTCTGGCTGACGCACCGCCTGCCCGTCCTGGGCACCACCCTGCGCGCCGGAGACATCGTCCTGGCCGGGTCGGTCCACGCCAGCTTCCCGCTCACCCCCGGTATGGACATCCGGGCCACATCCACCCACCTGCCCTCAGTGCACCTGAACGTTCTCTGACCCGAAACCACCAGCGAACGGAGTACACCGTGCTGAACACGGCCGTCCTCGGTACCGGTCTCCTCGCCCTCGACCTGGTCGAGCGCATCCAAGCCTCCCCGCACCTGCGCTGCGGGCTCGTCATCGGCCGCACCCCGCAAAGCAACGGGATGGCCCAGGCCGCCCGCATGGGCTGCGCCACCGCGGCCGGAGGCATCACCGCGCTCGCCGACGCAGGCGACGCCTTCGACATCGTCTTCGACGTCACCAACGCCTTCGCCCACCCCGGCCACTGGGCGAAGCTCGCCGACACCGGCGCGACCCTCATCGACCTGACCCCCACCAGCGGCGGCACCCTGATCGTGCCCGCCGTCAACGGCGCGCAGGCCGCCGCGCACCGGCACATCGGCCTCATCACCTGCGGCGGACAGGCATCGATCCCCATCCTGCACGCCATCGCCCAGCACTACCGGCCCCACCACGTGGAGATGGTGGCCACCGTCGCCAGCCGAAGTGTCGGCAGGGCCAGCCGCCTCAACCTCGACGAGTACATCGAGGCGACCGGGTCCGCGATCGGGCAGTTCACCCAAGCCGGCACCGCCAAAACCATGCTGAACATCAGCCCGGCTGCGCCTCCGCCGCCCTTCCGCGTCGCGATGACGATCGTCGCCCCCGGCGTCAGGCCGGGCCCCGTCCGCGAGCTCGTGGAGTCCGCCGCCACCACCATGCGGGCCTTCGTCCCCGGATACCGCCTCCTCTCGTGTGCCGTCACCGGCGACACGGCTCGTGTGGTCGTGGAGGTCACCGCCACCCGCGGGGGCATGCCGACGCACGCGGGCAACCTCGAAGTCATCAGCGCGGCCGCCATCTACGCGGCGGAGCAGCACGCCCTCGCCAAGATTCCCGCCCTGAAGGAGACCGTCCGATGAGGCCCCGCTCTCAGGCCCCGCTCGTCATCCACGACCCGACGCTGCGCGACGGCCAGCACGCCGTGCGCCACCAGCTCGACCGCGAACAAATCCGCTCCTATGCCGCCGCAGCCGACGCGGCCGGCGTCCCCGTGGTCGAGATCGGCCACGGCAACGGGCTCGGCGCGTCCTCCTACCAGGTGGGCCACGGCCGGCTCAGCGACGACGAGATGCTCTCCACCGCCCGCGAAGCACTCGCCCACAGCAGGATGGCCGTACTCATGGCACCGGCATGGGGCACCTCCGCCGACCTCGCAGGCGCCGTACGCCGGGGCGCGGACATCGCCCGCATGGCGGTCCACTGCACCGAGGCCACCGCCACCGAGCGACACCTCGGCGTGATCCGCGAACTCGGGGCCGAAGCCCAAGGCGTGCTGATGATGAGCCACATGGCCACCCCCGGCCAGCTCGCCGAGCAGTGCGCGCTGATGGTCGGCTACGGGGCGCAGGCCGTCGGCATCATGGACAGCGCCGGCCACTACCTGCCCGGCGACGTCACCGCCCGGATCACCGCCATCACCACCGCCGTGGACGTGCCCGTGATCTTCCACGGGCACAACAACCTCGGCATGGCCGTCGCGAACTCCGTGGCCGCCGTCGAGGCGGGCGCCCGCGTCATCGACGCGTGCGCCCGGGGATTCGGCGCCGGCGCGGGCAACACGCAGCTGGAAGTCCTCGTCCCCGTCCTGGAACGCCTCGGTCACCCCACCGGGATCGACGTGCGGCTGTTGGCCGACGCCGCCGACCTCGCCGAGCGCACCCTCATGCCCGCCCCGCCGACGATCGACTCCACCAGCCTCGCCAGCGGTCTCGCCGGAGTCTTCTCCGGATTCAACAAGCCCGTCCTGGAGGCCGCCACCCGTGAAGGCGTCCACCCCTGGGACCTGTTCCACGAACTCGGACGGCGTCAGATCATCGCCGGCCAGGAAGACGTGATCCCCGAAGCCGCCCGCAGCCTCAAGACCGAGGAGGTATGCCGATGAACACGCCAGCGCCCGCCGGAGTATGGATGATCACCCCCGGCCACGCCCCCACCCGCTTCCCGACAGCGCAAGCGAGCGGCGCGGATGTCGCCCTGGTCGACCTGGAGGACTCCGTCCCGCCGGCGGCCAAGCCCGACGCCCGCCACACTGCCCGCGCCTTCTTCACCACCCCCGTGCCAGCCGGCACCGTCCTGGGCGTACGCATCAGCTCGCCCACCACCCGCGACGGCATCCACGACCTCGCAGCCCTCGCCGACTACCCCGTGGGACCGCAGATCGTCCTGATCCCCAAGGTGGAATCGCCCCGCGACATCGAGATCGTCGCCGGCGCCCTCGACACCCCCGACCACACCCCCCACCTGTACGCGCTGATCGAGACCCCACGCGCTCTGGAGGAACTGCCGTCCATCGTGCGGGCCGAATGCATCGCGGGCGTCCTGTTCGGCACAGCCGACTACGCGACGGCCACCGGCTGCGGCAGGGGCTGGGAACCGATGCTCCACGCCCGCTCCATGCTCGTCGCCAGCGCCGCCACCGTAGGCATCCCCGCCATCGACTCCCCGTTCTTCGACCTCGACGACCTCGACGGCCTCCGGGATGAAGCCGAACGCGTCAAGGCCCTCGGCTTCGCGGGAAAGAGCTGCGTCCACCCACACCACCTCGACGTCCTGACGAACGTATTCAGGCCGACGGACGAGGAAATCACCGCCGCCCGCGCCATCGTGGCAGCAGCCGAGAACGCCGGCGGCCGCATCATCCGCATCGGCCACCAGATAGTCGGCCCGCCCATGGTCGCCGCAGCCCGCTCCCTGCTCGTGCGCGCGCAGGCCCGCACCGTCCGCGAGGTGACCGCATGAGCACCAGCGACACGCCCCAGGGGTACCGGCAGGTCGGCGAAGACCGCTTCCGGGAGATCGTCGGCCTCGGCTACCACGAGCTCCGGGAAGGAATGGTCATCGAGCACCGGCCCGGACGCACCATCACCGAGACCGACAACGTCCTGATGACCATGCTCGGCGGCAACGACGCCCCCATCCACACCGACGCCCACTACAGCAGCCTCACCGAATGGGACCGCCCCCTGGTATGCAGCAGCATCACCCTCCACATCGTGGGCGGCATGACCGTACGCAGCACCAGCGGCCTCACCATGGCCAACCTCGGCTTCGAGGAAATCCGCTTCACCCACCCCGTCTTCGTGGGCGACACCCTCTACGCGCAGACGCAGATCACCGGACGCCGCCTGTCCAACAGCCGACCGGACACCGGGATCGTCACCTGCCGCACGACCGGCCACAACCAGCACGGCAAGACCGTCATCACCTTCACCCGCAGCTTCTTCGTACCACTCGACGCCGACGCCGTCCGCGACCACACCAACTACTAGGAGGACACCGCATGTCCGATCCGCTCCGGATCATGGAGGCCGACGACGAGCTGTGGCAGGAGTACAACAACCTCGCCACCCGCAGCTACGGCCACCCCGTAGGCGACATCACCCGGCTGCGCCCCCACGCGGACATTCGCGTCGCGGTCCGCGACGGCCGTGTCGTCGCCGGCGGCCTGGGCCTCCTCACCGAGCAGTTCTTCGGCGGGGCCCCCGTCCCCTCCGCGATCATCAGCGCCGGGTGCGTCGCCCCCGAAGAACGAGGGGACCACCTCGCCGGCCGCCTACTCGCCGAACGGCTCCGCCCCCTGCGCGAACAGGGCGCGGTGATCTCCACCGTCTGGACCACCTCGAACGGGCACCTGCGCCGCCTCGGCTGGCAGGCACCAGTCCCCGTCTTCGCCTGGTCCATCGCCACCGAAGACCTCAAGCGCGGCTTCACCAGCCCGGGGCTCCACATCGAGCACGGCCGAGCAAAAGAAGGCGACGAGCTGCAACGCCGCCTGGCCCGGCAGTGGAACGGGCCCGTGCAGCGCCCCGACTGGTGGTCTGCCTGGATGGACGACAAGCAGCAGCTCACCACCTACCGCTTCGGGTCGGAGCAAGCGACGACGGGCCAATTGTCCCTCTCCATGAAGCGTCACCAGCGGCACGGTACGGACCTGACCGTGCACGACTTCTGGGCCGCAGACGCGGAGACCGTCAACGAGATGATGGCGTTCCTCGGCGGCCACCACACCCGCGCCGCCGCCGTCCACTTCCGGCGCTCCGCCTTTCCCCCGTACCCCGCGCTCCTGCACAACTTGCACCGCTACCGGTTGACAGCAGAGGCATGGCACCCGTGGATGCTCCGCATCCTCGACATCCCCGCAGCCGTTCGGATGCGCGGCTGGCCCAGCGACCTGACCATCGCCCTACCCATGGAGATCGAAGGCGAGAACGGCGGCAACTGGGAGTCGTACCTACTGGAAGTGAAGGACGGTACGGGCCAGCTCACCGAGACCCGCGCCCAAGGCGACGTCCAGCTCACCCGCGGGCAGCTCGCCGTCTGGTACGCAGGCGGCTACCAGACAGCAACCACAGCCTGCCTCGCGGGAGTCACCGCCAAGTCCGACGAAGCTTTGACCCAGCTGATCCGCGCCACCTCGGACCTCGAACCCTGGCTGCCCGAACACCTCTGACGGCTCCCCCCGACCGGCTGTGGGCGGAGTGCAGCCAGTTGGCCCGGGACTCCACCAGTAGATCCCAGGAGCACGGCCGCCAGGACCCGAGGCGTCAGGTCGGCGATCGACGCGAGCCACGGAACCGACGCGTACTCGGAGCATCGAGGAGGTCTTCGTCCATGCGACGACAACGCCGCGACGTGACCGCCGGTCACACTGGTACGGCCTCGTCGGCGCTTCGCCGGCGTCCTTGTGGCCGGGCGCCGTCGTCCGGCGGTGCCGCCCTGGCGCCGGTAGTCGTGGGGGAAGCCTGGGGGGAAACGTGGGGGGAAGCCTGGGGGGAAGCCTGGGGGGAAGCCTAGGGGGAAGCGGTATTGCCGGTGGTCTTGCATTTTGCCTGGTCAGGGGCGGTTTTCTGAGTGGTGAGTGGGCGGACTTATATGTCTGGAGGGGTGGTGTGCTGAGGCGAGTGTCGGGATGGCCTTCGGCCGTGAGTGGTGTGGGGGAGGCTTGGGCTGGTGCGGCTGTTGAGGGTCATCGATGCGATGGGCGTCTTTGCGTGTGCCGGTTCCTCGGAGGGCGGCCGGTTCGCATGGGGCGGAGGACGGTAAAGGGAGTTGCTCGGGCCGGACGCGAGGAGCGGAGAGACGCGAGGCGTGGCGAGATGAGTGTGGCCGACGCCCACTTCCGCTGGAGAGCGGGTGGCAAGGGCGCCGGCCGACCGAAGAACACACCACGAGAGAACCCGCAAGCGTCATCAGGGCGAGCATAGCGCTCCGGCGGCGTGTAGCCGGGAACCGAAGTGCACTTTTAGTGCGGTACATTTTTCGTGTTCGTGGGCCCGTCCTGAGACGGACCCCATGCACTGGCGCGCCGGCGCGCCGCATATCGGAAGGTCGGGATCGTGATCCGCGCTGGACGAGTCGCCGTGGGACGGCAGGAGCTTGCCGACGTGTTGGGGATGAAGTGGTCTGCCTTCTGCCGGGCCCAGCCCTACAGCGCGGAGGACTTTCCCGCGCCGGTCAGTTCCGCGGAGGGGAAGGTGCTGCTGTGGGACCTGGAGCAGGTCGAGGCATACCGTGACGGCCGGCCGCAGCCGGCGATCCCGTCGGGCGAGGATGACGGGGACCTGCTCGACCGCCGCGAGGCCGCGGACCTGTTGAAGGTGCAACCGCGCAGCTTCGACACCTATAAGACCGACCCCCGCCTCGCGGACCATGTCGTAGTGGTCGGCGGGGCCGAGCACTGGCCCCGCGCTGTCCTGCGCGCCTATGACGCAGCCCGAGGCACTGTGACAGGCCCCCGGGGCCGGCCGAAGGGATCAGGCGACATGGTCCCGCGGGATCTGCTCCCCGGCCGTATCGCCGAACTCCTCGACGCCAACCCCGCCGTGACCGCCGCCCATGCGGTCGACGTCCTCGGCATCTCGACCCCGGCCGCGCAAAAGCATCTGCGACAGGAGCGGGCGGTGCGCATCGCGGCGCTGATGCGCACCGAACCCGGCCTCGACGCCGAAGAAGCCGCGGACCGCCTCGGCTACCCGCCGGCACTCCGACGCACCGCCTTGAAAACCGCTCAGCAGCTCTACGACACTCCCTGACAGCCGACTTCCCCTGAGGGGGGTCACAGCCGCCCGGCCGTGACCCCCCTCAAAGCATTTGCAGCCCGGTGGGGGGCGGGCGTTGCGGGTCCGGTGCCGGCGGGGTGGGTGGCTCCGCTGCGCTGCGCCACCCTCCCCGCCCGCGGCCCAGTCGGAGGCGACTCCGCGGAAGGCGTGCCGGACTCCGCTTCGCTGCGTCCGGACCGAGTGCTGCGCACTCTCACGCCTCCCGCTGCACCGCCTCCACCAGGACCACGGGGCCGCGTGCCGCACTCCGCTGCGCTCCGTCACTCCGCTGCGCTGCGTACAGCGCCCACCCGGCTCCGCTCCGCTCCACCGGCCGTGCCCTCTTTGGCGGCACGCGCTGCGGGGTGGAGTGGGGGGCAAGAAATGCGGGGGTGCGCGCTGCGCGCGCAGAATACCCCCGCATGCCTCGCCCCCCACTCCACCCCTTGCCCTTCGCGCTGCGCGCGGCGGGGCCAACCGGCACCGGACCGCGCTGCCCGCCCCCCGCCGGGCTGCAAACAGCCTGTGACCTGGGAATACATCACTCTTTCGGGAAGGCCCCAAAGGTCATTTCCACCCCCCCGTTGCCATGGAAATGCAGTAGAATTCTCTTGTCGGTAGGGGAAGCAGCAAAGCCCCCGGCCGAAGAACCCCACCCCCGTCCAAGGGACAACCATGACCTTCACGCATGCGGCCGCTCCGTACGCGGTGACGATCCGGCCCGACGGCTGGTTCGAACTCGCCGACTGGACCCCCACCGCGACGGCGGCAGCCGACGCCCTGAACTGCCGGCTCGCCCGCCCTGTCGCCGTGAGCGCTCAGCTGACGATGTGGGTGGACGAGGACGCCGTATCGCACGGCCTTCCGTTCAACAGCCCGGCCGCCAAGGTACTTCGCGTACTCCGCGCCCACGCATACCCGTCCTTCGGCCCGATCCTCTTCACCGGCCGCACCGACCCCACCGCCGACCCCAGCGCCTACGGACTGACCGAGGACCAGGCGCTGCAACTGATCGAGCGGCACCTCACCCGCCTCGCGAAGATCCCGCAGCAGCGCACCCGCCGCTGAGATCCGCCAACAGCCGCGACGGGCGACAGAACCACACTCAGAGAAAGGGCATGTCCATGAGTTCCTACCCGACCCCCGCCGACCGTAGCTACAACCCGGCCGGCCTCGCGCGGCGTTCGGTCGACCTCGTGAGGTCGATTGCCAAGGTCGCCGGCGAAGGGGCACACCACCTCTTCGTCGCCCTGGTGAACCTCGACGGTGTCAGGGAGGCCGAGTGCACCATCACGGGCCCCGTGCTGGACGACCAGACCCCGGATGACGCTGTGGCGAAGGCCGCTTTCCTGCTCGCCGGGACCGTCTGCTGCGGCACGGCGATGGTGATCCTGCGCACGGTGGGCCCGGACGGGCAGGCAACCGTCATGTCCTGGGCGGTCAATGACCTGACCGCGCGCCCCGGCACGGCCGAGCAGAGCCGCATGGCGCATTGCATCAGCGAGGACCGCGACGACATGGCCCCCACCCCGGGGTTCAGGTTCGTGGACGCCCCCGCCCTCGCCTGACTGCCCCCCAGGGAGCGGCCGGCCTGTCTCTGGCGGCCTGCCGCTCCCCGGGACCCGGCCTCACCTGCACTCCACAGACAGACCGACCTACAGCGCCACCAGCGGCGGGGCGTGGCAACGCCGCCGCAACCGACGAACACCGACCCCAACGCACATGACGGAGGACAACCCCATGGCCCACGAGATCGAGCAGTTCACCGACGGTACCGCTGCGTTCGTGAGCGCGCGTGAGAGTGCGTGGCACCGGCTGGGCACCGTGACGGCCGATGCCCTGACCGCCGAGGACGCGATGCGTCTTGCCGCCCTCGACGGGTGGAACGTCCGATTGATCGGGCTCCACGCGACCGAACTCACGGCCGACGGCACGACCCTGTTGGACGTGCCGAACCACCGGGCGAGCGTACGCACCCACCCCAAGACGGGCCGCCCGGAGACCCTCGGAGTGGTCGGCCCCGACTACACGCCGGTACAGAACGAGGAGCACGCCGAGTTCTTGAACTACCTGGTGGACGAGTCCGGGGCGCACTTCGAGACGGCGGGTTCGCTGCGGGAAGGCCGACAGGTCTTTCTGACGATGAAGCTGCCTCAGTCCCTGACCATCGGCCGGGATGACGCGGTCGATCTCTACATCGCGGCGTTCAACTCCCACGACGGCAGCAGCGCGTTTCGGATCGTCGTCACACCCGTCCGGGTCGTCTGCGCGAACACCCTCCGCGCCGCCCTCAGGGACGCCAAGAGCAGCTACACCGTCCGCCACACCTCCGGCGCACGCGGACGCATCGCCCAGGCCCGGCAAGCTTTGGGGCTGACGTTCAAGTACGCCGAGGAGTTCGAAAAGTCAGCCCAACGCATGCTGGACGCCGAGATGTCGACCCCGGCACTGCGCACGGTGGTGGACACGCTGTGGCCGGCCTCCGACAACGACAGCGCCCGGAAGAAGACCAATCGGGACACCAGGTGGGCCAGCATCCGAAACCTCTTCGAGCAGGCGGACACACAGGCCGACATCCGGGGCACGGTCTGGGCGGGCTACAACGCGATCACGGAGTACGCCAACCACGTGGCCCCGGCACGCGGAGCGAGCCCCGCACTAAAGAACGCCGCCCGAGCCGAGCGAGTGATCACGGGAACGGCCGACGACGTGATGGAACGCGCCTTCCGTCTCATGACCGTGTAGCTGCCTCCCCCCAATCCGCCCGGCACGTCTCACGGGGCGGGAGAACCTCTCCCGCCCCGTGGCACCGTCTGACAGGAACTCACCATGCCTATCCACGCCACTGCCCAGCTGATCGGCGGACGCTCGCACCAGTGCGACGCAACCGCGACCTACACCCACCGGGGTACCCGCGCCTACGTCCTGCTTGACGGGATCGGCAGCACCGAGGAAGTCCAGACATGGACCCAGACGGCCGCGCGTCGCTTGGCCCGCGCCGCCGCCTACTCAGGGGCTTTGGTAGGTCTGCGCGCCGTGCACGCCGCGCGAGCGGCCGAGCTCGCCCGCGCCGGCTGGTACGCCGAGTACATGCCCAAAGCCGTCGCGGTCGTCGCGGTCGCAGCACCCGGCAGTGACTTGGAAGTGGCCTGGTGCGGTGACGCCCGCGCCTACCGACTTCCCTCCGCTTCCGGGCCACTGTGCCGACTGACGACCGATCACAACCGACGTCAACAGCTACTCGACATGGGAGTCGACCCCGGACCCTACTCCCGCAACATCGTCACGTCCTACCTGGGAGACACCAGCCCCCACGCCCCCATCGGTTCGGTCACGGCCCCGAACAGCGGTAGGCTCCTGCTGGCCAGCGACGGGGCATACGAGCCGCTCGAAGACGCCCAACTCACCCTGGCAGACCACCTTGAAGGCTCACCGCAGCGAGCGGCCCGAACCTTGGTCTCGACCGCCATCGAGCACGGAGGAAGCCGCGCCGACAACGCCACGGTCCTCCTGGCGGATCTTGACAGGTAAACCGAGTACGAGCCTGGCCTCGCAGAGGTACTGGCCCGGAATCCGGGAAGCTACACAGTGCATCACATCTGCCCAGAATTCCAGAGACTATCCGAGCAATAGAATGAAGCACCCTGCCTCGCTCGAAGTGCGGGACCTCGCATCCCGCACTCGACAACCCACCCCCTCCGTTGCTGCCGGCCAGGCCCGCGCAAGCGGGCCCAGTCCTGAAGGCGAAGCCGAAAGGACCAGGGTGGGAGCGAAGCGGACACCCCAACAAGCCGAAGGCCCAGACCCTGTGAAACGGGGTCACCTCCCGTGCGCAGCACGCGAGCCCTGGCCCGCGAAGCGGGCCCTTGTCCGGGTGCAGCGAAGCGAAGACCCGGACAGTCCGCAGCGCAGCGGAGGACTCCGGCCCGAAGGGCCGGCCTTGGCCTCGCTTGCGAGGCCCCGAGCCGCAACGCGGCTCGGTTTCCCTCCCATGCGCGCAGCGCATGGGTACCCGCGGAGCGGGTACCCATGCGC
>NZ_SSBJ01000078.1 GCF_004795055.1 Streptomyces sp. A1136
CTCGATCAGTGCCCACAAGTCGTCGTCCACGATCCAAGGCCGAGTGCTCACACACTCACGAACGGCCGAATCATCACACCGGTTACGCCCGACCAGGGCATCTCAACAAGATCCTGTTACGAGCTCTACGCCTGCCAAAAGCCCCCACATTTTTTGGGCAAGACCGCGACTGAGTATCAACAGGGATATCGACAGGGTTACCTGGCGGCGTGGAAGAAATATGCCGGGTGTCTGCACTGACTGTTGCGCCAAATTCCTTGACGGCGTGGGCGTGACTGCCGATGACGTCGGGCGGCGCCATCAGGGCGTCAGGCCGCTGAGCAGACCCGTCGCTCCGGCGAACCCCAACTACTGAACTTGAAAGCGTAATGTCGGTTGCTGGGATCAGGTGGTCACCGCTTGCGATTGGGGCTCCACTCGTAAGCTCCTGGTGCCGTCTCGATGACTTCGCGGGGCCAGGTCAGTCGGACCTGTTCCAGGCGCCCGCGATGCTCGGCGATCCAGTCTTCCTGGGGTCGGGTTCCCAGGGCTGTCGTAAGGCGGTCCGGGTCGCTGACCTGGATCGACAGCCAGCCGTCTTCGTGCACGTGGATGCCGAGGCTCAGGCCGCGGTCTCCGCCGATGCTGACCGTCTGGCCTGGTCCCAGGTTGGAGAGCTCCTGCTCCCAGGAGTCCAGGTCATGCTGGAAGAGGTAAAGGTCGAGCCATCGACGAAACTCGCGGAGACGAGCACGTCCGCCTGCAGAATGTCGTGGCCGGTCAGCACGCCCGGCTGGGACCGTCCTGTGACGCGCACGATACAGCGGTTCCCATCCGGATCGGCGAGGTGGATCAGATCCATCGGAGCAGGTTCCGTCATTGAGTTACTCGCTTTCGTGCGCTGGCGTGGGCTGCATCGTCTCCTATCGCCGGACGAGCGAAACAGTCAGGCCCAGCCCCGGAGAGTCACGTGCCCAGGGGGTGCGGGCAAGACAGCCGTCGATCACGTCTGGCCGGTACTGGAGCTTCTTGAGCCGATGCTTGACCGCGCGGGGTGACTTGACCAAGGCTGGCAGCGGCAAGGTTGCCGATGTCGCGCTTGACCAAGGACCACACGCCCTCGGTTGGGTTGAGGTCGGGCGCGTAGGTGGGCAGCTGAACGACGGTAAGCCACTCGGCGTTCGCGTCGATGAACTCGCGCAGCGGCTTCGTCAGATGCAGTCGGACATTGTCCCAGATCAGCACGATCGGGCCACCCAACTGGATGCGGGCCCGACGATCAGATCACGGAAATCGCGCCAGCCGAAGCCCTCCGGCTGGTCCTTGCGCCCGGTGTACTCCCGGACCGCATAGAACAGTCGGGACCGCTCACCAGGCTTGTAGCAGGTCATGCCCACCATCGACACTCGCCCGGAACCGCGGCCACGCACCCGCACCACCGGCGTGCAGCCCCGGCGGCCCCAGGTCTTGGCACGCGGCGGAGTCATCGACTGCCCGGCCTCGTCCTCAAAGACGATCCATGCCCCCCGCTCCGCCGCGATGCTCTTACCCGCGGCCATGTCTCCTTCTTCCAGACATTGACCGAGGTGTCGTCACGCTCGATGGCCCTCCGGGCAGGCTGCTGCCACGACCAGCCATGCCGCTTGAGCAGCAGCCATGTGCCCTCGACCGTGTACGAGACGTGGAACAGGCGACCGATCAGTGTCTTAATCCGAGCCAGGGTCCACCGCTGGTCCACCCAGCCGTGGATCAGCGGTCCGCGCTCCAACTCCCTTTCCAACCGAGCGATCTGCGTATCACCGAGCCTCGGTCGGCCCGGGGATCCCTTCGACAGGACGCCAGCCTTCCCACGCTCGCGCCACTGGCGACGCCACCGCTCCACGGACCGCTCGCTGACCCGCAGCGCGGCAGCGATCTCCCGATTCTTCTGCCCGCCCTCGAAGCGTTCCACGGCCTGCAGCCGAATCCGCTCCCGGGCGGCCCTCCCGGCGTCGGTCAGCCCGCCGCCCTGCACGTATCTCACAGTCCAGGGCTACCGGAACGGCCCTCCCACCGTCAGGCGAACGGCTCCGACATCACCCAATCAAGTTCAGTAGCCGGGAAGGCCGACTCGAGGAACAAGCTGATCGGCGGCCTGTGTCCGCGCGGTCCCACGGGTTCCGGATGTCGCCGCTGCAGCCAGTGCGAGCATCGCCACCGCGATCGCCGCGGCCGGCGGACGTAGCCCGGGACGCATCCCAAGCCCTTCCCCCTCCCGCCACCAGAATCCGCCCGGCTTCAAGATGCCCGCCACGGTATTCAGGCCGGCCCCTTCTCGTGGTAATCCATGCAACTGTCGGCCGTCAGACGAACGCGCTGCAGGAGCGCGCCCGCCTCCTCCCGAGCTTCGGCGCCCACGCGCACGCCGTCGGCCCCGGCGCTCTCGATGCGGGCGACTTCCGCGCGGGCGCTCTCCCAGATGGCTCCGACTTCTGGAGCTGGTCGCCGAGCGGTCCGCCGGCGCTCAGATCGGCGGGTGATCGAAGGCACGTAGCAACTGTCGTTCCGCGTCCGCAAAGTATACCGAGAGGAGCAGTTCCGCCTGCTGGGTGTTTCTGGACTCCAGGGCTGTCAGGAGCTCGCGGTTACGGGCGAGGTAGGGCTCGTGGAACCGGCGCGGGTTGTCCATGGCGTGGAAGGCCAGGCGCAGTTCGGCGTGAACGCGGAGCATCATCTCCTCCAGGCGTGGCGATCCGGCCAGCTGTACGACTCCCTGGTGGAAGCGCAGGTCGGCGCTGGCGATTTCCGGCCAGTGCTGGTCGGCTGCGGCACGCTCGCCGTCCTCGACGGCTCTGCGCACCGCCGCGATGGCCTGCTCGGGGGCCCCGGCCAGCTCGCGTACGGCGGCGCCTTCGACAAGGCGGCGCAGCCGGTACAGCTCCACGACATCGTCCCTGGTCAGGGTGCGCACGAAGACGCCGCGGTTCAACTCGTGTACGAGTAGGCGTTCGTGGGTCAAGAGTCGGAAGGCCTCGCGCAGGGTATTGCGGGACACGCCGAGAGCCGCACCGATGGCCTCTTCCGAGAGCCGGGTCCCGGGCGGGACGAGCCCCTGGGAGACGCGGTCGCGTAGAACGCTTGCCACCCTTTCGGCGATACTGCCGCGCCCGAGTGAGGCCCTGTCCTGCTCCAGACTTGCGACCCACGCCCCGGAATCGCTGCCGTCCATGCTTTCCTCCCTGAATTGTTGAACGAAAGACTACCCCCTACCTGCACGGGGCAGGCTGGGCGAGGTTCAGTCGGGGCCAGGTCAGGGTGTGGCCAACTCCCCTCTCCGACAAGCACCTTGTAGGATTGTTGAACGATCCCTACGATGGCGTGACGGCCCATCAGCAGGGTGGCCGGTGCGGCTCTCCTCGAGGAGACATGTGATAACTCAGCGGAACCACGTGGTGGATCCTCTTTACTCGCACAAGGTCGGTGGTTGCCTAGTCCTCATATTGGTTGGCATTCTCGCCATCCTCTTCGTCGGACTCCCCACCAGCGGGCCGGTGATGTGCGGCTCGGACGTGATGCACCCGGGCGACGTGTGCAGGGACGGCGGGATACCGGTCGACGCGTATGGGAAGCCGAGATCCAACTACGACGTCATGGCCGCCAGGAACGCTGCCCTGCACGCCGGAAGTCCCCCCGCCTTAGCTGCCGGGATGGCCATGATCACGCTCGGGGGCGGTCTGTTCATCCGCGTCGTCCTCACCAAGAACCGGCGCAGAAGGCCCCTGCCCGACTGACGGGACCGCCACCGAGCAATCCGCTATCCCTCCCGGCAGGAACCTCGCCTCATGCCTCACCAGGCTTGCGCAGTCTCGACGACCTGACCGCCACGCGCTCGGGCAACTCGGCCACTGGCACCGCGCCCATGCCGTAAGCGACTCCGGCCTGCCGGCGCCCGTGAGTAGGAGGGCGAAGACGGTGGCAGAGCCCAGACAGGGGTGTCAGGCGCCGCGGCTCCAGCGGACCCGGGCACCTTCTTGTGGGGGTGGCCACCATGCCGTCTCCCTACCTCAGACAGGAAAGGGCGGGCGGCAATGCTGCGCAACGGACTGGAACCATGGCACCTGCTGATCGTGGCGATCGTGCTCATCGTGCTGTTCGGATCGCAGAAGCTGCCCGACACCGCCCGCTCGCTGGGTAAGTCGCTGCGCACCCTCAAGAGCGAGACACGGGCCATTAAGGAGGACGCGATGCCCCCGTCCGCGGATGCCGCACCGACCGGGGAGACTCTGTCGCAGGCGATCCACGTGACACCGGGAGACGTGGTCTCGGCCGCCCCGGCGCCGGAGAGCGGGACCAGGACCTCCTGACCTTCCCACGGGCGGAGCGCGAGGGGGCCGGGGGTCCGATGCCTGGGCCGTAGAGACGCGGATCACCACGCACACGCGGACTCCGACCCACACCGGGCGAGCGGTGCGGGAGCCGGAGTCCATAGCCCTCCGGCACCTGCCGTACGGCGGCTCCCGATCCTGCGGCGCCGCCGAGGACGGGGACGGGCAGATACCCGATCCGCGCTCTGGCCGATGTCGGCCGTGTAGCGGGCCAGGGTATAGCCATGGCCGGAAGGTCTGCGCCTGGGTGACTGCGCGGTCCCAAGCTCCGTGCTGGTCTGCCAGTCGGGGAAACGTGTCGTTGCCGCAGTGCCCTGCCGTGAGGAAGTACGGCTGACCGCCGAGGGCGACGTTGAAGCCGAGCGGCCAGCGGGCGCCGCTCCCCCAGATAGCCTCGCCTCCCCGCGATGAGGGGCCGGAACGTACCCGACGAGGGCACGCGATGTGCCGACTGCCGTGACGAGGCGGCCCGAAAAGGCACTCGGGGCGGGGGCGGCGTTCTGCCGTCATCGGCGTGGCACCGGTCAGCGCCGGGGAAATCCGAGGAGCCTCATGGGGATCCGCACCACCCACGTTCACCTGCCGGTGAGATTCGCCCTCCTCTGAGGAGAGAATGTTTCGCGGCATGGACCTTCCCGGTTTCGGCATCCCCGAGAAGCTAGCCTCACGGATGAGCATGGCCGAGCAGCACGACCTACGCGCCCCGCATCTGGGCAAGGCCACCGAGGTCAACGCACTCACCTCGCTCGGCTGATCAACCGACGGGTGACGGATCGCCCCGGCGTATCGCATGCGTCGGGCAGCTGGCCTCGCCCGGCGCCCGCCGGGGCCGCCGGCACGCACGGAGCCGGCTTTCCCCGTGGCGGGCCGGGTGCGTGAGCTGGGGCTTTTCCGTCGTCTCACCGTGAGCGGGCCGGGCGCCAACCAGCCGCCGCCCGGGAACGAGACGCACAGGCCGGCTGCCTCCGACCAGGAAAAGTCATCCGGCGCGGCCCTGGGCGAGATGGTCCTATGGTGGGGACGACTCCACGACGCGGGAGGGACCTGATGGCGAAGAACGCTGAGCAGCACGGCTCCGGCGAGCGAGACGACCATCGTTCTGGCCTGCTGAGACACTGGCGGGAGACGGTCGACGAGCGCACCGGTCCCACCCAGCGCTCCCTCCTCGCCACCTGGCTCGCCTTCGGGGCCACGTTCGGCGTTACCCGCCTGATCACCCACGGCATCCGCAGCGGACGCCTGCCCTGGGGCAACATCTCGGCCGGCGGCACCCATCTGCACCATTACAACCTCGGCATCGCCACGCTGGCCGGCGTGGGACTGGTGGCCGTCCGGGGGGACGCGCCCCTCGTAGGGCACCCTGGCGTCGGCGCGGCATACGGCGCCGGGGCAGCGCTCATCGTGGACGAATTCGCTCTCCTCCTGGATCTCCAAGACGTCTACTGGGCCAAGCAGGGCCGGATCAGCGTGGACGTAGCGGTCGGCATCATGTCCGGCTTGGGTCTCTATCTCACCGCTGTCCCCTTCTGGAACGAGCTGACCACGGTCACCCGCCGACACGTGCTGGAACGCCACGCCGGTTAGCCGGGCACCGGCGTCGGTCGCAGCCCGGACCTCGACCTCTGCGACCCCGGACTCGACACCTCGGCCCGGCCGGGACCGTCAAGGACATCCCCACCGGAGCGGAACACGCGGCGGCCCAACCGTTGACGGGTTCCTGACGGAAGCCCGGGCCCTCGCATCCGCCCGCTGACCCGCGGGCAAATCCTTTCCTCGTCCACACTGCGGAACCTCTCGCTTCGCATGGCTGTCTACACGGGTGCAACAGTCACTCAGGCCCGATGCGGCATCCCGATGCGGCATGCAGCGACCCGGAGCAAGTTCCTTCGATGACATACACCTCGCCGACCATCCGCCAGTCCCGGCCCCGCAAGCCCTCCCGCGGCAAACGCTGGGGGCTCATCGCGGCGTGCCCGGCCGTACTCGGTGCGGTCGCCTGGCCGACGCTGTACTACTTCGATGTCTTCTCGGACAACGGTGACTCGATCACCTTCAGCGGCGTGGCTCCCTCCGGTGGCGGGAGCTGGCAGTCGGCCAGCGCCAAGGCCCTCATGGCCACCGGGCCTGCTGCCGACTTCAGGATCTCCGGTACAGTCCCCGAGGACGGCAGCAAGATCGCCGTCACGACCTACCGGGGCAAGAAGTCCGGCTTCACGGGCAAGGTCTGGGTCTGGGCACCGAAGGAGTACGCGGATCCGAAGTACGCGACGAGCGGCTTCCCCGTACTGATCGCCCTCCCCGGCGGCGCGGGCTACCCGAGCAACTACTGGATGGGTACGGACCTCAAACTTGAGTCCTCGATCTCCAAGTGGTCGCAGGAAGGCAAGAGCCTGCCCTTCATCATCGCCATGCCGGTGCTCAACCCCGAGAACCATGACAAGGACCCCAAAGACCCGCAGGTGGGCCTCTACTGGGACGACAGCGACATCCCCGGCCAGCCCAAGATGGGGACCTGGCTCACCGAGGACGTCCCGGTCCTGATCAAGGAAAACTTCCGCACGATCAAGTCACGCGACGGTTGGGCCTTCATGGGCTCCTCCACCGGTGGCTCCGCGGGCCTGAAAGCCGTGTTGCAGAAGCCGGAGAAGTTCAAGGCCGTCATCGCCTCCGGTCCCGACATCGTCCCCGACTCCCGCCTGTAGGCCAGCCACCAGAAGGAAAGGGCGGACAACGACTCCAAGGTGCTCGCCCAGCGGCTCATCGCCAGGGGGCAGCCCCGACGTGTATCTGGGGCTCCAGGTGGGTTCCAGGGAACCGGTCAAGCCCCCGATCGACGCGTTCGTGGAGAAATTCGGCAACAAAGGCCTGGTCAAGACCAAGTACGACGTAATTCGGGGTGGCCAACACAATGCCGCCACTTACGTCCCGAACATGGAGAGCAGCGGCCTGATCCAGTGGATCAGTGAACACATGCAGGGCCCGACCGAGTGACGCGGCAGGGTTATCGCCGACGGCTCCCGGCGAGTGTGAGGGTAGGCGCGTGATGAAGCGACGCGAGACGCGGACACGGGCGGGGAATTGGAGTTCACACGAGGGGGCGCTGGGGCGTCGTCGATTCCTGACAGCGTTGGGTGTCGCCACCACCGTGGCCATGGGCGTTCCCGCGTACGCCTCCGGCGCAGCGCGTGACGTCGGACCCGCCGACGGCTACGTCGACGTACAACTGCTCAGCATCACGGACTTACACGGGTATCTCCAGGGCGCGCCGGCCGGGTACTCCGTCATCCAGGGCCACGGCGGTAGCAGCTATACGGTCGGTGGCGTCGCTTACATGGCCGCCCACCTTGAGCGGCTTCGCGAAGGTCACCCGAACTCCGTCTTCTTCTCGCCCGGAGACCTCTTCTCGGGCTGGGAGTTCGATGCCTGCGCCTTCTCTGACGAGCCGACCATCGAGGCCCTCAACCGCATGGGCCTGACCTTCGCCACAGCGGGGAACCACGAGTTCGACAAGTCACCCGCCATGACCCGACTGCACATGGAGAAAGGCGTTCCGTTCCCTGTGGCGGGCCGGGACACCTCCTTCCCCGACTCCTCGGGCCGTGTCTTCCACGGCGCCGACTTCGCCTACTACAGCGCCAACGCCACTTGGACGACCTCGGGGCTGAACGTCCTGCCGCCCTACAACATCGAGTGGGTGCGCACCCCCGGCGGCCGTAAGCTCCCCATCGGGTTCATCCACCTCACCGCCCTGGGCACCGAGTCGTTCCCCGGGTCCTTCCAGCCGGGCATCTCCACCCTTGACGAGATCGCCACCGCAAACCGCTACGCGGCGGAGCTCAAGAAGCTCGGGGTCAACGCGATCGTCCTCAGCGTGCACGACGGCGCCGTGGCGGGCGGTGACTTCAACAGCGGCATCGACCCCTCCGGCCCCGCCTTCGACCTCGCGCTCCGGGTCTCCCCGGACATCGACGCGATCGTCGCCGGCCACTGGCACACGCGCTTCAACATGATGGTCCCCGACCCGAACGGTGTCCCGCGGCCGTTCGTCGAGGCGGGGTGCTACGGCCAGGTCATCAACGAGATCAACCTGCGGCTGGACCCGAACACCGGCAAGGTGATCCGCCGGCTCACCACCTCCACCAACCACCCCAACAGTCACGACATCACCCCGCATCAGGGACTCACCCACCTCACCCGCTTCTGGGCGGGGCAGGCATCCGAGCGCGATCGCAGCCGGATCGGACGGCAGACGGGCTCCTTCCTGCGCACCCGTAACACGGCCGGGGAAAGCACCATGGGCGACCTGGTCGCCGACTGGGCGCTGTGGGCGGGCCGAAGGCCGACCGATCCCGCCAACGATGCCAACATCCACCCCAACGCTCCGGCCGAGCTAGCTGTCGTCGCCGTCGCACCCAGCGCCGGCGTGGCGATCATCGCCGGCGACTTGGTGTACGACGCCGCCTCCGACGGTGCGGTGACCTTCGGCCAGGCATGGCGCGCCGTAGGGTTCGGCGACCCGGTCGTCGCGGCGTGGGTCAGCGGGCAGCAGATCCACGACGCCCTGGAAGAGCAGTGGATGCTCACCCCGTCCGGAGAACTGCGCTTCGCGCCGCTCGCCGTTTCCCACAACGTGCGCTACAGCTTCGACGCGGCCGGCGCCCCGGGCGACCGAGTGGCGCCCGAAGACGTCCTGATCGACGGCCGCCGCCTCGACCCCGCCCGGAGGTACCGGCTGGCGGCCCCCTCGTACACCTTCCTCGGCTCCGACGGCTACCCGGCGTTCGCCAGCTTCCATGAGCCCTACCGCCACCAACGCGACTTCGAGAGCTTCATCGCGTTCGTCCGCGAGCGGCAGACCCTCTCACCCCAGCCGACCGACCGTGTCACCGTGAAGCACCCGACAGTGGCCACCGCAGTCCCGGGAACCGTCGTGGACCCCGTGCGCCTCCTGCTGCCCGACGGCACCCCGATGTCACGCACCGAAGCCGTGTTCCTCACTGCGGCCGGGTCACTGACAACCGCCCGGCCCGGAGCGGTTGTCTTCCGACCACCGTGCTGAACCGGGAGCCAGTACACGGTCACCGGCAGGCTCAAGGAGCCGCACAGCGGGCAAACGCCCTATCACCTACGTCCGCGGTGAGCAGCAGGGCACCCACACCTGGGCCGTAGACCAGACCCCGGTCGATCAGCCGCGGCGTCTGGGAGCTCGGATACTGGCCGGTCAAGGAGCAGCGCGGACGCGGGCACTCGGCGGAGGCCGCTCGGGCCCTGTGCGACTGGGGCTGGGCCACGCTCGACGTGCACCGCATCGAGTGGTGGGCCATGGCCGGGAACACCGGCTCGCGTGCCGTCGCCGAGGAACTCGGCTTCACCTCGAAGGGACACTGCGCAATCGCGGCATCGCCAACGACGGCAAGCAGCACGACTGGTGGGTGGGCGGACTACTGAGGCCCTGATACTCGGGCCGGCGCTTCGCCGGCTGCGATGCTCTTCCGCAGGGAAGTCCCCAGCTCGGACGATTCCCGCAGAAGAGTCACACCCATTGATCATCGCGCAGGCGTGACGTGGCAGCGGCCGCAAGGGTTCTTCGAGTGTGACCAAGACGTGGGCCCGGGCGGCCTTGACCCATCCTGCCTTCTGCGGCGTCTCGCGCGCACATCTCGGCGAATTGATCGAAGAGCCATACCGTGCCGGATGCCGATCTGTGCGGGCCGTGCTTCGATGGATGGCAGAGATTTCCGCACGCTCATCAGATCCCCATTGTCAGGCCGTCGATAAAGGTGCGGGAGTCCGTCGGCGACAGTCGCAAAAGCCCTGCAGCGCGTCCAGCGGACAGGTAACTTCCTTCTCACCTCCCTCGCAAATCACGAGAGGAGCAGCACTATGCGCAAAATCAACCGGCCGCGCCGTCTTCTGACAGCGTCGGCAGTTCTTGTAGCCGGGATCACGCTCCGGCCCGATGCTGCGGTCGCGCGGCCAGCCACGCCCAATACCTCGGCACGGGTAGGGGGAGACTTCCAGATCGTCAACGTGCAGACCGGAAAGTGTGCGACTGTCGCGGGCGGCGTCTCCAGCGCCAACAACGTCGAGCGCGTTCAATTCGATTGCGACAGGCACCCCTCGCGGCGCTGGATCCTCACCAACTTCGACGGCAGCTCCTACCTGATCGTCAACGTGCAGACCCGCAAGTGTGCGACGGTCGCAGGAGGTGTCTCCACCGCCAACAACGTCGAGCTCGTCCAATTCAATTGCGACACACACCCCTCGCGGCGCTGGACCCTCGCCTTCAACGGCAGCTCCTACCAGATCGTCAACGCGCAGACCCGCAAGTGCATGACCGTCGCGGGAGGTGTCTCCACCGCCAACAACGTCGAGCTCGTCCAATTCAATTGCGACACGCACGCCTCGCGTCGCTGGACCCTACGGCGAATCAGCGTGCCCATCGACGACTGAAGCAGTGGCAGCCAAGAACAGCCGTGGAGAGGCCGGCGGGCCGCTCATGGGGTGTCAGGCAGTGGCCCTGCCGAACAGGTGGTTGGCGGCAGCGTCCGGGTCGTTGCCGTAGAAGAACTCCCTGACGGCCTGGTGGAATTCGGCACGATCCAGCGCACCGGAGCCGTCCCGGTCCAAGGCGGCGAAGACCTCGGCGCTGTCCTCGTCGGGAACGCGGGAGATCGAGTTGAACATCAGCTGGAACTCCTCCTGCTCGATCTTGCCGTTTCCGTTGAGGTCGACGAGGTCGAAGAAGCAGTCGGTGACCGGCTCGATCTGTTCGGGGTACAGGGCCGGGTCGGTCAGAGCCCGCTTGAAGCCTTCGGTCATCTCCCGCAGGTCGACCTTTCCGTCACAGTCCTGGTCCAGGGGGGCGATCACATTGGTCCAGAACTCATCCATCTTCTCGGTGAGCCGGCGGGCGGTCGGGGAGTCGGGCGCGGTGTCACGGGCGGCGATGTATCGCTCGCTCATCATGCGGACGTCTTGCTGGGTGATGAACCCGTCGCCGTCGACGTCGGCACCCTTGAACCACTGGCCGTACTTGAGGTCTTGAAGTGCAGTCACAACCACGCACGGTATCCATACCACTACGCAAGAGCAAACGGGTGAGGGGGAAGACTCTCGGCAGCCCGGACGCCCGTGACACGCAGGGTGATGACGCAGACGGAACCGCGCCCGGTGCGGCAGCGTGCTTTCGTGTCAGTGTTCGAGGTGTGGTGGTGCGAAGGCGAGCACATCGGGGAGAGGACCGTCGTAGGGCTCGACGTCGACGAGCGCGCTGTGCGCGCTCGGTCCCTGGGACAGGCGCGAGCACCCTCGGTCCCCCGTGAGGGCGTTCGGATTGCCGTGGCGGTCCAAGGTGCCGCTCAGGCCCGGCTGGACCGGGTCCCACCACGCTCCGGTGGACAGTTGGACGACGCCCGACATGACGTCGTCCGACAGGACCGCGCCCGCCAGGCAGCTGCCCCGGTCGTTGAAGACGCGTACGATCGTGCCGCTTTCGATGCCGCGCGACGCGGCGTCCAGCGGATTGATCGTCACGGGCTCCCGGCCACGGATCTTCGACTTGAGGCTGTGGCCGCCATTGTCGTACTGGCTGTGCAGGCGTGAGGCGGGCTGATTCGAGATCAAGTGCAGCGGGAATCGGTGCGACAGCTCGGCACGGAGCCATTCCACGGGTTCGAACCACGCCGGATGCCCGGCGCAGTCGTCGTAGCCGAACGAGTCGATCTCCTCGGAGAAGATCTCGATCCGGCCCGACGGCGTCGTCAGGGGGAAGCGCTGCGGATCCGAGCGCAGTGCCTCGAAACTGCCGGGGAATGATCCGCTCAGCGCCGGCAGCTCGGCGGTGGACTCGCGCCAGAAGTCGTCGAAGCCCGGCAAGGTGGCGTCGTCGCCGAGGTCGGCCTTCGTCTGCTCGTAGAGGTGCCGGACCCATTGCGTCTCGGAGCGTGACTGTGTGAATTCCCGCTCGTAGCCGAGCCGGGAGGCCAGGGCGGTGAAGATGTGGTGGTCGGTGCGTGACTCGCCCGCCGGCTCGCGGACTTTCGGCATCGCGACGAGGTGCGGGTCGCAGAACCCGGCGGCGAAGTCGTCGCGCTCCAGGCTGGTGGCGACGGGAAGGACGATGTCGGCGAACTTGGCCGTGGTGTTCCACCAGGCTTCGTGGACCACCACCGTGTCCGGGGTCTGCCAGGCCCGGCTCAGCCGGTGGAGGTCCTGGTGGTGGTGGAAGGGGTTTCCTCCGCACCAATAGATGAGGCGGAGCTCGGGCAAGGTGAGGCGCCGGCCGTCGTAGTCGATGGTCTTGCCCGGATGGAGCAGGGTGTCGGCGATCCGTGCGACGGGGATGAAGTCCGGAACACGGTTGGGTATACGAGGAAGCGACGCCACGGAGGGGCGGCCGGGGGCGACGCCGGTCGCGTCCATCGTCGCGTAGCCCGCACCCCAGCCGCAGCCGGGCCTGCCCATCGAGCCCGCCATGGCGGCCAACACGACAGACATCCAGATCGGCTGTTCGCCGTGGTCCGCCCGCTGTATCGCGTAGTTGACCATGATGAGGGATCGCTGCGTGGACAGGCGGCGCGCGAGGTCGGTGATCGTGTCGCGGCTGATGCCGGTGATCCTCGCTGCCCAGTCAGCGTCTTTCGGGACGCCGTCCAGGTCACCGACCAGGTAGGAGGCGAAGCGGTCGAATCCGACACAGCACCGGCGCAGGAAGTCCTCGTCGTGCCATCCGTTGACCAGCATCGTGTGGGCGATGCCGAGCATCGCGGCGGTGTCGGTGTTGGGAATGACCGGCAGCCACTCGGCGTCGAGGAAACCTGCGGTGTCACTGCGGATCGGGCTGACATTCACAAACCGCACCCCGGCCGCACGGCACTTCCGCTGCAGGTCCTGCGTCTGGTGCCGGGCCAACCCGCCCGGGTTGATCTGGCTGTTCTTCAGGGCCAGCCCTCCGAACGCTACCACCAGCTCACACTTCTCCGCGATCTCGTCCCACATCGGCATCCGGGACTGGTAGCTCCACGGAGCCCCGCCGATCACATGGGGGAGGATGACCTCCAAAGCCGCAGTGCTGTACGTGTTGCGCGAGTCGGTGTACCCCCCGCCCAACGCCAGAAACCGGTGCAGTTGCCCCTGTGCGTTGTGGAACGCGCCCGCACTCGCCCAGCCGTACGATCCGCCGAACACCGCGCTGTCCCCGTGCTGCGAACGCACCCGACGAAGTTCATCGCTCACGAGCGTGATCGCCTCGTCCCAGCTCACCTCCACGAAGGCGTCCACGCCTCTGGCCGCGTCATCGGCGCGCGGCAGACCGTTCAGCCAGCCCTTGCGCACCGCCGGGCGCAACACGCGGGCGTTGTCATCGGCGGCAGTCACCATGCCGGGGCCGATAGGCGAGGGCGCGGGGTCATCTCCCCTCGGCTCGATTCGAACCAAACGACCGGAATCGACCACCGCGACAAAACTGCCCCAGTGCGTCGCAACCGACATGCGTCGTTCCACCGTGCATCAACTCCACCCCTGAGCTTTCCCCGACTCACCGACAGCGGCTCTTACGCCACAGCGCTCCACTTCAGTCGACGACCCGCGGGACAGAGACTTCCCCTATGGCCTGCCGCCCAAGCAAGCCCGACGGTGCCCGCGACAGCCAAGAGCCGCACCCCTAAGCCCAGCCCCCACCCACCACGGCGTACCTGTAGACCTCTGCCGGAGTGCGAAAGCCATGGATCGTGCGCGGACGACCATAGAGGGCGCGGATCTCCGCACGTTCAGCCAGGCCGACCTGGAAGCCATCGCTCACGCTGTCCAGCCGCGCCGCGTCGGTCACGGACACCTCGTCGTAATACGACATCCACATACCCCCACTCGGCGCGCAGCCCGCACCGATGCCGGGTAGTCAACCGCCTGGGCCAGCAACACCTCCTGGCGGGTGTTGCGGCCCATCGGCCGGCGGGTCGCCGGCATTCCATTGCTTGAAGCTGGTGCGCCGGTAGCCGGTACGGTCTTCGGTCGTGACCGGAAGCGCGGTGACCCGGCAGGGGCCCCGCCCCGGAAGATCGGGGCGTCCGGGGTGGGGTGTGGATCCCAGCCGCTTCAACGAGCCGCGGCAGAATCGGTTCCGCACCACTCATCCCGCCGACAGTCGCGCTGGTACAGCAGGGACGTACCCGGCAGACAGGAAATACCGTTAAAGCGCCATGCGCGATGAATCCGACGAGCTCAACGACCGGGACTGGGACGCCATCCGACGGCACCTGGCAGAAAGTCCTCACCCTCCTCGCCACCCACCGCCCCCGGCACCAGCCACCCCCTCCCCCACCACACCGAACACCCCGACACCGCGGAAAAGCGCACGCCTGTGACGGTGGAGTGCGTCGAGCGTTGATCCGGCATGGACGAAGACTTCCTCGACGCGCTCCTCGATGCCGCGGGCGAGACCCGACTCAAACTGTTGACCGAGGACGAGGCCATAGCGGTCCTGATGCTCCTGGGCGCCCTCGAGGACGAGACCCGCTCGGAAGAGGTTCGCCGGGCCGCGGGCGAGATGCGCTTCCGCCTCGGATCACGCCTCGGAGCCCCAGCGGCCTACGGCCCAATGCCGTCGTGACGACAAGGCCCGGCACGGCGTGGCCATGACCGGTCTGCCACCTCAGCCCGCAGCCGTGTCCGGATCCGCCCCGAACCGGGGCACGTCCCGGGCCGCTAGGGTCCGTCTTCAAAAGATCGTTCGATGGTGGATCATGTTTTCGTGATCCGTCGCCATGAACTGACCGACTTCGAGTGGGAGTTGCTGGCTCCGCTGATACCGAGTGCCGGCAGGGGCCAGCCTCGGGCGGAGGGCCGTCGGGTGATCAACGGGATGGTCTACAAGATCCGGACCGGGGTTTCCTGGCGTGACCTGCCGGAACGTTACGGCCCGTGGAAGACGGTCTATACCCGCTTCCGCCGCTATGCCATCGACGGTGTGTTCACTCGGGCCCTCCAACAGGTACAGGCCCGGGCGGATGCCGCCGGTGACATCGATTGGCTGGACCAGATCGACTCCACCATCGTCCGCGCCCACCAGCACGCCGCCGCCACCGGCCGAAAAGGGGGAATCACCGGACGGACGAACCGGACGATCACGCCCTCGGCAAATCCCGAGGATGCCTGACCACCAAAATCCACCTCGCCTGCGACTTGAGGCGGCAACAGCCCCAACCGCGGGGTGGTGGTCGGGTGAGACCTGGTGCGGTCTCCGTCTGGAGGAGACCTACCACCGGCTCTGCGCTAATACCCGCGCCAATGCCTACGACCACGGCATTACCACCCTGCGCCGGTGGCCGGTGCGGCGGTGGACAGCTCGTATGCGGCTTACCCGTCTGAGTTCTACGACACCGGACTGGCTGCCGCTCCAGGCTGGAAGGCAGGTGGCTGGGCCCCCGTGGGGCCGCACCGACCCCTGTCCCCGCTACTGCGCCGTCCGCGACCGTTGGTCCCGCTGCTGACCATCGCTTCCTTCGAATGGGACGGCGGCCCGGACAGTCGGGTGCCGTACGAGGACCGAGCCGCTGCCGCCACCCACCACATCGCCAGCCAGAACCCCGCGCAGCTGACCGGGGCCGAAGTCGGCAGCGGACCACCTCCAGCTCTACATCGGTCCTACGTCGCCGGAGCACCCGCACACCGACCTGATCCAGTGAGCTGACGCACCGTTGGACGGGGCTTGGCCGTCAGCACCGACCAGGTCGCCGATGGTCGGGAGCGTCGTTCAGCCGTTTCCCGGTTGAGCCCTCCGCTCCATCACGATGCACCCGCACACTCGCGTCGTGGGGAGATCACGCGGTTGCGTCCTCTGCTTCCTACCAGCCTGTTGTGAGGTTTCGCGCAGAGGCAAAGGTGCCGTCGCCCCGGCCGGCCCACATCTTCAATGTGCCGGTGGTGTCGTCTCGGGCCATGAGGCCGGCGTGGCCGTCCTTCGTAGAGGCTGCGGCGGTGGTCTGGGAGAAGTTCCAGCCGCCGGTGACGTCCTTCGCGCTGTTGAAGTAGCCGCCCGCGTTGTGCGTCCACATCTTCAACGTGCCGGAGGAGTCCTTGGCGACGATGTCCGCCTGGCCGTCCCCGTTGAAGTCCGCCAACACGGTCTGCGTGAAGTTCCAGCCCGAGGACAACTGCTGGGCCGCACCGAAAGTGCCATCACCGCGACCGGCCCAGATCTTGAGGTCGCCCGAGGAGTCACGGGCGATGATGTCCGCCTTACCGTTCCCGTCCACATCACCCACAGCGGTCTGCGTGAACTCCCACCCCGACGTGACCTGCCTCGCGACCCCGAACGAGCCGTCCCCCCGGCCCAGCCACATCTTCAGATTCCCCCACGCATCCCGGGCCATGATGTCGGCCCTGCCGTCACTGTTGAAATCCGCCGCCACGGTCTGCGTGAAGGGGCGCCAGCCATTGGTGACGTCGGCGTGTGAGGAGAAGGTGCCGTCGCCTCGGCCGCGCCACATCTTGAGTGTTCCGGTGGCGTCGTAGCAGGCGATGAGGTCCGCGATGCCGTCGCCGTCGAAGTCGCCGGCTGCGGTCTGGGACATGGTCAACGGGGTGCCGTTGGTGCCGGCTGCCAGGGTGTCGGCGAGGTGCTTGGTGCCGAGGTCGTTGAAGTGCAGGCGGTCGACCGGATCCACGTATGCGTCCTGGAGACGGCTGGGAACGTCGGGGTCCCGTGTGGCGAGGTCGAAGTCGATGTAGCCGTTGATGTCGCCGGTGGTCCGGATATAGGCGTTGATGCCCTGACGCACATCCTCGCGGGCGTCGCTGTAATCGGTGTTGCCGCCGAATGGCGGGACGGTAGCGACGGTGATGGGCAGACCACGGGCGCGGACATGTGCGGCGATGCGCTGGATCCCCTCTTTCAGAGCGCCCACGTCGGCGTTGCCGGAGAGGATGTCGTTGACGCCCTCGTACAGGACGACGGCGCTGGCGTTGGGCTGGGCGAAGACGTCACGGTCGAGGCGGGTGAGGGCGCTGGGGCCGGCCTGGTCGGTGCGGTCCAGGAGGATCCGGTTGGCGGAGAGGCCGGCGTTGAGGACACCGGGCGCGGACGGGTGCCCGTTGAGGGCGGCGGCATAGTAGTCGGGCCAACGGTGGTTGGCGTCCTTCGTGGTATGTCCGCCGTCGGTCTGGGAGTCGCCCAGGGCGACGACGGTCCCGGGGTTGCCGCTGGTGGCGACGTCCACCCCGCTGAGCAGGGTCCAGAAGGAAAAGGAGCCGGTGAAGGCGGTTGCGTTGGTGTCGGTCGTGTGGTCACCGCCCAGGCGGCTGGTGGTGTACGAGGTGGCCAGAGCGTACGAATGGATCGGGGCCACGGTGACCGAGTCCGGCAGGTGGACACTGACCGCGAGGTCCTGGTCGGGGGCAACGGGAAAGTCGACCGGGTCGCTCACGAGCTCCCCGCCCGCCGGGATGGTGGCCTGCCGGCTGCCCCCGAAAGTCAGGGAGACCGGTGTCTGGGCGGCCTTCGCTCCGGCCGCCTGCTCCGCGACGGTGACGTGGCCGAGCCTGACGGGAGCGGGCGAGAAGGTGTTGGCGAAGCGGATCCGGGCCGTACCACCGCTGGTGTGGGGGTGGACGACCATGCGCAGCGTCTGGTCCTTCCAGTCGGGTGACTGGGGGACAGCGGGCGCCGAACCGAAGGACGTGGCCCAGCTCCCCGTCCACGCCCTTCCACCGGGGGCTGCCGGGGTGCTGCGTACGCTGAGGGAGAAGATGTGCAGCGCCGGGCCCGTGGCAGGGGTTGAGCCGGCGGTGTTTGGGAGAGTGACGGAGGCTACGGTTTTCCCCCGGGCGATCGGGACAGTGGTCGCGTAGAGGTTGACGGGGCGCGTCTGCTGACCGGTAGGGGCGTTGGAATGGCTCAGGGTGACGGCGGCGGCCGTCGGGTTGCCGGTGGACCAGTCGTTCGCCGAGAGGGTGTAGGCGGAGGTGCTGCCGTCGCTATAGGTGACGGTGCCGCTGCCGGAGACCGTGCCGTGTGTCGCTGCGGTCAGAAAGCCGAGGGCGTCTCCGGAGCCCGTGACGGACAGCGTCTGGCCCGTGGCGACGACGTTGTCCGGCTGGCCGGGGGCCACGTCCGGCCGCGTGTAGACCGTGCCGTTGACGGTGATGTGTGCTCCTCGGGTCCACCCCGCGTTGTCCAGGGCAGCGGCGGACAGGCTGTTGCCGGATCCGTCGAAGTCCGCAGTGGACGGATTGGCGTCGGCGCTGATGGCCGTGTTGTTGAAAGCTCGGTTGACGAACGGGTATGCGGCCTCGGCACCGCTTGCGCTCGCGGTGTTCAGACCGGTGGTGGCCAACCCCAGAACGGTGATCGTCGCTGCTGCTCGCGCCGTGGCGAAGCGATGTCTTCTGCGGGGCATAGGGGTCCTGTCTCTGGGGTCGCGGTCGTTGGTCGACTTGTGTCCGGAGCTGAACGCGGGACATCCGAGCGGCAAGGACGCGGGTGAGCGCGAAGGAAGGGTTCACCGGGGGCGTCTGCCGCCCGGGTGGGTCCGGGCGGCAGACGGAAGGGGGTTACCAGCCGGAGCTGAGCTTGTTGGCCGCACCGAAGGTGGTGTCACCGCGGCCGGCCCAGATGTCCAGGTCACCGGTGCT
>NZ_SSBJ01000079.1 GCF_004795055.1 Streptomyces sp. A1136
GCCGGCCCCTGACAGCACTCGGTATCAGCGGAGCCAGCAACTCCCACTCGGCATCGGTCAGTTCATGGCGACGGATCACGAAAACATGATCCACCATCGAACGATTTTTTGAAGACGGACCCTAGTTGCAAACCGCGCCGCTCTGCCCCGTCATGGGCCGCAGATCCGGCGTGCCCGGAAACCACGCCCCACCACAGCGCGGGGCATTCGCATGTCACAACCCGGTCACTCCCACCACAGGCACCCCTCACTCCCGCGAGCATGACCGGATGCGCACACACCACACCGTCGCCGCCCTTGCCGCCACTGGGCTCCTCGCCCTCACCGGCTGCACGCCGAGCGAAATCAAGACCAAGCCCGACGCAGCAGCGCCCGCGCCTGCGGCCAGTAGCACACCGGCCACCAGCGCGCCCGCACAGCAGAAAGCCGCCATCGGCAGCACTCTCACTTTGAAAGGCAACACCAAGGGCGAGCAGCTAGCCGTAACCATCAAGAAGTGGGCCGATCCGGCCACCCCGGCGGACGACTTCATGAAGCCCGACGAGGGCAAGCGGTGGGTTGCCGCCCAGGTCGAAGTCACCAACACGGGCACTGCGGTCTACGACGACACGCCCGGCAACGGCATGCAGGTCGCCGACGCGGACGGGCAGCGGTTCCAAAGCTCCTTTACTGAAACGACTGCTGGCCCGCAGATGCCCGGAACCGTGAAACTCCCGGCTGGCGACAAAGCCCTCGGCTGGGTCACCTTTGAAGTCCCGAAAGACTCGAAGGTCGTCACGATCCAATTCGCCATGAACAGCGGCTTCGCCACGCAGACGGGGCAGTGGACCGTGAGCTGATACGTCGGACCTCCCCGCGCTCATTCGCCCGGACACCTGGGCCGCATACCACTTCGCACGATGGGCGCGGGGGCCTTCGTGCGTCACAACTCGATCACACGCAATCCAACACGGGCCGCGACCGGCCAGCAAGTCCCGACAAACCAGCCGGTCAGAGCAGGATTGAGCTGTGCTCCATCCGCTCGTTCGCCCGCCGGTTGCGGATCCGGTCGGACATGCCGCGCTGGAGCGGATGGAAGTGCATCGTGTGGCTGTCCGTGGCCGCGGACCGTAGGAAGTCCGGCGACGCTGCCGGAGGACTTCGCCGCGCTGCCACCGCGCCGGGGGCTTGTGCCAGGTGTAGTCGGTGTTCCACAGGCGTAGGCGTTCGGCGCAGCGGTGCCAGGGTCCGTAGCGGGTGGGCACCTTCACCCCGGCTACGTCCTGAAGGCCGAAGACCGGGTCGTCCTGGCAGCCACCCGCCGCGGTCGCATACGCACCCGACAGCGCGGACGCCGAGAAACTGGTGAAACTGGTGAGGTTGCTCACCGGGACAGCCAACCGCGTCAGCGACCGCGCCGGCTGCTCCTCGGCCACCCCGCTCGTGGCCCCGCTTCACATCGCTCCGCCGAAGCCCCGGCGCTCGGCCGTGGCCGCCGGCGTATGTGGCCTGCCTGGTTTCACCGTGCCAGGAGTCCGCCTGGAGACCGTGCAGGTCTCCGATGCCGGCTGGTCATGCGGCATGGCGACCGACGAGGGTGAGAAGGCGGCCTACGCAACTTTCTCGGTGTCCCAGGACCCGGCCGTCATCGAGGGTATCCGCAAGTCCCAAGGATTCAACGGACACGGATTCGATGCCACCCACACTTTGTCCGACTGCGCAGGCAAGGCCACCTACTTCGCCATGGAGCCCGGCCTCCGGTACACCGAATCCCTCGCCACCGGCGCACCCGCCCCGAGCGACCTCTTCAACGCCTTCACCAAGGAGGCAAGGGCCAAATTCGGTTGCCCCACACCGTAAACCCGGTGAAAGAAGCCGGACAAGCTCCGAAGCGTGGTGCGCGAAGTAGGTCGGCGGTGCGCCGCTGCACTGTTCGATGGGACAGCGAAGGGAGGCGGCCATGACGACGTGGGGACTGATCATGGAGACGACGGTCGGCTCGGGGGAGCGCAAACACACCGAGGCGTACGTGATGGCGCACGTGGAGGGCGGGCGTGAGCTGGCTCTGGCGGAGTTGGAGAGACGGGCACGCGCCTATACGCCGGAGCACCCCAGGAGCCCGAAGCGTCGCCGCCTCTTCCGCGACGGTGATGGATTACTGCTGATTGTCGACGGCGTGTGGCAGTCCCACGCCACCCGCTTCTCCGTTGCCGAACTTTTGGACGACACCGACGGTCCTGTACCAGCGGGAGGGGTCGGTGATGAGCCGGCCGCGGCTGAGGAACCGCCGGCCATGACGTCGCTGAGGACACATGAACCCCTCCCTCCGCCGTCGTTGTCGCCCGTGCTGCCGGTGGAGCGCGACGTGGACGGCGTGCCGGTGAAACCGGCATGGCTGGGACGTGACGACCTGCCGTGAGGGGAAAAGCCTTGGGCCAGGGGTTGTTAGGTCGAGCCGGCACCGGCACGGCCTCTGAGTCGACACGACGAGCATGGATAGCGAACCCGAAACCTACGGCGGCGCGGCGATGATTCAGATGATGGTCGAGGCGCAATTGCTGGGCCACCCGTATCGCCGGCGCCGCCTGCGGCTTGAAGCCCTCTTCGCCGGCTGAACGGGGATGGCGTAGCCCTGGACTGCGTATCCATTCGTTGAGGCATGTCCAACGAGAGCGTGGCCTCCGGGGTGGGGGTCGATGTTGGCGACGATCAGAACCGTGTTCGATCCCGCTCCGCTTCGAGTAGGCGGTCACCGCGTCCTTGTCGGCGTGGTGGAAGTACAGGTCGCGCAGCTGCCGCGGGGCCGGGCTTTGCCGTCAGGCGCTGTTCAGCCTGGTGATCGGCGGCGCGATGGTACGGCCCGTATGCGCGGCTTCCCGGCCGCGGGGCCGGAGCTGGAACTTCTCCGAGTCCAGGTACTCCTCACTGCCTTTCTCGCACAGCTCGTAACCGCTGTAGATGCCCCAGACGGTCGCGGCCAGCACGGCCCGCACCCCGAACGCAGGTCCCCGCCCTGCTGGAGGTAGCGTGCAGGATGTCGGGGGTGTTGGCGAAGAACGGGAACTTAGATACCCGGCGGTCGATGCGCTGGATCAGGGTCAGCCATGCTCGGGCGCTCAGCACGGTGATGGTGTCCGGGTGGCTCGGCCCGTACTCCGCTTCGAGCTGCACCTCCAGGCGGTGCGCGAGGACGACGGCGGTGGAGAGGTCCCCGGGCCCCGGCCGTCTCAAGCCTGCCCACCACGATCGTTCCCGAAGAGCACCAGACCGCGTGGTCGGCGCTGTGGGCCGCGCACGCCGCCGGCGCGGCAGTCGGGGTCGAGGGGCGCGGCAGGGTCGGGGCCGCGGGCATGGGGACGCACGCAACTTACAGGGCTGCGGCTCCCGTGCGTAGTGGGGAGCCGCAGTCACGCGGTGGCTCAGATGTGGCCGCGGCCGTAGTACTGGCCGAGCTGGTCGCGGTAGGCGGCGTCGCCGCGGTGCTGGTCCTTGTTGTACTCGGGGGAGTCCTTGATCTGGTCCTTCGTGAGGTTGACGTTGACCTTCTCTTCCTTCATGTCCACGCGCACGATCGTCCCGGCGGGGATCATGACGTGCTTGCCGAAGATCCACGGGCCGGTGTCGACGACGATGTAGGAGACGCCGACCTCCTGCGTGGCCTCATCCGCCTTGCCGATGTGCCCGTCGCTGGCCTCGACCTTGAAGCCGACCAGGCTGGTGCCGGGCGTGTAGTGCGACTCCGGGTTGTAGCTCCACATGTCAGTCACGTTGACGGGGTCTCCTTCTCGAGTGGGGTGGCCGCGCTCGTGCGGCGGGTCAGGTGTGCAGGAGGCTGTTGCGGCCGTCGTGACCGTCCGCGCCGTCCTCATCGAGCCAGTGGCCGCCGTCGGCGAGGTAGCGGAACCCGTGGCGCTGGTCCACCGGCAGGGTGACCGTGACCGCGCGGGTCCCGTCGGGGCGCTCAGCCATCGGGCGGGCGCCGGGCCGCCCGTCGTTGAACTCGCCGACCACGCTGACCTCACCGGCCGGATGGCCGGCGGGCAGGACAAACGTGATCTCGGTCCGGTTCTTTCACCGGGTGCGCTCCAGCACGACGATCTCCTCACGTCAGGGCAGTGGCTTCGCCATCCATGCCCGCTGCGCCGGTGTCGGCAGCACGGGACTTGGCCACCCGCTACCCGCTGCCACCCGGACGGCCGCACGCCCCGCCGGCGCCGCGCGCCCGCCTCGAAGGCTGCGGCTCCCCGGCAGAGACCGTCCCAGGCGGGACCCCTGCCCATGCTCCCAATGGATGCGCATATCCGGATGACGCGGCCGCACCCCGGGCCGTGGCTTACAGCCAAGGGCGCCGGGCCAGGCGTACAAGAGAGGAAGGCGCCCGAGGCGGCGGGTTCCTCCGCTCCACCAGCGGGCCGCCGACAGCCTGCCAGCCACTGCTAGATAGAGGGACATCACGTGACGACCGCGCGAGAGATCATGACGGCAGATGCCACGTGCATCGGCGCGAACGAAACGGTGCTTGAAGCCGCCAAGAAGATGACCGAGCTCGGGGTCGGGGCCCTGCCGATCTGCGGCACCGACGAGAAACTCAAGGGCATGCTCACCGACCGCGACATCGTGGTGAAGGTCCTCGGCGTCGGTAGGGACCCCGCTCAGGTCAAGGCGGGCGAACTCGCTCAGGGCGAAGCCATCACCATCAGCGCCGACGATGACGCCGAGGAAATCCTGGCCACCATGAGCAGGTACAAGGTCCGCAGGCTGCCCGTCATCGACGGCCACACCCTGGTCGGCATCGTTGCCCAGGCCGACGTCGCCCGCGCCCTGCCCGACCCCAAGGTCGGCGTCCTCCTCCAAGCCCTCTCCACCGACTGAACTGGCGGGACCCCCGGGATCGCGTGAACTGCGCGCCACATAACCCCGGGGGTACCGCAGGACCCAGCCGGGGACTTCAAGCGGGCTGGTGCGCGTCTGCCTGGCCGCGACGCGCCTGCGTGACCTTGGTCTCGGGGTCGGGAATGCCGGGGTGGCGAAACGGTTCACTACAGTGCCGCCCTGAGGAGAGGTCCTGCTCATGAGTACCCCTGCCCCGCGCCCTGTTGCCTCCCTCATCGACGTCCCGGATGTGGAGGTCTCCGACGAGGAGATCGAGGCGGCCATCGCCCTCGCGGGCACCCTCTCCGGTAGGGACCTCGGTGAGATGCACGACGAGTACCGTCAGGCGCTGGAGAAACTGATCGAGGCGAAGGCCGCTGGCTCCCGGCCCGAGCCGGTCGAGACCCCCGCCCCGGCCTCGGTGGAGGTCGTGGACCTGATGGCCATGTTGGAGAAGTCGGTCAGCGAGGCCAAAGCCTCCCGCAGCGGCGGCCCGGACGCTGCCGTCCACGACCTGCCCGCCGCCAAGAAGACCACCAAGAAGACAGCTGCGAAGAAGACGGCCGCCAAGGAGACTCCGGCGAAGAAGACAGCCGGCCGCAAACCCCGCAGCGTCTGAGAGAGGCGGCGGGCCTTCCGGCAGTGTGCGGGCTTACAAGTTGGTGCGCGATTGCCTGGGGCAACGCGTTCGGGCGGAGTGGCACTGTCGGGCGTGCTGGGTAAGGCCGAACAGAGCGCCGGTGGGATCGCGCATGACCACGTCTCCGTTGGAGTCGTGGCGAACTTCGGTCGCACCAAGCTGTCGGGCCCGGCCTTGTCCCATCATCTCTTCACCGGCCTCCAGCGCCGTCGACTCAATTCGCTGATCACCGAGTTGGCCGAGGCGTGGATGCCCGCAGAGGAGGGCCGACTGCACGAGCGTCGAGGCCGCAGCCGGTTGCGTGCGGCCGGTGCGGGACCGAATCACCAGCTGGTGTTCACCGACCGGGTCATCGCCACGCTGGTCGTCCTGCGGTTCCAGCTCCCGCACGGGGCTCTGGCCCTGCTCTACGGAGTGGACCGCTCCACGATCACCCGGGCTGTCCACGAGGTCCGTCCCCTTCTGGCCGCTCGTGGCTTTGCTGTTCCCGGGCAGGGTGACCTGCGGCTTCGCGCTCTCGCGGACGTCTTCGCCTATGAGGCGGCTGAGGATGTCGAGCTGCGGTTGGACGGTACGGAGGTCCGGGTTCGACGACCCTGGGCGAACAAGCCAGGCCGTCGCGCCTTCGTCTCGGGCAAGATGCGGCAGAACACCAAGAAGGCCACCGTCGTCACTGACGGACAGGGCCGCACCCTTTGGGGCGGGGCTTTCCGGCCCGGCCGTATGCACGACCAGACAGCCGTGAAGACCGAGGGAATCTGGGACCTGTTCGAACAGTACCCCCAGGTCAGAGAAAGGTCGACGCGGGCTACCGGGGACTTGCCAAGCAGTTCCTCGACCAGGTACAAGCACGCCGCTCAAACCGAAGAAGGGCGCCCCGCCCGAAGACATCGCCGACTGGGACGCGGGGCCCGCCATCAGCAGTCCTCGGGGCGCATCTGCGTCGAGCACGCCAACGCTGAACACAAGCAGTGGCGAACCCTCCAGTGCTACCTCGGGCGCCGCGAGTACTTCGACGAGACCTACGCGGCAGTCGCCACCCTGGCTCCGACCGCGCCGCCGAGAGATGAGCACCAAGCAGACAACCCGCCAGGCCAACACGCCCCGACCTCATTCGTGCACAGGGCCGTTAGGCAAGCCAGGGGGTGTTCCAGTCGTCGGCGCTAGGGTCCCCCGCGTTCTCGGGGTGTCCGCTGTCGCGGGGGAGAGGGCGACTGTCACCGAGCGGACGGTGGGTGACAAGGAGGGCTAGGACTCTCTGCCAGGTGCCGTCGGTGTTCCACAGGCGCAGGCGCTCCGCGCAGCGGTGCCAGGGTCCGTAGTGGGTGGGCAGGTCGTGCCAGCGTCGGCCGCCTCTCTGTTGCCACAGAATGCCGTTGACGATGGTCCGGTAGTCGGACCCGCTCGGCCCGCAGCGGGGCAGAAGGGCGCGGACCGCGTCCCATTCCCGGTCCGTGAGGTCGTCGGATTGGTTCATGCCGATTTAACGGCGTTCCGTCCTGCCGGGTACGCCTCGGCGTCCGCCCTAGCGACAGCTCTCGTAGCGTGGCGCGCACCACATACGCCCTGACCGGCCCTAGACCTGACGTCCCGGGCTCCCGGGCGACGAGACCCGACTGGTGCCGGAGTTCTGCCCGGACGACGTCTACCGGCCCGACTGTGTCATCGAGTGGGGCCGGCGGCTCCAGGACCGTCCGTGCCTCCTCGCATCGCGGCCGCCACGCCGCCAGGATGCGCACACACACGAGCCGGGTGAACCTGGAGATCCCGACCCCTCACGAACCAGGGATGGCCATGATCAAGAAGCTGCACGAGATGGGCATGCGAAGCGAGCACGCGTACATGGCAGCGTTCGCCTCGATCGGTCTTTCCATCGCCACATGGGTGACGTCCCTCAGCGTCGAACCGGGGGCCGGCATCGCTCGCGCCGACCGGTGGGGAATCTTCATTGGCGAATGGGCCCCCACCTTCTTCGGGCTTGGCCTCGCCCTCGCTCACTACGAGCAGTCGGAAGGCACCCTCCTCGCCAGCGTCAGCGACATCCCCGAAGAACGAGCGGCCATGTAGCACCTACGTCAGTCAGGCACGCCGACCCCGGACAGACGCGGGCGTGGCCGGAGGAAGCGGTCGCGCAGATTCGCTGGGGGAGCGGCGGCAAGCACCGCGCCCTGATCCGGGACGGCCGCCGCGGTCTTCCGGCACTACGAGTGCCGAGCCGTCGACAGCTGACCCCCCGTGGGTCCAGGCGGGCGGAGCCGTCGTTCATCGCGGAAACTGCAGCGCACAGCCCGGTACGGGAGCCGGCCTGCCTTTGGACGACGTGGGGGAGGCCGATCGGTACCGGGCTGTGCGCTGCGGCTGGTGAACACCTCGCGCCGACACCGCAAGCGCGCGTGTCTCACGCTGCGAAGGGGCGTGAGCATCGAAGGGTCTCCATGACTTTTCGGCGGGAACAACCAACTCACAGCCCGCCGCCTGCTCTGAGCAAGTCGCTACGGCAGGGCGGGGCCGCCACCACACCAGGTATCGGCCCCGCCTATGCGTTGGTGCCGGACGAAGGCAGGCGGAGGACCGCGACGGCCCCCGGCACCGGCGATAGAAGGGTTGCCCCACCTCAAGCGCCGGCAGCTGAGAGCTGGTCAAGGTGACGGCCCGCCTGGTCGCCGAGCATTTGGCCGCCGCCGACCCCGGACACCCATGGGAGGGCGTCACGTTCGCAGCGACCTGGAAGCCGCGACGTCCTGGACTTCGGCCTGGTCCGTCCAGAGCTGGTGGCGGAGATCAGCGCCGACCGCGCTGTGGACCGGGGCGGCGTGGTCTGCCACCGGCTGAGGTTCAAGCGGCTGCGCCTGGAGGCCGTTGCCGGGGATGTGACCCGGTTCGGGGAGGGCCGCGGTCGCGGGTTGAGGCGCCGGTCGTCATGGTGGGCGTTGCGGGGCTGCGGCACGGGCAGGGGCTCGATGGGTCTCGCCGAGCCCATTCCCGCCCGAGGGCGAGCCGCCGCAGCTGTAACCGAGATCGGAAACGAAGCGCTCTTTCAGGCCAGTGGCTGGTAGTAGGCTATGTCGTGCCAGGTGCCGAGGAACCACCAGCCGGCGGTGGTCGGCTGCGATGTCGCGATCGGGCCGGGGGTGTGGTTGAACAACGCGAGGATGACGAGTGTCAGACCGGCGGCGACACCGCCCGCTGTGGACCGCCACATCCAGTCGGGGCCGGCGGGTGCGGGCTGCGGGGCCGCGCTCCGGCCGTCTGCCGGTGCCGTGCCGGGATCCTCGTCCCGGCCGGGAACGTCTGCTGTGCTGTGACCGCCGTCCGAGGACCTGCTCGCCTGCTGATGCGCCGTTCCCGGGCTCCCGGCCTGCGTTGACACCCCGGGAATGCCTGCGGCCTGCTCCTCGATGAGCCGGCGGTTCTGTGCGCGTAGCACCGCGGCTTCGTGCTGGAGCAGGCGCACCTGTTCACGCTGTTCGCTGAGTTCCGCCTCGACCTGGTGGATGTCACGCAACGACATCCACAGGAATTGACAATTACTCGCGCCGTCCCGCCTCCCCAGGCTGGTTGGAAGTGTCGTCACTTCCAACCAGTACAACGGGCAACCCGGAAGGATCGCGGTCACAGCAGGGCAGCTGACCTCAGGAAGGCCAGAGGTCAAGGCTTACGCGTCCACCGCTGAGAAACCGGCTGGTCAGAGCTCGTGGTCGAGCCAGATCAGTGCCACTGCCGAGATGATCCGGCTGAGGCTGGTGATCGCCAACCTCGCGAGCAGCGCCATCGCGACGCTGGTCCGGTTTGCAGCTGAGCTGCCGTGTCGACGAGAGAACTTCATCGAAATCCCCCTAGGTGATGAGCGGGACCGTCCTCTTGGCGGTCCGGCGCCTGGTGAGAGGATTCCGCTTCCACTCGTCTGCCATCCGGGCGTTCCAGTAGTGCCACACGGCGTGTCGGTGAGATAGCTTCGAAGGGACCTCCGTACCACTGCGCTGGTGTGGCGCGTTGTAATTCTGGAACAGCGATGGCGTGGCTGTCGGTGTCGCCCCCGTACGGTCGTTGTATGGGCGAGCGTCAGAAAGTTCAGCAGCGAGCGCGCTTCATCGACGAGGCGTGGTGTCGGGCGCTGCGCAGGGCGGCCGAGCCGATCACACGCAAGGAGTTGGCCGCTCGAGTGGGTTTCAGCGTCGCGAAACTCCAGGAGTACCTGGCAGGGCATCGGAAGCCCAGCATGGACGACATGGTCCGGCTTGCGGACGCGCTGAACTACCCCAAGCTCAGGCTCCTGACCATGGCCGGCTACCTCGAAGGAATCGCCAATCTTCTGTCCTACATGGACCAATTGGAGGACCAGGACAGATGAACCGGCAGCTCACTGTCCAGGAGTCCCGCCACAAGCTGGCCCGGGACATCTCCCACGGCAAGCGCGGGCAGATCATGCAGGCGTACCGCGAGGGACAGGAAGACCAGCTCGGCGCGCTCGGCGTGGTCCTCAACGCCGCTGTGCTGTGGACTACCCGCTACCTGGACGCCGCCGTGACCGTGCTGCGGGCACTGCCTGCCGACCAGCGTGAGCACGACGTCCTGGACGAGGACGTGGCCCGCCTCTCCCCGCTCAAGCACGCGAACCTCAACTGCCTGGGCCGCTACAGCTTCCGGGCCTCCACACCCGCGGGTGGCACTCTGCGCCCCCTGCGCGACCCGGCCGACGCCCATGAGGACGGCGGGGAGGACCCCGCGGACGCGTTCGTCGGACGGTGACCGGCTTCTTGATAGTCGCCGGATCAGCCTGCTCAGGGCGGCGGCCCCGTCGAAGTCCGCGCCGGCCGCAAGGACTTCGGCCTCGCCACCACAGGCGTCCGTCTCGCTTGACCTCTTGCGCGTCAGTCCGGCAGCCAGTGCAGCTCGTGCGCCAGGGTTTTGGCGACGGCACGGATGCGGCGGTGTAGCGGCGACTGCTCGCGTGGGAGGACCAGATGGAACGTCAGGCTGGGCGCGCCCCGCAGCGGTCGCCAGGTGAGACCGGCCGGTTGTGCCGTGACCGTGGCTTCTCCGGCCGGGGCGAGGGTGACCCCGTCGCGCAGGTCGCGCTGAGACATGTCGAAAGAGACTGCGGGCGTCTGGAATCGGGGGTGCGGTCGGATGTCTCGGAACAGCGCGGACAGCTGATCGTGGATCACGGGGTTGGTCGCACGGTCCGGGAGTCGCAGCGGATACGCGGCCGCGTCGGCGATCTCGATCTCCGGGCGTTCGGCCAGCGAATGGTGCTGCGCCAACTGGACCCCGACGCGCGCACGCCGCAGCAGGAACCGGCATACGCCACGGCCCGGCTGTTCACCGCGGGTGATCCCGGCATCGATGCGGCCGTCGGCGACCGCGGGGGAGATGTCCGGTGTCGCCATCGGAACCGCGCCGACCCCGAGTCCGCTGTTGCCGCGAATCAGCCTGTCCACCAGCGCCGGTGCCGTCTCGGCCCCGGCGCTGAGGCTGTATCCGATGCGCAGCGTGCCCAGTTCACCGGCCGCCGCGCTCCGGGCGGTGTCCCATGCCCGGTCCAGCGCCGCCAGCGCGGGCGGCGCGGACTCCGCCAAAGCCGCACCGGCTGTGGTCAAAACGACGCTACGCGTGTCGCGGACCAGCAGGGCAGTACCGAGTTCCGCCTCCAATCGGCGCATCCGGGCGCTGAGTGCGGGCTGTGCGATACCGATCCGTGCGGCCGCACGTGTGAAGTTCAACTCCTGCGCCAGCACCAGGAAGTACCGCAGGCTCACCGTATCCGGCGCCACGTGCCCTCCCTGCCGATTGATAACGATCCGTTCTGAGTCTATCCCGTTCCGGTCTTTCCCTCGACCGCACATCGAGCCCTAACCTGCGCATATGGCGATTCAACTGACCGCAGTACCCGTCGCCGGGATCGATCGATCTGAGTGTCAATTCGAAGTCGGAAGTGTCCGGCCCAACACAGGAGGTTTCCATGGCTAAGGGCTACTGGGTCAGTGTCTACCCTGCCATTTCCGACCCTGAGGGGCTGACTGCCTACGACAAGCTGGCCGGTCCGGCTGTCCAGGCTGGGGGCGGGCGCGTCCTGTCCCGGATCCCGTCCCGTGGCGGTCGAATCGTCGCCCACGAGGGCGGAATCACGCAACGCGTCGTTCTGATCGAGTTCGACAGCTTTGAACAGGCCGTCGCGGCATACGAGAGCGAGGCGTACCAGAAGGCGCTGGTGGCTCTCCCCGACGGCTTCGAGCGCGACTTCCGCATCGTCGAAGGCATCGACTGACCGAGGTCCAGTCGGATCTTCACTGACGGCTCACAGAGCTCCAAGAGGCTCGACTCGCCGAGGTGCTTTGCAACGGCAGCTACACCCTCACCTCGCTCGGCCACGACGGCCGCCAGGCCCTGCGTTCGGTCACCGAGTGGTCGCAGCGGTGGGCTGCCGAGCTTGCCGACGCCCCGCACGCCGCCGCCGCCGAGGGTGCCAGCGCAACCGGTTCTGACAGCGGTCCCCGCGCGGGACACCTCAGATTTCCGGCCCATAACCACAGGACTGGAGACCACGGACCATGACAAAGTTCCCCTCACAGGCGGCGCGAACCGCCGTCGCCTCTGCCCTGGCCGAGGATGAGTCGGGCCAGGACATCACCACCGCGTGGAGCGTTCCCGAAGGCATGGCGGCCGTGGCCGAGATCCGCGCCCGGCAATGCGGCATCGCCGCTGGCCTTCCCGTGGTCGCGGAGGTCTTCGCCCAGGTCGACCCCGAGGTCACAGTGGAAGCGCTCGTCCCCGACGGCGCCCGGCTGACCGGCGACGATGTCCTGGTGCACCTGTCCGGCTCGGCGCGCAGCCTGATCACCGGGGAGCGTACGGCGCTGAACTTCCTGCAGCGCATGTGCGGCATCGCGACGCTCACCGACCGCTACGTCCAAGCCGTGGCCGGGACCGAGGCGCGCATCCTGGACACCCGCAAGACGGCGCCGGGCCTGCGCGCCCTGGACAAGTACGCGGTGACCGTCGGCGGCGGCCGCAACCACCGGCTCAACCTCGCGGCGATGGTGCTGCTCAAGGAGAACCACATCGCCGCGGTAGGCGGCGTGACCACCGCGATCGACGCGGTCCGGCGCGGGATGGCGCGCACCGGGCAGAAGATGGAGACCGATGTCGAGGTGCAGACCGTGGCGCAGGCCGTTGAGGCCCTCGATGCCGGGGCCAGCTGGATCATGCTCGACAACATGCCGGTGGCCGACATCGAAATGGTCGTGAAAATCCGGGCCGAGCGTGCCGACGCCTCCCGGATCCTGCTGGAGGCCTCGGGCACCGTCCGTCTGGACAGCGTCCGCGCCATCGCCGAGACGGGAGTCGACCTCATCTCGGTCGGCGCTTTGACGCACAGCGCGCCCGCGCTGGACCTGACGATGCTGCTGACGACCGACCCGGTGCCATGCCCGAGGTAGTGGTCATTGACGCGTGTCAGCGGCAGGGCCGGGGCGGCAGCCCGACCGCTGTTCTCGACGAGGCGTCGTTCACCGACGAGGAGCGATGCCGCATGCCCGGGGAACTTGGCACTTCGCACGCCGTCTTCATCCGTGCCACCGGAGTTGAGCGCGGCCGTCCCTCGTATTCGCTCCGGTTCTTCACCGCCGAAGGTGAACTGCCTGCCTGCGGCCACGGCACCGTCGCGGCCCTGGCGCTGCTCGCCATACGCGAAGGTGGCAGCGACCACCACGCCGTGCTGTGTACGACGAGCCGCAGCTTCGAAGGCTGGGCCATCCGAAACCGCGACAGCGTCGTTCGACCGGGCCCGGTGAACCTGCGCGTCGCCCAGGCACCCGAGCTAAGGGCAGTCACAGCCGGCCTCGGCGTGGCTGACGAAGCCGTCGTCGGCAACGCCTGCCCGGCCTCGAATGAGCGGCCGAGGCTTCTCCTGCCAGTCCGATCGCGCGCTGCGTTGGCCGACCTCTCCCCAGACTTTGCCCTGCTACGTGCCGCCTGCGACCGCTACGGCCTGTTGGGCTGCTACGCCTACTCGATCCCGGACCGGCACGGCCGGGCAGCCGCTCGGATGTTTGCCCCGTCGATCGGCATCCCCGAGGACATCGCCAACGCCAACAGCACAACCTGCCTGGCCGCCCACCTGCTCGATACGACAGGGGCGCAGACGGTCGCGATCGAGGTGGAGCAGGGCGACACCCTCGGTCGACCGGCCAGCGTGCTCGCTTCGGCCCGACGCGGGCCGGCGGGCATCACGACCCGGGTCGGCGGGGGAGCGGTGGTCCGCGACGGACACTGAGGCGACGACTGGACCGTCCTCTTCTGCGATCCGCGCATGGGGCTGGGGCTGTCCGCTGCGATCAAGCGTTGGCATCGGTGGCGGCCGCAGCCCGACCGACGTACCGAGCCAGGGCCGGTCGAGACGATGACCGGATCACCGGAAGGACGGCGGCCCGAACAAGAACAAAAGGGAGACCACAAGTAAGTACGAGTCGCACCAGTACGACGTGATCGGCCATCAACCCCGAGCCCTTCCCACAGATGTCGCCGGACCTGGCCGAGCTCTTCGAGGACGGACACTGATGTACGAGGTCCGCGACTCTCACAAATGGCCGGTTGCGAGAGTTCTGCGAGAGCCCCCGAGTCGATCACGTTTCCACAGGTCACGATTCGCAGAAGTCCGCAGGGATACCCGCCACCTAAAGATCATCTACTTAGCGCTAACGGCTGTTCCGTTGTTCCTACCGACGCCAATTGCATCGGATGCGAATACGCGACACTCAGCCTGGAAGCGGGTCCGAGACCGCGCGGAGACGACCCCATCAGGGACGTTGGCCTCGGAAGCACGGTAGCGGTTGCAGCGCGGAGTGTCCGCAGACCTCACTCCATCGAGCGATTGAACTGCGTAGACGCCCCCGAGTCGCATCTGATGCGAAATTCTCGCGTCAGATGCGATAGACGGAGATTGATGGCAGATGGGTGGGGATGGCCTTGTTCCAGGTTCTGCTCGGCTGCACCTGATCGACGGTCTGCCGCTGCTGCGGCCGGCCAGGTCGTCGTCGATTTTCACGTACAACGCGGTGAGGAGGGCGTCCAGGCCGGTTTGCACTGGACGATCCTGGACGCCCTGCGTGCCTCGCTCCCGGGGCGGACTGGGCAAGTGCCTACTCCTGGTGAGCGGTGCTGTGTTGTGCAGTGTGCCGTTCGTAGAAGACGGTGTGCTCCAGGGTGCGCCGGCCGGGATGGAGCCGTTCCTCTGCCGGGTAGCCGACGGACACGAGCAAGGCGATGGCCAGGTCATCGCGGCCGTCGATCCCGATTACCTTCTTCACCTTGTCCTCGTCCCAGCCGTTCATCGGCGAGGTGGCCAGGCCCATCTCGGTGGCGGCGAGCATCACGAACGAGGCGGCGATCATCGCGTCCTTGACCGCGTATTCGCGGAGCAGGCCGCGCTGGTCGAGGTCCTCCTGGAAGGCTGTCGATGCCGCGGAGAACATGGTGATGAAGTCGTCGCTCCATGCCCCGGCCCGCCGGGCCTGGTCGTAGATGTCGCTGTGGTCATCGCGCCAGGACTGCGGCTCAGCGACGAAGACCAGGACCACGGGAGCTTCCTGCGGTTGCGGCTGTCCGCCGGTGGCCCAGGAGAGCCCTTCACGTCCCTCGTCGCCGGTCACGACGACGATCGACCGGTCCTGGAGGTTCCAACTGGTAGGTGCTTCGACGGCGAGCTCAAGCAGCGCGGAGAGGGCGACCTCGGGAATCGGATCAGGCCGGTAGTGGCGCACGGTGCGGCGGGTGCGGATCGCGTCCGCGACGGAGAGTGTCTGGTTCGTCATGTCACTTACTATTGGAGAGTCACTCTCCGATCGGAAGAGGGCACCTTTTTGTGCGTTACTCTCCCATCATGAAGACTGTGGTGGATTCCTCCGCGCTGCCCGCCGACGCCTACTCCGCGAAATGTCCGACGCGCCAGGTCCTCGACCACATCGCTGGCAAGTGGACGATCCTGGTCGTCGACGCCCTTCTGCAAGGCACCATGCGCTACACCGACTTGAGCCGACGTATCGAAGGCGTCTCACAGAAGATGCTCACCCAGACCCTGCGCAGCCTTGAAGCAGACGGCTTCGTCACCCGTACGGTGCACCCGACTATCCCGCCACGTGTCGAGTACGACCTCACCACGCTCGGACGGAGCCTGGCTGAACCCATCACCGCGCTCCGGCAATGGACGGAAACCCACATCAACGAGATCGAACAGGCCCGAACCCGCATCATCGCTGAAGCACAGACCCACTGACTCGTTCCGAATTCATCGCGGTGACTTCCCACCCGGACATAGGACTTGTTCGTCTAGGCCGTCACGGTCGAGTCCGGGTGAGGTGAAGACGAGGTGCTGGCAGCAGTCGCTCCCTGCCCGCCCCCGTTTGACTCGGAGCGGATGGTGGTGGGGAACCGGTTCTGCCGTGGCTCGTTGAAGGGGCTGGGATGCACACCCCTCCCCGGGTACCCCGAGCTCTCGGGGCGGGGCCCCTTGTTCTCGCGGGTCAGGCCCGGTGCCCAGCATGCCGGGGGCAGTACCGCCGGGCCGCCCCAAGCCGGGTATGTCGCGCCACGGCCGTGCCGTCAGCGGGTCAATCGGAGGCGACCTGGGCCAGGCGAGCGGTCGTCCAGGTGAAGTGGTTGGCGGAGTTGCGGAGGGAGTAGCGACCGTCGTTGATCAGGTAGCCGTCCTCGGCTGTGGACCAGTCGTGGGGCCGCACTGCCCCTGATGGTCGAGGAGCGTTGCAGCGAGCCGCTTGGGCGCCTCGACGCGGGGTGCGGGCGCGCAGCGCCGCAGTTACGCGCTCGACGGCGTAATCCGGTACGGCGTCGTCGCCGAATGCCTGGAAACAGGAGCAGTAGTCGGTAGTGGGGGCCAGCGAGAAGTGCTGGCCTCCATGGCGAGGGCCACGCCGCCGGCACCGGTCTCGGCCAACTGGCCGCCGCTGTTGCTGGGACTGGTGCCGCTGCCACTGCCAGTGTGGTCAGCGATCGGCGTGGTGGTGCCACCGTCAGGCTTCGGGTTGTTGATGCTCCCGCTTCCCTTTCCGCCTGCCTCCACCGCTACCGCTGGTGAAGGCCTTGTGTCGATCGAGTACCAGCGCGAGCGCATGCAGGTCCCTTACAGCCCTGAATCCGAAGCAGCTCGCACGGGTTGTTGATCGGTGTGGCGGTCTACTCGGTGTTGTGGAAGGTCACTGTGCTCAGCCGCACGTCCACTGCTGCGGCTGCTGCTGAAAATGGCCGCCGCTGCTGCCCGCGATGATATTGCCGTACCGGTCACGCTGCTCGGCGCCGCCCGGCACCCACACCGGCGGCGGCTGCTTCCACCCACAATGCTGTCCCTGCTCCTGTTGCCGTGAGGGCGCCGCAGGGGCATCAGGGCACATGGCCCCCGTCACGCCGCAGGCGTGCATCCCGGGCGGTTGCGATGCACCGTCAGGTGCGGTGGCCACCCCCAGTGCGTATCCGGCTCCGGCACATACGGCGCCGACAACGGCGAGGATCAGGACGCGGCGCCGGCGCTGAGGGCGCTCGAATATCGCGTCGACGGGGGCGTGATCGGGCATGGGTGGTATGTCAGTGTGGGCGGAGGTGGTCACAGCGTCTCCTTGTGATCGGTGGGCGGAGCCTACTCAGTTCACTTGTTGACGTAGCGGGTCCCAGCTGCCGCCGAGCCGGTCGACAATGCGTTCCGAGCCGGCTCGCCTGCGGACACCGCCAGCGCGTGCGGGTACGCGGCGGCCTTGAGATGCCTCCCGACGCACGCGAGCAAATAAAAAACCCTGGGTGACCGGCGGTTGAGCCCCACGCACCCCGTCCACTGAGGGCCACGACCCGGCGTGCCTCAATCCTGTTGCTGCACCGCGTCGTAGGCCACCTGAACCCACTGGTCGAGCCTGTCGAGGACCTCGGCACCGGTCAGATTCGGCTCAGCGGCGATCAGCTCGCGCGGCCGCACCGCAGACAGGAGGACTTGCGGACACCGGTGACACCGGTACCTGGACCAAAAACCGTCTGCCGGGCCTGGGAAGAAGGGGGCGGCGGGGCGCGACGAAAGTGGAACCGGTGGAGGTGGCTTGCGAGCTTGACTTTGCCGTTGCGTCAACTTCTACGGTCGTGTGTGGCCGGAGGGTCCGGTCGGGATGGGAGTCGGTGATGGCCTGGTCGATCGCGGAGGTGGCCCGGATGTCGGGTGTGACGTCGCGGACGCT
>NZ_SSBJ01000007.1 GCF_004795055.1 Streptomyces sp. A1136
TCTGCATGCCCGGCCGTGCCAACTCCGCCCGCAACAACAGGGCCAGGACGCCGCCGATCACGAAGAAGACGAACGAGGAGATCAGATAGAGGTGCCCGATCTTCTTGTGGTCCGTCGTCGACAACCAGGACACCACGACCTTCCCGACTGATCGCCCCTGCGCGGGAACGGGCGTGATCGGCTCGGTGACAGCGGCCATACGGTATCCCCTGGATCATGTCGGACGGTGGTTGGTTCGGCCGGGCGCGGACGACCGGGTCGGGCCGGCCACCCGTTCCACCTGTCTACTGCCCCGAGGGACACCACGCCCGGCGGCGGGACGGCGCGTACGGGTGAAGTGGGGCCGCGCCCCGCCGTCCACCGCCTCAGAGCGGCTTCCCGCCGCCCAGCGCGTGGCGGCGCATCAGGCGGTTGATGTCCTTCGCCGTGACGATGCCCACCAGACGGTCTTCGTCCACCACGAGGAGGCGGGGCCCGGTGGCCATGCCGAGCCGGTCGAGGGCCTCGGTCAGGAGGTCGTCGGGCGAGGCGACCGCGCACCGCGACAGCGGGGTCGCCACCTCGCGCACCTGGGTGGTGTCGCGCAGGGGGCCCTGGACCGCGGCCAGTCCGCGCAGTTCGACGACGCCGCTGGGACGGCCCTCGAAGTCGAGCAGCGGCACGGCGGAGTGGTGGGACGGGAGGGCCACCTCGTCGATGAAGCGGCCTACGGTCAACCAGTCGGCGCCGGTGGTGACCGGGCTGGTCATGGCGTCGGCGACCCGGAGGCCGCGCAGCGCCGTGCCCATGACCGCGCGCTGACGTTCCGCGCCGGCCACGACCATCACGAAGAGGCCGGTGAACACCAGCCACAGACCGCCGGAGGAGCCGCGCAGCAGCGAGACCCAGCCCGCGCCCATGAGCAGGACGCCCAGCACCTGGCCGCTGCGGGACGCGGCCCGCTCGGCGCGTTCGCGGTCCCCGGTACGCCACCACAGCACGGCCTGGACCACCCGACCGCCGTCCAGCGGCGCGGCGGGCAGCAGGTTGAACACCCCGAGGGCCAGGTTCACCCAGCCGAGCCAGCCGAGGACCGCGGCGGGCACGGCCCACCCCGGTAGTCGGTCCAGGCCGATGCCGGCGCCGAGGGCGGCGCCGCCGATGACGAGGCTGGTGAGCGGACCGCTGACGGCGACCGCGAAGGCCGCCGACGCGCTCTGGGGGCGACCCATGCGGGTCATCCCGCCCAGGGCCCACAGCGTCACGTCCTGCACGGAGATCTTCTTGCGCCGGGCCATCGCCGCGTGCGCCGCCTCGTGGCACAGCAGGCTGGCCATCAGGAGCACGGCCCCGACGGCGCTGGCGAGGGTGTACACGGCGTTCGAGTGCCCCGGCGTCCAGAGGGGGAGGGTGCGGCGGCCGAGGCCGTACGCGAGGAAGACCGCCAGCAGCGGCACGCTCCAGTGCATGCGCAGCGGTACGCCGACCACGCGCCCAACGGGGACCGAGCCGTTCATGGGTCTCTCCCGCCGGCCCGGCGGCCGGTCCGCCCGGGCCGCACCGCGCGACCCGTACCCCGCGGACCGGACGGCCGGGGCCTCACCTCCAGTGTCCCTCTCGGCGCCGACCTATCCCGGGGACGATTGCGACGACGGCCCCGTGGGCGGGGCGTGCCCGGGATCGTGCGAGGGGTCCATCGGCGAGGCGTCCCCGGGCCCGGGGACGCCGTGCCCGGCATCGCCGTGCGAGGCGTCCATCGGCGAGGCGTCGCCGGGCCCCGCGTCGCCGTGCCCCGGGCCGTGGGCGTCGCCGGACTCCACCGTGCCGCCCAGGCGCTCCCGTAGCGGCGCCAGGGCTTCGGCGGAGGCGGCGGTGACCACCCACCGGTCGCCGACGAGGTAGGTGCCGCCGTACGCGCGGGACTCCTTGAGCCACTCGCGCTGCCCCTCGTCGGCGGTGAAGGTGGCGATCCGGTACCCGGTGGCCCCGGCCCCGCACGCCCCTTCCCTCAGTTCCTCGGCGTCGACGGTGATCTCGGCGGTGCAGCCGAGGGCCCCGGCCAGGTCCTGGACGGTGACGTGGCTCGCCGCACGCGTGGCGGCGGCCGGCCGGGCCTTCGCGTGCCCGGTCGCGCACCCGCCGCACAGCAGGGAGGCGAGCAGCACGGCCACGCAGGGCGCCACGTGGCGGGCGGTGACACGGGATGGTTGCGGCATGTCTCCCTCACAGGGTCGGCTCACAGGCTCGGGATCGCAGGGTGGGGCGGGGCTCGCGGGGGTGGGGCGGGGCGTGCCGGCCGGACCCGCTCGGACGACACGACCTAGCGGTCGCCGGGGATCTTCTTGCCGGCGTCGTCCACGGCGAACCAGAGTCCCTGCTTGTTGTGCCCGTTGGTCTGGCCGGGCTGGGTGTCGCCGGTGAACAGGTAGACCGGCCAGCAGTCGATCGTCAATTGCTGCGATCCGTCCGGTCGCTTCACCGAGCCGACGAGCTTTTCCGCGATTCCGGACACCTTCGTCTTGTCCACCGGGGCGGCGGGCTTCCAGGTGTCCAGGCAGGCGTCGAGGCAACCGAATTTCATCGGCCACGCACTGTCCTTGTTGAATCGGTACAGGGTGCGTCCCTGGCCGTCCACGAGGATCTTCCCGAGTTTCGCGTCGGTGGCGACGGAGAGTTCGGTACCGGATTTGGCGTTCATGTCGCCCATGCCGCTTCCCATTCCGCTGCCCATTCCGCTGCCCGTTCCCGCGCCCGTGCCGCCGGTGGCGGGCGTGCCGGGTTTTTGGGCGCCCTTCTGGTCGACGGCCTTCTTGCCGTCGGCGGCCAGCGCGTGCCAGGTGCCGCCGACGCCCTCGCCCTTGGCCTCGCCGGCCTGGGTGTCCTTGGCGTAGCGGTACACGGGCCAGCCGCCGAGGGTGAGCTGCTTGCTGCCGTCGGCGCGGGTGACCTCGCCGAGCTGGGCGGCGTCGATGCCCGCCGCGGCCGAGACGTCCGCCGCGGGGACCGGCGGCCAGGCGGTGGCGCAGTCACCCGAGCAGTTCGAGGTGGGGGGCTTGGCGGTGTCCTTGTCGAACCGGTAGAGGGTGAGGCCGGCGCTGTCGGTGACCACGCTGCCGACGTTCGCGACGTCCCGGACGGCGAGTTGACCCGCCCTCGCGGACGTGGCGGCCGCCGCGTCGCCCCCGGAGCCGTATCCCGCGCCGGCCGCCGGGTCCGCTCCGGCGCCTCCGGAGCCGTATCCGGTGTCGTATCCGTTTCCGAGGGCTTTGCTGTCCCCGACCGGCTGTACGGAATTTCCCGCGCGGCCGGCGTTCGACCCTCCGCTCCCGCATCCGACCGCCAGTACCAGTACCGCCATCACCGATCCGGCGGCGGCCGCCCCACGACGCTTGTTGTTCACGGTTGCTCACTCCCTGTGTTTCCATTCGGCGTTTTCTCTTCCTGGGTCATTCATAAGGCTTGGGAAGCCTGCCGAATTCGAATGGACGGGAATTTGTCAGATCGCGCCAAAGGCTGAACCGGGGCCGGCCGCAACCGTTCACGGCTTTCGCGGCGCGCTCATTCCTGGATGCGCAGCGCCAGCGCCGGGCAACGGCGGACGGCGCGCAGCGCCTTGGGCCGCAGTCGCCCGGGGACCGGCATGACCCCCTGGGCCGGGTAGCCGTCGGCGTCCAGCCGGACGATGTCGGGCAGCAGGTCCACGCACAGCCCGTGGCCCTTGCACAACGTCCAGTCCACGACGAGCCGTTCGGGGCTCTCGTCGGCCGGCAGGGGCAGGGCGCCCAAGGCGCGCCGCCCACAGCCGCTGCCGAGCGCGTGGTCGCGGAACTCGTCGGGGAACACGGCCAGCGCGGAGGCCACGAAGGCCGAGGTGCCGTCCGGGTGGCTGCACGCCCCGCGGCCGAGCACCGACCGCATCCGCGCCTGGACGGCTTCCAGCGCCGCCCGTCCCCCGCCGCCGACGAGGGCGTCGACCGAGTCTGCGAGAGAGGGCAGTCCGCGCGCGCACGGCCCGCACTGTCCGGCGGACTCGTCCGCCATCCAGCGGGTGACGCGGGCGACCTCCCCGGCGGGGCAGGTGTCGTGGGGCAGCGGCAGCACGGCGCCCGCCCCGAGTACGGCGTCGTACGAGGCGAGCGAGCGGCGGGAGAGGGCGGCGGAGCGGGCGGCGGCCGGGGCCAGCCAGCGACCGTGGTAGCCGCCGACCAGGACGCCCTGGCCGGGTTCCGATCCGCAGAGGTCCAGGACGTACGCCAGGGACGTCCCGGTCGGCACTTCGACGACCGTGGCTCCCCCGACGGTCAGCATGACGGTGCCCGGCTCGTCGTCGAGGCCGGCCATCCGATACTCGGCGGCCCCGAGTCGTGCGGCCACGGCGAGTTGGGCGTAGGTCTCGGTGTTGGACAGCAGGGTCGGCAAGCCGCCCAGGCCCCTGTCGCTGGTGCGCACCTTCTGCCCGGACGGCAGCGCCGGTCCGCCCGCGATGCCGTTGATCAGGGCGGTGCCCTCCCCCGTGACGAAGCGTTCGGGGAGCCGGGCCACGCGGACCCGACGCTCCGCCGGGTCGCGCTCGGCGACGGCGGCGCGCAGCGAGCCCTCCACGTCGTCCCGGGTGACGCCGATGACCACCTCCTCGGCCCCGAGCGCGTCGGCGGCCAGGAGCGCGCCGTCGAGCACCAGGTGCGGGACGTGCAGCAGCAGGGCGGTGTCCTTGAGGCAACTCGGTTCGCCCTCACTGCCGTTGACGACGACGGCGGTCCGGCCGTCGCGTCCCCGGGCGGAGCGGATGACGGCGCGGAGTTTGCGGGCGAAGGGGAAGCCCGCCCCGCCCCGCCCCTTGAGGTCCACGGCCTCGGCCAGGTTGGCCAGTTCCTCGACCGGGTAGCGGGGCAGCGGCCCGTGCACCGCGAGGTGCCCGGCGAGGTCGAGGCGGGCGGCCAGGTCGAGCCCGGCCAGCAGTCGGGGCAGGCCCACGCACCCGAGGGCGGGGCGGGACACGCCGGTCACTGGCGCCCCCGCGCCCCGCCGAGCGGTTCACCGGGTCGGTCGGCCACGCCGAGCCTGCTCGGTATGAACACGGTCGGGGGATACGGCTGGGGGTCGTAGGCGGGCGCGGGGTTCGGCTGCGCGGGGTAGGCCTGGGGGGCGTACGAGGGCGCCGGGTACGGCTGCGCGGCCGGCCGGGACGCCGTCACCGGACCGGAACCCGCCCCGGCGGTGGTCGACGGCTCGCCGAACGGGTCGGGGCGCGTCGCACCGGCGGCCACCGGCCGGCCCTGCCGGGCCAGCCGGGCGGTCAGCCGAGCCGCCGCCCATTCGGCGGGCTTGCGCACGAAGGGCAGCGGCGTGCGCGGCGGCCCCTGCCCGGGGACGCGGGGCGGTGGCGGCGGCGCGACGGGCGGGCGGGCCGGGAGCGCCCGCAGCCGCGCGCGCATCCGGACCACGAGTACGGCGGCGACCCCGACCAGGCAGAGCCCGTACGCCACGGTCACCCAACCCGCGGCGGCCCGACCGGCCTTGAGGCCGTGCACCAGTGACGCGCCCCACGCCGGGTACGCGCCCACGTGCAGGGCCCGCCACCACAGTGAGCGGCCTTGGGTGGCGAAAGCGCTGCGGGCCGCGCCCGAGACCGCCACGGCGACGAAGAGGTACCCGGCGAGCGTGCCCAGGCCTATGAGGACGGGCCGGTCGCGGTCCGCGAACGGCAGGAAGGCGGACACGGCGCCCGTGTGTGCCCGCGCGATCTTGATCCAGATGTGCAGGGCGAGGAAGGCCAGTCCGGCGACGGCGAGTCCGCGGTGGACGCCCTGGGCGACGAGCCGGTGGCCCGACGCCAGGAGCGTGCGGTCGGTGGCGGCCAGGCCCCACAGGACCGTGGAGGTCAGCGAGACGAGCGAGAGGACGCCCGCGCCGTAGTCCAGGAAGTCCCACAGTCGGGTGAGGGCGCCCGCCTGGACCGCGACGGTCAGCGAGACCAGACCGGCGAGGGCGGCCGCGGACAGGGCGCCCGGGTGCAGCCCCCCGGCGGCGGACAGCAGCGGCGGTCGGCGCACGGCACGTCGCCCCGCCGCCGCGGCGGCCGTACCGGCGTGGCGTCTGGTGCGGCGGGCCCGGTGAGAGCGTGGCGTACGGGGTTGGGGCAGGGGCATCGGGTTCTCCCATACGCCCGGGCCCGAGCACTCCACCTCGCGCTCGGCGCCCGGGGCAGTCGTCGGAACTGCTCCGCGGCGGGCGGGAGATGACGCCTCACCGACCGGGGAGCGGGGGCCGGAGTGCAGAAGCATCGTGGAGCTACGCAGCACCTCCACGGGATTTATCGAAACGTGATAATTTCTGGCGCCCGCGCAGTCATCGCATCGAACATCCCCGGAAGATTCCCTTCCAGTGGTGCGGTCACGACGAGGTTCACACCTTGTCCGCCGCCACACCTCCCCGACGGCAAAATCAAGGCAAGGTCGCGGGACTGCAAGTGGATGGCACGCTCCTGGAGGGAGTACGAGGCGCTCGACTCCCCTGCCGGCACCGACGCCGACGGGGAGGAAGGCGGCCCCGACAGGCTTGTCACCCTCCCACGGGGCAGGCCATACCCCGGCATGAACGAGGTAACAATGTGCGAACTGCTGAACCGCATCTGGTCCCGCCCCCGCGGCGAATGGACCCGGGTCCTGCGAAGGGAACTGCCCGCGCTCGCCGCGGGGATCGTGGAGGAGCTCCGGGAGGGCATTCCCGGATTCCGCGAACTGATCGCGGACACCGACGAAGAGGTGGTCAGACAGCGGGTGGAGGCGGCGCTGCTCACCGCTCTCGGGTACCGGGAGCCCTGCCCGCCGCCGGAGGAGGAGCGGCCGCCGGAGACCTCGGCGCCCGACCGCGACCCTTCGACGAGTGGCCGGTTGGTCCCCCTCAAGGCCATCCCCTCACCGCGCTCCGAGGCCTACGGAACCGCGGCCGAGCGCGCTCGGCGGGAGCTGTTCACCGGTCTTACGGCTGACATGCCCATGTCTGAAATTGCCCTGTCGGAACTGGCCGCGACGGCCGGATGGCCGCTGCCGGCCACCGTACGGGCCGTGGCGCCGGCAACGCCCGGCGAGATGCAGCAGTTGGCGGGCGTACTGGACGACGCGCTCACCGGAATGGTCGGCGGGCAGCCGTGCCTGCTGGTCCCCGCCCCGGACCCGGACGCCCGGGGACCGTTGGAGTGCGCCTTGCGCGGGCGTTTCGCCGCTGTCGGACACCCCGTCGCACTGCGCGACACCGCCTCCTCGCTGCGCTGGGCGCTGCGCCTGTTGAACCTGACCCCCGCCCGGCCGGGCGCCGAGGTCCGCGCCGTCTTCGTGGACGACCACCTCTCCACCCTGCTGCTGCTCCAGGACGAGCCCTTGGCCCACGCGCTGGCCGCCCGTTGGCTGCGACCGCTGGCGGACCTGACCCCGCGCCAGAGCGAGCGGCTCGAAGTGACCCTGCTCGCCTGGCTGGAGGGCGGCGGCGCGCCGGAGGCGGCCAAGGCGCTGAGCGTGCACCCCCAGACGGTGCGCTACCGCATGCGGCAACTGGAGAAGCTCTTCGGAACGGGTCTGCGGGACCCGCGCACCCGCTTCGAACTGGAGATGGCCCTGCGCACCCGACGGCTGATGGCGCAGGTACGGCGCCAGCACTCGCGGGTGAGCCGTCGGGCGCGCGTGGTGACCGCCGAGTTCCGGCCGCCGCTGGGCGCCGGTCGCATGGCCCGGGTCAACGGCCTGTAACCCCCGTCCGCGGCTTGCGACCCCGGCCGCTCCCCGTCAGCGCGGGGAGGGGCCGGGGTCCGACGCGTGTGCGGCCATGCTCGCGTCGAGGTCGAGCAGTTCCGCGTACGCCCGGGAACAGGAGCCGCATCCCGCCAGATGGCGACGCAGTCCGCCGGCGCGGGGCAGGCTCCGACGCCGGACGGCCGCGCCGAGCATCGGGGCGTACGGCCGGCAGCGCGCGTCGCCGGTCGCCGCCGGGCCGAGGTGGGCGTACAGGTAGGCCTCGCGCAGTCCTTCGCGGGCCCGGAAGGCCAGCGAGGTCACGGCGCTCGGGGTGATCCCGAACAGCGACGGCACCTGGTGACGGCAGTCGTCCTCGACGAGCGTGTGCCACAGCACGGCCTTCCAGCGCGCGGGCAGCGCGTGGAAGGAGCGGGCGGCGAGCCTGCGCTCCTCGTCGGACAACAGCCGCTGCTGGGGGTCCTCACCGGAGGGTCCGGGCGCGCACCAGGATTCGACGTCGGGGGTCAGGACGGTCAAGCCGTCACCGGTCCGCCATTCGATGGCGGTGTGTCGGACCACCGCCAGCAGGTACGGGCGCCACTCGTCCCGGGGACCGCCGCCGGCCCGGACGGCCTGGAAGGTGCGGACGAAGGCCTCGGAGACGAGGTCCTCGGCGTCCTGCGGGGCACGACAGCATCCCCGGGCGCACGCCAGGAGGGCGCCGCGGTGGCGCCGGTACAGCAGGTCGCAGACATCGGCGTCCAGGACGCCGCGGGCGTAGGACCGCCGCAGGCGCCTGGTGAGTTCCCGGTCGCCGGGCGGGACCGGGTCGCCGGACGGGGCCCGGTGGTCGGGTGGTGCACCGGCCGTGGTGCGGTGAGAGCCGGACATGACGATCGCTCCTCGATGACGTCGGGGCCGGCCGTCGCGGGGCGACGGCACGACGCGGTGCCGGTCCGAAGTCGGCTTCGGACCGGCACCGCTCTCGGGGCGACGCGGGGAGGGGGAGGGGGGCGTCGCCCCGAGGGTCTCAGCGGCAGGCCCGCCCGCCGTTGATGCAGCGCACGGCGCCGGCCATCAGTCCGTCGGACATGACGTTGATGAAGTCGCCGTGGTCGGTCACCGGCTTGTGCAGCTGCTCGGGGAAACTGTCCACGGCGAACCGCGCACCGGGCGCGACCGCGTAGGTGATCCGCTGCACGAGTTGCGGGATGGCCTTGAACCCGCCCGGGCACGACCCGTCGCGACGGGCGAAGGCCACGTGGGTGCGGTGGTTGGCGCTGTCTGCGTTCTTCCCGTCCCAGCAGCTCTGGAAGGTGAACGTCCGTACGACGTCGCTGCCCTTGGGGCAGATCGGGTACTTGTCCTTCAACTGGCGGTCCTCGAAGCCGGTGCAGCTCCAGGAGGCGTTGGCGTTGGTCGGGCCGTTGGTGAAGGCCTTCGCGTCACCGGTGATGATCCGCATGAAGCGCGGCATCGCGGTCACCGGCCCGGTGGCGCTGCCCTTGAAGTCGATCGTCACCTGCTTCGGCTTGAGGATGGTCCCGACGTTGGCGTCCTGGCCGCCGCCCGGTGCCTTGGCGTCCTGCTCCGCCCGGCCGTCGCGCAGGCGCAGCACCGGCCAGTAGTAGGTGGACTGGTCGCCGTTGCCACAGGTGGTGCCCGACGCGGCGAGGCTGTTGTTGGTGGAGAAGGCGTCCGTCGTCTTGTTGCCGACGTAGTCGTGCATGTGGTGGGCGCCGTTGCCCACGCCCGGGGCGACGATCACGTTGTCCGGGTTGAGGTGGCGGTTCTCGTTGCGTCCGCACTGGACGGAGAAGGAACCCTTGGAGGCCCTCGCCTGGGGCGCGGGGGTGCGGACGTTGGGCTTCACCGTGCCGATGACGACGAAGTCGGAGCGCGCGGGGCCGCTGCCCTTGTTCCGGGCGAGACCCTGCGCGTCGGCGCCTTGCGCGCCGCTCCCCTGCGCGCCGGCCGGAGCGGCCGCCTCGGCGGCGGTGTCGGCGGCGTCGGCGGCCGGGGCCTGCTTCATCGAGCAGCCGCTGAGCCCTTCCAGGCCCGCGGGGCGCGTGGTTGACCGCCCGATGGCGTCGGCCATGGCGGTGATGGTCTGCCGCCGTTTGCCCTGCAACTCCCCCAGCAAGGTCTTTCCTTGCGCCCGGCCGGTGGCGAGGCGCTGGTAGGAATCGGCGATCTGGGTGTCCAACTGGGCGAGGTCGCGGTCGACCTCGGCCCGTGCGGGGTCCGGCACCTCGCGGAGCCGGTCGCCGACGTCGGGGCAGTCGATGGTGGCGGTCACCGGCGCGCTGCGCGCGGAGTCCTGCCCCGCGGAGGCCGCCTGCTCGACGACCACGACTCCGCCGGCACCGAGGACGAGGGCGGACACGAGGGCGAGGGCCTTGTGGGACGGCCTGAGTCGGCGTTTGTGGCCCGTTGGGCTCATGCGATCACTTCACTTCGTCGGTCGGGGAACGGTGGAAGGGGCGGGCGAGACGTCCGCCAGGCCGTCGAAATCGACGAGGCCGCTGGCTTCGAGGATCGTGATGTGGTCCAACACGGTGGAGTTGGCGTCCGTGGCCAGGTCCCGCACCATCGAGTTGCGCGTCTGCGCGCGGACTTGCGCGACGAGGGCGAACACCTTGCCGTGCGCCCGGCGCAGCAGTTGGACGAACAGTCGCTCGTATTCGTTGCCCTGGGCGCCGGCCAGCTGGTCGAGCCAGCCCTGCTGTTGGGCGCTGGGCCGGTCGGGCAGTTCCACGCCGAGGGCCGCGCCCACGGCCCGGACGTGACGGTCGAGTTCGGTGTGGCCTTCGATGAGGTGCTGGCCGGCGGTGCGTACGGCCGGCCGCGTGGCCCGTTGTTGCGCCTGTCGGCCCGCGGGAAGCTCCCACAGGCCCGCGAGCCGCACCTTGCGGACGAAGTCCCGGTCCTGGGGCGTCAGCGGCCCGAAGGCGGTGCTCATCGTTCCGGCGCCGTCGTCGTCGCCGGAGGGGGTGGTGGCGGCCGCGGCCGTGGTGCCGCCGAATTTCTGCACGGGGATCAACAGCGCGACCAGCGTGAACGCGAGGGCGCCGATGACGATGAGCGTCCCCATCACGTGTCGCGAGGCGACCGACATGGCGGCGACGTTCGACCGGCGGAATGACAGCACAGTGCCTCCTTGCTGCGTGGGCAGGGAGGGGCGGCATGACCTGAGTGTCCGGTGGCCACGCCGTGTGCACCCGAGCTCCCTGGGTGCCAAGGGACGCTAGCGCCAGTCGGGGTGCCCGTTCGGAAGGACCATCACGAACGGACAAAGATCCGGGCAACTCCTCGAACGGCTGGTACGGTGCCGCGTTCGACCTCTGTGTCGCGCGACCCCAATGTCATTGGCGTGTCCGCCAGTTGTCCGGATTTGCCATCGTTCGCGGGGAGTAGGGTGACCGGCCCTTCCGGAGGATTCGACGCCGGGCCCCTGTGCCACAGGGTGGACGGGACCACAGCCCCGTCGAAAGGAACGGCCTTACTGTGCGCATGAAACGCCTCACGCCGCTGCTCGCCGCAGCGGGCCTGGTCGCCACCGCCCTCCCCCTGCTCACCGCGCCCGGCGCCTCCGCCGCCCCGGTCGCCGACTTCGTGGCGCGCGCACCCGCTTGGCACCGGTGCGCTCCCGACCGACCGGCCTCGTACGAGTGCGCGACCATCAAGGTGCCGCTGGACTACCGACGCCCCTCGGGGCGCACCATCGACCTCGCCATATCCAGGATGAGGAGCGAGAACCCGGCGAAGCGGCACGGCGTGATGCTGTTGAATCCGGGCGGTCCGGGCGGCCCTGGGCTCGACTTGCCGCTCATGATGAACGAGCAGATGCCCAAGGAGGTCCGCGAACAGTACGACCTGATCGGATTCGATCCGCGCGGAGTCGGCGCCAGCAGCCCGGTCAGTTGCGGACTGCGACCGGAGGAGGAGAACATCCTGCGGCCGTACCGGCCGGAGGACTTCCCCTCCGACGTGGCCTGGGCGCGGAGCGTGGCCGACAAGTGCCGCGAGAAGGCGGGGTCGGTGCTGCCCTTCATCACCACGCGCAACACCGCACGGGACATGGACGCGATCCGTTCGGCACTGGGCGAGCGGAAGATCTCGTACCTGGGCTACTCCTACGGGACCTACCTGGGCGCGGTGTACACGCAGATGTTCCCGGCCCGCACGGACCGCTTCGTGCTGGACAGCGGCGTGGACCCGCAGCGGATCTGGCGCGGCATGTTCCAGGTGTGGGCGAGCGAGGCGGAACCGGCCTTCGCGCGCTGGACGCGGTGGACCGCGCAGCGTTCGGCCGAGTACGGGCTCGGTGACACTCCGCAGGCGGTCTCGGACACGTTCTGGGCGCTGGTGGCCCGGGCCGACAAGGACCCGATCCCCCTCGACGGCATGAAGTGGACGGGTGACGACATCCGGGCGCGACGGGCGCTCTTCTTCTACCCCGCCCAGGCGGCCCCCGCCGTCAGGGCGCTCAAGGACGCGGCCGACGGCAAGCCGGCGGCGCTGTCCCCGGCGCAGCGGAAGCTGCTGGTTCCGCCTTCGGGGCCGGCCTCGGACAACGGCACGGCCGCGATGCTGGCCGTGGTGTGCGGCGACACGGAGTGGCCGCGCTATCCCGAGCAGTACGAGCGGGAGACGGTCCGGGACAAGGCGCGGTACCCGCTGTACGGGGACTTCACGTCCGGGATCAAGCCCTGCGCCTTCTGGTCCAGGCCGATCGAGGCCGCCACGCCGATGAGGACCGGGGCCCCGGTCCTGACCGTGCAGAACGAGTCGGACTCGCAGACACCCCTGGTCAGCGGCCAGGGCCTGCACCGCGCGTTGACCGGGTCGCGGATGGTGCTGGCGCAGGGCGGCGAGGGTCACGGCGTGTACCTGATCGACCCCACCTCGTGCGTCACCGCGCCGGTCGGCGCGTACCTCACCACGGGCCGGCTGCCCGCGCGGGACGTGACCTGCCGTGGCGTCCCGGGCTCGGCCGAACGGCGCGCCGCCTCGCCGGGCCCGTCCCTGCCGTCGCCGTTCCTGTTCTGACCCTCCGTCCCCTCCGCACGCGATAGGCCCCCGACGCCTCCGACGGCGCGGGGGCCTTCGTGTGTGTACGGGGACGCCTCAGGCCGGTCGGGAGGTCCGCGCGCGCGCCAGCAGCCCCGAGAGCAGCACCTCCAGCGTCTCGCGCAGCGTGGGGGCGAAGTCGACGCACAGCGCGGCCAGCGACGGGTCGGCCTCGTAGGCCGCGCGCAGGGCGGCGGAGGGTTGGGCGTTGGCCCACACGGCGCCGATGACCATCGTCGCGGACACGACGAACCGGAAGGCGTCCTCCTCCCCCAGCTCCGGCAGGTGGGAGGCGATCTGCCCGGCGAGGGTCGTCGCACTCTCCAGGGCGGCCCGCTTGTAGGCCACGGCGACCTGCGGCGAGACGTTGTGTTCCAGCACGGCGGCCTGGGCGCTGATCAGATCGCACAGCACCGGGCGGACGGCGAGGGCCTGTGCGAGGCAGTCGGCGACCCGGTCGGCCCGCTCGGCCGCGCCGGCGCCCTCCACCGCCCGGGCGAGCGCGCCGTCGAGGTGGTCCACGAGCTCGCGGGAGGCGGCGGCCAGGAGTTCCAGCAGGACGGCCTCACGGGACTCGAAGTAGCGCAGCACGTTCGACTTGGCGAGGCAGACCCTGCGCGCGAGTTCGTTCAACGTCACCTGGGCGACCGGCATCTCGGTGAGCATGGCGGCCGCCGTGTCGAGGATCGCCCGGCGGCGGGCGGCGCGCTGTTCCTCGCTGCGGGCGCGCTGGAACTTCGTGGGCAGAGTCACGCGTCCAGCGTACAGACCTGCGGTCTGTTGTTATCAGACCAGCGGTCTGCTAACTTCGGGAGAAGCATCAGACCGACGGTCTGTTATCGCGCCTCCCGAGGAGTACGCCATGTACGCCGTTCCCGACCAGTCCGGAAAGCTCGCCGTCGTCACCGGCTCCAACAGCGGAACGGGCAAGGAGGCCGCGCGCCGGCTCGCCGAGGCCGGCGCCCGCGTCGTGCTCGCGGTGCGGACCCCCGCCAAGGGCGAGCGGGCCCGCGAGGAGATCCTGGCCCGGCATCCGCACGCCCGGGTGGAGGTGCGCCGGATCGACCTGGCCGACCTCGCGTCGGTCGCCGCCTTCGCCGACGCGTTCCTCGCCGACGGCGTCCCGCTCGACCTGCTGGTCAACAACGCCGGCCTGATGGCCCCGCCGACCCGGATGACCACCGCCGACGGCTTCGAGCTCCAGTTCGGCACCAACTTCCTCGGCCCGCTGGCGCTCACGGTCCGGCTGCTGCCCGCACTGCTCGCGGCGCCCGCCCCGCGCGTCACGACGATGAGCAGCGCCACCGCCGACTTCGGCAGGATCGACCCGACCGACCTCCAGTGGGAGCGACGGCGCTACGTCCCGATGCTCGCCTACGCCCAGTCCAAGCTGGCCGACCTGATGATGGCCCGCCACCTGGCGGTCCTCGCCGCCGAGCAGAACTGGCCGCTGCGCAGCACCGCCGCCCACCCCGGCTACACGAAGACGAACCTCCAGACCGCCAGCGCGAGCCTGGGCCGGGGCAGGCCCTCGCGGTTGCACGGCCTCGTCAGCGCCGTGGACTTCCTCCCGAAGCAGGAGGTCGGCCCCGGCACGGAACCGCTGCTCTACGCCGCCACCAGCCCGGACGCCACCGCCGGCGCCTACTACGGGCCGAGGGGGCTGTTCGGCCTGGTCGGGCCGGCGGGCGAGTCCCGCATCACCCGGCGCGCCCTGGACCCCGCCGCCAACGCCCGGCTCTGGGCCGTGGCGGAGCGCCTCACCGGCGTGGGCCCCGCAGTGGCCGCCGCAGCCGGCTGAGCGGCGCCACCGGGGGCGCCGTCCCGGCGCGGGGGCCGCTCGCACGCAGCGGGGTGAACAGTCCCGCGCCGAAGATCAGCAGGCAGAACGCCCCGCCGGCCAGGCTGACGGCGGGGACCCCGTGCCGGTCGGCCAGCGCGGTCAGCACGCCCGCGCCCACCGGGCCCGAGGCGTTGTGCACCGTCCAGAAGGCGGCGGTGACCCGGCCCAACATCGGCTGGGGGGTCACCTCCTGGCGGAGGGTCATGGAACAGACCCCGCCCAGGGTCAGTCCGAACATGAACAGGGCGGCGAGGGCCGCGACGACCGGCACGCTGCGGCTCACCCCGATCCCGGCGAACGACACCGCGATGGCGACGATCGAGCCCAGCCAGCAGACGCCGAACCCCAGGTCGCGGCGCAGCCGTCCGGCGGTGAACGCGCCGACGAGCGTGCCCAGCGCGCTCGTCGCCATCACGTAGCCCAGGGTGGTCGAGCCCTGGTGCAGGTCGCGCTCGACCCGGAAGATCAGCAGGTCCGTCGCGCCGACGGTGACGAAGGTCAGCAGGGTGAGCAGGACGGTCAGCGGGCGCAGCAACGGGTGCGTCCACAGGAACCGGAACCCGACCACGAACATCTCGCGCAGCACCCCGACCGCGCCCGGCGCCGGGCCGGCCGGCCGCTCCCGCCCCTCGTCGTGGCCCGGACCGAAACGGACGAACACCAGGCTGACGGAGGAGATCAGGAACGTGACGCCGTCCAGCCCCAGCGCCCAGGCGGGCCCCACGCCGGCCGCGACCGCCCCGGCGATCCCCGGTCCGAGCAGGGTGCCCAGGGCGAAGGTGCTCATCAGCCGCCCGTTGGCGCGGGTGAGGTCCTCGGGCGGCGCGAGGTGGGGCACCGCCGTCACGTAGGCCACGTCGAAGAAGCTCTTCAGCGCGCCGACCGGCGCGGTCAGCAGGTACAGCAGCCAGAGGCGGGGACAGGCCGACCAGAGGAAGGGCACCGCCCCGAGCAGCAGGGCCCTCGCCAGATCGCAGACGATCATCAGCCGACGGCGGTCCACCCGGTCGACCACGTAACCGGCGAAGATCCCGGTCACCACCGCGGTGGCCGCCGACACCACCGTGACCAGGCCCATCCGGAAGACCGAACCCGTGGCCGCGAAGACCATCAGCGGCAGTGCGACGGCGGAGACGGACCCGCCGAGGACGGACAGCGCCTGCCCGAGCCAGAAGACGTTGAAGTCGCGGTCGCGGGAAAGGGAACTCACCCGAGCAGGGCGTAGACGGTGGAGGCCGTCGCGGCGGGTTCCGTCGAGCCCTCGGGGGTCATGGTGATGTCGGCGAAGGCCATCCGCTTGCCGAGCTTGGTCACCCGGGCGGCGACCGCCACGTCGGCGCCCAGGACCGGGCGCTGGAAGCTGGTGGACTGCTGGACGGTGGTCATCGGGCCGTAGCCGCCGCGGGCGGCGGACACGGCGATCACCGTCGCGGTGTCGGCGGCGGCCATCAGCGCCTGGCCCGAGAGCCCGCCGCCGTCCCGGGCCAGTTCCTCGGACCACGGCAGCCACAGCACGGCGTGCCGCTCGCCGGTCTCCCGGACGGTGAGGCCGAGGGCGAGCACCCAGGGGGCGAAGTTGTCGGCGAGGATCCGGTCGGCGTCTGCCGGTGTGAGGGTCATCAGGGGATTGTGGCGGCCCGCCGGGGGCCGCCACAACACCATTGCGCCGTCCGAAGGTTGGAACGGACGCTACCGGTTCACAGGCTCGCGGCGAGTTCCGTGCCCTGGCGGATGGCCCGCTTGGCGTCCAGTTCGGCTGCCGCGTCGGCGCCGCCGATCAGGTGGGCGTCGACGCCCGCGGCGCGCAGCTCCTCGTACAGGTCACGGCGCGGCTCCTGACCGGTGCAGAGCACGACGGTGTCGGCGGGGACCAGGCGCTGCTCGCCGTCGACGGTGATGTGCAGGCCCTCGTCGTCGATCCGGTCGTAGGTCGCCCCGGCCACCGAGACGACGCCGCGGTGCTTGAGCTCGGCGCGGTGGATCCAGCCGGTGGTGGTGCCCAGGCCCGCGCCGACCTTGGTGGTCTTGCGCTGGAGCAGGTGGACCCGGCGCGGCGGCGCGGGCCGCTCGGGGGCGACGAGGCCGCCCTGGCCGGTGTACGCCGTGTCGACGCCCCAGTGGCGGAAGTAGACGGCCGGGTCCTGGGAGGCGCCCTCGCCGCTGTCGGTGAGGAACTCTGCGACGTCGAAGCCGATGCCGCCGGCTCCGACGACGGCGACGCGCTCGCCCACCGGGGCGCCGTCGCGCAGGACGTCGAGGTAGGTCACCACGTCGGGGTGGTCGACGCCCTCGATGTCGGGGGTGCGGGGGGTGACGCCGGTGGCGACGACGACCTCGTCGTAGCCCCGGAGCGTCTCCACGTCGGCGCGGGTGTTCAGTCGCAGGTCGATGCCGTGGGCGGTGAGCCGGTTGCCGTAGTAGCGGATGGTCTCCGCGAACTCCTCCTTGCCGGGGATGCGGCGGGCGATGTCGAGCTGGCCGCCGATGTGTCCGGAGGCCTCGAAGAGGGTGACGGCGTGACCGCGCTCGGCGGCGGAGACGGCGCAGGCCAGACCGGCCGGGCCGGCCCCGACGACGGCGACCCGCTTCTTCAGCTTCGTCGGGGAGAGGACCAGTTCGGTCTCGTGGCAGGCGCGCGGGTTGACCAGGCAACTGGTGATCTTGCCGCTGAAGGTGTGGTCGAGGCACGCCTGGTTGCAGCCGATGCAGGTGTTGATGGTTTCGGAGGCGCCGGCGCGCGCCTTGTTGACGAAGTCGGCGTCCGCGAGGAAGGGGCGGGCCAGCGACACGAGGTCGGCGCGCCCGTCGGCCAGCAGTTCCTCGGCGATCTCCGGGGTGTTGATGCGGTTGCTGGTGACGAGGGGGACGGACACCGCGCCCATCAGCCGCTTGGTGACCCAGGTGTAGGCGCCGCGCGGGACGGAGGTGGCGATGGTGGGGATACGGGCCTCGTGCCAGCCGATGCCGGTGTTGATGATGGTGGCGCCGGCCGCCTCGACCTCCTTGGCGAGGCGGACGACCTCTTCCAGGGTGGAGCCACCGGGGATCAGGTCGAGCATCGAGAGGCGGTAGACGATGATGAACTCCTCGCCCACGGCCTCCCGGGTGCGCCGCACGATCTCCAGGGGGAAGCGGACGCGGTTCTCGTACGCGCCGCCCCAGCGGTCGGTGCGCCGGTTGGTGGCCGCGGCGATGAACTCGTTGATCAGGTAGCCCTCGGAGCCCATGATCTCGACGCCGTCGTAGCCGGCCAGCTTGGCCAGGCGCGCGGCGCGGACGAAGTCCTCCACGGTGCGCTCGACCTCGATGTCGGTGAGCTCGTTCGGAACGAACGGGCTGATGGGGGCCTGGAGGGCGGAGGGTGCGACCAGGTCCTTGTGGTAGGCGTAGCGGCCGAAGTGGAGGATCTGCATCGCGATCTTGCCGCCCTCGGCGTGCACCGCCTCGGTGATCACCCGGTGCTCGGCGGCCTCGTCCTCGGTGGTGAGGCGGGACCCGCCCTCGAAGGGGCGGCCGGCGTCGTTGGGGGCGATGCCTCCGGTGACGATGAGGCCGGCGCCGCCGCGCGCACGCTCGGCGTAGAAGGCGGCGAGGCGCTCGAAGCCGCCTTCGTGCTCTTCGAGGCCGGTGTGCATCGATCCCATGATCACGCGGTTCGGCAGGGTGGTGAATCCGAGGTCCAGGGGGCGCAGCAGGTGCGGGTACCGGCTCTGGGAGCTCTGCGGGGTCTGCGAACTCATGGGGGTGTGCCTCCTCGCGCGGGGGTGATGCACCTGTTCTAGCGAGGGGGGCAACGTTTTGCAACTAGGTGCATAACCGGTAAGGGGCGCCGCACCCCGGTATTGCCGGGCCCGGCGCCCCCGGCCGACGGGACCTGTGGCGCAGTTCACGCGTGGGAGGGGTGCCCGTCCGGCCGCGGTCGTACGGGCACCCGCGGCCGGCCGGCGACCGGGGACGGGTCAGGCCCGGTGGAGGCGGGCCGTGACGATCTGGAAGGGGCGCAGGGACAGGGCGAGGACACCGTCGGGCGTGAGGGCGCCGACGGCGGTGGGCGCGAGGGGCCGCTCCAGCAGGTCGCACTCGGTGGCGGCCGTCGGCGCGAAGTCCGCCGTAAGGGTGGCCGCGGCCCGGCCTCCCAGGGACTCGTACACCCGGACGATGACGTCTCCGCTTCGGTCCTCGGCCGGCTTGACCGCCTCCACCACCACCGCGTCGCCGTCCACCGTCACCAGCGGCGCCACCGGACCGGCACCGGGCACCACCCGCTCCGGCAGGTTCAGCGCGTGCCCCTCGCGGACGGCGTCGGCGATCGTCGCGCCGGGTGCGAGCGAGAAGGACAGGGTGTGGGCGCCCTGGTCGGTCTCCGGGTCGGGGTAGCGCGGGGCGCGCAGGAGGGAGAGCCGGATGGTGGTGGTCTGCCCGCCGTCGGGGCGCACGTCCCGGGTCACGTCGTGGCCGTACGTGGAGTCGTTGAGGACGGCGGCGCCCCAGCCGGGCTCCTCGACGTGCAGCCACCGGTGCGCGCAGATCTCGAACTTGGCCGCCTCCCAGGAGGTGTTGGTGTGGGTGGGCCGGTACACGTGGCCGAACTGGATCTCGGCGGCGGAGCGTTCGGCCTTCACATCCAGCGGGAAGGCCGCCTTGAGGATCTTCTCCGTCTCGTACCAGTCCACCTCGGTGCGGATGTCCACCGTCTTGGCGTCCGCCCGCAGCGTGAGCGATTGCGCCACCCGGGAGGAGCCGAAGGAGCGGACGACCCGCACCGTCACCGTCTCCGGCCCCGCCTCCGTGACGTCCAGCGCGTCCAGTCCCACCAGGTCGGTGACCCGGTGGCGGTAGGAGGCGTCGAGGTCCCAGGCGTCCCACATGTTCGGGAAGTCGGGGTGGATCTGGAGCAGGTTCGCGGCGGCGCCCGGCGCGACGGCCTCCCGCCCGGCCTCCAGGTCGTACGCCGACACGATCAGCCCGCGTCCGTCGACCTCCACCCGCAGCCGCCCGTTGGCCAGGACGTATCCGCCGCCGGGCCGCTCCCCGACGGTGACCGGCCCGGCGGCCGGTTCCGGCACCCCCGCCCCGCCGGCCGGGACCCCGCGCCGGGCGTGCGGGGCGCAGTTGAACACCAGCTCCCGCGTCCCCTCCCCCGCCAGCGCGAGCTGCGCGTCCCGGGTGATCCCGCTCAGTTCCTCCCGCACCCGGCGGTACGTCTCGCGCGCCTCGCGGTGCACCCAGGCGATGGAGGAGCCGGGCAGGATGTCGTGGAACTGGTGGAGCAGGACGGTCTTCCAGATCCGTTCCAGGTCCTCGTACGGGTACGCGTACCCCGCGACCCGCACCGCGGCGGTCGTCGCCCACAACTCCGCCTCGCGCAGCAGTGATTCGGATCGACGGTTGCCCCGCTTGGTCTTAGCCTGCGAGGTGTAGGTGCCCCGGTGCAGCTCCAGGTACAGCTCTCCGGCCCAGACGGGCGCGTCGGGATACTGCGCGTGGGCCTTCTCGAAGAACGCGTCGGGTCGCTCGATCTCCACGCGCGGCGAGCCCTCCAGGTCGCGCAGTCGCCGCGCCCTCGCCAGGTGCTCGCGGGTCGGGCCGCCACCGCCGTCGCCCCAGCCGAACGGCACCAACGAACGCGAACCGCGTCCCTTCTCGCGGTAGTTGCGGGCCGCGTGGGCGAGTTGCGCTCCCCCGAGGTCACTGTTGTAGGTGTCGACGGGCGGGAAGTGCGTGAATACGCGAGTACCGTCGATGCCCTCCCACCAGAAGGTGTGGTGGGGGAAGGCGTTGACCTGGGACCAGGAGATCTTCTGGGTCAGGAACCAGGTGGAGCCGGTGAGTTTGACGATCTGCGGCAGGGCGGCGGTGTAGCCGAAGGAATCGGGCAGCCAGACGTTGCGGGTCTCGATCCCGAACTCCTCCAGGAAGAACTTCTTGCCGTGGAGGAACTGGCGGACCATCGCCTCGCCGCCCACCATGTTGGTGTCCGACTCCACCCACATGCCCCCGACCGGGACGAACTGCCCGTCCGCGATCTTCTTCTTGATCCGTTCGAAGAGTTCGGGCCGGTGGGTCTTGATCCAGTCGAGCTGCTGGGCCTGCGACATGGCGAACACGAACTCGGGGTGCTCGTCCATCAGGTTGACCATGTTCGACGTCGTCCGCGCCACCTTGCGGACCGTCTCGCGCAGCGGCCACAGCCACGCGGAGTCGATGTGCGCGTGCCCGACCGCGCTGATCCGGTGCGCGGAGGCGTTGGCCGGGGTCGCGAGCACCCCTGCCAGTCGGGCCCGGGCGGCGGCCGCCGTGCCCGGCACGTCGTCGAGGTCCAGGGCGTCCAGCGAGGCGTCGACGGCGCGCAGGATCGCGTACCGCCGGGCGTCGGCCTCGTCGAGCTGCGTCATGAGGGCGTGCAGGACGTCGAGGTCCTGTACGAGTTCCCACACCTCGCTCTCGAAGACGGCCAGTTCCATCCGGGCGAGCCGGTAGAGGGGCCGGTCCGCGCTGGTCCGCACGTCCCCCTCGTAGGTGGGCCGGTGCTCGACGAGGACGGGGTTGGCGGCGGCTTCGACGTACCACTCGATCCGCTCGCCGCCCTCGGCACGGTCGGCGACGCGCACCCAGTCGTTGTAGGGGTTGAGCGCCTTGATCTCGGCGCCTCCCGCGTCGTGGACCAGGCCCTCGCACTGGAAGCCGGGCATCATCCGGTCGAAGCCGAGGTCGAGGACGGCTTCGACGGTGCGGCCCGCCCAGTCCGCCGGTACGGTGCCCGTGACCTTGAACCAGGTGGTGCCCCAGGCCGGGCCCCACGGGTCCGCGACCGCGCAGGGCACGTAGGGCGCTCGCAGCCCCTCCCCCACGGGCACGGGCTCGCCCGGTACGTCCCAGCGCTCGACGGTCAGCGGCACGGGACAGGAGTGGACGGCGGGAGTGAGGCGCTCCTTGAGGACCCGGCGGAGGCGGTGTTCGGCAACGCTGCGGTCGTCGTGCATGACGGCTGCTCCAGAAGGGGAAGGGCGGGTGGCGGGGCGGGACTCAGAGCTTGACGGCTCCCTCGCCCACGCCCTTGAAGAAGAAACGCTGGAGGGCGAGGAAGAGGAGCATCATCGGGATCAACGCGGCCATCGCACCGGCGGCGATGATCCGCTGGTCGTTGACGGTGTTGGCGCCGGACAAGGTCTTCAGGCCGAGTTGCAGGGTGTAGTGATCGCTGTCGGTGAGGACCAACAGGGGCCACAGGAAGTCGTCCCAGGCGCCCATGAAACTGGTGATGCAGACGACGGTCAGGGCGCCCTTGGCGGACGGCAGGAACACCCGCGTGAAGCGGGTCCACTCGCCCGCGCCGTCGAGCAGTGCGGCCTCCTCGATCTCCGGGGGGACGGCGAGGAACGCCGCCCGCATGACCATGATGTTGAGGACGGAGACGGCGCCCGGCAGCCACACCCCGATGAGCGTGTCGACCAGCCCCATGCCACGCACGGTGAGGAACATCGAGATCATGACGGACTCGAAGGGGAACATCAGGGTCGCCACCAAAACGGTGAAGACGCCTCCGCGGCCCTTCCAGCCGGCGCGGGAGAGCGCGTAGCCGCCCATCGAGGCGAAGACCGCGTTCGAGGTGACGGCGAGGGCCGCCACCACCAGCGTATTGCCGGTGTAGTGCAGGATCGGGAACGACTGGGCGAGCCGGACGTAGTTGTCGAATGTGGGCCGGGTCGGCAGGACGCCGTCGTACACGTTCTCCGTACGGCCGCGCAGCGAGGTCAGGAACTGCCAGACGATCGGCCCGAGCATGACCACCAGCATCAGCGTCAAGGTGGCGTACCGGCCGATCGGACCGGCCAGGCGGCGGCGCCCCCTGCGCCGGCTCCCGCCGCGCCCGGCGGCGACCCGCGTGCTCACCCCTCGTCCCCCTTCGAGAGGCGGCGGCCCAGCAGGCTGAACACCAGCGTCAGGAGGAACAGCAGGAGGGAGACGGCGGAGGCGTAGCCGGTCTCGCCGGCGAAGCCGAGGCCGACCTGCCGGATCAGGAAGGGCAGGGTACGGGCTCCCCCGCCCGGGCCGCCGCTCTCGCCGCCCAGGATGTAGATCTCGGTGAACACGCGCAGCGCGGAGATCGCCGAGAGGGTGCCCACGAGGAGCATCATCGGTTTCACCTGGGGGACGGTGACGCTGAAGAAGCGTCGGACGGCGCCCGCGCCGTCGAGGGCGGCCGCCTCGTAGAGGGAGACGGAGACGTTTCCGAGGGCCGCGAGGTAGAACACCATGTAGTAGCCGAGACCCTTCCATACGGTCACGATCATCGCGGAGAACAGCAGCAGGGTGCTGTCCGTGAGGAAGGGCACCGGCTCGGAGACGACGCGGAGCCCTCGCAGGACGGTGTTGAGCAGGCCGTCGCTGCGCAGCACCCACTGCCACATCAGGCCGACGACCACGGCGGAGGCGATCACCGGGGTGTAGAAGGCCGACCGGAAGAAGCCGATGCCGGGGACTCGGGTGCGCACGAGTACGGCGAGGGCCAGCGGGAGCAGGACCAGGCAGGGCACGACGACCAGCAGGTACAGGACGCTGTTGCCGGTCGCGAGCCAGAAGTCGGGGTCGGTCAGGGCGCGACGGTAGTTGGCGAGGCCGGTGAAGCGGCCACCGCGCAGGATCCGCGCGTCGGTGAAGGAGAGGATCACGGTGTTCAGGAACGGCCAGACGCTGAACAGGAGCACCAGCGCCAGCCCGGGGGCGAGGAAGAGGTACGGGGCCCACGGCGACCGCCGACGTTCCGGTGCGCCCGGTGTCGCGGCCTTGCCCGGCGCGGCCGGGCGGGCGGCCGACGGCGCGGCCGGGCGGCCGACCCCGCCGGGACCGGCCGGGCCGGTGATCCTCATTTCCTCGCCGCGTCGACGAGCAGCCTGTTCGCCTCCTCCTGCGCCTTCCTCACCGCCGTCCCGGCGTCCTGCTCGCCCTTGATGGCTTTCTGCACCTCGCGGACGACCGCGTCACCGACCTGGTTGGTCCACTGGACGGGGGTGTTGGCGTCGAGCGCCGCGGTCTTCAACTCCTCGGCCCCCACGGCCCGGGCCAGCGTCTCCGCGTCCTTGCCGTCACCCCGGTCGGAGAAGTACGGATCCTTCAGGCCCACGGCGTTGGAGGGGTAGATGGTGGCCTTCTTCGAGAACGCCACCTGGTTGGGTCCGTTGGTGACCCACTTGGCGAATTCCGCCGCCGCGTCCGGGTGTCGCGTGTCCTTGCGGATGCCGAGTGACTGTGCGTAGACGCCGATGTGGCCGATCCGCCCGGTGACGGCGCCCGCGACGCGGGTGGCGGCGTAGACCTGGGGGGCGTTCTGCTTGACGTCCTTGACGAAGCCCGGTGAGCCGGGGCCGAAGACGAGTTTCCCCGCGCCGTAGAGCTGGTTGATGTCGTCGGCCTTGAGGAGGGACTCCTTGGGCATGGCCCCCTTGGCGTAGAGGGACTTCATCCGCTCGACCCACTCGACGGCCTTGGGGGTGTCGAACACGAAGCCGTCCTTCGCGCCGTTCAGGATGGGGACGCCCATCTTCTGCCAGTCCCCCGGCAGCCGTCCCTTGGGGTCCGCCATGAAGGCGGAGTACCGGCCGCCGGACCTGGCCGCGATCTGCTCGGCATAGTCGAAGAACTGCTCCACACCGACCGGCGGTGTGTCGGGGTCCAGTCCGGCCTCGCGGAAGAGGTCCGCGTTGTAGGTGAGGATCTCCGGGGTCACGTACCAGGGGTAGGCGAAGACGCTGTCGCCCTTGCCGGGCAGTTTGAACTGCTCCCAGGCCCCCGGGACGTACTCCCCGGCCACCCGCGGGTCGAGCCGGGTGACATCGGCGAGCATGCCCCGGTCGCCGAGGAGTTGGAAGGAGTCGGTGGAGAGGTTGACGACATCGGGGAGGACCCCGGCCTGGGCGTCGGCGACGAGCTTTTCGTTGTATCCCTCGCCGGGCACGTCCTCCCATTTCACTCTCACGTCCGGGTATTGCCGCCGGAAGGCGTCGATGACCGATTGGACGTATGCCGTGAACACCGGTTTCAGCTGAAGGGTGCGGAAAGTGATCCCGCCCGCCGCTTTTCCGGTCCTCGCCGCCTCCTTCGCTTCTCCCGGTCCGCCGACCCCGCACGCGGCACTCGACAGGAAGGTGGCCGCCGCGAGGGTGGTGAGGACCGTGCGGGCCATGGGGGAACGGGGCATCGTCGGGGCCTCCAGGGGATATTCCGGCATCGCTGCCGGAGGGCGGGCACCACGCTCACCCGAATTCCCGAACCCGTCAACGTGGCCGCCGACCCCCCTGGCCGAGCCGCTGCGGGTACCCCGGCGAGGTGGTGGACTCCAGGCAGACCGGCGCCTGTTCGTCAACACCGCGACCACCTGGCGTCATGCGCTCCGACCGGAAATCATCCGCCCCCGTGCCCATTCCATCGGGCAGGGCCCTTTCGCGCGGGGTTGGCTCTTTGTCGTTGTTTTCCCGCCACGGTCCCCGTCCCGCGCTAATGCGCTTTACCCGAGGGCCGGCGAAAGGTCCGCCGGGTCCGTGTTCGCTCCACAGAGGATGACGGCGACCCGAGCGCCCGGCGCTCGCGGAACCCGGCGCAGTGCCGCCAGGGCCGTGGCGGCACCGGGCTCGACCACGATCCGGCGGTCCTCCCAGAGCGCGCGGCGGGCGTCGGTGATCTCCGAGTCCGGTACGAGCACCGAGTCGACGCCCTCGTGCAGGGCCGCGGCCAGCGCGTCGGCGGAAACCCTCGTCGCCCCGAGCGAGTCGGCGGCCACCGAGTCCACCGGCACGTCGACCGGCCGACCCGACTCCAAGGCCGCGTTGAGCGCCCGGCAGCCTTCCGGTTCGGCGGCGACCACGCGGACGCCGTGCTCGCGCGCGGCGGTGGCGACGCCGGCGAACAGGCCGCCGCCGCCGACCGCCAGGACGACCGTGTCCAGGCCGGGCAGGGCGAGTCGGATCTCGTCGAGCAGCGTCCCCGCACCCGCCGCGATCAACGGATGGTCGTAGGCGTGGCTGCCCAGGGCCCCGCTGTCGGCCGCGAACTCCCGACAGGCGGCCAGGGCTTCGGCGTACCGGTCGCCGACGAGGTGCACGGCGGCCCCGTAGCCGCGCAGTCGTTCCACCTTCACCCGGGGCGCGTTGCCGGGCAGGAACACGGTGGCGGGCACGGAATGGGCACGCGCCGCCCAGGCGCAGGCCAGACCCGCGTTGCCGCCGGAGGCGATGGTGACACCGGCGGACGGGAGCGCGCCGGCGGCGTGATGGGCGGCGAGGAAGTTGTGGGCGCCGCGGGCCTTGAAGGAGCCGGTGTGCTGGAGGTGTTCCAGCGCGTACCAGACCCCGTCTTCGGCGGGCACCACTGCGGCGGGCCGCGTCACCCCGGCTATCCGGTCGGCGGCGGCGCGTACGGCGGCGTAGTCGAGCTGCTGTTCCATGGACGTCGGCCCTTCGGGAGGCGGCGGTGGGGTTCAGGCGGCGGTGGGGCGGGCCGCCTCGATGAGTTGGCGCAGGGCGCCGTAGTAGACCTCGTGGTCGGTCAGGGCGGGCAGCACGGCGGCGATGCCCGCGGACAGCACCGGGAATTCGGACGGGTCCAGGGCGGCCAGCGCGGCCCGGGACCGCGCGGTGGCCCCCGCCGGGTCACGATGGTCGACGAAGGCGGCACTGCCGAGGGTGAGCAGGTACATCCTGCGGTACGCGGTCATCGCCTCGGCGGCGCTCATGCCGGCGGCGACGCTGTCGGCGAGGGCCGGTTCGACGAGCCGGGCCAGCAGTTCGCGGCCGAGCCAGGGGCGACCTCCGCGCAGCACCAGCAGTCCGGGGTGGGCGACGAGCAGCCGGTAGAGGGCGCGGAAGCGCAGTTCGGTGGCCTCGGCCCAGTCGGCCGTGGCGGGGATCTCGGGCAGCCGCGCGGCCAAGTGCTCGGTACAGAGGTCGAGCAGGCCCGCGAGGTCGACGCAGCGCCGCTGGACGGTCGCGTGGGAGACGTCGAGCCGATCGGCGAGGGCGCGGAAGCTCAGGGCGCCGGGACCTTCCTCGTCCAGGATGGCGAGGGCGGCTTCGGCGATCGCCCCGGGAGTGGCGCGGTCGAGGGCTGCTGATCTACGCGGCATGGATACACCGTAACAGACGATGTAACAGACGCCGTATCACATGTGTGCACACACGGGACCGGACGGCGCGGGAGGGATCGGCGCGTACCGCGCGGCCCTGCTCGGTCCACCTCGATCGTGTGACGCCACTGCGCCCAAATTGCTGGTCATGGGGACGAAAGCCGCGAAGGCCGTTGACAGCGGGTAGTGGCACCGCTGCACTGAGCGCTCGACAGCCCGTCGGTACCTCCCCCACTCAAGGAGATCCCGTGCCGCCTCGCCCTCGTGCGTCGCTCCCCTGCCTGACAGCGGCCGCCCTGCTGGCGCTCGTCCTCGGCGCCGCGCCGGCGGCGGGCGAGCCCACCGCCACCTCCGACACCCCGCTCGCGCTGACCCCGCCGATGGGCTGGAACAACTGGGCGCACTACATGTGCGACATCGACGAGGCCAAGGTGGTCGCGAACGCCGACGCGCTCGTGTCCACCGGACTCGCCGCCAAGGGCTACGACACGGTGACCGTCGACGACTGCTGGATGACCAAGTCCCGCGACGCCAGGGGCGATCTGGTCACCGACACACGGAAGTTCCCGCACGGCATGGCGTGGCTGGGGGACCACCTCCACGCGAAGGGGCTGAAGTTCGGCATCTACCAGGACGCCGGTTCCCTCACCTGCGAGCGCTACCCCGGCAGCGGCGCCCCCGCGGGCGGCGGCGGGGACCACTACGCCCGCGACGCCCGACTGTTCGCGTCCTGGAACGTGGACTACGTCAAGATGGACGGCTGCAACCTGTACGTGCCCCCCGGCGCCACGAGGGAACAGGCCTACCGGGACGCCTACCACGCCGTCGCCCGGGCGCTGCGCGACAGCGGACGCGACATGGTGCTGTCCGCGTCCGCGCCCGCCTACTTCCAGCAGGGCGAATGGGGCGGGTCCGACTGGCACAGGGTGCTCCACTGGGTCGGGGAGACCGGCCAACTGTGGCGCGAGGGCAAGGACATCAAGGTCTACGACCCGAAGGCGCCGAACGCCTCCCGCTGGAGCGCCGTACTCGGCAACTACGGCTACAACCGTTGGCTCGGCCGGTACGCGGGCCCCGGCAACTGGAACGACCCGGACTTCCTCATCGCGGGCGCGCCCGGGCTGAGCGCGGCGGAGAGCCGCAGCCAGGTCGGTCTGTGGGCCATGATGGCGGCCCCGTTCATCCTCTCCTCACAGGTCTCCGAACTGACCCCGGGCGGGCTCGCCGCCCTCGGCAACACCGATCTGATCGCGCTCGACCAGGATCCGATGGGGCGTCAGGGCGCCGTCGTCTCCTCCAACCCCACCTTCGACATCCTCGTGCGGCCGCTGGCGAACGGCGACCGCGCCGTGGCCGTCCTCAACCGTTCGGGCGCCGCCCGCGACATCCACGTACCGCTCGCCGAGGTCGGCCTGCCCGGGTGCACCGCCGACGTCAAGAACCTGTGGAACGGCCGACGCGGCCGGATCGGGGCGGCGTTGACGGGCAGGGTGGAAGCGCACGACACCGGCGTCTGGCGGCTCACCCCGCAGGGGTGCGCGGGCGCGGTCCCGACCGGGCAGATCGCCGGTGTGGGCGCCAGGTGCGCCGACGGGGCCAACACCACGGGAGCCGGCGCGGTCGTGATGGCCGCCTGTACCGGCGCCCCCGACCAGCGGTGGAGCCTGGGGCGGGGGGCGACGCTGAAACTGGCCGACGCCTGCCTGTCAGCGGGCGACTCCGGCCTGGTGGAACTGGCCCGGTGCGCGCCCGGCCGGCCGGGACAGAGCTGGCGGCACGACCGAAGCGGCACCCTGACGGAAACCGTGAGCGGGCTGTGCCTGACCGCACCCGCCGCGACGGCCGCACCCGACGCGCCCGCGGAGCGACTGCGCCTCGCGGCGTGCGGTGACCACCGGGTCGACCAGACCTGGGCCCTGCCGGTCTGACGGCGCCCCCCTCCGGACTTCCCGACCGCCACAGGCCCAGACACAGAGGACGACGCACACCCGATGCCACGCGTTTCGCGCCCCCGCAGGCGCCGTACCGTCGCGCTCGCGACGCTTCCCACCGCGCTGCTGACCCTGATCCTCGCCGGTACCGCCCCCGGGGCGGCGGTCCCGGCCGCGGCCTCCCCCGCCGCGGCCCCGCCCGCACGGGCCGATGCACCCGGCGGCGCACCGGCCGGCGTACGGGAGCAGCCGCGCCCCGCGACCCGGCCGCGGACCTTCGACACCGGTCCGGCGCGGGACGCCCTGCTGCGACTGCTGCCGCGCCACGCCGGCCAGTTCACGCTGGTGCCCGACACCTCCGCCGGGGACGACACCTTCGCCGTCTCCGGCACCTCGGGCGCGATCACCGTACGCGGTTCCACGGGGGCGACCCTGCTCACCGGCGTCGGCTGGTACCTGCAACACGTCGCCGGCGCCGACATCGGCTGGCCCGGCGACAGCATCGGCATGCTCCCCGCGACCCTGCCGGGGGTGCCCACCCCCGTCACCCGCACCGCGCGGGTCCCCCACCGGTACGCGCTCAACGACACCGACGACGGGTACTCGGGCCCCTACCGCACCTTCGAGGAACACCGGCGGCAGATCGACCTGCTCGCGCTGCACGGCATCAACGAGGTGTTCGTGCAGACCGGCGCGGAGTACCCGTACTACCGGGCGCTCCAGCGGTTCGGCTACTCCGCCGAGGAACTGCGGAAGTGGATCCCGGCACCCGGCCACCAGAGCTGGTGGCTGCTGCAGAACCTCAGCGGCTTCGGCGGCCCGGTCACGGAGCGACTGATGCGCGAGCGCGCCGATGTCGGCGCCCGGATCGCGGACCAGTTGCGCGGCCTCGGCATGACACCGGTCCTGCCCGGCTTCTTCGGCACCGTCCCGCCGGGCTTCGCCGCACGCCACCAAGGCGCGTCCACCGTGCCGCAGGGCGACTGGGCCGGCTTCGACCGGCCGGACTGGCTCGACCCGTCCTCCCCCGTGTTCGCGGAACTGGCGGCCGCGTACTACGGCGAGCAGCGGGAGGTGTTCGGCGACAGCGCCATGTACCGGATGAGCCCCCTGCACGAGGGCGGCAAGACGGGCACGGTCGACGTCCGGGCCGCGGCGGGGGCCATCCAGCGGGCTCTGTGGGCGGCCCACCCGGGCGCCCTGTGGGCGGTGCTCGGCTGGCAGGACGACCCGACGAAGGAACTCCTGGCCGGGGTGGACACCTCGAAGCTGCTGATCCTGGACGGCCTGTCCGACCGTTACAACCACCTGGATCGCGAGGCCCGTTGGGGCGGCGCCCCGTACGCGATGGGCACGATCTACAACTTCGGCGGCCACACCACGATCGGCGCGAACACCTCGGTGTGGATCGACCGGTTCGGGACCTGGCGCGACAAGCCGGACAGCGCGCTCCGGGGCATCGCGTACCTGCCGGAGGCCACCGGCACGAACCCGGCCGCCTTCGACCTCTTCACCGACCTGGCATGGGAGCCGGGACCGGTCGACCAGCGCCGGTGGTTCGCCGACTTCGCGGCCCGCCGCTACGGCCGTCCGGACGCCCGGGCCGCGGCGGCGTGGGAGGAGTTGCGCAAGGGTCCGTACAGCACCTCGTCGGGGTTGTGGTCGGAGTCGCAGGACAGCCTCTTCACCGCCCGGCCGAGTCTGACCGCGACGGGCGCCGCGCACTGGAGCCCCAAGTCAATGCGGTACCAGTCCGATTCGGTCCGCCGAGCGCTGGACCACCTGCTGGCGGTGCCCCCGGCGCTCAGGTCCTCCAGCGCCTACCGCTTCGACTTGGTGGACACCGCCCGCCAGGCCCTGGCCAACCACTCGCGGGTGCTGCTGCCGAGGATCCGGGAGGCCTACGAGGCCAAGGACCTGACGCGGCTGCGGCGGCTGACCGCCCAATGGCGCGACGAGGAGCGGAAGCTGGACGCCGTGACCGGCTCCGACCCCGCCTTCCTGCTGGGCCGTTGGCTGGCGGCCGCCCGCTCGCACGGCGCGGACCGGGCCGAGCAGGACCGGTACGAGTACGACGCCCGCTCGATCCTGAGCGTCTGGGGGCGGCGCGGCACCAGTGAGGGGGGCTTCCTGCACGACTACGCGAACCGTGAATGGAGCGGTCTGGTCTCGGAGTTGTACGCCGCCCGCTGGGACCGGTACTTCGCCTCGCTGGAGGAGGCGCTCGTCAGGCGCGCCGCCCCGAAGGGGATCGACTGGCACGCCTTCGAGGAGGCGTGGGCCCGGCGCACCACCCGTCACCCGTCGAGCCCGAGCGGTGATCCGCACGCGCTGGCCGCCGCGGTGGCGGCGGCCCTGCCGAAGGCCGGCACGTGAGCCGCACCGCTTCGGGCGGTGACCGTCGGGGCGGAGGGTGAGCGTCACCCTCCCGTGGGAAATTCGGCACTCGTGCGAGGGAGAGGTCGCTCAGCGCGGCGACCTCGGGTCCGCGTCGTCGGTTCACTGACCCGGACCCGACCGGGGCGGCCGTCGGAGTACTCCCGGCGGCCGCCCCTTCCTACGCCGTCAGGAGTGCATGGGGCATGTCCGAGACCGAACGGGAGCGGCCCTCCGCGGCGCTGGAGCTGCTGGCGCTGCTCGCGGCCGGCGCCGCCGACCCCGCCGTCGACGAGTTGGGCCGGACCGGTGACCCGGCGCGGGAGGCGCCCCGGCGCTCCGATCCGCGCGACGTGATCACCGACGGGGTGGTGGAGCTGCGCAAGCGGGCCGCGCCGGCCACGCGCCCCACCGCCGCCGGCTCCGAGAACTGCCTGGAGACCATGGCGCGGCGGGCCGCCGAGCGGGCCGGCCGGCCACGGGCCTGAGCGGGCCGCCGGCACCCCGCCGGCCCGGCCCGTCCCGAGGCGCGCCCCGGCCCGCGACGCACGTGCCCCCGAACGCCCGCGCTGCGGTACTCCCGCGCCTTGGGGCTCGTACAGTCGGAAGGGGGACGGCGCGAGCCCGGGCGGACGGTGACCCGATGAGTGGTGTACACAGCACATCCGGGGGTCGGGGGGCCCGGCGCGCGGCGGGCGCGGTGTGCGGCCTGCTCGCCGCCTTCGCCGGGCTGGCGGCGGCGCGACTGGCGGCCGCGGTCGTACGGCCCGAGGCGTCCCCGGTGACCGCCGTCGGCGGCGCGGTGGTGGACCGTACGCCGCCGGTCGTCAAGGAGTGGGCGGTGCGGAGCCTGGGCACCGCGGACAAGCCCGTCCTGACCCTCGGCATCGTCGTGGTCCTGGGCCTGGTCGCGGTGGCGGCCGGGGTACTGGCCGTACGCCGGCCGCGCGCGGGGATCGCGGTCGCCGCCTGCTTCGGCCTCGTCGGCGCCGTGGCCGCCCTCGGTCGCCCCGGGGCGACCTGGAAGGACGCGCTGCCCTCGCTGCTGGGCGGGCTCGTGGCGGCCTGGGTGCTGCACTTCGCGGTCAGGGCTGCGACGCGAAGGCGCCCGGCGGGCACTGGGGGAACTGGGGACGGTGGGGCGAGTGGGACCGGTGGGGCCGGTTCGCTGGACCGGCGCGGATTCGGTCGGCTGGTGCTGGCCACCACGGCCGTCTCGGCGGGCGCCTGGTACGCGGGACGGCGCCTGGGAGCGTACGGGTCGGCGGGCGCGACGACCTCCCGGGCGGACCTGGTCGTGCCGCCGCCGGCGGTACCGGCCCCGCCGGTACCGGCCGGGGCGCAGGTGCGGGCGCGCGGGGTGTCGCCCTTCCTCACCCCCGCCCGCGACTTCTACCGGGTGGACACCGCCTTGGTCGTGCCGCGCGTGGACGCGGCCGACTGGCGGTTGCGCGTCCACGGGGACGGGGTCACGAAGCCGCTGACCCTCGACCTGCGCGCGCTGCTCGCGCGTCCCCTCGTCGAGCACGACATCACCCTCACCTGCGTGTCGAACGAGGTGGGCGGTCCGTACGCGGGCAACGCCCGCTGGCTCGGCGTCCGACTGGCCGACCTGCTGCGGGAGGCGGGGGTGCGACCGCCGTCGCGCGGCGGCCGGGCCGACCAGTTGGTGGCGCGCTCGGTGGACGGGATGACGATCGGCACCCCGATCGAAGCCGTGATGGACGGCCGGGAGGCGCTGCTGGCGGTGGGGATGAACGGCGAGCCGCTGCCCTTCGCGCACGGCTTCCCGGTGCGGATGGTGGTGCCGGGCCTGTACGGGTACGTATCGGCCTGCAAGTGGCTGAGCGAGCTGCGGCTGACCACCTTCGCCGCGTACGACGCGTACTGGGTGCGGCGGTCCTGGGCGCAGCAGGCGCCCGTCAAGACGCAGTCGCGTATCGACACTCCTCGTCCGCTCGCGGAACCGGCGGCGGGCCGGGTCGTGGTGGCGGGTGTGGCGTGGGCGTTGCACCGGGGCGTCTCCCGGGTCGAGGTACGGGTCGACGGCGGCCCGTGGCAGGAGGCCCGGCTGGCGGACTCGGACGGCGACGACACCTGGCGCCAGTGGCTGTGGCCGTGGGAGGCCACGCCCGGACGCCACACCCTGGAGGTCCGGGCCACCGACCGGACGGGCGCCGTACAGACCGGCAAGCGCAGGGCGACGGTCCCGGACGGGGCCACGGGATGGCACGCGGTGACGGTGCGGGTGCGGGCGGGCGACACGGGGCGGTCCGCCGCCGACACGGGCGGGGCGCGCCGTACATTGAGGCCGTGGAGCTGACCGGCACGTCGTTCCTGGTGACCTTGGTCGTGGTCACCGCGCTCGCCATGCTCGCGACGCTGCTGCTCTGGAACCGCCTCCCCGGGCCCGGCTGGCTGCGCTGGACCGCGCGGGTGCTGATGATCGGGCTCTGCCAGTTGACCGCCATCTGCGTGGTGGCGACGTGGATCAACGGGAGCTTCGGGCTCTACGCCTCCTGGGACGACCTGCTGGGGACCCCGAGCGGCAACGGCTCCACGATGACGGGCCCCCCGGCGGGGCGGGCGACCTTCACGCCGGGCGAGGACGGCACCCGCAGCACCTACTTCCGGGGCACCCGCTCCAAGCTGGCCGGCCAGGTGATCGTCTGGACTCCCCCGGAGTACAGCGCCCCAGGCGCGGCGAAGACCCGCTTCCCGGTGCTGACGCTGCTGCACGGGTATCCGGGCTCGCCCAGGTCCTGGACGGAGCTGGGCGACATGCCGGGGGCGCTGGAGGACCTGGTCCGGTTGGGTGCGGCGCACCCCTTCATCCTGGTGATCCCGGAGATCAATCCGGGCGGGGTGAACACCGACTGCAGCGATGTGCCGGGGCGCCGGGTGGCCACCTGGCTGGCGGACGATGTGCCGGCGCTCGTCGCGCGCCACTTCCGTACCCTGCCCCAGCCCAAGGGGTGGGCGCTGATGGGCATTTCGACGGGGGCTTACTGCGCGGCGAAGCTGCCGCTCCAGTACCCGAAGGTGTTCGGCGCCGGGGCGGCGCTGGACCCGGACGCGCTGACCGGGGACGCGGGGGTGCTGACCGACCGGGGCCTGAGGGAGCGCAACAGCCCGATGTGGCTGGTCACGCACGCGAGGAAGACGGGCGCCGCGCTGTTCCTCGCCACGTCCGCGCAGGACAAGGACAGCCCGCCGGGGCAACTCGATTCCTTCGCCAAGGCCGCGGCGGGGACCGGCGTCCGGGTCAAGACGCTGGTGCGCCCCGCCGGCGGCCACAACTTCCAGACGTGGATCGGGATGTATCCCGACGCGCTGGGCTGGTTGAGCTCCGAGGTCCCGGCCCCCTCCGCCCCGGCGCGCTGACCCGGCGCCCGGCGTCCGACCGACAGGAACCGAGCCTTCTGCAACACCCTTCAGCGCGCCCGGCCGGGCCGCACGGGAAGCGCGTCCACGCTGTTGCCGATGAAGCTCCGTTGGCGCGGGAGGCTCGGCTCCGCGACGGCGAGGTCGAGGTCGGGGAAGCGGGTGAAGAGGCGTTCGAGGGCGATGGTGGCCTCCAGGCGGGCGAGCGGCGCCCCGACGCAGTAGTGCGCGCCGTGCCCGAAGGAGAGATGGCGTCCGGCGGTGGGGCGGGTGAGGTCGAAGCGGTCGGCGTCCGCCCCGTGGAAGGCCTCGTCCCGGCCCGCGGCCGTGTAGCCCGCGAGGACGGGGGTGCCCTGCGGGATCACCGTCCCACCGACGGTCACGTCGCGGGTGGGGTAGCGGAACGGGAACCAGCTGACCGGGCCGTCCCAGCGCAGCGTCTCGTCCACGACGTCCGACCAGCTCGCCTCGCCCGCCAGGACCAGGTCGAGCTGGTCGCGGTGCCTGCACAGGGCACGCACGGCGTTGCTGATCAGGTTGAGGGTGGTCTCGTGGCCGGCGACCAGCATCAGGCGCATGGTGCCGATGAGTTCGGCTTCGCCGAGCCGGTCGCCGTCGTCGTCGCGGGCGGCGATCAGCGCGCTGGTGAGGTCCTCGCCGGGGTCGGCCCGGCGGGCGGCTGCGATGCCGGCGATCAGCTCCACGAGTTCCCGGACGGCGGCCGTCACCTCGGCGGGTGTGGTGTTCGTCGAGATGATCACGGTGTTGGTGAGCCTGTGCAGCCGGTCGCGGTGCTCGGGGTCCACGCCGAGCAGCTCGCAGATGACCCCCATGGGCAGCGGAAGGGCGACGTGCGTGCGCAGGTCGGCGACTCCGTCGGGGGAGGCGGCCGCCGCCCGTCCGAGGTCGTCCAGGAGTTCCTCGGTCAGCGCCTCCACGCGCGGCCGCAGCCGCTCCACCTGCCGGGCGGTGAACGCGTTGCCGACGAGGGAACGCAGCCGGCGGTGGTCGTCGCCGTCGGCGGTGTGCATGCCCTGGGCGTCGGCGAAGACGCGCAGGGGCCAGTCCGGGGGGATCGTGCCGTCCCGCAGGGCCGGGAAGTGCCGGGCGTCCTTCGCGACGTCGGGGTGGCCGAGGAACTCCCTCAGGGCGTCGTGTCCCAGGACGACGGCCCCGGGCACCCCGCCGGGCAGTACCACGTCGGCGACGGGGCCGTGGGCCCGGAGCCGGGCGTTGAGGGCGTGCGGGCAGCCGCCCGCGGGGTCTATGACGTGCGCCTGCGCGGTGACGCGCGCGTTCTGGGCTGACAAGCCGGCTCTCCTGACCGAGAAAGGTGTGATCCGGTCAACAGTGCGGGCACGGGGGCGGGTTGTTCAAGCCCGGGGGCCCGCGGTGGGGAAGATCGGCTCCTGCCCCTCGGCCGGCGCGTCGAAGTGGCGGGTCACCTCCGCCCGGTCCACCTCGCCGAGGGTCGCCGGCCGCCAACGCGGCGTACGGTCCTTGTCGACGACCTGGGCCCGGATGCCCTCGACCAGGTCCGGCGCGCGCAGCATGTGCGAGGAGACGCGGAACTCCTGCTCCAACACCAGCTCCAGCGTGCCCAGTTCGCGTGCGCGGCGAACCGCCTCCAGGGTGACCTTGAGGGAGGTCGGGGACTTGGCCAGGATCGTCTCGGCGCTCTCCTTGGCCGCCGGTTCGCCCACCGCCAGCAGCCGCTCCACGATCTCCTCCACCGTCTCGGCGGCGTAGCAGTGGTCGATCCACGCGCGGTGGGCGGCGAGTTCGCCGGGCGGGGGCGTGTGCCCGGCGTACCGGGGCAGTACCCGCGCGGCGGGCGCGCCCGCGAGGTCGGCTGTCAGCTCGGGCAGCAGGTCGGCGGGGACGAAGTGGTCGGCGAGTCCGCACAACAGCGCGTCGGCGGCGCCCACGGCCGCGCCGGTGAGGGCGAGGTGCGTGCCCAACCGGCCGGGGGCCCGCGCGAGCAGGTGCGTACCGCCGACGTCGGGCACGAAGCCGATGCCGGTCTCCGGCATGGCGACGCGGGAGCGTTCGGTGACGACACGGACCGCTCCGTGGGCCGAGAGGCCGACGCCGCCGCCCATCACGATGCCGTCCATCAGGGCGACGTAGGGCTTCGGATACGCGGCGATCCGCGCGTTGAGGCGGTATTCGTCCCGCCAGAAGCCGATCGACGCGCTGCCGCCGGTCTTCGCGTCGTCGTGGATGGCGCGGATGTCACCGCCGGCGCACAGTCCGCGCTCGCCCGCGCCGCGCAGGAGGACCTGGGTGACGGCGGGCTCCCGCTCCCAGGCCGCCAGTGCCCCGGCGATCCGCAGCACCATGGGGTGGGTGAGGGCGTTGAGGGCCCGGGGGCGGTTGAGGGTGATCACCCCGGTGTGGCCCTCGATGGTGAACAGGGCCGTGTCGTCTGTGGCGTCGTCGATCTTCACACCGGCCAGTATGGAGCGTGCCGGATTCAGCCGGCCGGGGCGGCAGAACAAACAAGGCAACCTTGCAAGTTTACCTGTAGATCACTACCGTGGGGTGCATGACCGAGCCACATGCCGGGGGTCCCCGGGCCCGCGACACCGCCGAGGAGCTGCAGCTGGCCCTCGGCATGCTGGTGCGGCGGTTGCGCGCCGCGGCCGGAGACGGGGTCAGCCTGTCGCAGATGTCCGTGCTCAAGCGGCTGGAACGGCTCGGGCCGTCCACCGCGTCCGAGCTGGCGCGGGCCGAGCAGATCCGACCGCAGTCCGTCATCGCCACCGTCAACTCCCTCCAGGCAGAGGGGCATGTCGCCCGCAGCCCCCACCCCACCGATGGTCGGCAGCAGCTGATCGCGCTCACGGACGAGGGCCGGGCCCTTGTCCGCCGGCGGCGCGAGGAGGGGCACGGGCGGATCGCCGAACTGATCACCGAACGGCTCGGCCCGGCGGAACAGCGGCTGCTGGCCGAGGCCGTTCCGCTGCTGCGGCGCCTGGCCGAGAACTGAACGCCCACCGATCCGAGGAGCTCCCATGACCGCCCCCGCGCCCGCGCTCACCCTGGACAGCGGCACCGCGCTGGTCCTCATCGACCTCCAACAGGGCATCCTCGCCCTCCCCACCGCCACACCCTCCGCGCGCGTCCTGGAGAACGGCATCGCCCTCGCCGAGGCCTTCCGGGCCCACCGGCTGCCGGTCGTGCTGGTCAAGGTCGCCTGGTCCCCCGACGGCGGCGACCTGCCCACCGCCAATGTCGACCGGCCGGGCCCCGCCTCCGCTCCCCCCGCCGCGTTCTCCGAGCTCCCCGACCGGCTGGCGGCCCTCGCGGACGTGGTCGTCACCAAACGGCACTGGGGCGCCTTCACCGGCACGGAGCTCGACCTCCAGCTGCGCCGCCGCGGCGTCCGCCGGATCGTCCTGGGCGGCATCTCGACGAGCATCGGCGTCGAGTCCACCGCGCGCACGGCCTGGGAGCACAGCTACGAGCTGGTCTTCGCCGAGGACGCCACCACCGACATGGACGCAGACTCCCACGCGCACAGCTTCGACAAGATCTTCCCGCGCATCGGCAAGGTGAGCACGACGGACGAGGTCATCAGGGCGGTGAAGGCCGTGGACGACGGGACCGTCACCCGGGGCTGACCTCAAGCCAGACGCACTTCCCGCCGTTGCCGGGGAGTGAGCCCCAACTGCGGGCCAGCCGGTCCACTATGAGCAGCCCGTGCCCGCCGGGCCGTCCCGGTTCGGGGGCCCGGGCGCGCACCGGCGGCGCGGGGTTGCCGTCCGTGACCTCGATCCGCAGCCGCTCCGGCGTCCAGTGCAGGAGCAGCGTCCCGGGCCCTCCGCCGTGCAGACAGGCGTTGGACACGACCTCCGAGACCAGGAGCAGGACGTCCTCGGCGGTCTCGGGAAGCCACTTCCAGGAGGCGAGGGCACGGCGGGCGAAGTCACGGCTGCGGGTCACCGGGTCGGCCGCGCCCTCCAGCAGCAGCAGCCGCACCCGGCCCGGGGACCCTCGCTGCATGACTCGTCTCCTCGTGCTCGCCTCGACCCTACGGACCCTCCACGCGCCGACGACGCGCCGCCCGGCGCAGCGGCTAGCGGGGCTGGCGCTCCAGCGCCTCCGCCACGTCCGCGTACACCGGGAACACCCCGTCCGCCCCGGTGATGCGGAACATGCGCGCGACCGGTCCGCTCAGACCGGCCAGCGCCAACGTGCCGCCGACCTCTTGGACCGCGATCCTGCTGTGCAGGAGCACGTTGAGTCCGGTGGAGTCGCAAAAACCCAGTCCGGACACGTCGACCAACAACCGGCCACCCGGGGTGACCGCCGCATCCAAGGCGTCCCGCAGGGGCTGGGCCGTGTCGTGATCCAGCTCCCCGGCGACGGCGAGGACGACGGTTCCGTCCACGGCCCGCACATCGACCGTGAACCGCGCATTGCCCGCTCCCGGCACCATCGGCACCACCTTCCGTCCTGCTGTGGATGCGCCTGCCCGGTTCCCGCCGGGATACGCACGCGGCTCCGGTCGGCGTCCGCACGAGCCGACCCGGCGTCTCGACCCCCTCGCACCCGCGGGCCGGCCCTGATCACCGGACCCTACGCGCCGGTCCCCCTCCTGTCGCGGGCCCCCCGCCGTGTCGGAGGCGGTCGCACCCGACCCGACCCGCCGCGCCCGGCGCCCGGCGCCCGGCGCCCGGCGCCCCAAAACGGCCAGGGGCCGTTTCAGATCGCTCTGAAACGGCCCCTGATCTGCGACTCTCACGAGTCGGGACGACAGGATTTGAACCTGCGACCCCTTGACCCCCAGTCAAGTGCGCTACCAAGCTGCGCCACGTCCCGTTGTGCCTGGGCACTGTGCCTCCCACCAGGGCTTTCCCCCTCGCGGCGGGCACATGCAGAACATTACCGCACGCCGGGGGGTGTACGTGCACGGGTGATCCGCGAGCGGCACCATGGGCGGATGAGGGAACGGGATCGCGACGACGAGGGACGGGCACGCAGCGCGCGGCCGCGGGACGGGCTGGGGCGGCCGTTGCCGTACGGGGCGCCCGGGGTCGAGCGGCAGCCCGAGGGGGTGGTGCGGACGCCGGCCGAGACGGTGGCGCAGGCGCAGCGGCTGCTGGACGGCGGGATGCCCTTCCACGCGCACGAGGTGTTCGAGGACGCCTGGAAGTCCGGGCCGGCGGCGCAGGCCCCGCTGTGGCGTGGGCTCGCGCAGCTGGCGGTGGGGCTGACGCACGCCGCCCGGGGGAACGCGGTGGGCGGGGCGCGGCTGCTGCGGCGCGGAGCGCAGGCCCTGGCCTCGCCGGAGGCATCGCCCTACGGGATCGACGCGGCCGGGATCGACGTCCCCGGGCTGGTCCGCTGGGCCCGGGAGCTGGCCGACCGGGTGGAGGGCGGGGCCGTGGTGGACGCCGCCCGCGAGGCGCCCTCGCTATGCGGTGGCGGACGCGGGCTGGAGTAGGTCCCAGCGGTTCCCGTAGAGGTCCTCGAAGACGGCGACGCTGCCGTAGGTCTCGTGGCGCGGCTCTTCCAGGAAGCGGACGCCCTCGGCGGTCATCCGGGCGTGGTCGCCCGCGAAGTCGTCGGTGTAGAGGAAGAAGCCGACCCGGCCACCGGTCTGGTCGCCGACCCGGGCGCGCTGGGCGTCGTCCTTGGCGCGGGCCAGCAGCAGCGCGGACTCGGTGGCGCCGGGCGGCCGGACCACGACCCACCGCGAGCCGTCGGGCCGGGCGGTGTCCTCGTCGAGGGTGAAGCCGAGGGCGCGGGTGTAGAAGTCGATGGCGTCGTCGTAGTCGTGGACCACGAGGGCGGTGAGGGCGATGTGTGCGGACATGCCCTCATTGTGCGGGTGCGTCGAGCAGGACCACCTCCAGGGTACGGGGGCCGTGGACGCCCTCCACCCGGTCGAGTTCGATGTCGCTGGTGGCGGAGGGCCCGGAGATCCAGGTCAGCGGCCGGGTCGGGTCGAGGCGTTCGAGGGCCTGCGGGACGGACTCCACCACCTGTCCGGGCACGCGGACCACGCAGATGTGGTGGTCCGGGACCAGGGTGATGCGGCGGCGGCCTTGGTCGGGGCCGCCGTCCAGGACGATCGTGCCGGTCTCGGCGACGGCCAGGGCGCAGCCCGTGACCACGCTGTCCACGGCGTCGAGTGCGTACGGGGTGGACTCGACCGAGTCCGGGACCCGGGTCGCTTCCGCCGCGCCGAGCCAGGACGGGGGCAGGCCGGGCGGTACGAGCACGGTCCGCGCGCCCCGCGCGGCCAGCAGCGCGGCCAGGAGCGGCGCGAGGCCGTCCTCGTCGGTGCGATGGACCTTCGCGCGGTACTCGGCGAGGTGGGCGGCGAGCAGGTCCGCGGATTGCGCGGGCGTGCGGACTCCGTGGACGCGGAGGTAGTCGCGGGGGATCTCGATCTCGGGACCCGGCTCCCCCAGCGCACGCCGGATCCGGCCCAGCACTCGGTCCCTGCCGCTCACGCCCGTCCTCCCCGCTCGCGCGCCCACCAGTCGCGGAAGGGTTCCTCCGGGGGCAGGGGCAGCTCGCGGCTGTCGGTCCAGGCGCGGCCCGGTCCGGGCAGCCGGCGCGGTCGCAGCCGCCGGGCCCGCGACAGCAGCCGCTCCCCCGCGCGCAGCGCGCGGGGGCGTTCCAGCAGCAGCCGGGCGGCGCGCATCGCGGCCCGTTCGGCGGTGTGGCCGCGCGCGGGACGGATGCGTACGCGGATGCCCTCACGGGTCACCGGGCCGCCCTGTACCACGCGTTCGCGCAGGTGGAGGAGGACCTCGGGGATGTCGATGGCGACGGGGCAGACCTCGTAGCAGGCGCCGCACAGGGTGGAGGCGTAGGGCAGCGAGGCGTCGATCTCGCTGCCGGTGCCCCGCAGTTGGGGGCTCAGGATCGCGCCGATCGGGCCGGGGTAGACGGAGCCGTAGGCGTGACCGCCGGCGCGTTCGTAGACGGGGCAGACGTTCAGGCAGGCCGAGCAGCGGATGCAGCGCAGCGCCTGGCGGCCGATCTCGTCGGCGAGGGTGTCGGTGCGGCCGTTGTCGAGGAGGACGAGGTGGAAGGCGGCGGGACCGTCGTCGTCGGCCCCTTTCGACGGACCCAGCCCGGTCCACATCGTGGTGTAGGGGTTCATCCGCTCGGCGGTGGAGGAGCGCGGCAGCGTCTGGAGGAAGATCTCCAGGTCGCGGAAGGTCGGCACCACCTTCTCGATGCCCACGACGGAGATCAGGGTCTCGGGCAGGGTCAGGCACATCCTGCCGTTGCCCTCGGACTCGAACACGACCATCGTGCCGGTCTCGGCGACCATGAAATTGGCGCCCGAGACGGCGACCTTGGCGCGCAGGAACTTCTCGCGCAGGTGCAGGCGCGCCGCTTCGGCCAGCTCGCGCGGGTCGTCGCCCAGCCCGTCGGGGGCCGGCCGTCCCCAACGGCCCATCTCGGCCAGGAAGACATCGCGGATCTCGGCCCGGTTGCGGTGGATGGCCGGGACGAGGATGTGCGAGGGCCGGTCGTGGCCCAGTTGGACGATGAGTTCGGCCAGGTCGGTCTCGTACGCGGCGATCCCGGCCGCCTCCAGTGCCTCGTTGAGGCCGATCTCCTGGGTGGCCATCGACTTGACCTTGACGACTTCCCGCTCGCCGGTGGCCAGGACCAGCGCGGTCACGATCCGGTTCGCCTCGGCCGCGTCCGCCGCCCAGTGGACGGTGCCGCCGGCGGCGGTCACCGCCGCCTCCAGGCGCAGCAGGTAGTGGTCGAGCCGGCGCAGGGTGTGGTCCTTGACGGCCTTGCCGGCCGCGCGCAGCCGGTCCCAGTCCTCCAGTTCTGCGACCGCACGGGCCCGTTTGTCGCGGATGGTGTGGGTGGCGCGGCGCAGGTTGGCGCGCAGCACCTCGTCCCGTACGGCCTGCCGTGCGGCCGGCGGGAAGGCGGGCATGCCGAGGTGGGTGGCCGTCATCGCGGGGTCGCCTCCCGTGACGCCGGTGCCTTGGTCGAGGCCAGGATCTCGGCGAGGTGCAGGGTCCTCAAGGAGGCGCCGGCGCGGCGGATCGTCCCGTCGAGGTGGGCGAGGCAGGAGTTGTCGGCGCCGCAGAGCACCTCGGCGCCGGTGTCCCGGGCGGCGCGGACCTTGTCGGCGCCCATCGCGGCGGAGACGTCGGGGTTCTTGACCGCGAAGGTACCGCCGAATCCGCAACACTCCTCGGCGCCGGGCAGCTCGACCAGTTCGAGTCCCTCGACGGCGGCCAGGAGCCGCCGCGGGCGATCTCCGAGCCCGAGGGTCCGCGCGCCGTGGCAGGAGGGGTGGTAGGTGACGGTGTGGGGGAAACAGGCGCCGACGTCCGTCACCCCGAGCACGTCGACGAGGAACTCGGTCAGCTCGTGGACGCGGGGCACGAGGTCGGCCGCGAGGTCCGCGAGCTCGGTGCCGCGTCCTTCGGCCGCGGCCTTGGCGCCGATGCGGGGGTAGTGCTCGCGGATCATGGCGACACAGGAGCCGGAGGGGGCGACCACGTACGGGTACCCGGAGAAGGCCTCGGCGGTGCGGCGCAGCAGCGGTTCGCTCTCGTACCGGTAGCCGGTGTTGTACTGCGGTTGGCCGCAGCAGCCCTGCGCCGCCGGGAAGTCCACCTCCACGCCGAGCCGCTCCAACAGGCGTACCACGGCGACGCCGGTGCGCGGGTACAGGGCGTCGTTGACGCAGGTGACGAACAGGGCGGCACGCATGACGGGCAGAATAGCCGGGTGAAGAAGTTCTCAGTGATCGGCATAGGCGCGGGCGACCCGGACCACCTGACCCTCCAGGCGGTCAAGGCGATCGGCGCCACGGACGCATTCCTCATCCTGGAGAAGGGTGAGGAGAAGGCGGACCTCACCGGGCTGCGGCGGGCGATGCTCGACGCGCACGCCCGCCCCGGCCACCGGTTGGTGGAGGGCCGCGACCCGGACCGCGACCGGACCCCGGCCGACTACACCCCCACGGTGGACGGCTGGCGCAGCGCGCGGGCCGAGATCTTCGAGCGGTTCATCGCCGAGGACCTCGCGGACGGCGAGACGGGCGCGTTCCTGGTCTGGGGCGACCCCTCGCTGTACGACTCCACCCTCGCGATCCTGGACGAGGTGCTGGAGCGGGGGCGGGTCGCCTTCGAGCACGAGGTGGTACCGGGGATCAGCAGCATCTCCGCGCTGCTGGCCCGCCACCGCACCAACCTGAACCGGGTCGGGCGGCCGGTCCAGATCACCACCGGCCGCCGGCTGGCCGAGGGCTGGCCGCAGGACGTGGACGACGTGGTGGTGATGCTGGACGCGCGGCACGCCTTCACCGCCCACCTCGACCAGGACCTCTTCATCTACTGGGGCGCCTACGTCGGCACTCCGGACGAGATCCTGGTCTCGGGGAAACTGGCGGAGGTCGCGGGCCGGATCGAGGAACTGCGGACCGAGGCCCGTGCGCGCAAGGGCTGGATCATGGACACCTACCTGCTCCGGCGCGGCTGAGCCGCTACCGCGGCAGGTAGGCGGGGAGCCCGGCGGCGAGGCGTTCGTACTCCTCGGGGCGGTTGTAGACCTGCCCGCAGACACGGATGCCGCCGCCGCCCGGCCAGGGCCAGATCAGCACCCTGATCCGCAGCTCCCGGGCGATCCGCTCGCGCAGTTCGCGGGCGTCGTCCGGGGTCTCGGCGGTGCCGGGCGGCAGCCGCAGGGACCGCATGGCGAGTCCCGGGGTGAAGGGGAGCGGGGTGAGCCAGGGGAGTTCGGCGAGCAGTTGCGCGCCGTACGCGGCTAGGGCGCTGTTGTGGGCCCGGACCTTGGCCGCGTCGAGCCGGTCGAGGAGGTCCAGTCCCTCGGGGGCCGAGAGCCGGCCGGTGTAGTCGACGGTGGCCCGGTTCTCGACGGAGCGGGGGAAGCCCTGCGCGTCCTCCCAGGACGGCACCAGCGCCTTGACCCGGGCGCGGTGGTGGGGGGCGACGGCGAGGAGGGCGCTGCCGGAGGGGGCGTACCCCCACTTGTGCAGGTTCCCGAACCAGAAGTCGGCGCCGCCCGCGAGGGGGTCGGCGAGCATTCCGGGCGAGTGGGCGCCGTCGACGACGGTGGTGACGCCCCGGGCGGCGAGGTCGGCGAGGAGCGCCGGGCCGGCGATGAGGCGCGCGGTGGGCGAGCTGATCTGGTCGAGCAGCGCCACCTTGGTACGGGGCGTCAGAGCGGCCAGCACGGCTTCCCGTACGGCGTCCTCGTCCGGGAGGTCCGGGTCCAGGCGGACGGTGGTGACGGGGGCCCGGCGGGCGGCGGCCGCGCTGACCGTGCCGTAGCCGTGATCGGTCACCAGGATCTCGTCGCCGTCGGCGAGTTCGACGGCGTTCAGGGCCAGGTTGGCGCCCTCGGTGGCGTTGGAGATGAAGGCGATCGAGTCGGGGTCGGCCCCCAGGTGCGCGGCGACCCTGCCGCGGGCGGCGGCGATCCGGTCGGCCACGTCGACGAAGAAGGTGTCCGGGTCGGCGTGCAGTTCCGCCGACAGCGCCGCCTGCACCTCCTGCACGGGGATCGGGACGGCGCCGAACGAGCCGTGGTTGAGGTGCGCGATCCCCGGGTCGAGGCGGAAGAGCTGTTGCCCGCCCGGGAACGGCGGGGGGCTGTTCGGCAGGGTGGCGGGCGCGCTCTTCGGCTCGCTGGTCGACTCGGTCACGATGCTCCTCCGGGGGGCGGTGGGACGGTCCTGACGGAGCATGCGGGGCCGACCGCACGTCCGGTAGGGCCAATTGCGCCAGGGTGGCCGGGCCCCGGCCGGCGGCTACTTCCGTCCGCTGGTCGCGCCGTAGTACTGGAGGTCCTGCACCCGCGCCGAGCGGCCCACCCGGTAGGGAAGAGCCACCTCCGCCCCGGCCCGGCCGTCGCGGAGCACCCGGGCCGACAGCGTGCCCGGTCGCAGGGGGAGCAGCGCGCAGTGCAGGCCCGCGGGTGCCTCGTGCGCGTCCTGGACGGAGCCTACGGTCGTGCGGACGGTGGCGGGCTCCGTGAGGAAGCTGAGCACCTCCACCGTGTCGCGCGGGGCGGCGCTGCCCTTGCGCGGCGACATCAGCAGCGACTGCCCGCCGGTCGGGCCGGCGGCCGTGAACTGGGTACGGGCCGTGAGGTAGAGCGTGTCCCGCACGATCGGGGGCGAGCTGCCCGTCTTGAACCGGGTCAGGTAGTAGGAGCTCAGGTCCAGGTAGGTGTACCCGTTGTGCAGGGAGGGCGCGAACTGGGTGCCCTCCGAGTAGTCGTTCCAGGTGGTGAGCTGTACCCAGTCGGCGCCGTCGTCGATGGCGTGCGCCCACGTCGAGCGGAGGGTGGCGGTGTTGCCGGCCTCGTCGTAGACGCCCTGGTTGGGGCGGCTGTCCTGGACCGATACGGGCTGCATCCACACCTTGCCCGCGGCGTGGGCCCGCCGCACGTCGGCGGTGGCGCCCTCCTGGCCGACGTAGCTGCGGGTGCCCCACTCGGAGAAGCCGTAGCTGATCGGGGCGAACGCGGCGTGGTTCGCGTCGAAGTCGAGGAAGAGCGGGACGAGGGCCGCTCGGATGCCGTGCCGGGTCTTCAGGGACTCCAAGACCCGGGACCACCAGTCGGCTGATCTCGCCTCCGCCTTGAAGGGCGATACCACGAGCCTCCCGTCGGCCAGCCGGTGGGCGGCGGGGTAGGCGCCGAGAGCGGCGAGGGCGTCGGCGAGCACCGCCGGGTCCTCGGACGTCAGGGCGGTCATGTCGGGCATCAGCATGACCTTGAAGGCGGGGTCGACGGCATGGGCCGCGGACATCAGCAGTCGGGCCCGGTCCCAGTTGCTCCCGGACAGCGAGAGCAGGTCGAGGGTGAACCCGTCGATGCCGGCGTCGCGCGCGGTGCGGACCTCCTGCCGCAGGTTGGCCGACTCCCAGTCGCCGGACCCCGGCGTCACCGGTAACGGGCGGTCGCGCAGCAGGCCGCCGTACCGCTGGTGCTTGCCGTTCTCGCCCGCCGGGTCGAGGTAGTTGCGGGTGTAGTAGTCGACGTCGGCGCTCGCGTTGTCCAGGGAGAGCGGGTACGGGGTGAAGTAGTGCGCGAAGACCAGCTTCCTGCCGGCGCTCCCCGAGCGCAGCACGGCCGGCGCGGGCAGGTCGAAGGGCAGCGCTCCGGTCGGGCGCTGCGCGCCTTGGTCGGCCTCTTCGCGGGGTACCGCCTCGTCCGTCGCCTCGGGGCCGGCGGAACGGCTCGGGGCGGGGGTGGCGGTGGGGCCCGCGGGCGGGGGGCCGGCGGGGGCGGGCGCCGAGCGCTCCTGCCGGGCCTCTGCGGTGAAGGGGTCCCAGGCGATACCCGTCGCGGCGCAGACGCCGACGAGCAGGAAGGCGGAGATCAACAGCACCAGGATCGGTCTGCGCCCCCGGAATCGGGTGCGACGCCGGTGCGAGGAGGGCCGTGCCGCCCGCTGCGCCCGTCGGTTCGCCCTCATCCGCCGCCCCTCCCGGAATATGCCCCGGGCCCGGGGCTGCACAGCAGTAGAGCCGATTCCGGGCGGCCGGACAACCGTTCGCGGGACGCCGGGCCGTGCGCGTACGTCAGCGGGACCAGCACGCCTACGCCGTACGCGGGGCCGCCGGGGCGGCCGCTCCTCGACGCGGGGTCGCCGGGGCTCCCCCGACCGTCCCGGTCCCGCGTACGGGTCCGCGTACGGGTCCGCGTACGGGTCCGCGTACGGGTCCGCGTACGGGTCCGCCCCGGCCGGCACGAGGCCGGCCGGGGCGGAACGCGTCGCACGTGTCGGGGCTCAGCCCAGCGTCGCGAGCGCCTTGTTGAAGGAGTCGGACGGACGCATCACCGCGGCGCACTTGGCCGGGTCGGGCTGGTAGTAGCCGCCGATGTCGACCGGGTTGCCCTGCACCGCGACGAGCTCGCCGACGATGGTCTGCTCCTGCTCGGCCAGCGTCTTGGCGAGCGGCTCGAAGGCGGCCGCCAGCTTCGGGTCGTCGATCTGGCGCGACAGCTCCTGCGCCCAGTAGAGGGCGAGGTAGAAGTGGCTGCCGCGGTTGTCGATGCCGCCCAGCTTGCGGCTCGGCGACTTGTCCTCGTCCAGGAAGGTGCCGGTCGCGCGGTCCAGGGTGGAGGCCAGCACCTGGGCGCGGGCGTTGCCGGTGGTGGTCGCGAGGTGCTCGAAGGAGACGGCCAGCGCGAGGAACTCGCCCAGCGAGTCCCAGCGCAGGTAGTTCTCCTTGACGAGCTGCTGCACGTGCTTGGGGGCGGAGCCGCCGGCGCCGGTCTCGAAGAGGCCGCCGCCGTTCATCAGCGGGACCACCGACAGCATCTTGGCGCTGGTGCCCAGCTCCAGGATCGGGAAGAGGTCGGTCAGGTAGTCGCGCAGCACGTTGCCGGTCACCGAGATGGTGTCCTCGCCACGGCGGATGCGGTCCAGGGAGTAGGCGGTGGCCTCGACCGGGGAGAGGATCTTGATGGTGAGGCCGTCGGTGTCGTGGTCGGCGAGGTACGTCTTGACCTTGGCGATCAGCTGCGCGTCGTGCGCGCGGCCCTCGTCCAGCCAGAAGACGGCCGGCACGCCGGTGGCGCGGGCGCGGGTGACGGCGAGCTTGACCCAGTCCCGGATCGGCGCGTCCTTGGTCTGGCAGGCGCGGAAGACGTCGCCGGCGGCGACCTCCTGCTCCAGGACCACGTTGCCCTCGGCGTCGACGACGCGGACGGTGCCCGCGGCGGCGATCTCGAAGGTCTTGTCGTGGCTGCCGTACTCCTCGGCCTTCTGCGCCATGAGGCCGACGTTGGGCACCGAGCCCATGGTGGCGGGGTCGAAGGCGCCGTGGGCGCGGCAGTCGTCGATGACGGCCTGGTAGACACCGGCGTAGCTGCTGTCCGGGAGGACGGCGAGGGTGTCGGCCTCCTGGCCGTCCGGGCCCCACATGTGACCGGACGTGCGGATCATGGCCGGCATGGAGGCGTCGACGATGACGTCGGACGGGACGTGCAGGTTGGTGATGCCCTTGTCCGAGTCGACCATGGCGAGGGCCGGGCCGTGGGCCAGCTCGGCCTCGAAGGAGGCCTTGATCTCGTCGCCGAGGTCCGCGATGCCGTCGAGGCCCTTGAGGATCCCGCCGAGGCCGTCGTTCGGGGACAGGCCCGCGGCGGCGAGGGCGTCGCCGTAGCGGGCGAAGGTCTTCGGGAAGAAGGCACGGACCACGTGGCCGAAGATGATCGGGTCGGAGACCTTCATCATGGTGGCCTTGAGGTGGACGGAGAACAGGACGCCCTCGGCCTTGGCCCGCTCGATCTGGTCGTTGAGGAAGGTGCGCAGCGCGTCGACGTGCATCACGGACGCGTCGACGACCTCACCGGCGAGGACCGGTACGGACTCGCGGAGCACGGTGGTCGTGCCGTCGGCGGAGACGTGCTCGATACGGAGCGTGCCGGCCTCGGCCATGACGGCGGACTTCTCGGTGGAGCGGAAGTCGTTCTCGCCCATGGTGGCGACGTTCGTCTTGGACTCGGGGCTCCAGGCGCCCATGCGGTGCGGGTGGGTCTTGGCGTAGTTCTTGACCGAGGCGGGGGCGCGGCGGTCGGAGTTGCCCTCGCGCAGGACCGGGTTGACGGCGCTGCCCTTGACCTTGTCGTAACGGGCGCGGATCTCGCGCTCCTCGTCGGTCTTCGGGTCGTCCGGGTAGTCCGGGAGCGCGTAGCCCTGGCCCTGGAGCTCGGCGACCGCGGCCTTGAGCTGCGGGATCGAGGCCGAGATGTTGGGCAGCTTGATGATGTTGGCTTCCGGCGTCTTCGCCAGCTCGCCGAGCTCGGCGAGGGCGTCGGCGACGCGCTGGTCCTCTTGGAGGTACTCGGGGAAGCCGGCGATGATCCGACCGGCCAGGGAGATGTCACGGGTCTCGACATTCACACCGGCCGTCGACGCGTACGCCTGGACCACAGGCAGGAACGAATACGTCGCGAGGGCCGGGGCCTCGTCAGTGTGCGTGTAGATGATGGTCGAGTCAGTCACCGGATGCTCCGCTCCACAGTCTGCGTCTCTCGTCTGCAACATTGCTCGACATCAAGATATCTCGTGATCGGGCCGGTCCGGACAGCCCCCCGGCCGCGAGGTCACGAGAGACATGTCACCCGGCACGCGAAAGCGCCGCCCACGACTGTTTCCAGCCGGAGGCGGCGCCCGGAGCGAGCGGTGTGGTGCGGTGGTGGGTGCCCCGGTCAGGCGGCGACGACGTGCTTGGGGTCGGGCCCGTACTCGTTCGCGCCCCGTTGCCCCTCGGTGGCCATGAGGATGAGCATCCAGATACCGCCGATGAACGGGATCAGGCTGATCAGGTACCACCAGCCGGACTTGCCGATGTCGTGCAGTCGGCGTACGGAGACGCCCAGGCTGGGCAGCAGGACGGCGAGGGTGTAGATCCAGGTGATGACCGGGTAGCTGTCGAGCGCGAAGTCGATGACCATGAGCACGGCGACGATCGGGATGTTCCACAGGACGAACATCCAGTACTCCTGCCGGCGGGCCCGGCCGTCGAAGTCCGCGTAGCGCTTGAGTATGTCCGTGTAGTAGTGCACGGGTCCCCCCAGGGAGCGGATTCGGCCACTCCTCCCGCAGGAGCGACCCCAGGCCGGACTTATGCCCTTCTTACAGCGCCCTCAAGCCGATCCGCGGTGGCGAAGATGGGCCGAATTCCTTGTGGTGAAGGGGAGTTGACACCTCCGTCGCCGTGGCACCGGTGTGCCGCAGGGCGGCGGGGGATCTGACGGAACCCTTACGGCGCCGCGCGGGAGCCGCCGGCGGGGCGGTGGACTCCGTAGCGTCCGGTGCATGCGCGTACTCGTCACCGGAGGAGCCGGGTTCATCGGCTCGCACATCGTCACGGCCCTGCGCGGGCGCGGGCACCGGCCCGTGGTCCTCGACGCCCTGCTGCCGGCCGTCCACCCCGTCCCCCACCAGCCGCCGGGACCCGATTTCGTCCGGGCGGACGTCCGCGATGCCGACGCCGTGCGGGCGGCGCTGCGCGGGGTGGACGCGGTCTGTCACCAGGCCGCCATGGTCGGGCTCGGGAAGGACTTCGCCGACGCGCCGGCCTACGTCGGCGCCAATGACCTCGGTACGGCCGTCCTGCTCGCGGCGATGGCCGAGACCGGGGTCCGCGGACTCGTCATCGCGGGCTCGATGGTGGTCTACGGGGAGGGTCGCTACGAGTGCCCCCGCCACGGGGTGGTGCGGCCCGGTCCGCGCCGGGCAGCGGACCTGACCGAGGGCCTCTTCGAGCCCCGCTGCCCCTCCTGCGACGCGGAACTCGCCCCGGGCCTGGTGGACGAGGACGCGCCGGCCGACCCGCGCAATGTGTACGCGACCACGAAGCTGGCCCAGGAGCACCTGGCCGCGGCGTGGGCGCGGTGCGTGGACGGCCGAGCGGTGTCGCTGCGCTACCACAACGTGTACGGGCCCGGGATGCCCCGCGACACCCCGTACGCGGGGGTGGCGTCCTTCTTCCGGTCGGCGCTGGCCGCGGGCGATGCGCCCCGGGTCTTCGAGGACGGGGGCCAGCGGCGGGACTTCGTCCACGTCCGGGACGTCGCGGCGGCCAACGTGGTGGCCCTGGAGGCGCTCGGCTCCCCCGACACCCTGCCGCCGGGCGCCTGTACCGCGTACAACACGGGCAGCGGCGAGCCGCACACGGTCGGGGAGATGGCCTCGGCCCTGGCGTCCGCGCACGGCGGCCCGGAGCCGGTCGTGACGGGCGAGTTCCGCCTCGGCGACGTCCGGCACATCACCGCCGACTCCCGCCGTCTGCGCACGGACCTGGGCTGGCGCCCGGAGGTCTCCTTCGAACAGGGCATGAAGGAGTTCGCCCACGCCCCCCAACGCGCGACGGTCTGAGCCCTGACCGTGCCGCCTGGGGCCGCCCGCGTGCCGGAGGTGCTCGGGCGGCCCCCGGCGGGACCCGGGGGGCCAGGGGTGACCAGGGGTGACCGGCCGCCGGGGTGGGGCGCCGGGGGCCGGCTGCGCGGGGGCGGGGGCCGGGGGCGTCAGACCGTGAGCGGCAGGGTCACCACGAAGCGGCAGCCGCCGGGGACGTTGTGGACGCTGGCGTGGCCGGAGTGGGCCTCGACGATGCCGCGGACGATGGCCAGGCCCAGGCCCGCCCCGGCCGGGGGCGTACGGGCGGTCGTGCCGCGCCAGCCGGTGTCGAAGACGCGGGGCAGGTCCTCGGACGCGATGCCGCCGCAGCCGTCCGTGACGGACAGGACGACCGCCCCGGCCTGCCGCTCGGCGGCGATGGCGACGGTCCCGTCCGCGGGGGTGTGCCGGATCGCGTTGATCAGCAGGTTCGCCAGGACCCGGGTCATCTCCTTGCCGTCCACCTCCACCGGCACCCGCTCGACGGTCTCCCCCACCAGTCGCACCCCGTGCTCGCGCGCCAACGGGTCCACCCCCGACAACGCGTCCCCGACCAGGTCGTACACGGACATCCGGCTAGGGGTCAGGCTGAGCGCGCCCGCGTGGATACGGGACAGCTCGAACAGGTCGCCGACCATCGAGTTCAGCCGCTCCACCTCGGTTCGGATCTGCCGGTGGTAGCGGGCGGGGTCGGCGGCCATGCCGTCCTCCAGCGCCTCCGACATCGCCCGCAGCCCCGCCAGCGGGGTCCGCAGGTCGTGGGAGATCCAGGCGACCAGCTCCCGCCGCGAGGCCTCCAGCGCGCGCTCCCGCTCCCGGGAGGCGGCCAGCTTCGCGCTGGTCGCCGCCAGCTCCCGGGAGAGCGCGTCCAGTTCGGCGGTGGTCTGCCCGGGCGGGGCGGCGAAGCTGCCTCCGTCGCCGAAGTCGCGGGCCGCGAGGAAGAGTTCCCTGCTGCGTGCGACCACCCACCGCCCCAGCAGGAGCGCGGTGGCCAGGGACACCACCGCCGCCATCGCCGCGACCAGGGTCACCACGCCGAGGTCGTGCGGCGACAGGAACATGGCCTGGGCGACGGCCAGGGTGCCGGCCAGCATCGCGGTGACCGTGACGGCGGCGACGACCGTGAGCGAGACGGCCACCGAGCGGTGCCGTACCAGCCGCAGGACGCCCGCCCCGAGTACCCCGGCGCAAGCCGCCCCGCCGAGGGCGAACAGCGCGATGAGCAGGATGTCGGTCATGCCGTGTCCCCCGCTCCGGCGGTCAGCGCGTCCTCGACACCGGTCCGCCCGTCCTCCGATCCGGCCCGCGCGTCCTCCGCGCCGGTGGGGTCGAAGCGGTAGCCGACCCCCCACACCGTCTGGATCAGTCGGGGCCGCCCCGGGTCCGTCTCGACCTTCGCGCGCAGCCTTCGTACGTGCACGGTCACCGTCGACAGGTCCCCGAAGTCCCAGCCCCACACCTCGCGCATCAACTCCTCCCGGCCGTGGGCCTGCCCGGGGTGCCGCAGGAAGTGTGCGAGCAGGTCGAACTCCCGCAGGGTCAAGGTCAGTTCCCGCCCGTCCTTGGTGGCGCGGTGTGTGGCGGGGTCGAGCGCCAGCCCGGCGCCCGCGAGGACGCGCAGCGCGTCGACGGGTCGGGCGTCCCGGCTGCGCCGCAGGACGGACGTCACGCGCAGCACCAGCTCGCGCGGGCTGAACGGCTTGGTGACGTAGTCGTCCGCGCCCACCTCCAGGCCCGCGATCCGGTCGTCCTCGTCACCCCGGGCGGTCAGCATGATCACCGGTACGGGGCCGGTCTCGCGCAGCCTGCGGCACACCTCCAGGCCGTCCAGCCCCGGCAGCATCAGATCCAGGACCACCAGATCGGGGCGTGCCCGCCCGGCCCGGTCCAGGGCGGTCGGTCCGTCACCGGCCTCCTCGACCGTGAACCCGGCGCGCCGCAGGTATTGGGCGACGACCTCGGAGACGGTCGGGTCGTCGTCCACGACGAGGATCCGGGCGGGGGGCGTTTCCATGCTCATGCCGCCCAGCCTCCCATCCGACGCCCGCGCGCGGGAGCGCACGCCTGTCCGGGAAGGGTGATGTCCGCGTTTCGTAAGGAGTCCCGGACCCCATCGGGGCCTCCCCCTTCCTACGGTGAACCCGTGACCATGACCGCGACCGTAGACGTCGTACTCCCCTGTCTGAACGAGGCCGAGGCCCTGCCCTGGGTCCTGGACCGCATCCCCGCCGGCTGGCGGGCCCTGGTCGTGGACAACGGCTCCACCGACGGCTCCGCCGGGATCGCCCGGGCGCTCGGCGCCACCGTGCTGCGCGAGGAGCGGCGCGGGTTCGGCGCCGCCTGCCATGCCGGGCTGCTCGCCTCCGAGGCGGACATCGTCTGCTTCTGCGACTGCGACGCCTCCCTGGACCCGCGGCTGCTCTCCGGGTTCGTGGCCGCGGTGGCCGGCGGCGAGGCCGACCTGGTGCTGGGCCGGCGCCGTCCGCAGGGGCGGGGCGCCTGGCCCGCGCACGCCCGGGTGGGGAACCTGGCGCTGGCCCGGATGCTGCGCCGCCGGACCGGGCTGGAGCTGCGCGACCTGGGTCCGATGCGGGCCGCGCGGCGGACCGGCCTGCTGGGGTTGGACCTGGCCGACCGGCGCTCCGGGTACCCGCTGGAGATGGTGGTGCGGGCGGCGGACGCCGGCTGGCGGGTCCGGGAGGTGGACGTGCCGTACCTGCCCCGGTCCGGGAAGTCGAAGGTGACCGGCACCTGGCGGGGCACCTGGCACGCCGTGCGGGACATGAGCCGGGTGCTGGCGGAGCCGGCCGCCGGCCGTGCCGTGGCCGGGGGTGCGCGGTGAGTACGTTGATGGTGATCGCGAAGGAGCCGCTGCCGGGGCGGGTCAAGACCCGCCTGACGCCGCCGTTCACCCCAGCCGAGGCGGCCGGCTTGGCGGAGGCCGCGTTGGCGGACACCCTCGACGCGGTGGCCCGTACCCCCGCCGCGCGGCGGGTGCTCGTCCTGGAGGGGCGGCCCGGTCCGTGGCTGCCGCCCGGGTTCGAGGTGGTGCCACAGGTGGCCGGACGCCTCGACGAGCGGCTCGCGGCCGCCTTCGCGGGGTGCGCCGGGCCGGCGCTGCTGATCGGCATGGACACCCCCCAGGTCACGCCGGAGCTGCTGGAGGTCGACTGGTCGCAGCGCGACGCGTGGTTCGGGCCGGCGGTGGACGGGGGCTTCTGGGCGCTCGGCCTGGCGGCGCCGGACCCCGCGCTCTTGCTGGGCGTGCCGATGTCCGTGTCCGAGACGGGCGCCGTCCAGTACGGGCGGCTGCGCGCGGCGGGGCTGCGGATCGGGCGGCTGCCGGTGCTGCGGGACGTGGACACCGCCGAGGACGCCCGGCTGGTGGCGGCGCACGCCCCGGCGGGTGCCTTCGCGGCCCGGCTGGCGGGGCTGACCCCGGCGGCCCGCCGATGAGCGCGCCGGGGGCGGTCGCGGCCTGGTCGGCGGACCCGTACACCGTCGCGCTGCGCAGCGGCCGGGGCCCGCTGTTCCTGCGGCGCGGTGACGGCTGGCTGTTGCCACTGGACGTGGAGCGCTGGTGCGAGGAGCCCGACGAGGCGGACTGGACGGTGCTGGACCGCTGCCGGGGCGCGGTGTTGGACATCGGCTGCGGTCCGGGCCGGCTGGTCTCGGCGCTGGCCGCCCGGGGCCACCGGTCGCTGGGGATCGACGTCAGCCCGGAGGCGGTGGCCCTCACGGCCCGCTCGGGCGGTACGGCCCTGCACCGGTCGGTCTTCGACGCGCTGCCTGGCGAAGGGCGTTGGGACACGGCGCTGCTGATCGACGGGAACATCGGGATCGGCGGCGACCCGGCGGCGCTGCTGCGGCGGATGGCCGAGGTACTGGCCGGGTCCGGCACGCTGGTCGTCGAGTGCGCCGAGGTGGAGGTAGACGAGCGCTGCGAGGTGCGCGTCGCGGACGGGCGGGGCGGCCTCGGCACCCCGTTCCCGTGGGCCCGCGTCGGCACGGCGGCGCTGGCCGCGCACGCGTCGGCGTCGGGGTGGGCGCTCTCGCACCGTTGGTCGGTCCGGGGCCGGGCCTTCGTGGAACTGACACGTACCCGCCGCCGCGCCGGCCGGCCCGCCTCTGACCCGCTCGCTCCGAGGCCCGGTCAGGCCGTTTCGGTGCCCGGCGACGGCCGCGGCAGCCGGTGGGCGTAGCGGATGGCCGGGCGGCCGTCGACGCGGGTGTCGCCGGTGGCGGTGAAGCCGTTGCGGGTGAGCACGGTCCTGGAGGCCGGGTTGTCGAGGGTGACGAGCGCGGTGAGTTCGCGGAGCCCGTACGGGCCGGCGGCCAGTCTGCGGATCTCGCCGACCGCCGCCGTCGCCAGGCCGCGACCGGCCGCTCCCTCGCCGATCCGGTAGCCGAGTTCGGCGCTCCCGTCCAGGACGTCCACGAGGTTGATCCGTCCGACCAACTCCCCCTCGGTGTCGAACACGAGGTGGAAGTGGCAGACTCCCGCCTCCTGTTCGGCGAGCAGGGCGCGGTGGCGGTCGGCGAAACCCACGAAGTACGCGTCGCCCCGGTCCGGCACGGTGCGCGCGAAGTAGGCCCTGTTGGCCCGCTCGAAGGCGAACAGGGCCTCCGCGTGGTCCGTCCTCAGCCGCTCCAGTACCACCATGGCCCCGAGCATACGTACGTACGCCCGGGCCATGTCACGCCTCCCGTCGGCGACGGGCGCGGGTGCGCACCGCCGAGACCACCGCGAGGAGCCCGGCGGCCACGGCCACTGCCCCCAGGACCAACAGCAGGTTCCGCCCGTAAGGGAGCGGCAGCGCCGACGGGTTGGGCGGGCTCCCGGGGCGCACCAGCAGCGGCAGGGCGACCAGCAGCACCGCGCCGCCGGTGAGCAGCGCCCCGCGCGACAGCCCCCGCGCGGGCAGCGCCGCGACCAGCAGGCCGACGCCCAGCACCAGCGGGGCGATGACCCCGTCGTGCAGGACGAGCGCGCCGCCGAGCCAGACGAGTACGTCGAGGGGGTCGGGCAGCACGGCCACCAGCCGCGCCCCGACGGCGATCAGCAGCAGCCCGAGGGCGCCGAGGGTGTACCGGTAGGTCTTCACAGCACCTCCAGCCGGGTGACCCACTTGGTCTGGAGCACGCCCGGCCGGTTGGGGGCGATGATCCGCGCCGGATAGCCGTGGTCCGCGGACAGCACCTCACCACCGAGTTCCAGGGCGAGCAGCGTCAGCGGGTCCTCGGCGTAGTCGCGGCCCATCTCCATCACCCGGTAGGCGCCGGCGGCCTCCAGCGAGGTGACGCGCAGTCCGGCCCCTCGTGGCGCCCCCGCCCGCGCGAGCAGGTCGCCGATCCGCACCCCGCGCCAGCGTGCCTGCACGCTCCATCCCTCCACGCAGGCGATGGGCAGCCGTACGGACGTCTGCGGCAGCCGGCGGAGTTGATCGAGCGTCAGCCGGTACGGGGTCGGCCCGATCACCTCCAGCCGCCAGTCGTCCAGCGCCTCGGCGGTGATCCCCGCGGCCGCGGCCGTCCGGTTGACCGGAAGTCCCATCGGTCCGAGGTCGGGATGGCGGGGCGCGAGCAGGTCCAGCCGCTTGAGCGGGGTGAAGGCCTGTCCGACGGTGGTGAGGGTGATCACTCCGATGGCGGCGCCCGTGCCGAGGAGCAGCGCGCGCCGGTCCGGGCCGTCCGCCGCCGGGAGTTCGAGCGTCCCGGCGGAGCGGCGTCCCCAATGGGCCCTGATCTCGGGGGCCTTGACGGCGAGATGGAGCAGGATCGATCCGATGGCGACCCAGGCCAGCGCGAAGTGGGTCTGGATGAAGCCGAAGGGCCACGGGTACCACTCGACGATGTTGAGCAGTCCGGTGAACACCTCCAGGACGGCGGATGCCACCAGCAGGGCGACCGACAGCCGTTCCAGCGCGTGCCGCACCCCGCGCACGGGCGGCCAGGCGAACAGCCTCGGGTAGACCGTCCACAACTTGACCAGGAGCAGCACGATCGCCGCGAGACCGGTCCCGATGTGCAGGCCCTGGGTGAGCCGGTATCCCCAGACCGGTCGGGCGGGCAGGGCGTCCGCCGCCCACGGCGGCGGGTGCTGGAGGTAGTGGCTGATCAGGCCGGTGACGAAACAGACGGCGAAGGCCGCGCCGAGCCACCGCCCCACGGCGGTGGCCGTGCGGGCGTCGTGCAGCCGCCCGGAGAAGGAGGGCGGCCGGACCCGGGGGGAGGACGGTCGGCCGGCGAGCCGGGGCGGTCGCACGGAAGGGAGCGGGAACCGCCGCCGGCCGCGAGGGGCTTGGGGAGTCATGGTCCCATCACACCGCCGTCGGGCGCCGCGCGGGCGGTTCGACATCTTACGAAACGCGGACGTCGGGCCAGGTCACGCGCCTGGCGGGGGTGACCGCTGGGAGGCTGGCCCGATGAACGAGCCCCGCCGCCTCCCCCGCACCCGGACCGCCGTCACCGTCCTGCTGCTCGCCGCCCTGACGGCCGTCGTCGTGCCGGCCGTCCGCGACGAGGGCTACGTCACCGACCCGGCGACCCTCACCTGGTGGTACGCCGCCGCCTGGGCCCTGTTCGGCGCTGCCGTGTGGTCGTTGCGGGGGGTGCCGCGGCGGCTGGTGGCCCCGTTGGTGTCGGCGGGCGCCCTGGCCGTGGCGCTGGCGGGGCTCGCCGGGCCACCGCTGACCAGCACCGATTCCTTCCGGTATGCCTGGGACGGCCGGGTGCAGGCCGCGGGGATCTCGCCGTACGACCACGCCCCGGCGGACCCGGCGCTGCGCGGGCTGCGCGACGACTGGCTGTTCCCGCGCGGCGGGTCCGCCTGCGCCGGGCCGGGCCGGGTCGCGGTGGAGCCGGGGGTGTGCACCCGCATCAACCGGCCGACCGTGCACACGATCTACCCGCCCGTGGCGGAGGGGTACTTCGCGCTCGTGCACGTCCTGTCACCGGCCGGGGTGCGCCACAAGGCGCTCCAGGTCGGTGGCGCGCTGACGGCGCTCGCCGTCACGGGGGCCCTGCTGCTGGTCCGGCGGCGCGCGGGCGCCGATCCCCGTACGGTCGCGTACTGGTCGTGGTGCCCGGCGGTCGCGGTGGAAGCGGTGAACAACGCGCACGTGGACGGTCTGGCGGTGCTGCTGTCGGTGGCCGCGTTGGGGGTGGTGGCGCGCCACCGGGTCGCGGGCGGGGCGCTGTTCGGGCTGGCGGTCGCCGCGAAGCTGCTGCCGGCCGTCCTGCTGCCGGGAGCGCTGGCGGGCGTACGGCGGTGGCGCGACGCGGCGGCCCTGCTGCTGCCGACGGCCGCGGTGGTGGTGCTGGCGTACCTGCCGTACGTCCTCGTGTCCCGCTCGTCGGTCTTCGGGTACCTCGGCGGGTACGCGCAGGAGGAGGGGTACCGGGACCCGGGCGCGGGCGGCCGGTACGCGCTGCTGCGGTTGGTGCTCCCGGCGTCGTGGGCGGTGCCGGCCGTGGCGCTCGGGATGGCGGCGGTGGTGGCGTACGTCTGGTGGCGCGGTGATCCGCTGCGGCCGTGGAGCGGCGCGCTGACGGTGACCGGTACCGCTTTCCTGCTGATGACGCCGGGGTACTCCTGGTACGCGCTGCTGCTCGTCGCCCTGGTGGCGCTGGACGGCCGCGCGGAGTGGCTGGGGGTGGCGGTCGCGGGAGCAGCGGCGTACGTCTGCGCGCCCGCGCTGGGCGGTGCGACGGTACAGGTGGCGTACGGGCTGGCTGCCGCGGCGGTGGTGGCGGGGTGGGCGGCCCGGGCCGGGAAGGGGCTCCGGTCCGGGCCGCCGCGGGTGGCTCAGCCGATGTGGAAGGAGTCCCCGTAGACCTTCCAGTCGAGCGGTGTGGCCAGGCCCAGGTTGCCCTTCTTCAGGAAGACCCGCTGGGCGGTGTCCACCCGGCTGGTGTCGCTGTGCGCCTCCTCCTGCTTCATCGCCCAGACGCGGGCGTCGAGGAAGGCGTTCAGCCAGGTGGTCTCGTTGCCGCCCTGCGCCGGCGGCTTGGCCTTGCCCAGGGCACGCTTGCGGATGTTGCGGAAGCTGGTGGGATCGCCGCCGTCGCCGTGCATGACGATGGCGTCGTAGTAGATGAACTGGCCGAGCGTGCCGACCCCGTCGGACTTGCCCTGCTTGACGGCGGGGTCGAAGTACACCCGGTCCCGCTCGTGGTCCTGGGCCTTCTTGAACTCCGGGTCCTGGGCGGCCTTCGCCCAGTCCTTGGTGAAGTTCGGGTCCAGGCCCTTGTGCGAGTCGGTGCCGTCCACCTTGCGCAGGGCCGGGAGGTACTTGGCGAGCACGTTGCCGGGCTTGACCTGCGTGTAGTACTCGACGAGGTCGAGCATGTCGCCGGTGCCCGAGCAGAAGCCGATGATCCCGGCCGTGTAGCCGCGGCCGTCGTCTATGTCCTCGATGTACTTGTACTGCGCCTTCCAGTCGAGCGAGGAGTTCTCGGCGCTGGAGACGATCTGCATGGCGATGTCCTTCTTCGCCGGGTCGTCGAGTCCGGTCGCCTTGACGGCCGCCGCGGGAGCGGCGGACGCGGGGAGGGCCGCGGCGGGGGCGGCGCCGGTCGCGTGCGCGGCGACGGGGACGGCGAGCAGCGCCGCGCCCAGGAGCGCGCCGAGGGCGAGGGTCCTGTTCTTGTGGTGGGGGGCGAACACAAGGCCTCCATACGGGGGTTGGGCTTCCGATTCCGTTAGGAAACTTTCCTACCAGATAACGGGGCGGGCGAGAACCCCGTTGTCATTTCCGGAGCAATCCAATCCGCGGGGGCCCTCCGCTCCGAAAGCCTGGGTAGGCCCGATCACCGCGCCCACCGCGCCCACTCCGGAGGACGACCCGCCATGACCCGTACGCGAAACGTCCGCACCACCCTCCAGAGGAGGTCCGCGTGCGACAGCGACCGGTGACCGTCGGCATGCCCCCGGAACGCTCCGGGCCGGACCTCCCCGCCCTGATGCAGCTGATCGCCCGGGGCGACCAGGACGCCTTCGCAGAGCTGTACGGGGTGATCGCCGGCCCCGTGCACGGGATCGTCGTCCGGGTCCTGCGCGACCGCGCCCAATCGGAGGAGGTCACCCAGGAGGTGCTCATCGAGGTCTGGCGGCAGGCTCCGCGCTACCGTCCCGACAAGGGCAGTGTCATGACCTGGGTGATGACCATCGCCCACCGCCGGGCGGTGGACCGGGTCCGCTCGGCCCAGGCCGCGACGGCCCGGGAGCAGGACAACGCGGCACGGGAACACACGCGCGCATACGACGAGGTCAGCGAGCGGGTGGAGATCCGGCTGGAGAGCGAGCAGGTACGCCGCTGCGTGCGCGGGCTCACCGAACTCCAACGGCAGGCCGTCCATCTCGCGTACTACGGCGGGCTCACCTACCGCGAGGTCGCCGAGACCCTGAGCACCCCGCTCCCCACGATCAAGACACGGCTGCGCGACGGACTGATCCGGCTGCGCGACTGCATGGGGGTCACCGCATGAGCATGGACACCGACCGGTTGCACGCGCTGTCCGGCGCCTACGCCCTGGACGCGCTGGACCCCGGGGAACGGGAGGCGTTCGCGCACCACCTGACCCGTTGCCCGTCCTGCGCGCAGGAGGTACGGGAGTTCGCCGCCACGGCGGCCCGGCTGGGTTCGGCGGTCGCCCTGGCCCCACCCGCCGCGATGCGGGCCGAAGTGCTGGCCCGTATCGACTCGACGCGGCAACGGCCCCCGCTCCGACGGGGGATCGTGGCCTTGCGCAGGCGGGCGCTGCCGCTGGCGCTGGCGGCCTGCCTGGCCGGGGGGTCGGCACTGGGCGGCGCCGCGCTGTGGCAGCGCGAGCAGGCCCGGGAGTCCGCCCGCGCGGTGCACGACCTGCGGGACCTGACCGATGTGATCGCGGCCCCCGACGCCCGTACGGTCACCGGCCGATCGGCGTCGGGTGCGAGGGCGACGGTGGTGGTCAGCGCCGCCCGGGACCGGGCGGCGTTCCTGGGTTCCGGGCTGCCGGCCGCCCCGGCGGGCAAGACGTACCAGCTGTGGTTCGCGGACGCCGGGGGAATGCGCCCGGCCGGCCTCGTCCAGGGCGACGGCGGCACCCTGATGAGCGGCCCGGTCGGCCGCGCCACCGCGGTCGGGGTGACCCTGGAACCGGCGGGCGGCTCGGCCCGGCCGACGTCGCAGCCGCTGATGCTGATGAGCCTGGCCGCCGCCCGCGCCCGCTGACCGGTCGGGGGCCGGCGGCCGGCCCGGCCTGGGAACGGCCCCCCGCCCGGGGCCGGCCGCCGGAGCGCGCGCCGCGGGCGTGGGCCGCCGCGGCCTCAGAGCCAGCCGTTGCGCCGGAAGCCGCGGTGGATCGCGTAGCAGGCGAGCGCCATGACGGCGAGGACGATCTCGTAGCCGAACCTCCAGTGCAGTTCCGGCATGTGGTCGAAGTTCATGCCGTACACCCCGCAGACCATGGTCGGGAACGCGACGATCGCCGCCCAGGCGGTGATCTTGCGCATGTCCTCGTTCTGGGCGACGGTCACCTGCGCCAGGTGCGCCTGGAGGATCGAGTCGAGGAGGGAGTCGTAGGAGTTGATCTGCTCGGTGGCGCGGGCGAGGTGGTCGGCCACGTCGCGGAAGTAGGCGCGGATCTCGGGCGGGATCACCGGTATCGGCTGCGTGGCCAGCAGTTGCAGCGGCCGGGCCAACGGCGCCACCGCCCTGCGCAGTTCCAGCAGTTCGCGCTTGAGCTGGTAGATCCGGCCCGCGTCCCCGCTCGCGCCGTTCTCGCTGAACACGGCCGTCTCCACGGCGTCCATGTCGCTCTGCACGGCGTCCGTGACGGCCACGTAGTCGTCGACGACGTGGTCGGCCACGGCGTGCAGGACGGCGGCCGGCCCCTTGGCGAGTTGGTCCGGTGCGGCTTCCAGAGCCTCGCGGACGGGGCCGAGGGTGCCCTGGCCTCCGTGCCGGATGGTGATGACGAAGTCCGCGCCGGTGAAGGCCATCAGCTCGCCGGTCTCGACGACCTCGCTGGTCGCCGTCAGCTCCTCGTGCTCGACGTAGCGGACCGTCTTGAAGACGGCGAAGAGGGTTTCGTCGTACCGTTCCACCTTGGGCCGCTGGTGCGCGTTCACGGCGTCCTCGACCGCGAGCGGGTGCAGCCCGAACAGCGCGGCCAGGCCGGCGAGTTCCTCCTGGGACGGCTCGTGCAGGCCGATCCAGACGAAACCGTCGCCCGCCTTGCGGACCCGGCGCAGCGCCTCCTCGGCGTCGGCGCAGCCGTCCTGACGGACGCCGTCGCGGTAGACCACGCAGTTCACGACCGCGCTGCCGAGGGGAGAGCGGGCCGGGTGGCTGAGGTCGACGGCCCGGCGGTAGCCGATGCGCACGGCCCGGCGCAGGCTGCTGAACATGGACAACGGGGTACTTCCCTTCGGCGGATCAGCGGCCAGTCTGCCACCGCCGCCGGACGCCCTCTCGGCGCGTCCCCCCGAAGCACCATCCCGGCCCCCGGCACGGGGCGGGGCGGGGCACTCGGCGGGCCCGGGACGGGCCCGTCAGCCGCGGTCGATGAATACGCTGGTCGACTTGACGCGGGCGACGGCCCGCGCCCCGACCTCCAGGCCGAGTTCCTCCACCGCTTCCCTCGTCAGCAGGGAGACCACGCGGTGCGGCCCCGCCTGGATCTCCACCTGCGCGTCGACGATGCCGAGCTTCACGGCGGTGACGATCCCCGGGAAGGCGTTGCGCGCCGAGGTGTACGGGGTCTCGTCGCCGTCCGCCCCCTCCCGCGCCAGCTCTACGCAGAAGGCCGCCAGATCGGGGCCGTCGACCATCCGCCGGAGACCGTCGCGCCGGGTCGGGAACCGTTCGGCGTCGGCCCAGCGGCGTGCCGTGTCGACGCTCACGCCGAGCAGCCGGGCCGCCTGGCCGATGGTGTAGGAGTCCATGGCGCCCACCCTAAAGCGTCGGGTCGGCGGGCAGGAGCGCCTCCGCCGCCGCCCGGGCGATCACCGTCGCGACGGCCGCCAGCGCGGGCGAGTCCAGCTTCCACTGCTGCCAGTACAGCGGGACGTCCATCGGCCGCGCGGGGGTCAACAGGGTCAGCTCCCCGGCCCGCAGCAACGGCTCGGCCTGCGGTTGCGGCACCATCCCCCAGCCGAGTCCCGCCGCCACCGCGTCGCGGAAACCCTCCGAGGTCGGCACGAGGTGCCGGGGGGAAGCGGCCGCGGCGTCCTGCGCGCCCGGGCCGGCGAGCGACCGCACGAACCTGTCCTGCAGCTCGTCCCGGCGGTCGAACACGATCGTCGGCGCCTGCCGGAGCCGATCGGCGAGGCTGCCGGGTCCGGACAGGTACCGGGCCACGAAGCCGGGACTCGCCACCGGCAGGTAGCGCGCGAGACCCAGCGGCCGGACCGTGCAGCCCGTCACGGGGTCGGGCGAGGAGGTCACGGCGGCCATCACCTGCCCCTCCCGCAGCAGGGCCGTCGTGTGCGCCTCGTCCTCGCGGTGCAGCTCGAAGCCGACCGGCGGGTCCTGCGGCACCCGGGTCAGCGCCGGCAGGAACCAGGTGGCGAGCGAGTCCGCGTTGACCGCTATCGGCAGCCGCACCGGCCCCCGCCCGTCGGCCGAGCCCATGCCCAGCTCGGCCCGGGCGTCGCGCTCCAGACGGGCCAACTGCCGCGCGAAGCGCACCACCACCTGCCCGGACTCGGTGGCCCGCACCGGCTTGGTCCGTATCAGCAGGACCCGCCCGGTGCGCTGCTCCAGCGCCTTGACCCGCTGGCTGACGGCGGAGGGCGTCACGTGCAGGGCGGCGGCGGCCGCGTCGAAGGTGCCCTCGTCGACCACCGCGAGGAGCGTCCGTACCTGGTCCAGAGGAAGCTCGTCCATCACAAGAGCTAATGCTACGTAAAAATCTTTAGCTGTACTGCGCAAGTTCCGCCGTCTACGGTCGGACGCATGACACACGGCACCACCACAGCGGCCCTCGCGGGCTTCGGCACCGGCCTCTCCCTCATCGTCGCCATCGGCGCGCAGAACGCCTTCGTCCTGCGCCAAGGCGCGCGTCGGCACGCCGTGCTCCCGGTCGTGGCCATCTGCGCCGTGTCCGATCTGGTCCTCATCGTCCTGGGGGTGGCGGGCGTCGGCGCCTTCGTCACCGCCTGGCCGGCCGCGCTCACGGTCGTCGGTCTGGCCGGGGGCCTCTTCCTGGTCTGCTACGGGGTGCTCGCCGCCCGACGCGTCCTGCGGCCCGTTCCGGGCGCGGCGCTCGGCACGGACGGCGCCGCCGTCGGCTCCGCCCGCCGGGCCGTGCTGACCTGCCTGGCGATGACCTGGCTCAACCCGCACGTCTACCTGGACACCGTCCTGTTGTTGGGTTCCCTGGCCGCCGATCGGGGCGATCTGCGGTGGGCCTTCGGCGTCGGCGCCGGGGTGGCGAGCCTGACCTGGTTCACCACCCTGGGCTACGGCGCCCGGCTGCTGAGCGGCGTGCTGGGCCGGCCGGCGGCATGGCGGGTCCTGGACGGGCTCGTCGCGGCCACGATGGTGACGATGGGCGGCATGCTGCTGGCCCGCGCCTGACCGCTCCCCATCGCCGGGCGGCCACAATGGTTTCCCGTCCCCACCCTCCCCCTTCACCAGGAGCCCGAGTGCCGGACCGCCCCTCAACGGACCGCCCTCCACCGGACCGCCCTCCGCCGCCCCGCCCGAGCGCCGGTGGGGCGGGCGCCGACCACGCCGCCCGGCGCGCCCCGCTCCTGACCGCCACCGGGATCGTCCTCGACCCCCACGGGCGGGTCCTCGTACTGGCCACCGCCCGGGGGGACGCCTTCGAGCTGCCGGACGCCGCGGTGACGGACACCGAGACGCCCGAAGCGGCCCTGGGCCGGTGGCTGCGCGACGAGCTGGGCCTGGAGGCCACGGTCGGTCGGCTCCTCGCCGTCGACTCCCACCGGCCCGGCGCGCTCGGGCGGTCCCTCGTCACGCACGTCCACCTCGTGGGCCCGCTCGCCGGCGCGCGGGCCGCCTCGATCGCCCACGGGGGCGCGGGGATCACCGGGGCGCACTGGCTGACGCCCGAGCAGGCCCACGAACTGCTCCCCGCCCATGCCTCCCGGCGACTGCGCGCCGCCCTGGCCGCCCTGCACGCCGGTTCCTTCGCGCACTTGGCGGACGGCAGCCCCCAACCGGGCTCGCCCGCCGGGCTCGACCCCGCCCGCCGGGCCGAACTGGAGCACGCGGGCGCCTTCGACGCCGCCGCACACCGCGCGTCGCGCCCCAAGGCCGTCACCGCCGCGAGCGTGGTGTTCACCGACCCCGCCGGTCGCGTCCTGCTGGTGCGCCCCGCCTACGGCAAGCCGGGCCGCTGGATCCTGCCGGGCGGCGGCGTGGAGAGCGACCTCGGAGAGACCCCGCGGACCGCCGCCGCGCGCGAGGTGCGCGAGGAGACCGGCCTGGACCGCGCTCCCGGACGTCTGCTCGCGATCAACTGGGCCCACAAGCGGGGACGTCCGGCCCGTATCCGCTTCCTCTACGACGGCGGCGTGCTCGACCCCGCCGAACTCGCGGACATCCGCCTGCCGCGAGGCGAGCTGCTGGGCTGGCGCACGGCGGACCGGGGCGAGTTGCGCGGCCTCGTCAAGCCCCTGCTGCGCCGACAGATCGAGGCCTGCCTGACCGCCCTGGCCCAGGGCACCGGGCCCCTGGAACTGCACGCCGGCCGCCCCTGCGGGGAGCCCGGTCCCGAGGAGCCCCGGCGCGGGGAACTCCGCATGAGGAACCCTTGACCCAAGGTTGACCCCTTCCCAGGTGAGCGCACCGGGCCCGGCAACTACGTTCCCCTCCATGTCTCTGAGACCCCCACCCCTGCCCGTACTCCCCTACCGCAAGCCGACCCGAGGCCGCGACTACTGGATACTCGACGACGTGCTGCCGGACCCGGAGGCCGTCCGGCAGCGCTGCCTGGCCAGGGACGACTGGACGGAGGGCTACCCGCACAAGCCGGAGAGCTGGCCGGGGCTGCGCACGATGCCCGCGCTGGAGCCGGCCGAACTCGCCCATGTCGAGCGCCTGGTGCGCAAGGCGACCGGTGCCCCGAAGATCTGGGCCGAAGCACCCGCCGGGGGCGGCACCTTCAACCACAACTGCGTCCAGGTCGTCGGCGCGGGCGAGTGCGAACCGCGCCCCCACACGGACTCCCGCACCCTGTGCCGCTACGCGGCCGTGCTCTACCTCAATCCCCTGGTCCCCAAGGACTGCGGCACGAGTTTCTACCGCCAGCGGCTCGCGGGCGGCAGTCTCGGCGGCAACCAGGTGGCGGCCCCGCACAACAACCTCGTCGACGCCCTGGGAACCCGTTTCGTCTCCCCCGACTCCTTCGTCGAGGACGTGCGCGTCCCCCACAAGGCCAACCGCCTGTTGCTCTACTCCGCCAACCTCATCCACACGGCCACGGGTTACAGCGGCACCACCCTGGAGGAGAAGCGCATGACGGCGGTCTTCTTCTGGATGGCGTGACACCACCGCGCCCCCACCCCGAGGCCCTGAACCCCTGCCCGGGGCGGGGGCGGTATCGTCGGCCTCCGGGAGGTCGCCGGAGTGAGCGCGAGGCAGGGTGGACGGGCGGTGGGTGCCTGGGGGCATCTGCTCCTGATCATCATGCTCGCGCTGGGTGTCCTCGTGATGCACTCGGTCGGGCACCCCGACAGCCCGACCGCCCATCCCTCCGCGCAACCGTCCGCGCACCGGGCCGACCAGCGCACCGCGCACGCGGCGACCGCGATGGCGGTCGCCGCGCCGGCCGACGGTCCCCGAGCCGCGCCGCACGACCCCGGCATGCGCATGGACATGGCCTCCCTCTGCGTGGCCGTGTTGGGCGCCGCGATCCTCCTCGTACTGCTGCGCGCCGCCCTGGGCCGCGCCGTTCGCGGGCCCGCGCGCCCGCGTTCGGGCGCGGTGACCGCGCCGGCCCCGCGCCCCCCACCACTGATATCCGATCTCGCGCTCCTGTCGATCCTGCGCATATAGGCCGAACGCCGCCGCGGGCCGGTCCATCCTGCCCGCGGGACCCCGTTCGTCCACCCTCACGCAGATCAGACACAGCGAGGTTTCACCATGCCCGACACCACCCTCGGACGCCGTATCTCCCTCGCCGCCACCGCGACCGCCGCCGGGCTGCTCCTCGCCGCCTGCGGGGGCGGGGGCGGCACGACGGGCGGCATGGAGCACGGCGCCCCCACCGCTTCCCGGGCGGCGTTCGGCTCCGCCGACGTCACGTTCGCGCAGCGGATGATCCCCCACCACCGGCAGGCCGTGGAGATGTCCGCGCTCGCCGACGGGCGGGCCCGGGACACCGAGATCAAGACGCTCGCGGCAGCGGTCCGCACCGCGCAGGACCCCGAGATCCGGACCATGCGGTCCTGGCTCGCGGCCTGGGGCAAGCCGGAATCCGACACCGCCATGCCCGGCATGGACCACGGCTCCGGTGCGCACGACGGCTCGGGCGCGACCGGGATGATGTCCGACCGGGAGATGAAGGACCTCGACGCCGCCCGGGGCACGGACTTCGACAAGAAGTTCGCCCGCCTGATGGTCGCGCACCACAACGGGGCGATCGAGATGGCCCGCGCCGAACAGCGCGACGGCGTGAACGCGGACGCGAGGAAGCTGGCCGACGACGTGGTCAAGAACCAGTCGGCGGAGGTCGAGAAGCTGAACGCGATCCTCGCCCGCCTCTGACCGCCTCCCCGTGCGGCCGCCCCGCTCCCGGGCGGCCGCACGGTCCCCTCCGCCGGCCGGTCCGGGGGCCCGGCTGGAGCGCCGCGTACCGCTGCCCCCGCGGGTCGGCTCCGACCGGACCCGCTACGAACCCGCCACCCGAGGTTGGGGCGCGGGTACGCAGGCCCAGGGGGCGGGGCCGGTGGCCGTGGACCAGGCGTGGAGGGCTTGCCGGTCGAAGCAGAGGATGCCGCACTGCTCCGCGTACTCGACGGCCGGGGCGGTGAAGTCGCTGGTGGTGACCACGGCGGCCACCTCGGCCTCGTGGACGACGAAGCAGGTGCCGCCGAAGCGCTGCATGTCCTGGGAGCCGACCTTGTTGGTGGCGCAGTAGCGCTTGCACTGGATGACGACGCGCCGCCCGTCGGGGGCGATGGCGACGATGTCGGCGCCCAGGTCCCCCGCGCCCCCTACGACGCGTACGTCGAGGCAGCCGTCCCGTTCGCACAGCTCGGCGACGGCCCCCTCGAACGCGTCGCCGTCGAGCGCGTCGTAGTCCGCCGGGTCCGGTACCGCGGCGTAATCCGCCCGTTCCTCGGCCGACGGGTACGGCTCGGGTGCGACCGGCACGGGTACGGGCGCCGGCTCCATCAGTTCCGCCGCTGCGTGGTCCAGCGCCCGCGCCGCACGGCGTGCCGCCCGCCGCAGCCGCACCCGCCGTCCCGCGCGGACGGAGCTCCACCCGACCGCGACGCAGCCGGCCGTGGTGAGGACGGCCAAGAGGGGATGCGCTGCGGCGGCTGCCGCCAGGACCCGTACGGCGAAGCCGGCGCCGCACACGAGCAGCGCCACGACGGCGAACCACAGGGCGGTCGAGCGCAGGCTGAATCGGGAGCCGCGCCCCGCCGTGCGCACGGTCGCGGGTATGGGCCGGGTCGGAGTGGTCATCGGCGCATCGCCCCCCTGTCGTTCCGCAAGATCGTTGCTGACGTCTGCCCGGCCGCGCGGCCTTGAAGCAGCCGACGGGCCGCTGATCGGAGGGTCCGATCACATGGGGAAAAGAAAGCGGCGAAGCCGCGTTTGCGTCCCCCGATCGGGGCCATACGGCTTGATGTCGGTGGGCTGGCGCTTCGAGCGGTGTGGCAGGCCACCGGGATCGGCGTCCGCACGCGGCACCCCCTCCCCCCGGGTGCCGCGTGCGGACAACCGAATCGACACGACACACAACCGGCACGACCCGCTGCCGTACCCGCCCCTCCCGGCACACCGGGCACCGACGGCTGCCTCCCCGCAGCGCCGAACGGCCCGGCCGAGGCCCCGACGGGCCGGTACGGCGGCTTCCGCTGTCCGAAAACGCAAACCGACCGTACGGGGAAGGTTGAGGGATGTGGCACGCAGAGGGGAACGTCCGGCGCCTCGCGCCGCGAGGTCCGGTCCGGTGAGCGCCACGGTGGCGGACGAAGGGGTGCGCGCCGTCTCCAGCGGCGGCGCCGCCCGCGAGGTCACGGCGCGCAGCGGGCTGGTGGCCCGGGGCGTGCTCTACGCACTGACCGGGCTTTTGGCCGTACGGGTCGGTCTGGGTACCGGCGGCGGCCGGGAAGCCGACCGGCAGGGCGCGTTGCAGGAACTGGCCGGGAAGCCGTTGGGCCCCTTCCTGGTCTGGGCCGTCGGCATCGGGCTGGTCTGCATGATGCTCTGGCGGTTGTCCGAGGTCGCGTTGGGCGCCGCCGGCCCCAAGGGCGACGCCGCCACGAAGCGACTGGCCTCGGCGGCGCGGGCGGTGTTCTACGCCGCCGCCGCGTATTCGGTCCTTTCCTTCGCGGCCGGCTCGGGCGGCACCCGGTCCAGCGACGAGCAGTCGCGTGACGTGACGGCGAAGGTCCTCGGGTGGCCCGGCGGCCAATGGCTGGTCGGCGCGGTCGGCGCGGCCCTTGTCGTGGGCGGGGTCGTCACCGCCGTGCGGGCGGTGCGGCGCAAGTTCCGCAAGCACATGAACCTGAGCCGTCTCTCCCCCCAGTGGCGTCGCGCCGTCGAGCTCCTCGGCGTGGCGGGCGGTGTGGCGCGCGGTACGGTCTTCGCCGCGGCGGGGGCCTTCGCGGTGCACGCGGCGGTGCGCTACGACCCCGCGCAGGCCAAGGGCATGGACGACACGTTGCGCACGTTGACGCAGACGCCCGCCGGGCCGTGGCTGCTGGTGGCGGTGGCCATAGGGCTGATGTTGTTCGGGGCGTTCTCCTGGGCCATGGCCCGCTGGCGGATCGTCTGACCCGGGCAGCCCACGGGCCCGTCCCTTCGGGGCGGGCCGCGTACGTCCGCGTCCCCCGGCCGCTTCGGCCGGGGGACGCGGACGTACGCGGCGCGTCAGGTCATGTAGCCCGGACCGTCCTCGGCGCTCTCCCGGCTCGTGGAACCGGGCGCGTCGGTGGTGTCTGCGCCGGTCGCGGCGGCCTTGGCCTGCTCCGCCGTTTCCCGGCCGGCCCGGCGCAGTTCCCCGGCCGTCTCCTGGCCCGCGTCCTTGGCCTGGTCCCGGGTGGTCGACACGGCGTCCTGCGCGGCGGACTTGACGGACTCGACCGCCTCGCCGGCGGGTTCGCGCAGTTCGTCCCCCACCTCCTGGACCGCCCCCAGAGCCGTCTGCTTCACGGGCTCCAGCAAGTCTTGTCCGTGCTCCCTCAGGTGGCGTCCCGCCCGCTCCTCCGCCTCGGTGCTCGGCAACAGGCCTCCGGCGAGCAGACCGGCTCCGAAGGCGATGAGGCCGGCGGCCAGGGGGCTGCCCTGCGTCTGCCTCCGCGCCTGTGCGGGCGCCTGTTGGAGGGTCTCGCTCACGCCGCCCACCGCCTCCCTGGCGGTGTCCGCGATGTTCTCCACCGCTTGACCGGTGCTGTCGGTGATGCCTTGTGCGGTCTCGTGCGCCGTGCCCATTACGCGCTCCTTCACCCCGCCCAGGCCCCGTCGCACGGAACCGACCCGACGCTGCGCCACGCGGCGCGGCGTCACCTTGTCGGCGAGGAGGTCGACGTTGCGCGCCAAGTGGGCACGCCTGTACTCCACATCGGTTCTCAACTGATCGGGTGTCGTGCCCATCGGACGTCCTCCTTCACCGCTTCCACGGTCTGCTCGGGCTTGAGGTTTACGGTCCGCAGTTGTTTGCGTCCGTTGACGTAGAGGATCGCGCCGGCCACCGCCCACACGGCTGTGACGATCAAAGCCGCCCACGCGATGTCCATGACATGGGCCAGGGCGAAGACGATGGTCAGGCTGCCCAGCAACAGGGCCAGGTGACCGGCGTAGCCCGCGCCTCCCAGCATCCCCACCGCTTTGCCCGCCTTCGTCGACTCCTGCTTGATCTCGGCCTTCGCCAACTCGATCTCGTCACGGACCAGGTGTGACAGGTCCGCGCCGATCTCGGAGATCAGGTTTCCGATCGACGGTTCGGTCTGCGACTCGGTCCACCGCCGGTCGTCGGAGGCCCACCGCGGTGGCGTCGACGGCGCCGGCGGCCGTTCGTGTGCGGAGATGGCCACGGTCAGCCGCCTTCCGTCGGGTGGGGGCCGCCGGTTCCCGAGGGGGAGCCGGGCGGATACATCGGCGGGGCCGGAGCGCCCTGCGGCGCCGGCGTCACATGTGGTGGCTGCGACTGTCCGTAGGTGTCGAGGGGATCGCCGTAGGCCCCTCGGCCGGTGCCGGGCGGCGCGCCGTTGCCGTCCGCGGTGGGCGCGACGGCGGGCGTCGCGGGCGCGGGGGCGGCGGACCCGTCGCTCCCCGCCGCCGGGACGGCGCGCGGCCCGGTCCCGGAGGACGACGCCGCGCCCAGCCCGTGGACCACGCGCGCGGCGGCGAAGCCCGCCAGTGCGGCGCCCGCGAGGAACACGCCGGGGCGGCGCCGGGCGAAGTCCTGGAGGTCGCCCACCAGGCCCTCCGGGCCACGTTCCTCCATGCGGTCGGCGACCCGGTGGCCGCTTTGCGCCACGCGGCCGACCAGTCCGGCCGCCGTGGAACCGGACCCGCTGTTCTCGCTCATCTCCCTCAGTTCGTCGGAGAGCCGGCGCACGTTCCCGGCGAGGCGGCGCGTCTGGGTCCCCGCCTGGTCCTGGAGCTGGCCCTTGAATTCGCCGATGAGGTCCTTGGCCTGGCTCGTGGCCTCGTCGACGACCTGCCCCGCCTGCTCCTTGGCGGTCCGGGCCACGTCGGTCGCCTTGTCGCCGACCTTCGCGGCGCTCTCGCCCAGTGTGTCCTGGGCCGTTCGCGCTGCCGCCGCCGGCGTACCGGCCGGACGGCGGCCTGAGTCCTGGATGTCAGTCAAGGCTTTTCTCCTCGTCGATCGAAGCCAATCAATCCGTCCTCCACCCGCGCGTACCCGCCCGGCCGCGCCGAACCCCAAAACGGCATAAAAAAGACATAACCGACTCAGGGTGGAACGCGCTTGGAAACGGGTACCACAACCGTCCAGTCGCAGACGACGGCGGAGTGGTGCGTGATCGGTGATGGCCGACTGCAAGGTTCCCGACTACCGCACGGGCAGGCGCGGGCGGCACTGGACGCACGCCCTGCGCAGCGCCCAACGGGCCGGGGCCGTGATCGTCACGGACGACACGGGGGAACCCGTCTCCTACTCGCACACCGACAGCGGACCGGGCCGCCTGCGGCCCTGGGTCAGCGCGGGCGGCGTGCGGTACGACAGTTACGAGGTCCACCCGGAGTGGTAGGTCCGCGGCGGCCCGGCCCGACGGAAACCCGGCCCGACGGAAAGGGCCTGGCGGAAAGGCCTCGGGAAAGGGCCTCACGGAAAGGGGCCCGCCCCCCACCGGCCGGGCCCCTGGCCTGCGGGACGGGGTAGGGGATACGGGCTACCAGTGGTATCAGCGGCCGCCGCCACCACCACGCGGCCTGGCCACGAAGCCGATCAGCCAGATCACCAGGACCGCCAGCGCGATCCACCAGAGGATCTTGATGGCGAAGCCGGCGCCCAAGAGGATCAGCACGAGCAGAAGAACGAGAAGCAGCGGCACCATGGTCATCCACCTCCGCCACGGGCCTGCCCGGGGCGAATCCGTCCATGCCTGCTCTTACGTCTTCCATCGACGCGGTCCCCGTGCCGTCGCCTCCGCTCAGGCCGCGGACAGAGCGCCGCGGCCGTGCCAGTCGAGGCAGACCACCAGCGCGTCGTCGTCCGCGTCGGCGTCGCGGTAGTCCCGCAGTGCCCGCAGGACGGCGGTCGGGACCTCCGTGGCGGGAAGAAGGGCGGCGGAGGCGATCGCCCGTGCCAGCGCCTGCTCCTCGTACGCCTCGCCCCCGGGCGAGGAGGCGGCGTAGACCCCGTCGCTGACGAAGACCAGCCGGTCGCCCGGCAGGACGCGGAACTCCTGGAGCGCGTACTCCGACTGGTCGAACATGCCGAGGGGGAACTGGGCCTCGAAGGGGACGCGCTCCACGGCCTTGTCCCGCTGGCGCCACAGCTGCGGTGAGCCGGCGTCGACGACCTGCACCCGGCCCGTGGCCAGCTCGAAGGAGAGCAGGAGGGTGGAGACGTACGATTCGCCCCGGTGGGCGGAGTACAGGGCCAGGTCGGCCAGGGCGGCCTGGTCCGCGATGCCGATGCCGGCGCGCCGGGCGTTGCGCAGGGCGTTGACCGCGAGGTTGGTCAGCAGGGCCGCCTGGATGCCTTCGCCCATGCCGTTGGTGATGGTGAGGGTGAGGTTCTCGGCCGTACTGGCCCAGTCGAAGTTGTCCCCGTGGATGGCGTAGGCGGGCTCCAACTGGGCGCCGATGGAGTACTCGGCCCGCGCGCAGGCGCGGGCCGGCAGCAGTTGCCACTGCATCTCCGCGGCCAGGGTGAGCCGGCTGACGCGGCGCGCCTGGAGGTAGATGTCCGTGTCCCGCTCGGCGACGAGGACCTCGTGCCCGAGCAGGCCGGCGATCTCGGCGAGATCGCCGCGGGACTCGGGGGTGCACAGTTCGCCGGGCAGCGACACCGAGAGGATGCCGAGCCGGTCCCCTCGGACGGTCACCGGCAGGTGCAGGGCGATCATGCCCGGGCCGGTGTCCTCCTGGCAGGGGGCCTGACTTCCGAAGGCCCGGCCCGCGACGGTGCCGTGGACGGACAGCGCGGCGGCCGAACGGGGTACGGCGGTGACGGGGTGCAGGGTGGCGAGGCTGTAGTCGGCCATCAGCAGTTCCACGGCATACGCCCCGTAGTGGGTCGCGAGGGCGGAACGGGCCGCCTCGACCAGCGCGTGCGGAGCGGCGGCGCGCAGGGCGCGCTCGACAGCCAGGAAGTTCGTCATCGTCGGGTCAGGCTCTCTGGGGGGTCACGGTGGTCGAGGGTGACAGGGTTCGAAGGTCACGGTGGCGGGTCACGGGGGTCGGCGGTCGGTGCGGATGGAGCGGGCGAGCGGGGCCGGGGGCAGCCTCGCCGGCGGCCGGGGCGACGGCCGGGAGCTGCCGGGATGGCTGGGGCAGGGTGCGGGATGACACAGTAGGCCAATGCCCGCGTCCGGCCACCACCCCGACCACTTGGCGGCAGCCCATGCCCTGAGCACGGTCTCGCAATTGCTCGACGTGCTGTGGGCCCGCGGGCAGGAAGCGGTGTCGATCGGCTCGGTCCCCCCGTCCCAGCTGCGCGCGCTCTTCGTCATCGAAGCGAACCAGGGCACCAATCTCCGGGCGCTGAGCGAGGCGTTGGGCTCCCGTCCGTCGGCGGTGAGCCGCCTGTGCGATCGACTCGAAGCCGTCGGGCTGCTCCGCCGGACCGCGAGCGCCCACAGTGCGCGCGAGATCGAACTGCACCTCACCCGGGCGGGACAGGACACCCTCGATCAGATCCGCGCCTTTCGCCGGCGCGAGGTGACCGACGTACTGGCCTCCATGCCCCCGGCGCAGCTGGCCGCCCTCGCCCTGGGGCTCGCCGCCTTCGAGGACGCCGCCGGCGCCCGCATGGGGGTGCCCCGCCACGATCCCGGCTCCCCCGCCGGGCTGCCGGACATCGCCTGAGCCGGTCCCCGCCGCGTCCCGGCCCCGGAACCGGGGCCCCCGGTACGCCCGCCCCCACCTGCAATTGTTGCCATGTGGAAACTATATCGCTAGCGTGGAGATCCTGGTCGTGCATCCAGGCCGGACTGCGCACCGATCGCCCAAGAGGTGGCGACGCCGCAGGACCCGAAGCGGGAGACGACCGTCCGGTCGGCCTCGCCGTAAGCCCATGAGAGGCCATCTGTGCCGACGACTCGTATCCACCACCTGAACAACGACCTGTTGAGCGTCACGACTGTCCGGACCGAGAACGCGTGGGTCATCACGGTCAGCGGAGAGGTCGACCTCGACACGGTCGACCCCCTGCGACGCACCTTGGAAGCAGCGGCTTCCCCCCGCCAACCCCTGCCCGTCCTGGTGAACCTGAGGGATGTGAGCTTCGCCGGCGCGGCCCTGGTCAACATCCTGCTGCGGGCCCGTCTGAGCCTCGGCCAGGACCGGCTCGTCCTCGCGGAGCCGGCGCCCCGGGTGATCCGGCTGCTGCGCCTGACCGGCCTGGACGCCCACTTCGCGATGAGCCCCCGCCCCGCGGTCCGCCCCCGGCGGGACCGCGTCGCGAAGGTCACCTACCACCCGTAGACCCACCCGACCCGGTCCGACCGCCCACCCCCTGATGCGGCGCGCGAGATTTCCCCGACGTCGGAGATGGCATGGCCGACGAGCGGGGTAGTCGGACGTTATGACCGACCTGAACCCGAACGAACAGCAGCCGGACAAGGACGTCGACGAGTGGGTCACCGGCGACGAGCCGGCCACCGGTCCCCAGCTGAGCTATCTGCACACCCTTGCCCGGGAGGCCGGGGAGGACGTCCCCGGGACGCTCACCAAAGCGGAGGCCTCCCGGCTCATCGACCGCCTCCGACAGGCCTCGCCCCGGACGGCCGACCCGCAGGGGGCGGTACCCCGCACCCCCGCCGACGAGGCGGCCACCCGGCCCGGCGGCACCGAGAGTCCGTGACCGCGTGACGAGCGCCCTGCCGAGGCTACAGGCCGCGGAGCGGCGTCTCACCCGGCGCGTGGCCGGCTGGGACGCGCTCTGGGCCCGGCGCACCCTGTCCACGGTCGAGGGCGCGGCCCGGCGCACCAAACTGTGGTGGGGCGTCGCCCTGCTGCTGGCCGTCACGGGCGGTCGGCGCGGACGCGCGGCCGCGGTGGCGGGCCTGACGGGAATGGCGGTGGCCGAGGTGTTGTCCAACGCCGTCGTCAAACAGCTCGTGGCCAGGGAGAGGCCGCCGGCGGAATGGTTCCGCGCGGACGAGGTGCGGGAGCGGCCCGACTCCTCGTCCTTCCCGTCGGGACACACCGCCGCCGCGGTCGCCTTCACCGCGGCCGTGACCGAGAAGTGGCCGGCGGCCGGTGCGCTGTGCGCCGGGGCGGCCGCCGCCCTCGCCGTCGAGCGGGTCCACAGCGGTGCCCACTACCCCAGCGATGTCGCGGCGGGTGCCGCCATCGGCCTCGCCTCCCGGGCCCTGCCCCACGCCGTGCCCGCCGCCTTGCGCCGCGGAGGACGGCTCGTTCCGCGGGCGGCCTCGGTTCAGTGGCCCGGGCCGGGGCGGCTGTGGCCGTGGCCCTCGTGACGGCCGTCGGCGCCTTCCTCGTTGAACCAGTAGTCCCCGGCGGCGTGGTAGCGCCGCCGGGTCTCCCCGGCCCTGCCGACCGCGCTTCGGAGGGCGTCGGCCGCGGCGGCGACGGGAAGTTCGATGCGGTCGTTGCGGGGCTGGCGTTCGAACACAACAGGCTCCTGACGAAGCTGGGGTGGGATCTCCCTCATGATGGCGCCGCGCCCCGCGTCCCGCAGGTCGAGGCGGTCGCGTCCCCCGCCGGAGCCGCCTGCGGATGCGGGGCGCGGCGTTCCGTGGCAACCTGAACCGCCCCTCGGTGCGCGGGGCGCCGGGTGGTGCTCAGCCGGCGTGGACGTGGGGGCGGCGCTGCCGGTCGGGTTCGGCCTCGCGGATGACCTCGCGCGTGACCGGGGCGACCTCCCCCTGGCCGAAGAGGAAGAACCGCAGGAAGTTGGCCATCGGGTTGCCCTCCGTCCACTCGAAGTAGATGTGCGGGCGCTGCCCGGTCTCGTCGCGTACGTGCATGAGCAGCGCGGCCAAGGCGTTGGGGATGCTGGCGCTCTCCAGGGTCAGGACCCGGTAGCGACCGTGCAGCACCTCGCCGCGCACGCGCAGCCCCGACTCGAACTCGGACGCGTCCAGGACGGTGACTTCGACGAAGACGACGTCGTCACCGGTCGGGATGTCGTTGTCCTCGTTGATCTGCCGGACCTTGTCCCGGTACTCCGCCTCGTCGCGGCTGCCGGGCTCGTTGGCGACGAAGCGGATCGTGCGGTCGGCGGCGTCGCGGACGAACCGCTGCGCCAGGGCGTCGAGTTCCACGTGCGTGACCCGGAGCTCGAAGACGCGGGCGAGTCGGGACAGCAGGGAGAGCGCCATGATGCCGGCGATGAAGCAGGCGCCGATCTTCACGCCGTCGGGGCGTTCGAAGACGTTGACGGCGGTCGTGTAGAGGAGGACCGAGGAGATGAGGCCGAAGCCTATGGTCCAGCCGCGTTGTCCGGCCTTGCGGGCGGCGATGGTCACCGCGACGGCGGCGGAGGTGATCAGGACGAGGACGCCGGTGGCGTAGGCGCCGCCCTGCGCGTCCACGTCGGCGTCGAAGAGCCAGGTGACGAGGAACGCGACGAGGGTGAACACGATCACCATCGGGCGCAGCGCCCGCGCCCACTGCGGGGCCATGCCGTAGCGGGGCAGGTAGCGGGGCATCAGGTTGAGCAGTCCGGCCATCGCCGAGGCGCCGGCGAACCACAGGATGCAGATGGTCGAGACGTCGTAGACCGTGCCGAAGGCGGAGCCGAGGTGCTCGTGGGCGAGGTACGCCAGGGCCCGGCCGTTGGCCTCGCCCCCGGGCTTGAACGCTTCGGCGGGGATGAGCAGGGTGGTGATGAAGCTGCTGATGATGAGGAAGACGCTCATGATCACGGCCGCGGTGGTCAGGAGCTTCTTCGTGCCGCGGACGCGTCCGGCGGGCTTGTCGGCCGTGTCGTCCCCGTCGCCCCGTACGTGCGGCATGACGGCGACGCCGGTCTCGAATCCCGACATGCCGAGCGCGAGCTTGGGGAAGACGACGAGCGCGATGGCGATCATCATGAACGGGTTGCCGTGTTCGGCGGTCAGGGCGTGCGACCAGTCGACGACGACGTGCGGCCGGGAGACCACCTCCCACAGGCCGACGGCCATGACGACGACGTTCAGGGCGAGGTAGGTGCCGACCAGGACGACGGCCACGCCGATGGCCTCGCTGAACCCCTTGAGGAACACCGCCCCGAGCAGGGCGACCAGCAGCAGCGTGATGACCACCTCGTGGCCGTGGAGCGTCGCGGTCAGGTGCGGGTTCTCCACCATGTGCGCGGTGGCGTCCGCGGCGGAGAGGGTGATGGTGATCAGGAAGTCCGTCGCCGCGAAGCCGAGCAGGGTCAGGACGAAGAGCTTGCCCTTCCAGAAGGAGAGCAGCCGTTCCAGCATCGCGATGGAGCCTTCGCCGTGCGGGCTCTCCTCGGCCACCCGCCGGTAGACGGGCAGCGCGCCGAAGAGGGTGAGCAGGACGAGCACGATGGTCGCGACCGGCGACAACAGGCCGGCGGCGAGGGCCGCGATGCCGGGCTGGTAGCCGAGGGTGGAGAAGTAGTCGAGACCGGTGAGACACATGACGCGCCACCAGGGGCGGCCCTCGTGCTCGGCGTGGACCTGCTGTTTGGGGCGGTCGGTCAAGCCTTCCAGCAGCCACGCGCGCAGGCGTGGCGTGCGGGCAGGGGTGGCCATCGTGGTGCTCCTGTCGTACGCATGAAATCGGCCATCACCTCGACGGCTGAGTCAGCGTACGCAACCTGAACATTCCTGCCCGACCGGGGTCCGATCCTGACATATTCTTAACGCCTGACCTTCCGCCGCCTTCGAATGCGAGGGTGACCGCCGCAGCGGGAGCGGCGCGTATGAAGGCCGTCAAGGCCGCCCCCGCACCCGTCAGGAGGGCGTCAAGGACGTGCGATCCGGACACCGGGACGAGGTTGGCTCGTCCCAGGCCGACAAGGCCGGATCCTTTCCCCCCTCTTCCCCCAGGAGTTCTCGATGGCCGATGTGGCCTTCGTCCTCGCCGCGGTCGCGGTGTTCGCGCTGGTGGCCCTCGTCGCCCGGGGGGTGACCAAGCTGTGACCGTCGAGAACGTCGTCGGCCTCGTGGTGGCCGTCTCCCTGCTCGGTTACCTCGTCCTCGCCCTCGTGTACCCGGAGAGGTTCTGAGCACCGACATGTGCGAGGAGACCCGCTTCGGGGTCCTCGGCGATCTGCCAACCCCACGACCGACCACAAAGTGGAACCGCGGGACGTGCCGGCGGACGCCGTCACCTCCTCCGGCTCCGGCCTCGACCCGGACATCTCGCCCGCCTACGCCGAACTCCAGGTCCACCGCGTCGCCGAGCGCAACGGGCTCGACGTGCGACGGGTGGAACGCCTCGTCGCCGACCACACCCGGGGCCGCACCCTCGGCTTCAGGGGCGAACCCCGCGTCAACGTCCTGGAACTCAACACGGCGCTCAAGGCCCTGACCGGGGCCTGACGGCGCTCCCGGTCGCCCGGGAGCCGGAGCCGGGGCCCCGGGCCTCAGACCGGGTCCTCCAGGAAGCCGCCCGACTGGTGCTGCCACAGCTTCGCGTAGGCACCGCCCGAGGCGCGCAGTTGCTCGTGCGTGCCCTGTTCGATGATCCGGCCGCGGTCGAGGACGACGAGGCGGTCCATCGTGGCGACCGTGCTCAGACGGTGCGCCACCACGAGCGCCGTCCGCCCCTCCATGAGCCGCCACAGCGCGTCCTGGACGAGGATCTCGCTCTCGGAGTCCAGGGCGCTGGTCGCCTCGTCGAGGAGCAGGATCGGCGCGTCGCGAAGGATCGCCCGGGCCAGGGCGACCCGCTGGCGCTGCCCGCCGGACAGCTTGACGCCCCGCTCGCCCACCATGGTGTCGAACCCCTCCGGCAGCCCGTCGGCGAACTCCGTGACGTGCGCGGCCTCCGCCGCACGCCGGATCTCGGCGTCGGTGGCGGCCGGCCGGGCGAACGCGATGTTGTCCCGCAGTGTGCGGTGGAACATCGCCGGGTCCTGCGGCACGTAGGCGATCAGGCTGCGCAGGTCGGCCTGGCGCAGCCTGCTGATGTCCTGCCCGCCGATCATGATGCGGCCCGAGTCGATGTCCGTCATGCGCAGCAGCAGCCGGGTGAGCGTGGTCTTGCCCCCGCCGGAGCGGCCCACGAGGCCGATCTTGGTCCCGCTGGGCACGCTCAGGTCGAGGCGTTCGAAGAGCGGCTTGGCACCCGCGTGGGCGAAGGTCACCTGCTCGAAGCGCACGTCGGCGGCGGTCGCGGACCGCAGCGGCTCGGGGGACGGCGGGTCGAGCACCGTCGGCCGCTCCAGCAGCAGTTCGGTGAACTGGGCGGCCTCGGTCATCGAGCTTTCCAGGCGGCGGTAGATCTGGTTGAACTCGAACATGATCCGGGTCGCGTTGGAGTAGTAGGTGAAGGCGACGACGACGGCCTCCACGCCGTGGCCGGAGCCGGCGAGAGTGACGGCGAGGAGCAGCCCGAGCGCGTTGGTCACCACCGACATCGGCGCGACCAGCGTGTCGATGCGCAGGTTGCCGTAGTCCCAGGAGCGCAGCGTGAGCCGCCGCGACTCGGCGACCCGCGACCGGTGCTCGGCGGCCTCGCGCTCCTCGGCTCCGAAGGCCCGGATCGTGTCGATGTTCATCAGGCTGTCCGCGACGTGGCCCGAGACCCGGGCGATCGCCTCCTCACGCTTGCCGACCAGCCCTTGGCGCCGACGGATCAGCGGCGCCACGCAGAGCGCCGTCAACGCGATCATCGACAGCAGGACCACGACGAGCAGCGGTTCGTAGTGCCACAGCACCACCGATCCGAACGCCAGCGGCACGAAGCTGCCCATGACGGAGAAGGTCAGCGTGTCGACGAACTCCTCGAAGCGGGAGGCGAAGCTCAGGACCCGCTTGGTCAGCGAGCCCGCGAAGTTGTCGTGGAAGAACGCGGCGTCCTTGGCGAAGAGCTCGTCCATGCCGATCACGTAGAGGCTCTCGATGCCTCGGGCGTCAAGGCGGTTCAGGCAGTGCAGTCCCACGCGCCACAGCGCCTCGGCGAGCAGCAGGGTCCCGCCGAACCACAGGACGTAGGGCAGCATCGGGCCGATGCCGGCGCCGCCGCCCCCCGCGATGTGGGCGATGAGCTTCGCGACGACCAGCGGCGCGATGTAGTTGATGCCGATGTTGCCCATGGCGGGCAGCAACATCGCGGGCAGGGTCAGCCATTTGAGGCGGCCCAACTCCCGTCCGTAGTACCGGAGGGCGAGAAGCGTCGCGCCCGTTCTCGTGTGCGTGTCCGTGTCCGTGCCCGGCGAACCTTCGCGTAATTCGAGCGATGCCATGTCAACCCCGCGTCGTAGGACCGGCGAGGATTCGCAGTGTCCTGCAAGCACACCCGAGCAGTCCAAGCGTTTTCCCGGGCGCGGGCCCCGCGGACCCGCACCCGCGCCCGCCTCCGGGCGGCGGGCTCGGGCACGGCGAACTCGGCCCCTACGGGAATCGACTCAAAGGGTGGCCGGCTTCCCGTCGGCGACGAGGGAGTCCGGGGCCGCCTCGGTGGCGGGCTTCCGAATTTCCTTCAGTACGACCACCACCGCCGTGGTGACCACCGTGCCCGCCGCGATGGCGATCAGGTAGAGGAACGGGCTGCCGATCAGCGGGAGTACCCAGATTCCGCCGTGCGGGGCACGCAGGGTGGAGCCGACGGCCATCACCAGGCCGCCGGCGGTCATGCTGCCGGCGATGGCCGCCGGGATGACCCGCAGCGGGTCGGCCGCCGCGAACGGGATCGCGCCCTCGGTGATGAACGACGCGCCGAGCACCCAGGCGGCCTTGCCGTTCTCCCGCTCCTCGGGGGTGAACAGCCCACGCCGGACGGCGGTCGCCAAGGCCATGCCCAGTGGCGGGGTCATACCGGCGGCCATCACGGCGGCCATCACCTTGAGACTGCCCGCGTCCGGGGCGGTACCGGCGGCGGTGAGCGCACCGGCGGCGAAGGTGTAGGCGACCTTGTTGAGCGGGCCGCCCATGTCGAAGGCCATCATCGCGCCGAGCACCGCGCCGAGCAGGATCGCGTGGGAGCCGGAGAGGCCGTTCAGCCAGTCGGTCAGGCCGTGCATCGCCGAGGCGATCGGTGAGCCGACGACCACGAACATCAGGAAGCCGACCACCGCCACCGACAGCAGCGGGATCACCACCACCGGCATGATGCCCTTGATCGCCCGCGGCACGTTCCAGCGGATCATCCACAGCACCAGGAAGCCCGCGATCAGGCCCGAGGCAATGCCGCCGAGGAAACCCGCGCCCACCGCCACCGAGACGGCACCGCCGGCGATGCCGGCGGCCAGTGCCGCCCGGTCCGCGATCGCCCAGGCGATGTAGCCGGAGAGGATCGGGACCAGGAAGCCGAAGGCCGCCTTGCCGGTCTGGAACAGCACCGCCGCCCAACTGTGCGAGGAGGTCCACTCGAAGTGACCCGGTACGGACGGGGCGGAGGCTATCCGGTAACCGCCGATCGCGAAGGCGAGAGCGATCAGCAGACCGCCGGCGGCGACGAACGGGATCATGTAGCTGACGCCCGTCATCAGGTACACGCGCAGCCGCTGGGCCCAGTGCTCCCCCGCCGGTGCGCTCGGCGCGGCCACCGGGCCGGGAACGGCCGCGCCGCCACCGGCCCCGGTGACCAGCCCGGCGGCCTGGGCTATCAGGTCGTCGGCGCGGTTGACGGCGGCCTTGACGCCCACGTCCACGGTCGGCTTGCCGGCGAATCGGGCGCGGTCCCGGACCTCGACGTCATGGGCGAAGATCACGGCATCGGCGGCCGCGATCACCTCGGGGGGCAGCGGCGTCGTCCCGGCCGAGCCCTGGGTCTCGACCTGAATCCGCGCACCCGCCCGGGCGGCGGCCAGTTCCAGGGCCTTGGCGGCCATGTAGGTGTGGGCGATGCCGGTCGGGCAGGAGGTCACCGCGACCAGCCGCAGCCCACCGTCGCCGGCGGTCGTCTCGGCAGCGGCGGCCGGCGCGTCCTCGGCGTTGACCAGGGCCGCGACCGCGCCCGGGCTCTCGGCCTCGCGCAGGGCGCCGGTGAAAGCGGGGTCCATCAGCCGGCGGGCGAGCGCGGCGAGGATCCGCAGATGGGTGTCGTCGGCACCGGCCGGTGCCGCGATCATGAAGATCAGGTCGGCGGGCCGTCCGTCCGGGGCGTCGAAGTCGACCCCTCGGGCGCTGCGGCCGAAGGCCAGGCTCGGCCGCGTGACGTGGGGTGACCTGCAGTGGGGGATGCCGATTCCGTCACCCATCCCGGTCGGGGCCTGGGCCTCGCGGGCGGCGACATCGGCGAGGAAGCCGTCGAGGTCGGTGACCCGCCCCTCGGCGACCAGCCGTTGGGCGAGTGCGCGCAGAGCTTCGCTCTTGTCCTCGGGGGCGAGGTGGAGGTCAACGAGTGCGGGTGTGATCAGTCCGCTGGTGTCACTCATCGTGTCAATCCTTCAACTGGTGGCTGACGGTGTTCCCTTGCCCCCGGGAAATGGCCGCCCTTCCGTCCCACACGGTCGGGCGTGGTCGCCTCCGGCGCGGACGCCGGACGTTCGCCTGGGCGGTGTCCGCTCGGCCTGCTGTGATCCGCGGCCGTTCCGGTACCCGCGCTCGACGCTCGTCCGTCGGCGTCCGTCCTGTCAGGAGGGTGTTCTCAACCGTGAAGCGGTCGTGCGAGCGGGATGTCCGCCGTCACGGCCACTGCGGTCGGGTCCAGGTCGGCCGGGGTCGGCATGACGCTCCCCGGCAGTTGTACGGCGGCGGCGCCGTGCGCCAGGGCCGCCGCGAGTGCCTCGGGGCCGGTACCACCGGCTCCGAGGAAGCCCGCGAGTGAGGCGTCGCCCGCTCCCACGTCGCTGCGGACGGTGGCGACCGGAGCGCTGCCGAACCAGCTGCCCTCCTCGGCGATCAGCAACATCCCGTCCGCGCCGAGACTGGTCAGGACCTGCTGGGCGCCGCGCTTGCGCAGTTCCCCGGCGGCGTCCACGGCGTCACCGACGGTGACGAGCGGGCGGCCCACGGCCTCGGCGAGTTCCTCCCGGTTGGGCTTGACCACGTCGGGGCGGGCCGAGAGCGCGGCCAGCAGCGCGGGCCCGGAGGTGTCCAGGGCGATCCTGGCGCCACCCGAGTGCACCTGCGCGACCACCTCGGCGTACCACTCGGGCCCCAGTCCGCGCGGCAGGCTGCCGCAGCAGGCCAGCCAGTCCACGTCCTCGCCCGTGCAGTCGTCGCGGACGAGCGCCAGCAACGCGGCCGATTCGGCGGCGCTGAGCTCGGGGCCCACCGCGTTGATCTTCGTGAGCCTGCCGCGGTCCTCGGCGATCGAGACGTTGATCCGGGTGTCGCCGGTGATCGTGACCGCCGCGACCTCGATGTCCTGGCGGCGCAACAGATCGGAGAGCAACTGCCCGGAGAATCCGCCCAGGGGCAGGACTGCACGGGTGCGGTGCCCGGCGGCCGTGAGCGCACGGGCGACGTTGACGCCCTTGCCGCCCGGGTCGAGCCGGTCGTGCGCGGCCCGGTTCACCTGGCCCGGAGCGAGCGTTCCCAGCTCGTAGGTACGGTCGAGGCTGGGGTTCGGGGTGATGGTGACGATCATGCGCGGATGACTTCCGGTCCGTGGTTCTCGACCTCGGCGGCCTGCTCGTCGGTCAGCCCGGTGTCCGTGACCAGGACGTCGACCTGGTCCAGAGAACCGAACCGGGCGAAATGGCGGACGCCGAACTTGGCGGAGTCGGCCACCAGGACCACCCGTCGGGCACCGTTGAGCATGGCCCGTTTGACGGCCGCCTCGGCGAGGTCCGGCGTCGACAGACCGCCTTCCGGGGAGAAGCCGTTGGTGGCGACCACCGCGACGTCCGCGTGGATGTCGGCCAGGTCGCGCAGCGCCCAGGCCTCGACGGCGGCGTGGGTGCGGTGACGCAACCGCCCTCCGATCAGGTGGAGGGAGAGCCCTGGGTGATCGGCGAGCCGGGCCGCGACGGGGAGGGCGTTGGTGACGACCGTGAGGGCGCAGTCGGCGGGCAGCAGTCCGGCCAGCCGCGAGACGGTCGTCCCCGCGTCCAGGATCACGCTGCCCTCGCTCGGGAGCAGGGCCAGGGCCGCCTTGGCGATGCGCTCCTTCTCGGCAGCGGCGGTGGAGTCCCGTTCGGCCAGGCCCGGCTCCAGGTGCAGTGCGCCGACGGGTAGTGCGCCGCCGTGCACCCGGTGCAGCAGGCCGGCCCGGTCGAGGGCGCTCAGGTCACGCCGGATGGTCTCCTGGGTGACGCCGAAGTCCTCGGCCAGTGCCGGCACGTCCACCCTGCCCCGCTCCTGGGCGAGGCGGAGGATCTGTTGCTGCCGCTCGGGAGCGTACATGTGGGATTGGGTCCGTTCATGTCTGTTTACGTCTGATGCAGCCCGACCATACGCGCCCCGGCCGAAAAAGCAAGGGAAAGCCTCATCCGGCTTCCGCACCGACGGCGATGCCCGAATGTGTTGACATCCCGCCGAGACTGGGCGTAAAACCAATCGAAACAACACGCCTACGGGCGTGAAACCACGGACTGCCCGGTCCCCCGTCACTGCCCCCGTACGCGAAGGCCGGGCACGAACCACGGCGGTCCGCGCCACACCCTCCGCGCGGCCGCCGTGTCCGACTCTCCCGCCGACCCGGTTCCCACCCGGGTCGACGATCGTCTCCCCGAGGAATTCCCATGCACTCGATCCAGGTCACCGTCGGCTCCGAGAGCGGCCTGCACGCCCGCCCGGCATCCCTGTTCGTCCGCGCCGCCGCCCGGCAGCCGGCCAAGGTCACCGTCGGCCGCCCGGGCCAAGCCCCGGTCGACGCCCGCAGCCTGCTGTCCGTCCTCGCCCTGGCCGCAGGCCGCGGCGAGACCCTGGAGCTCACCGCCTCCGGCGACGGGGCCGAGGACTCGCTGAAGGCGCTCGCCGCGCTGCTCGCCTCCGACCTCGACGCAGCGGCATGAGTGATCCCATACGCGGGATCGGCGTCGGCACCGGCAGTGCCGCCGGCCCCGTCGCCCGGATGGCACCCGCACCCGCGCTTCCCGCCCCGAGGCCCGTCACCGAACCGGCGGCCGAGGCCGCGGCGGTCCGGGCGGCCCTCGGGGCGGTCGTCACCGACCTGCACGAGCGCGCCGCCCGTGCGAGCGGCCCCGGCTCCGAGGTGCTTGAGGCCCAGGCCATGATGGCCGCCGACCCGGTCCTCGCCGACCGGGCCGCCGCACTCGCCGAACAGGGCACCGACGGCGCGCACGCGCTCGCCGCCGCCTTCGACGGCTTCCGCGCCGCGCTGGTCTCCGCGGGCGGCTACTTCGCGGAACGCGCCGCCGACCTCGACGATCTGCGCGACCGCGTGTTGGCCCGCCTGCTCGGCCTGCCCGTACCGGGCCCGCCCGACCCCGGGCACCCGTACGTCCTGGTCGCCGACGACCTGGCGCCCGCCGACACGGCGCTGCTCGACCCCGAGCGGGTGCTGGCCCTCGTCACCGTCCGCGGCGGGCCCACCAGTCACACCGCCATCCTCGCCAAGGCGCTCGGTCTGCCCGCCGTCGTGGGCTGCACCGCCGCCGCGGAGCTGGAGGACGGCCGATGGGTCCTGGTGCACGGCGCCGACGGCGTGATCGAGCCCGACCCGAGTCCGGAGGCGGTCGAACGGGCCGCCGAGCGCGAGCGCCGTCGACGCGAACTGGCGGCCGGGTTCCGGGGACCGGGCCGGACCGCCGACGGGCACCCGGTCTCGCTGCTGGTCAACCTCGGTGCGCCGCACGAGCTGGCCGGGGCGGCCGCCGCCGACGCCGAGGGCGTGGGCCTGTTCCGCACCGAGTTCCTCTTCCTGGACCGCACCGAGGCCCCGAGCCTGGCCGAACAGGCCACCGCCTACCGACGGGTCTTCTCGGCCTTCGCCGGCCGCCGGGTGGTCGTCCGCACACTGGACGCGGGCGCGGACAAGCCGCTGCCCTTCGCCACCCGCGCCGACGAGGAGAATCCGGCTCTGGGCGTCCGCGGCCTGCGAACGGCCGCCCGGGACCCGCGGCTCCTGGAGACCCAGCTCGCCGCCATCGCCGAGGCCGCCGCGGACGGCACCGCGCAGGTGTGGGTGATGGCTCCGATGGTGTCGGTCCCGCGTGAGGCCGCCGAGTTCGCCGCCCGGGTCCGTGCGCACGGCCTGCCGCTGGCCGGGGCGATGATCGAGGTCCCGGCCGCCGCCCTGCGGACCGACCGGCTGGCCGAGGTCTGCGACTTCTTCAGTATCGGCACCAACGACCTGGCCCAGTACACCTTCGCGGCCGACCAGACCCTCGGCTCCCTCGCCGACCTGCTCGACCCGTGGCAGCCCGCCCTGCTCGCGCTGGTCGCCGCCGCGGCCGGGTCGGCGGTCGGCCACGGGCGTCCGATCGGCGTCTGCGGGGAGGCCGCCGCCGACCCGGCGCTCGCCCTGGTGCTGGTCGGTCTCGGGGTCACCAGCCTGTCCACCGCACCCGCCTCACTCCCCGAGGTGCGGGCAGCCCTGGCCACCCACACCCTCCACGAGTGCCGCGAGCTCGCCGAGCTGGCCCTGCTCGCGGACGACGCCGACGACGCCAGGCGCACGGTCCGGTCGAGGGTCGGGGGACGCTGATCCCTTCCGTCGGGGCGCCGGGCCGGCGCGGGCCCGGCGCCCGCGGACGTCCGGCCCCGGCCGTCCCGTCGTCAGGCCCCGGCCGCGCCGGTTCCCGCGATCACCTCGGGGCGCAGGAGGGCGGCGAGTTTCTCGGCCGGGAGCAGACCCCTCTCCAGGACGAGTTCGGCCACGCCCCGGCCGCTGGCGAGTGCCTCCTTGGCGATGTCGGTGGCGGACGTGTACCCGATGTGCGGGTTCAGGGCGGTCACCAGGCCGATGGAGTTCTCGACGGTCGCGCGCAGCATCTCGGTGTTGGCGGTGATGCCGCCCACGCAGCGCTCCGCGAGGGTGAGACAGGCCGCGCGCAGGTGGGTGACGGACTCCGACAGCGAGTGCAGGATGACCGGCTCGAAGGCGTTGAGCTGAAGCTGCCCCGCCTCGGCGGCCATGGTGATGGTGACGTCGTTGCCGATCACCTCGAAGGCGACCTGGTTGACGACCTCGGGGATCACCGGGTTGACCTTGCCGGGCATGATGCTCGAACCCGCCTGTACCGGCGGCAGGTTGATCTCCCCGAGGCCCGCGCGCGGTCCGGAGGACAGCAGGCGCAGGTCGTTGCAGGTCTTGGACAGCTTGACGGCGATGCGCTTGAGCACGCCGGACATCTGGACGAACGCGCCGCAGTCCTGCGTGGCCTCGACCAGGTTGGCCGCGGTGACCAGCGGCAGCCCGGTGATGGCGGCGAGGTGGTGGCGGGCCGATTCGGCGTATCCGGCCGGGGCGTTGAGGCCGGTGCCGATCGCGGTCGCGCCGAGGTTGATCTCGTGGATCAGTTCGACCGCCTCCGCGAGCCGGCTGCGGTCCTCGTCGAGCATGACGGCGAAGGCGGAGAACTCCTGCCCGAGCGTCATCGGCACGGCGTCCTGCAGTTGGGTGCGGCCCATCTTCAGGACGTCGTGGAATTCGACGGCCTTGCGGGCGAAGGCCTCCTGGAGGACGGCCATGGCGTCGAGCAGGCCGTGCACGGCGGAGACGGTCGCGATCCGGACCGCGGTCGGGTAGACGTCGTTGGTGGACTGCCCGAGGTTGACGTCCTCGTTGGGGTGCAGGTGCCGGTACTCGCCCTTGGCGTGGCCCAGCAGCTCCAGCGCCCGGTTGGCGACGACCTCGTTGGCGTTCATGTTGGTCGAGGTGCCGGCGCCGCCCTGGATGACGTCGACGACGAACTGGTCGTGCAGCTTGCCGCCGCGGATCTCCCGGCAGGCGGTGACGATCGCGCCGGCCTTCGCGGGCTCCAGCAGGCCGAGGTCCTCGTTGGCGAGGGCGGCGGCCTCCTTGACGGCGGCGAGGGCGTCGATGAGGTGCGGGTAGGCGGAGATGGGCGTGCCCGTGATGGGGAAGTTCTCCGTGGCGCGCAGGGTGTGGACGCCCCAGTAGGCGTCGGCGGGGACCTCTCGGTCTCCGAGCAGGTCGTGTTCGCTGCGGGTGGCGGCGGTCATGGGTGTGCGGGTCCTCTTCCTGAGGTCGGTGGGGTCGGGGTGGTGGGGCGGGTCCGGTCAGGCGGGGGCGGACGCGGTCGGGTTCGGTGCCGCCACCGGCCGGATGCTGCCGACCGGCCGGCCGCCGCCGGTGATCGGCTCGCCCGCGAACCCGGCGAGCAGCCGCGGGTCGACTCCCGCCCGGGCCAGGGCGGCGGCCGCCACGGGGACGCGCGCCCGGTCCGCTCCGTCGGCGATCTTCACGGCGACGGCCCGGCGGTCGGGCAGTGCGGCCACCTGGACGCCCTCGAAGCCGTCCTTGACCAGCAGCCCGGGCACGGCGCGCATCAGCTCGGCCGCGTCCCGTCCGGTGCCGGAGGCCATCTCCGGGTGGCCGCGCAGCGCGTCCGCCACGCGGCGCTCGGCGGTGCCCGGCGCCGCCCCGGCGATGCGGGCGGCGGCGCGGGCCAAGCCGTGCAAGGAGACCGCGAACAGCGGGGCTCCGCAGCCGTCGACGGTGACGTTCGCGATGTGCTGGCCGGTGAGCTCCTCGACGACTTCCGCGATCGCCCTCTGGAGCGGGTGGGCGGGGTCGAGGTAGGTGCTCAGGGGCCAGCCCGCGAGCTTGCACAGGTACAGCATCGCGGCGTGCTTGCCGGAGCAGTTCTGGGCGAGCCGGGAGGGCCGGCGGCCCTCGCGCACCCACGTGTCCCGGACCGCCGGGGCGTACGGCAGGTCGGGGACGTTGCGCAGGTCGTCCTCGGTGACGCCGGCCGTTTCGAGGATCGTCCGGGTGCCGGCGAGGTGGTGCTCCTCGCCGGAGTGACTGCCCATCGCGAGGGAGAGCAGCGCGCCGTCGAGCGGCAGACCGGCCCGCACCATGGCGACGGCCTGGAGGGGCTTGAGGGCTGAGCGCGGGTAACAGGCGACCTCGATGTCGCCGATGCCCGACCGGACGCCGCCGTCGCCGTCGAGGACGACGACGGAGCCGTAGTGGATTCCCTCGATCAGGCCGCCCCGGGTGACATGGGCGACCGGTGCGTGCCGGGGCTCGCGGATCGCGGGCGCGTCCGCGAGGAGACTGCTGCGCATACTGCCTCGTTCGGTGGTGGGTTTGCCGCTGACCGCGGTGGCGGGCGGGTGCCTCGCCGAGGACGCTCCCGGCCCGGGCGTGACCGGGCCGGGTCGGTGTCCGGGCTCAGCCCTCGCTCTCGGCGGCGGCGCGCGCCACGCGCCCGCGGACCAGGTACCAGCCCGCGACCAGCGCCGCGGCGATCAGCGGCACGCACAGCACGGTGGTGCGCGCGGCCCCTCCGTCGGCGTACATGAGGACGAGGACGGAGGCGAGGAAGGCCAGCGTCACGAGTTCGGTCCAGGGAGAGCCGGGCAGCCGGTAGGCGGGGCGGGTCAGTTCGCCGGCCCGGGTCTTCCGCCAGAAGAGGAGGTGGCAGACCATGATCATGCCCCAGGTGGCCAGGATGCCGATCGCCGCGAGGTTGAGCACGATCTCGAACGCGTCCGCCGGGACCACGAAGTTGAGCCCGACGCCGAGGACGCACATGCCGCTGGTGAGGAGGATGCCGCCGTACGGTACCTGGGTACGGCTCAGTCGGGCGGTGAACCGCGGGGCCGATCCGTTGACGGCCATCGAGCGCAGGATGCGGCCGGTGGAGTAGAGGCCGGAATTGAGCGAGGACATGGCCGCGGTGAGGACGACCAGGTTCATCACGTCACCGGCAGCCGGGACGCCGATGTGGGAGAGCACCGTCACGAACGGGCTCTGACCGGCGCTGTAGCTGTTCCACGGCATCAGCATCGACAGCAGGACGACCGAGCCGACGTAGAAGAGGCCCACGCGCCACATGATCGAGTTGATCGCCTTCGGCATGATCTCCTCGGGGTTCTCGGTCTCACCGGCCGTGACGCCGACCAACTCGACGGAGGCGTAGGCGAAGACGACTCCCTGGACGATCAGCAGCATGGGCAACAGGCCGTTGGGGAAGACCCCGCCGTGGTCGGTGATCAGGGACGGACCGGGTACGGCGCCGTCGACCGGGTGCCGGCTGACCAGGAGGAAGATCGCGATCCCCATGAAGGCCACCAGGGCGCCTACCTTGATGATGGCGAACCAGAACTCCAGTTCGCCGAAGATCCGCACCGAGATGAGGTTCACCGTGAGCACCACGGCCAGGGCTATGAGGGCGATCACCCACTGCGGGACATCGGAGAACAGGTGCCAGTAATGGGTGTACGTGGCGACGGCGGTGATGTCGGCGATGCCGGTGGTGGCCCAGTTGAGGAAGTACATCCAGCCCGCGGTGTACGCGCCCTTCTCCCCGAGGAACTCCCGGGCGTACGACACGAAGGCGCCGGAGGACGGCCGGTACAGGACGAGTTCCCCGAGCGCGCGCACCACGAGGAAGGCGAAGATCCCGCAGACGGCGTAGGCGACGAACAGTGACGGCCCGGCGTCGGCGAGACGTCCGCCCGCGCCGAGGAAGAGCCCGGTGCCGATCGCGCCTCCGATGGCGATCATGTTGACGTGCCGGGGTTTCAAGGACTTGCTGTAGCCGGTGTCACCGGCGTCGACGTGACGGGTCGTGGGGCGCTTCTCGTCTTTGAGGAACTGCTCGCTCACGCCTCGGATCTGCCTTCCGTGGAGGTGGCCGTGCGCTGGGGGCGCACGATGTCGGTGAGGGTCGTCTCGACCCGCAGGAGGTGGTGGGACATGGCCTCCACCGCGTCGTGCTCGCAACCGTCGACCAGCGCCTCCAGGATCGCCCGGTGCTCGCAGTTGGACTGCTCGCGCCGGCCGCCCAGTTCGTTGAGGAAGGTCGACTGACGCGCCAGTGCGTCACGGATCTCTTCGATGACCCGGCGGAAGACCGGGTTGCCGGAAGCCTCGGCCACCGCCAGGTGGAAGACGGTGTCCATCGCCACCCAGGCGGTGGTGTCGGTCTCCCGCTCCATCCGGTCGAGCAGATGGCCCAGGTGGTCCAGGTCCTCCGGAGTCCGGCGCAGCGCGGCGTACCCGGCGACCGGGATCTCGACGTGCCGGCGCACCTCCAGCAGGTCGCTGGCCGCGTAGTCGCCGAAGGTGGGGTCCTCTACCGTGTTCGCCGTGACGAACGTGCCCTTGCCGCTCTTGGAGACGGTCAGGCCCATCGCCTGAAGGGCCCTGAGCGCCTCCCGCAACACGGGCCGGCTGACCTCCAGGGTCCGGCACAGCTCCGCTTCGGACGGAAGCTTGTCGCCCACGGCGTACTCGCCGCGCTCGATGGCGCTGCGCAGGTGGCTGAAGACCGCTTCCATGGCGCTGACGCGCCGCGGAAGCGGGCCACCTGTCTGGCTGTCTGACAGGTTCATTCCGTGATCCTCATGCCAATACCGGAGGGTGTCAAGACACCCGGGTCGGGAAAGTCCGGACCGGCGGGCTTCGCACCGTGCGCGTCTTTCGCCCACCGGAGCCGGGCCGATGCCCGGGGCGGAACTCGACGCCGTGCGCACCGGGACGGCCGGCCGGAGCGGCTCGGCGCCCGGCGGCGACTTCGACAGGGCGCTCGGCTTCGTGGGCACAGGCCTGCGCGCGGCCGCCACGCCCCAACCGACCCTGTCGCGCCGCGGCACCGGATCGCCCCCCGGCGGCGGGGACACAGCCGGAGGTGGACGAGCCGTGGAGGGGATGTGAAACGGCCAACCTGGCGTCGGCCGCACGCGCGTAGACCGCGCCGCGACGCCCGCGTTCTCGGCGCGTCCGACTATCGGACGCGATGGCTGAAAGTTAAACTATTGGGTGGCGGGCGCACTACGTTTGACGGCGGTTGACGTTCCACCGAGAGGAAACCCCTCATGACCGCAGCCGACAGCGCGCCGATATCGGCCCACGTCCTCACCGGCTACCGCCCCGAGGACGGCTTCATGGCCGTTGAGCTGGACCCGCCTCCGGCCGAGTACGTATGGCACGACGAGCACGCCGAACAGCCGGAGCGGCGGTACGGCCCGGGAGCGGGCTACCACCAGTGGCTGGCGGTGGACGCGCGCGGCGGCGCCGTCTGGTTCGGCGACACGGACTGGCGTGCCGCGCCCGAAGACCTCGGAAGCCGGCTCCCCGGCCCACCGCGCAGGGCGCTCGGCGACGGGGCCATCCCGGCCCCCGGCGTCATGGTGCAGCTGCTCGGCCACCTGACCCACGACGAACGGCGCGGCTGCTCCTGGCGTTTCTTCACCGCCGAGGAGCTGCACGCCCTCGCGCTGTGCGTACTGCCCGCCGTGCAGCGGCTGGTGGACTCGGTCCACCGCATCGGGCCGGCGGGCGAACTGGAGTGGTCCGCCGAGGCGGCCACCGCCTGGGACGACATCGAGCACGCCGCGACCCACGCCTTGGATTCCTCCGGCGAGTTCCTCCGGCCCGGGCCCCGCACGACACCGGCCCCCGAGTGGCGCGTTGAGGTCGGCGCGTTCCTCGCCGTGAACCCCGACCTGTGCGACCCCTCCTGGGGCCTGGCCACGGACGCGGAACTCGACGCCTACGCCGACTACCGTCCCGACAGCGGCTACGGCGGGGTACCGGGACGGGTGTGCCGCGCCGCCGATCGGCGGATCGAGGACGGTTTCACCTTCTACGGCCACCGTGCCGCCCTGTACGCCTACCGCGCGCACGCGTGCGGCGACCGCACTCCGACGGACGCCCGCGCCTGGCTGGAGACGACGGAGGCGGGCAGGGGCACCTGGGAGGCGGCCAAGCCCCTGGGAGCCACTCTCGCCGATGTTCCGGACTGCGTACTGGCGGCCTTGGCCGAAGGATTCCAGAACGCCGCGCACGAGGAGGGTCTGGTACTGACGGGCCTGGACGCCTACTTGCGTCGGTTGCGCGCCGAGGAACGCTCCGCCGTCGACCGGCAGCTCGTCCGTGAAGCCGAGGAAGTCGAACGCCTCGAAAACACGCTCAAGGACTTCCGCGCCGCACGGAACCGCACCGTGACACGGATCCTGGCCTGGTCCGACGGGCGTGGCGATGGGGAGATCGCCCGCCTGGCGTCCGTACCCGACGACTACGTCGGCGACTGGCGGGCCCGCCTGACCGACGACACGACGACCGCCACTCCCGGACCGTGAAACGCCGGGCGGCGAAGACCGGGGCGCCGGCGCCCCGGCCGTACGCGGGACCGGGCGCCCCGGACTCAGGCCGGGCGGACACAGGACAAGCGCGGTGGTCGCCCGCACCTCCGGGCCGGGACAGACAGAAAGGCCGCCCTCTCATGGTTGAGAGAACGGCCTCCGACGTGCGTAAAGCACAGTCGGGACGACAGGATTTGAACCTGCGACCCCTTGACCCCCAGTCAAGTGCGCTACCAAGCTGCGCCACGTCCCGATGCCTGCTGACCTGGGGATTTCCCCTGGCTGAACTGGCAGGGAAACAATACCGCACTTACCGGGGTGGTCGCGCGCACATTCCGCGGGGCCACGCGGTCTGACGGATCGAGGCGGCGGCGCTTGACCTCAAGCGGGCTTGAGGTCGCACGGTAGGTGCATGACACAGACAACCGCGGACGCGGAGTTCCGCCACCAGGACCTGGAACGTCTTATCGCGCTCATGACAGGGGCCGAGAAGCACGGGCCCGCCGCCACCTCCACGCTCGACGTGCTGTGGGTGCTGTACGACCGGGTGCTGCGGGTGGCCCCCGAAACCGCCGATGACGTGGGGCGCGACCGGTTCCTCCTGTCCAAGGGGCACGGCCCCATGGCGTACTACGCCGTCCTCGCGGCCAAGGGGTTCTTCCCCGTCGAATGGCTCGGCGGGTTCGGCGGCTTCGACTCCCCGCTCGGCCACCACCCCGACCGCACCTTGATCCCCGGGGTCGAGATCGGCAGCGGCTCCCTGGGGCACGGTCTGCCGTTGGCCGTCGGGACCGCGCTGGGTCTGCGCGCCCAAGGGCTGGACGAGCCGGCCGTGTGGGTGCTGATCGGGGACGCGGAGCTCGACGAGGGCAGCAACCACGAGGCACTCGCCTACGCGGGCTCCGCCGGCCTGGAGCGGCTGCACACCGTCGTGATCGACAACGACTCGGCGACGCACGGTTGGCCCGGCGGGATCGCCTCCCGCTTCGAGGCCGCCGGCTGGTCCGCGACCACCGTCGACGGGCGGGACCACGCCGCCCTGCACGCCGCCTTCACGGCGCCGCACCCCGGCAGGCCGCACGCGGTCGTCGCCCGCGTCGAGAAGAAGTTCTGAGACCACACACAGCAAGGGGCAGGGGAGACATGGACACCATGCGGGAGCGGTTCATCACCGTCACGTCGGAGATGCTCGACGAGGACCCCCGGTTGGCACTCGTGCTCGCGGAGATCACCATGGACGGGTTCCGGCCCGCCCAGCGGCGCCACCCCGATCGGGTGATCAACGTGGGAATCCGGGAGCAGCTGCTCCTCGGGGTGGGGGGCGGACTCGCCCTGACCGGACTGCGACCGGTCATGCACACCTTCGCCAGTTTTCTGGTGGAGCGGCCGTTCGAGCAGGTCAAGTTGGACTTCGGGCACCAGGGTACGGGCGGCGTCCTCGTCAGCGCGAGCGCGAGCTACGACTGGCCTGCCGGCGGTTTCACCCACATGGCGCCCGGCGACGTGGCCCTCCTCGACACCCTCGACGGGTGGACCGTGCACGTGCCCGGCCACCCCGACGAGGCGCAGGCGCTGCTGCGCGACGCGTACGCCGCCGGGGACGACAAGGTGTACGTCCGCCTCAGCGCGCAGACCAACGCCGAGCCGCGCCCCTCCACCGGGCCGGGCCTGCACACCGTGCGGGAAGGGCGCTCCGGCGTGGTGCTGGCGGTCGGCCCCCTGCTGGACAACGTCCTCGCCGCGACCAAGGGCATGGACGTGACCGTGCTGTACGCGACGACCGTGCGGCCCTTCGACGACGCGGCCCTGCGCGCCGCCGTCGGTCGACGCGCGACGGCCGACGTGGTGCTGGTCGAGCCGTACCTCGCCGGTACCTCCACCGCCGCCGCTAACGACGCCCTCGGCGACCTCCCGCACCGGGTGCTGGGCCTGGGCGTCGGCCGCGCCGAACTGCGGCGCTACGGAACCATCGCGGAGCACATCGCCGCCCACGGCCTCGACCCCCGTTCGCTCAGGGAGCGGATCTCCGCGTTCCTGCGGCCGGGCGTCTGAGGCTCCGGCTCAACGACCCGCGTCCTCGCGGCCCCGCAGGAGTTCCCCCAGTTCCGCCGCGAGGGCCTTCACCGTCCCCAGCCCCTCCGTCCCCCAGCGCCTCGGCACCACGTCCACAGCGCACACCGTCCCGAGGACGACACCCCGCCGGTCCGTGAACGGCGCCCCCGCGTACGAGCGCACCCCGCTGCCGTCCACGACGGCGTTGCCCGCGAAGCGCGCGAAGTCCCGTACGTCCTCCAGCACCAACGCCCGGCGCCGGACGACCACATGAGGGCAGTATCCGAGGTCGCGGGTCAGTACGCGGGCCGGGTAACCGCTCGGCGGGGCGTCGGGGCGGTGGTGGAGGCCCGCGAAGAACTGCCGTTCCTCGGCGACGAAGTTGACCCCCGCGTACGGCGCGTCCAGGGTCTCGGTGATCCGCCGCGCGAAGGCGTCCAGTTCCGCGTCGGGCCGCTCCCCCAGCCCCAGCTCGCGCAGCCGGACCGCTCGGGCGGGCGCTTCCCGGTCCACCGGGGTGAGCAGCAGGTGGCCGGTCGATTCGTAGTAGGTCATGACGGTTCCCCCGATCCTCCTAAGTGGCCGCGTCCGCCGCTCGCGCGGACCCGGCATCGGACAGCAGGTGGTGGACGAGGGCGGCCAGTGCCCCCGTGCCGGACCCGGCAAGCCGCGCGTCACACCGCACGACGGGTACCTCGGGTCCGAGCCCCACCGCCTCCCGGACCTCGCCGGGCGTGTACCGGTGGCAGCCGTCGAACTCGTTGACGGCGACGACGAAGGCGATCCCGCGCCGTTCGAAGAAGTCCACGGCCGGGAAACAGTCCGCGAGGCGGCGCGTGTCGGCCAGGACCACCGCTCCGAGCGCGCCCGCGCACAGCTCCTCCCAGAGGAACCAGAAGCGCTGCTGTCCGGGCGTGCCGAAGAGGTACAGGACGTGGCCCCGGTCGAGGGTGATCCGGCCGAAGTCCAGGGCGACCGTGGTCGTCGTCTTCGCCTCCACCCCTTCCAGCGGGTCTTCCAGCGGATCGGCCCCCTCGCCGAGGTCGCTCAGCGGCGCCTCGGTGCACAGCGGTTCGATCTCGCTCACCGCGCCCACGAAAGTCGTCTTGCCCGCCCCGAACCCGCCCGCGACCAGGATCTTCAAGGTCGCGGGCAGGCCCCGGTCGTCACAGCCTTCGGCGTAGGCCATCGAGCACCGCCCGCAGCAGGTCGATGTCGTCGGCGGCGAAGGTGTCACCGCCCGGGAAGCGGGGCCCCCGCGCCTCGACGGCCCCGTGCTCCACCAGATCGGACAGCAGCACCTTCACCACCCCGGCCGGGAGCCCCAACTGCCCGGCCACCTCGGCGACCGTCACCGCCGACGCGCCGGCGCACAAGCGCAGCGCGAGGGCGTGTTCGGCGCCCAGCGGCGCACGCGGGCGTACGCCGGTCGCGGTTACCAGCGAGAGCAGGTCGAGGGCGACGGCGGGCCGGGTCCGGCCGCCGCTCGCCGTGTACGGCCGCATGACGCGGCCCGCCGTATCGTCGAGCCAGGGGGCCGTGTCCCACCCCGTGCCGGCTCCGTACGCCCCCCGTGCCGCGGCCCTCATCGCTCCGTGTCGGCGACGGTCCGCCGAGGTGCGGCCGCCAGGTAGGGACGTACGCTCTTCACCAGCATCGCCATCTCGTAGCCCAGCACACCCGCGTCGGCGTCCCGGTCCGCGAGTACCGCCAGGCAGGTGCCGGCCCCGGCCGCCGATACGAAGACCAGCGCCGTGTCGAGTTCCACCACCACCTGCCGGACCTCGGCGCCCTCCGCGAACCGGGAACCGGCGCTGCGGCCCAGCGAGTACAGCCCCGAGGCCAGCGCCGCCATGTGGTCGGCGCTGTCGGCGTCCAGGCCGTGCGCACAGCCGACGAGCCCGTCCGCCGTGAGCAGCACCGCGCTGCGCGTGTACGGCACCCGTTGGACAAGACCGCTCAGCAGCCAGTCGAGATCGGAGAGTCGGCTCGTCCTGGTCGCCACTTCGCCGCTCATGGGGGTGTGCTCCTTGCCGGGGTGGGGGGTGGGGAGGGGGATGGGGAAGGCAGGGGACGCGGGTCCCGGCGCCGGGCGCCGTCACGGCCGGGGCTCCGACTCGGCGCGCTCGAAGCCGCGTTGGAAGGACGCCATCAGGTCCGGATCGTGTACCGGGGGCTCGGCTTCCGGGGTGCGGCGCGGGGCCGGGGCCTCACGCAGTTCGGGTACGACGTGCTCTTGGGCGCGTCGCCGGGGCAACACCGGCCGGTCGGCGTCCCGGTCCGGGTCCCTCCGCGCGGCGGGCACGGTGAAGGCGACCGGGACCGGGCCGGTGTGGACATCGGCGGCGTCGGCGAAGCCGGGGCCGGGTTCCGGGACGGCGTACGGAACCGGCACCGCCTCCCGCTCCGGCACCGGGAGCGGTTCCGTACGCGGCGCCCCGGGGACCGGCTCGGCCCACGCCGGCACCGTCGGCCCCGGGTCCACCGGCTCGGGCGGACGCGGCGCGGGAGCGGTCGTCCGTACCGGTTCCAGCGGGGGCGTCCACGCCCCCGCCGCCGTCCCCCACGAGGTGGCCCGCGCGCCCCCGTGGGCGTCGGCGGGGTTCGGCGCCTGCTCGCCCAGCAGTTCCTGCGGCAGGACGAGCACCGCGAGCACACCGCCGTAGATGTTGGACTTGAGCTCGACGGCCACCCCGTGCCTGCGCGCCAGCGCCGACACCACGAAGAGGCCGATCCGGCCGTCCGCCAGCAGGTGACGTACGTCGATCCGCTCCGGATCGCCCAGCAGGGCGTTCATGCGGTGCTGCTCCTCGGCCGGCATGCCCAGCCCCCGGTCCTCCACCTCGACCGCGATCCCGGCGGTGACGCGTTCCGCGCGCACCACCACGTCGGTGTCGGGGGCGGAGAAGACGGTGGCGTTCTCGATGAGTTCGGCCAGCAGGTGGACGACGTCGGCGACGGCGTGCCCACGGACGGTGCCGCCCGCCGGGGGGACCACCTTGACGCGCGTGTACTGCTCGACCTCCGCGACGGAGGAGCGCAGCACCTCGCTCAGGTCGATGGGCCGGGTCCACTGCCGCCGGGAGGCGGCGCCCCCGAGCACGGCGAGGTTCTCGGCGTGGCGCCGGATGCGGGTGGCGAGGTGGTCGACGTGGAAGAGCTCTTTGAGCAGGTCGGGGTCCTCGACCGTGTCCTCCAGGTCGTCCAGCAACGAGATCTCGCGGTGCACGAGGGATTGGAGCCGACGCGCGAGGTTGACGAAGACCTCGACCTTGCGGTCGCTGTCGGACGGGACGACCTGCCCGGCCAGCCGGACCAGGGTCCCGTACGCCTGTTCGCGCGCACCGCGCAGTTCCTGCCCGAGCAGCCAGAACTCGTCCAGCCGCGCGGGGTCCGCGCCCGGCGGCGGCCCGCCCGGACCGCTTCGGACCGGGCCGGGCGGGATCTCGCCCCGCTCCAGCCGGTCGAGGGCCGCCCGCAGTTCTTGACGGCCGCGCAGGCTGGAGCGGCGCAGGGACTCGCAGCGTTCGCGCACCGCCATGGCGGCGCGCCGTCCCCCGAGCAGGGCGGCGGCGAGCGCGCCGACCACGAGCAGTCCGCAGCCGGTGAGGACGGGCCAGAGCCGGGGGTCCCGGGCGCCCGCGCCGCCGCCGAGCTGCAACGTGAAGATCACGGCGGCCGCGCCGCTGAGCCCGGCGGCGAGCGTGGGCAGGACGGCGGCCCGGACCAGTTGGGGGCGTAACTGCCGACCGGGACCGGTCACGGCGTGTCTCGACGGAGCGTGGCGGGCGGCGCGGTATCCGGACATCGGGGTCCTCGGTACGTGGGGCACGGGCCCCCGGGGTCGCCGGGGCCCGGTGTTGATCACCGGATACCCACGCTAGACCGCACGCTCCCGCCCGGGACGGCGAGTTGGGCAAGTTCACCGGGGTGCTTACCGCCTGGGAAGGAGCGCTCGTACGACAGCCCGAATCCGCCGCCCCGCCCCGCGCCGCGCCGCTACGAGCCCACGGCCTCCGGTTCCTCCCGGGTGACCACCGGCGCCCGCTCGGCCGCCACCGGCCGCGGGTGTCCGGCCGGTACGGGCGAGCCGTTCGCGACGAAGGGACGCCACCACGGCTCGGCCGGCGCGTCCGCGGCGCCCGGCTCGAAGGGCTGGCCGGGTACCGGCAGGGCGATCGCCGCACCGGCCGTCTGGGCCGCCGCGAAGGTGCCCTCGCCGGGCTCGTCCCACGGGTGCGGGGCCAGGTTGAAGGTGCCCCAGTGGATCGGCAGCATGGTGCCGCTCGGTGTTCCGCCCTGGAGGTCGAGGTGGGCGCGCATGCCCTCCTGCGGGGTCATGTGGATGTCGGGCCAGTACTCGGAGTACGCCCCGATCTGGATCATCGTGGCGTCGAACGGGCCGTGCTCGGCGCCGATCTCCTCGAAGCCCGGGAAGTAGCCCGTGTCGCCGCTGTGGTAGATCCGGTGCGCGTCGCCCGCGACCACCCAGGACGCCCACAGGGTGAACTGCTGGTTGCGCAGGCCCCGCCCGCAGAAGTGCCGCGCGGGCGTGGCGGTGAGGGACAGCCCGGCGACCTTGGTGCTCTCGTTCCAATCGAGCTCGCGCAGCCGGTCCGCCGGGACTCCCCAGCGCTCCAGGTGCGCGCCGACGCCGAGCGGCACGGCGAAGACCGTGTCCGTGCCGGCCAGCGCCTTGATGGTCGGCAGGTCGAGGTGGTCGTAGTGGTCGTGCGAGATCACCACGACGTCGACCTCGCCCAGCGAGGCCAGCGGTACCGGCACCGGGTGCAGTCGCTTCGGTCCGGCGAAGGGGAAGGGGGAGCACCGCTCCCCCCACACCGGGTCGAACAGCACCCGGCGGCCGTCGATCTCGGCGAGGACGCTGGAATGCCCCATCCAGGTCAGCCGCAACCCGCTCGCCGGCGGCTTGGCCAGCTCGGCCAAGGTCGTCGGGTACACGGGGATCGGCGCGCCGGGGCTGCGCCGCAGGCGCTGCTCCTTGTGGAAGTAGATCTTGGCGAACTCGGCCATGGAGCCGGAAGGCCTGGTCCGGGCCCCCACCGGGTTCTGGAAGACCCCGTCGGCGAAGTTGGGCGAGCGCAGGATGCGCTCCAGCCGCGCGCCGGACGGGTCCGCGCCGAAGGCTTCGGGCCGCAGGGCGCGCAGCCGGGGACGCAGGGGACGGGAGCCGGACAAGGCGCCTCCTGTGAGGATGGGGGCAGGACGGTCGTACGTGTCTACGACCATCCCAACGCACACCGGCCCCCGAGGATTCCGCTTGCGGCCCCCGGCGTGTCGCGCCGCCCGGTCCCCTTCGCCCCGCCGCGCCCCCCGTCGCCCGCTCCCTACAGCGGCAGCAGGTCCGGCCGCTTCGCCTCGACGTGGTCCCCGGAGGACTCGCCGCGCAGCCGCCGCCCGATCCAGGGCACCAGGTGTTCGCGCGCCCACTGGACGTTGTCCCGGGTGACGTCCACCGAGCCGCGCGGCCGCTCCGGCGGCCACGGCTGGTCGGGGTCGGCGGGTACGTCCAGGCCGAGCACCTGGGCGGCCCGCAGCGCGACCCGGGTGTGTCCCTCGGGCGAGAGGTGCAGCCGGTCGGTGTCCCACGCCCGCCTGTCCTGGACGGACTTGAGGGACCAGAGGTCGAGCACCGGGCAGTCGTACCGGTCGGCGATGGCGCGCACGTGTGCGCTGTACGTCGCCACCTTGCCCCTCAGGTGCTTGAGGACCGGCACGCCCCGGGTGTCGAACCCGGTCGTGATCATGACCTGGCCGACGGAACCCGCGAGGTCGGCGACGGCCGCCTCGAAACGTTCCGCCACGTCGTCCGGGTCGGTTCCCGGACGGATGATGTCGTTGCCCCCCGCGCAGAAGGTGACCAGGTCGGGTGCCAGGGCCTTGGCCCTCGGGACCTGCTCGGCCACGATCTGGTCGAGGACCTTCCCCCGAACGGCCAGGTTCGCGTACCGGAAATCGTGTTCTTCCCGCTGATCGGCCAGGAGTACGGCCAACCGGTCCGCCCAGCCGAGATACGAATCCCCGGGTCCCGGGTCCCCTACGCCCTCGGTGAAGCTGTCCCCGATCGCCGCGTACGAGCCGATGGTCTTGAGTGTCGTCTTCGTCGCTGCCACAGCACCACATACTTCACCCCCGCGGGCGACCTACGCCAACGTAAGCGGGGTTTGACGGACCGTGATCTACGCCACGATGCACATGAGGAATAAGAAACGCGTGAGGCCGGAACCCCTCGGGGTCCCGGCCTCACGGGTGCGCACGCCCACGCCGCGGTGACGTCAGACGTTGACGCCCTTGGAGCGCAGGTAGGCCAGCGGGTCGATGTCCGAACCGTACGAGGGACCGGTGCGGATCTCGAAGTGGAGGTGCGGACCGGTCACGTTGCCGGTGGCGCCGGAGAGCCCGATGCGCTGGCCGGCGGTGACGCTCTGGCCGACCGAGACGGACAACTGCGAGAGGTGGCCGTACTGGGAGTACTTGCCGTCGGCGTGCCGGATCACGACCTCGTTGCCGTACGCCCCGCCCCAGCCGGCGGTGACCACGGTGCCGGCGCCGACCGCCTTGACGGTGGTGCCGGTGCTCGCGATGAAGTCCACGCCCGTGTGGTAACCGGAGGACCACATGCTGCCCGCGAGCTTGTAGGGGGTGGAGGTCCCGCCGTCGACCGGGGCGACGAAACCGGACGCCGTGACGGCACCGGTGGCGGAGCCGGAGCCCTGCGCGGACGGGGCGGCCGCCGGGGTGTCGGCGGAACCGCTGCCGGAGCCGGACTCGGAGGGCGCCTCAGCCTTGGCGGAGGAGCGGTGGGAGGAGGTCGGAGCCGAAGCCGAGCCGGTGCCGCGCGGGGCCGTCTTCGCGGGGGCGCCGTCCCGGTGCCCGTCGTGGTCGCCGAGGGTCAGCTTGAGGCCCGGGTGGATGAGGGAGGGGTCCGCACCGACGGCCTCGCGGTTGTCGGCGTACAGCCGCTCCCAGCCGCCGGACAGGTGGCGGTCGGCGGCGATCTTCGACAGGTAGTCGCCGGGGACGACGGTGTAGACGCCCGGGGCCGCGGCCGGGGCCGCGGCGATCGCGGCCGGCTGGGACGCGGGGAGCTGCGCGGACCGGACCGGCTGGCCGGCGGCCGGGGCGGCGTGGGCGCCGGCGGCGCCCATCAGCGGCAGGGCCAGGGCCGCGCCGCCGGTACCGGCGGCGGCCAGTCCGCGGGACATGGCACGGGACTTCGGGCGGCGGTGCTTGCCGTGAGCGGGCATGACGAATTCCTCTCCGTCGCCTGCGAGGTGAGCTGTCGGGTTCGGACTGGAGATGTCCGGCCGTACGCGCCAGCGACGCACGACTTCACCCCGAGCCGTTCCGGCGGGAAGCTCCGGAACAGCGGCTTACCTGGTTCCCCCGCTCCTGCCGCGCGCGTGAATAGTCGGGTGCGGTTCCCGGGCGGCGGCAGGATTCGGCGGTCCACCCGGATCGATCGCGAAGGTAATCCAGCGGGGCCGTGCACAACAAGCCATGAATTCCCTGACGCAATAGCAGATTTGAATGGGCCACAGAATTCCGGTCACCCTCCGTCCATTCCGTCCCCCCAACCACCCTCGCGACAAGGGAATTCGGGTTTCGCGATCAGGCACGCTCGGTCACCGTATGATCTGGCTCACGGGGTCCGGCGTGATCTCGCCCCCGTATATGGCAAGTTATTTCCAACCGGCTCAATTCGGACAGCGCGACGCGACCCGGCGGTCGGTGCCCGCCGCCCCGTCCGCGAGGCCCACGACGATACGGAGGACTTGGCCCATGACCCAGCAGATTGCCGTCAACCCGCCCACGGAGCCCGAACTGTCCGGAGTGCGCAATTTCCGCGATGTCGGCGGACTGCCCACCACCGACGGACGAAGGGTCAGATCGGGAGTTCTCTACCGAAGCGGACATCTGGCACATGCCACCGAAACCGACGTGGAATTCCTCACCTCGCTCGGCCTCCACACCGTTTTCGACTTCCGCAACGGGGCCGACCACGCGCTGGAAGGGCCGGACGTCGAACTGCCCGGCGTCCGCAACGTGAACATTCCGCTGACGGACCCGGCGGACGGCCGGGAGTTCTGGACGATGGTCCGCGACGGCGACCTGGGGCAGCTCCGGGGCCTCCTCGGCGAGGGAAGGGCCGCCGCCCGCATGCGGAACTCCTACCGGGCGATCATCACGGACCGGACGGCCGAACACAGCCGGGTCGTGCACGCGCTCGCCCAGGACAGCGTCCCGGCCCTGATGCACTGCGCGGCCGGCAAGGACAGGGCGGGACTGTCGATCGCCGTCACGCTGCTCGCCCTGGGGGTCGAGCGCGAGGCGATCGAGGCGGACTACCTGGAATCGAACGCGCCGCACAACCGCTACCGGTTGCTGCGCCGCGACGCATCCCCGGGCGCCCGCTCCCCCGAGGTGACGGAGCTGCTGGCGCCGCTCTTCGACGCCCGCGCCGAGTTCCTCTCCACGGCCTTCGAGACGATCGACGGCACATGGGGCGGCGTCGAGCCCTACCTGGCCGAGGGGCTCGGGCTCACGCCCGCGACCCTCGGCCGGCTCAGGGACCGACTGCTCGACTGAACGACACGACGACGGGGCCGGGCGACGCCCCCGGGGCGGGCCGTCAGCGGTTGCCGACGGCCTGCTTCACCAGCGTCCTGCCGAAGTCCCACATCAAGGCGCCCCCGCCGTGTGCCTCGTCCATGACCTCGCGGAAGGCGCCGACGAACCGGTCCACGTCCCCCTCGTCGATGATCAGCGGCGGGATCAGCTTGATGACCTCCAGGTGGTCTCCGGAGACCTGCGTGAGGATCCGGTGCTTCTGCAACAGCGGCACCACGACCATTTGCGCGAAGAGCCCCTTGCGGGCCGCCTGGAGCATCGTCCAACGGCTGCGCAGCCCCAGGGAGGACGGCCGGCCGAACTCGATGCCGATCATCAGCCCGCGGCCGCGCACCTCGTGCAGCAGCTCGTACTCGTCCACCAGGGCCGCGAGCCGCCCGCGCAGCAGGTCGCCCGTCACCCGGGCGCGGGCCACGATGCCCTCGTCCTCCATGACGGTGAGCACCGCCAGCCCGGCCGCCATCGCCTGCGCGTTGGAGCCGAAGCTCGCGGAGTGCACCAACACCCGGTCCATGGAGGAATAGACCTTCTTGAAGATCCAGTCCTTGCCGAGGGTCGCCCCGACCGGTACGTACCCGCCGGACAGCGCCTTGGCCACGCACACCAGGTCGGGTTCCAACCCCGGTTCGTTCTGGTACGCGTAGAAATCACCGGTACGTCCGAGGCCGGTCTGCACCTCGTCGGCGATCAGCAGCGCCTTGTGGCGGCGCAGCAGGTCCTGCGCCGCGAGCAGGAAGCCGGGCGGCGGCGCGAGGACGCCCTTGCCCTGGATGGGCTCCACCACGAAGGCCGCCACGTCGCCCTTTGCCAGCTCCCGCTCCAGCGCGGTCAGGTCGCCGAGGGCGATCGCGGTGTCGGGCAGCAACGGCGCGAAGCCGTCGCGGAAGCCGCCCTCGCCGTTGACCGACAGGGAGCCGGCGGTCAGGCCGTGGAAGGCGTGGTCGCAGTAGAGGACGCGGGGACGTCCGGTGGCGTACCGGGCGAACTTGAGTGCCGTCTCCACCGCTTCCGTGCCGCTGTTGCCGAAGAAGACCCGGTCGAGGTGGGGGCTGTGGGAGAGCAGCTTCTCGGCCAGCAACCCGGGCAGCGGCTGGCAGTCGAAGCGGGTCAGGTCGGCGAGCTGGGCGTCCAGTACGTCGTGCAGGGCCCGGCGGACGACCGGGTGGTGCCGGCCGAGGCCCATCACGCCGAAGCCGGCGAGCATGTCGAGGTAGTCGTTGCCCTCGGCGTCCCAGAAGTGGGCGCCTTCCGCCCGCTCGTAGACCTTGTCGAAACCGATGGTGTGCAGCATCCGGGGCAGCTGGTGGTTGAGGTGCCGGGCGTGCAGTTCGTACCGCTCGGCGCCGCGTTCGGCCAGCAGGGCCCCGAGGTCGAAGCCCTTGCCCCCTCCCGTCGCGGGCGTCATGCCGACGTGCCGCGATTGCCGCCGATCGTCTCCCTGGCCGCGCGCAGGGACTCCTTGAGGGAGCCCATCGTGGCGAGGACGGCGGTCGGCTCGTACCCGCAGTGCGCCATGCAGTTCGCGCAGCGCGGGTCCTTTCCACGCCCGTACTTGCTCCAGTCGGTGTCGTCGACCAGTTCCCGGTACGTGGGGACGTATCCGTCGCTCATCAGGTAGCAGGGGCGCTGCCAGCCGAAGAGGGAGTAATTCGGAATGGCCCAGGCGGTGCAGGGGAAATCGGCCTTGCCTTCCAGGAAGTCCAGGAAGAGCGGGGAGTGGTTGAGCCGCCAGCGCCGCCGGTTGCCGCCGGCGAATGCCTTCTTGAAGAGTTCCCTGGTCTGCTCGACGCCCAGGAAGTGTTCCTGGTCGGGGGCCTTTTCGTAGGCGTAGGCGGGCGAGATCATCATTTCGTCGACCTTGAGGTCGTCGTTGAGGTAGTTCAGCACCTCGATGATCGTCTGCGGGGTGTCGGTGTTGAAGAAGGTGGAGTTCGTCGTGACCCGGAAGCCGCGCCTCTTGGCCTCCTTGATGGCGGCCACCGCCTCGTCGAAGACGCCTTCCTTGGCCACGGACTCGTCGTGCCGCTCGCGCAGCCCGTCGATGTGCACCGCGAAGGCGAAGTACGGGGAGGGGGTGAACTTCTCCAGCTTCTTGCGGAGCAGCACCGCGTTGGTGCAGAGGAAGACGTACTTCCTGCGGGCGACCAACTGACGCACGATCTCGTGGATCTGGGGGTGCATCAGGGGCTCGCCACCGGCGATGGACACCATGGGCGCCCCGGATTCCAGCACGGCGCCGACGGCCTGGGCGACCGGCATCCGCTGCTTGAGCACCCCCGCCGGGTGCTGGATCTTGCCGCAGCCCTCGCAGGCCAGATTGCAGGCGTAGAGCGGCTCCAGCTCGACGATCAGCGGGAACTTCTCACGCTTGCGCAGCTTCTGTTCGAGAAGATACGTCCCGACCCTGATGGACTGTCGCAACGGCATGGCCATCTGGCTCACCTCCTGGGGAGCAGCAAAGAACGGTGCCAGTCGTAAAACGCGGGCAATAAGGCACGCAATACGCGGAAGGCCGATATTCCTCCGCGAACCGTGCCGATTCGGACGAGCTCATGCTCCGGAGCGTCCACGATCACCCGGACGGCCGCAACCGGACGGCTCGCGCCCCGGGTGGCGGTCCACAGGGTGGCCGCGGATTCCATGTCGACGGCGATAGCGCCGGTGGCGCGCAGATGGGCGCGCTCCTGGCCCCGTACGACGTGGTCCGATCCGGTCAGTGCGCCGGTGTGCACGGTCCGGCCGGGGACCGCCCGGGCCAGTGCCTCGGCGAGCAGGGGGGCGCCGTCGCAGGCGACGGTGCCGCGGGGGTCCCGGGCCTCCTCGGCGACGACCAGGTCGCCCGGGTTCATACCGGGGGCGAGGCCGGCGCAGAAGCCGGTGGCGAGGACGGCGGCCCCGCTCATGCCGGGCGGGGCGAGGGCCCGGATGACGGCCCGCTCGGCGGCGCGCGGGCCCATGCCGGTGCGCAGGACGGTGTACTCGCGCGGCGAACCGCGGTCGCCGCCGCTGCGCAGGGCCAGCCGTTCGATGCGCAGGGCGCAGGCGACCAGCAGCGGCACGGAGGAGGGGTCGGCCCGGTCGCCCATCAGGCCTCCTCGGCCAGGATCGCCGTCGCCTCGCGCACCGGGTCCGCCATGGGCCGGGGCACCGGACCCGCCGCGGTCGCGGGTGCGGGCTCGGACGTGGTCTGGCCCGCGGGCCTCGCCGTGGCCTCGCCCGCGGGCCTCGCCGTGTACCGACCGTCGGGGCCGAAGGGTTCCCCGTACAGGTAGCGGCCCAGGGCAGTCAACGGGAACACCTGCCGGTACAGGTGGTAGTTGATGGAGAAGTCCCAGGGGAAGCCGGTTCCGGTGAAGTACGGCTCGTCCCAGGAGCCGTCCTCGCGCTGGGTGCGTACGAGGTGGGCGACGCCCCGTTCCACGGCCTTGCCCTCGCGTTCGCCGGCCGACAGCAGGGCCATGAGGGCCCACGCGGTCTGGGAGGCGGTGGAGGCGCCTTTCCCGGCCCAGTCGGGGTCCTTGTAGGACCGCTGGTCCTCCCCCCATCCCCCGTCCTCGTTCTGTACGGACTCCAGCCAGGCCACGGCCCGCCGGATCGCGGGGTGGTCGGTGGACAGGCCCGCCGCGGTGAGGGCCGGGACCACCGAGCCCGTGCCGTAGACGTAGTTGGTGCCCCAGCGGCCGAACCAGGCTCCGCCGGGCTCCTGTTCGGCGAGCAGCCAGTCGATGCCGCGCCTTGTACGGGGGTCGCCCGCCTTGCCCTCGACGGCCAGCATCTCGACGACGTGGGCGGTGACGTCGGCGGAGGGCGGGTCGATGACCTCGCCGAAGTCGCAGAAGGGCAGCCGGTTGGGGAAGGGGCTGGTGTTGTCGGCGTCGAAGGCGCCCCAGGCGCCGTTCTTCGACTGCATGCCGAGGTTCCAGGCGACCCCGCGGGCGATGGCCGCCTCGACCTTGGCCGGTTCGGGGTGGGCGATCCGGCGCAGGGCCAGGACCACCTCCGCGGTGTCGTCGATGTCGGGGTAGGTGTCGTTGTGGAACTCGAACGCCCAGCCCCCCGGGGCGAGTCCGGGCCTTCGTACGGCCCAGTCGCCGCTGCGCGTGATCTCCTCCCCCAACATCCAGTCGGCGGCCTTGAGCAGGGCCGGGTGATCGGCCGGGACGCCCGCGTCGGCGAGGGCGATGGCGGCCAGGCAGGTGTCCCAGACCGGCGACTGGCAGGCCTCGATCATGCGGGAGCCGTCCTCGCGCCAGACGGCGAAGCGGTCGAGTGATTCCAGGCCGGCCCGCATCACCGGGTGTCCGAGGTCGTAGCCGAGCAGGTGCAGGGCGATGACGGAGTAGACGGCGGGCGGCTGGATGCCGCCCCAACATCCGTCGTTCTCCTGGCGTTCGATGATCCAGCGGGCGGCGGTGTTCATGGCGGCCCCGCGCAGCCGGCGCGGGGCGAAGCGCCGGTAGACGTGCAGGGCCCTGTCCATGCGCTGGAAGGCGCCGTCCCAACTGAGTAACGGCGCCGCCGGTTTCACCGGGTCGGGGTTTCGCGCGTCGGCGTGCAGCTCGTCCAGCGCGAACGGCGCCGGACGGACCGGGCGCAGGGCGGAGACGACGGTGAGCGGGACGATGGTCTGGCGGGCCCAGCAGCCGAAGTCGTAGATGTTCAGGGGCACCCACGGTGGCAGGAAGACCAGTTCGGGAGGGAGTTCGGGCAGCCGGTCCCACTTCCACCAGCCGAACAGGGCCAGCCAGATCCGGGTGAAGACCCGGGCGGCGGCGATTCCCCCGTGGGCCCGGACCCATGCCGAGGCGCGCGCCATGTGGGGGGCGTCGGGCGGGTCCCCGGCGAGCCGCAGCGCCACGTACGCCTCGACGGTGGCGGACAGTTCGGGCGGTCCGCCGTGGAAGGTGGCCCAGGTGCCGTCCTCGCGTTGCTCGCCCCGGATGAACCGGGCGGCGGCCCGGGTGGTGGCCTCGTCCCGGATGCCGAGGAACTGCCGCAGCAGGAGGTCCTCGGCGTCCATGGTGACGTTGGTCTCCAGGTCGCCCTTCCACCAGCCGGCCGGGTCCTGCCGGTCGAGCAGGTGGCGGGTGGCACGCTCGGTGGCGTCCCGGACCCCGGGCACGGCGCCCGGTGTGGCGGCCGGCTCGCGCGCGGGCCCCGCGCCCGGGGCCCCGCCACCGTCGGTCGTCGCTGTCATGGCTTCCCCTTCGTGCAGTGGTCTCTGCTGTGCTGGGGTCTGCCGTCGGCCGGTGCACGCCTAGGCAGTGCCGAACAGGTGGGCGGCGCCGGCCGGCGACTCATGATTCATATCCGCGCCCGGGCGATAATCACCTCTTGCGCACGACGACGAAGTCGGCGAGGGCGACGAGCTGGTCGCGCACCCGCTGCGGCATGTCGACGTCGTCGAGGGCGCGGATCGCCACGGCGTGCTGGCGGCGGGCCTCGTCGGCGGTCCACTGACGTCCGCCCGCCTCCTCGATGAGGGCGGCGCGAGCGGCGAACTCCTCTTCCGAGAAGTTCTCGAAGTCGTTGCTCTTGGCGTCGGCGGCCAACAGCCGGGCCAGTTCCTCGCAGGCGGGTCCGCCCGCCGCGAGGGCGGCGACGACCGGCAGGGACTTCTTGCGCTGGCGCAGGTCGCTCCAGGTCTGCTTGCCGGTGGCCTCGGGGTCGCCCCAGATGCCGAGCAGGTCGTCGACGGCCTGGAAGGCGAGGCCGAGGTGGTAGCCGTACTCCTCCAGCTTGTCGGCGGTACGGTCGTCCGCGCCGCCGAGCACGGCGCCGATGGAGACCGCGCAGGCGAGCAGGGCGCCGGTCTTGTTGCCCTCCATCTCCAGGCACTCCTCGACGCTGACGCGCTCACGGTGCTCGTAGGAGATGTCCTGCGCCTGGCCGTCGATGAGCTTGCGGCTGGCGGTGGTCAGCCGGCGTGCCGCGCGGCCCGCCTCGACGGTGCCCAGCTCCAGCAGGACCTCGTTGGCGAGGGCGAAGAGCGCGTCGCCGACGAGGATGGCCTGCGCCGGGCCGTGCACCTTCCACACCGTGTCGCGGTGACGGCGCTGCTCGTCGCCGTCCATCAGGTCGTCGTGCAGCAGGGAGAAGTTGTGGACGAGTTCGACGGCGACGGCGCCGGGGATGCCGACCTCGGCGGCGACGCCGGCGGCCTCGGCGGAGAGCAGCGCGAGGGCGGGGCGCACGGCCTTGCCCTGGTCGCCGTCCGCGGGGTTGCCCTGCGCGTCGATCCAGCCGAAGTGGTAGGCGGCGACGGTGTCCATGGGCGGCGCGAGCCGGTCCACGGCGGCGCGGAGCACGGGGGTGGACAGCGTGCGGCCGCGTTCCAGGAGGTCGAGCGTGTCCGCTGCCTCTCCACCGGCCGTGCCCACACTGCCGCCGGTGTTCTCGACAGCCGGATTCCCCGGGTTCACTGGCTCTCCTCTGGTTCCTGTACGTGCTGCTGTGCGTGCTGCGGGTGTACCGCTGGTGCTGGTGGTGGTCATGCCGCCTCTTGCAGGGGGTGTTCGCGGTGGCGGCCGAGCGCGGTGAGTGCGGCGTGCGCCGCGCCCAGTCCGCTGCGGACGGCGCTCTCCATGGTCGCGGGCCAACCGGTGGCGGTCCACGCACCGGCGAGAAACAGCCCCGGCGTGTCGGTCCGGAATCCGGGGCGGAGCCGGCCGACACCGGGGGTGGGGGCGAAGGTGGCGGTGCGTTCGCGCGTGACGAAGAAGTCCCTCACCTTCGCCCCGCGCGCGGCGGGCAGCAGCCGTTCCAGTTCTGGCAGGTACTTGGTCCGCAGCACGGAGACGGGTTCGTCGATGTCGTCCTGGGCGACGGACTGGGACAGGGCCAGGTACTGGCCGCCGTCGGTGAGTCCGGAGGCGTCGGTGCGGTCGAAGACCCACTGCACCGGGGAGCCGAGCGCGGCGAAGAAGGGGCGCCTCAGCACCTTGCGGTCGTAGACGACGTGGACGTTGAGGATGGGGGCGGTGCCGATGTCGAGGAGCTTGTCGGGGTCGGCCAGTGCCCCGGGCGGGAGCAGTCCGTGCGCCTCGCGCTGCGGGACGGCGAGGACAAGCGTGGCGGCGGCGTGGGTTCCGGTCTCGGTGTCCACGCGCCAGTTCCCGTCCTCGGCCCGGGTGACGGCGGTGACGCGGGCGCGCAGTTCGGTGCGCACGCCGGCGGCGTCGAGTTCCTTGCGGGCGAGCGTGTCGTGGAGGTCGCCGAGCGGGACCTTGGCCCAGCCGATGTCGGCGGCGCCGTTCTCGGAGAGCAGGCCGGTCTTGAAGACCATGGCGGCCAGGCCCAGGGAGGACTGGTCGGCGGTGGCGTTGAGGGTGGCGATGCCGACCAGGTCCCAGAGCGCCTCGATGGCGCGCGGGGACTGCCCGTAGCGGCCCAGCCACGTCGCGAAGTCCAGCCCGTCGAGCGCCGGGTCGGCGGGGTCGAGGCGGCGCAGGGCGAGGGCGGCGCGCCCCACGCCCGCGCGTTCGGCGAGGGACAGGTGCGGGTAGCGCGCAAGGGAGGACGCCAGGTGCAGGGGCACGGGCAGGGCGCTGCGGCGCAGTCGGCCCAGCCGCGGTCCCCCCGGGCGGGCGACGTCGAGCACGGGGACGTCGAGCCGCTCCTGCAGCGGCGCCAGGGCGGCACCGCCGACGCGGTCGAGGAACCAGCGGTAGGCGGTGCAGCAGCGGAGGTAGACGTGCTGGCCGTTGTCGACGGTGAGGTCGCCGCGTTTGAAGGAGAAGGCGAGGCCGCCGAGGCGGGGCCGGCTCTCCAGGAGGGTCACCCGCAGTCCGGCGTCGGCGAGTTCAAGGGCGGCGGTGACCCCGGCGAGGCCGCCGCCGACGACCACCGCGTGCTGAGCGGTCATGCGCCCTCCCTCCTCTCCCCGGGGGACGCCGGGGCGTCACGGGAGGTTGCTCCGGCGGCCATCAGCTCCGCCTCCTGGTGCTCTGGCGGGAGATGGTCCGGGCGTCGAGGCCGGACAGGCCCCGGACGGCGACGTACGCCTTCTCGTGGGTCGGCAGCGAGACGCGCCCGCGCAGGACGGCCTCGGGTTCGCGTTCGATGCGGTCGAGGAGGCGCCGGTAGATGCCGGCCATCGCGGCCACGCAGGCGCCGCTGCGCCGGTCGAGCATCGGCAGCAGTCGGTATCCCTCGGCGAACAGGGCGCGGGCGCGGCGGACTTCGTGGTGGACGAGTCCGGCGAAGTCGGCGCCTTCCGCTGCCCGGTCGCCGTGGAAGCCCTCGGAGCAGCCGAACTTGACGAGGTCCTCGGCCGGAAGGTAGGTGCGTCCGTTCCCGGCGTCCTCGCGAACGTCCCGGAGGATGTTGGTGAGTTGCAGCGCGAGACCGAGGGTGTCGGCGTACTCGGGGGCCCGGGCGGCGTCGGCGGCGCCGGGGGCCGTGCCGAACACGCCGAGGGAGAGTCGCCCGATGGCGCCCGCCACGCAGCGGCAGTAGACCTTGAGGTCGTCCCAGGTCTCGTAGGTCTCGCCGCGGACGTCCATCAGGACCCCGTCGATGAGTTCGTCGAGGCCGCCGAGGGGGATCGGGAACCGCCGGGCGGCGTGGGCGAGCGCGACGGCGACGGGGTCGGTGTCGTCCTCGTCGATCTTCTCGGCGCGGATCCGCCCGAGCAGGGCGCGGGTCTCCTCCAGCCGCGCGAGCTTGGCGTCAGCGGGCAGGGTGCCGTCGCCGATGTCGTCGACGCGGCGGGAGAAGGCGTACAGGGCGGACATCGCCTGTCGCTTGTCCGTGGGCAGCAGACGGATGCCGTACGCGAAGTTGCGCGCCTGGGCGCCGGTGACGGCCTCGCAGTAGCTGTAGGCCGCGGAAACAGGTGCGTTCGGCACGGACGGTGCGGACGGTGCGGACGCGTGTGTGGGGCCCTCCACGTTCGGGCTCACCCCTTTCTCGGCGCTGTGCGCAGGACGGCGGCCACCTCGCGGAGCAGGCCGCTCCTGGTGGGCTTGGGCGGGCCGGGGGCCACGTCGAAGCCGGCGGCCGCGATGGCGTTCAGGGCGGCCCGGCCCCCTCCCACGAAACCCGCGAGCAGCAGCCGGAGCCTGCCGTGCACGCTGCCCACGAGGGGGGTTCCCTCGTCGAGCAGCGCGCGGGCACGTTCGGTTTCGAATGCGATCAGGGAGCGTACGGATGCTCCGGCGGTGGGCGCTTTCAGGTCGGTCTCGGTGACGTGGAAGCGGCGCATGTCCTGACCGGGGAGGTAGATCCGGTCGCGGCCGAGGTCCTCGGTGACGTCCTGGAGGTGCTCGGCGATCTGCAGGGCGGTGCAGATGGCGTCGGAGTGGCGGACCCGCTGGGGGGTGCTGGTCCCGGTGAGGGAGAGCACCAGCCGGCCCACGGTGTTGGCGGACAGCTCGCAGTAGGAGACCAGGTCGGCGTAGCTCTCGTAGCGGGAGACCCGCTGGTCCTGGCGGTTGGCCTCGATGAGCCCGAGGAAGGGTTCGGGGGTCAGGTCGTGGGCGCGGACCACGGGCACCAGGTTCCGCAGGAGCGGGTGGCGCGGAGGGCCGTCGGCGGCGCCGAAGACGCGCTTGAGGTCGGTCTCGAAGGCGTCCAGCATGGCCGGCCGGTCGTCGGTGGCGGCCGCGTCGAGGCCCAGCAGTTCGGCGTCGTGCCCGCCGGGGGCGAGATCGCCGTCGCCGATGTCGTCGACCAGTCGGGCGTACCCGTAGACCGCCATCAGTCCCGTCCGCCACGCGCGGGGGAGGAAGACGGGGGCGACGGGGAAGTTCTCCGTCCGGGCCTTGCCGAGGGTGGCGTGCGCGTGGGCGTCGGAGGCTGTTTGGGCCGTGTGCCGCCCGGGTCGGGTGCCGTGCCCCGGGGTCACCGCCCGCCGCCCGGGGCGGGGACGGCCGCCGTCCCTGTGGGCCGGAGAATTCCCATAGCCATTGCCGTCACATCTCCCGTTCTACACTGCCGACCCAAGTCATCCTATTTCGGACACGCCGCCGGACTTTACCCGGGGTACCCCGGCCTTTTTCGACTGCGGGGAAACATCCCCTCTTGGCGCGATTGGAGAACCGGTCCAGCTTACGCTGTACAACGCCGCGAGGGCCTATCGGGTATTCGTCCGAGAGGCAATGTCGAGGACCGCAATACACCCGTCACGCCGAGGCCCCCGCCGTACGGAACGGCAGGGGCCCGCAGTCGTCATACGTGGCGTCGCCGTCAGTGGCTGGTGGCCTTCTCGTACGCCGAGACGACTTCCTCGGTGGGCCCGTCCATCAGGAGTTCGCCCTTCTCCAGCCACAGCACCCGGTCACAGGTATCGCGGATGGACTTGTTGTTGTGGCTCACCAGGAAGACGGTGCCGGCCTTCTCGCGCAGCTCGCGGATGCGGGCCTCGGAACGGACCTGGAACTTCCGGTCACCGGTCGCCAACGCCTCGTCGATCATCAGGACGTCGTGGTCCTTGGCGGCGGCGATGGAGAAACGCAGGCGCGCGGCCATACCGGAGGAGTAGGTGCGCATCGGCAGGGAGATGAAGTCGCCCTTCTCGTTGATGCCGGAGAAGTCGACGATGTCGTCGTAGCGCTCGTGGATCTGCTCGCGCGTCATGCCCATCGCGAGTCCGCCGAGTACGACGTTGCGCTCGCCGGTCAGGTCGTTCATCAGCGCCGCGTTGACGCCCAGCAGCGAGGGCTGACCGTCGGTGTAGACCCGGCCGGACTCGCAGGGCAGCAGACCCGCGATGGCACGCAACAGCGTCGACTTGCCCGATCCGTTGGAGCCGATGAGGCCGATGGCCTCGCCCCGGTAGGCGGTGAAGGAGACTCCGCGCACGGCGTGCACCTTGCGGACGCCCGGGGAGTCGCCGTTGCCGCGCCGCATGATCTTGCTGAGCGCCGCGGTGGCGCTGCCCTTGCCGGCGCTGCCGGTGTTGACCCGGTAGACGATGTGGACGTCGTCGGCGATGACGGTGGGGACGCGTCCCCTGTTGTTCTCAGCCACGGCCGTAACGCTCCTCAGCCTTCCAGAAGTAGACGAACCCGCCGATACCGATGACGACGGCCCAGCCGACCGCGAAGGCCCAGACGTGCGGCGGCAGGTGGTGCGGGCCGTAGCTGTCGATCAGCGCGAAGCGGATCAGGTCCATGTAGATCGCCGCGGGGTTCCACTGGAGCACCTCCGCGATCCAGTGCGGCCTGCCCTTGAGCATCTCGCTGATGGAGAACATGACGCCCGAGGCGTACATCCACGTGCGGGTGATGAAGGGCATCAGCTGCGCGAGGTCGGGGGTCTTGGACCCCATCCGCCCGAAGATCAGCGCGAGGCCGGTGTTGAAGACGAACTGCAGGGCCAGCGTCGGGATGACCAGCAGCCAGGCCGGGCGCGGGTAGTTCCCGAAGGCGACCACGATGACGAGCACCACGATCATCGAGTACAGCAGCTGCCCGAGCTGCTGCAACGAGAAGGAGATCGGCAGGGAGGCACGCGGGAAGTGCAGCGCGCGGACCAGGCCGAGGTTGCCCGGGATCGCCCTGACGCCCGCCATCAGCGAGCTCTGGGTGAAGGAGAAGACGAAGATCCCGATCACCAGGAAGGGGATGTACGCGCCCTTCGGCATGCCGCGTCCCGCGTTCAGGATGAGGCCGAAGATCAGGTAGTAGACCAGCGCGTTCAGCAGGGGGGTCGCCACCTGCCAGATCTGGCCGAGCTTCGCCTCGCTGTACTGCGCGACCAGCTTCGCCCGGGAGAAAGCCATGATGAAGTGGCGCCGCCCCCAGAGCTCGCGCACGTACCCGCCCAGGCTGGGCCGGGCGCCGCTGACGGACAGGCCGTACTTCCTGGCGAGCTCGGCGGGGGTGAGCCCCGCGTCTTCGGACGGCGGCTTGCTCGTGGCGAGGGCGCCGTCGTGGGTTGTGTCACTCACAAGTTGAAACTTTCCGTCTTCAAGATGCGGCAGAAGGGGGCATCGGACCCTGGGGCGCGGGCCCGGTGATCGGGCCCATGCTCCCAGACCCGAGCTTGTCAGATGACAGGTGGTCGGCCCAGCCGGGTCAACCGCCAGACCGTACGCCACTTCATGGGGCGACGCGGACCGCAGGGGACGGTCCAACCCTCTCTGAACCCGCCGAACCAGGCTTTGAGCGCCGGAGCGGAGGGCTTGCGCACGAGGGTGAGGGCCATCCAGACGCCCAGGTACACCGGCACCAGCGGGGCGGGCAGGTTGCGGCGGGCGAGCCACACCCGGTTACGGGCCACCATACGGTGGTAGACCGCGTGCCGGGAGGGGGCCGTCTTCGGGTGCAGCAGCACCATGTCCGCCCGGTAGTCGATCAGCCACCCGGCGTCGAGCGCCCGCCAGGCCAGATCGGTCTCCTCGTGGGCGTAGAAGAACTCGGCCGGCAGGGCTCCGACCTGCTCGAAGACCGCGGTGCGGACTGCGTTGGCGCCGCCCAGGAAGGTCGTCACGCGGGACGAGCGCAGCGGGTCCGAGGCGCGCAGCCGCGGTACGTGGCGGCGCTGCGTCTCGCCGGTGTCCGGATCGGCGATCCGGAAGCTGACGATCCCGAGCCGGGGGTCCTCGGCGAAGGCCTGACGGCACAGCTCGGCGGTGTCGGTCCGCTCCAGCAGTCCGTCGTCGTCCAGGAAGAGCAGCGCGTCCACGTCGAAGCCGTCGCGGCCGGCGGTGCGGAAGGCCTCGATGCCGACGTTGCGACCGCCGGGGATGCCGAGGTTCTCGGGCAGCTCGACGGTACGGATGCCCGCCGACGGGTCGGCGATGCCGGGGAGCCCGACGCCCTGGCCGACGACGACGACCTCGACGGGGTCGCCCTCCTGCCGGGCGACGGAGTCCAGGAGCGCCTTCAGCTCGTCGGGCCGGTTGCCCATGGTGATGATCACGGCGCCGAGCCGCATCGGGGCACTCACCGGAGCCTGCTGGACGCGAGGACCGACACCAGGTGCAGCACGGTCTGCAGCAGGGCGATGCCGGCCAGGACCGCGACGCCGAGCCGGGTGAAGAACAGGTCGCCGCGGATCTGGTCCAGGACGGCCAGCAGCAGGATCAGCAGGGACGCCTCGATGCCGAGGACGAGCCGGTGGAACTTCAGCGCCGCGGCGGCCCGGCGGGCGAGGGCCATGCCGGACGAGCGCGGCTCTGCGGCCGCCTCCTTCACCGGCGGCAGCCCGCCCTGGTGCCGGGCGACCCCGACCAGATCGGTCTCGGCCTTGATCAGGATCGCGCCGAGCGCCGCGAGGGTGCCCAGGAACGCCCACAGCCAGTCGATCCGGCCGCTGCCCCACAGGTCGGCGGCGCGCAGGCCGAAACCGACCAGGACCGCGGCGTCACAGAGGTAGGCGCCGACGCGGTCCAGGTAGACCCCGGAGAGCGAGAACTGCTGCTTCCAGCGCGCCACCTCCCCGTCGACGCAGTCGAGGAGCAGGTAGAGCTGCACGGCGACGACACCGAGGACGGCGCCCCACACGCCCGGCACCAGCAGGGCGGGCGCGGCGAGGACACCGGCGAGGGTCATCACGTAGGTCAGCTGGTTCGGCGTGACCTTGGTGGTGACCAGGACGCGGGTGATGCGCAGGGAGATCTCGCGCATGTACAGGCGACCGCCCCAGTGCTCGCCACTGCGCCGGTCCTTGACGCCCGCCGGGTGCACGACGGGCCGGAGTTCAGCTACGGATGGTCTTGGCATAGTCGGCGTAAGCGTCCCTGATCTCGGCTGCGGACAGGTTGAGGTGCTCCAGGATGGTGAAGCGTCCCGGGCGGGTCTGGGGGGCGTACTCGACGGCCGCGACGAACTCGTCCTCGCTGAACCCGATCTCCTCGGGCGCGGTCGGCAGGCCGTGGCGGCGCAGTACCTCGACGAAGAGTCCGGCCTGCTCCCCCGCTCCGCGCAGGTGCATCGCGAAGGCGGCGCCGATGCCGACCTGCTCGCCGTGGAGCGCGGAGCGGCCCGGGTAGAGGAGGTCGAAGGCGTGGCTGATCTCGTGGCAGGCACCGGAGGACGGGCGGCTGTCGCCGCTGATCGACATGGCGATGCCGGACAGGACGAGGGCCTCGGAGAGCACGGTGAGGAACTCGTCGTCGCCGCAGTCCCCGGGGTGGCGCAGCACGGACTCGCCCGCGGTGCGCGCCATGGCGGCCGCCAGGCCGTCCACGGCCTCGCCGGTGATCCGGTGCGACAGCTCCCAGTCGGCGATGGCGGAGATGTTGGAGATCACGTCGCCGACGCCGGCGCGGATGAACCGTACGGGCGCTTCCTTGATCACGTCGAGGTCGATGACCATCGCGATCGGGGTGGGCACGCCGTAGGAGCCGCGGCCGTTGTCGTTGTCCAGGATGGACACCGGGGAGCAGATGCCGTCGTGGGAGAGGTTGGTGGCGACGGCCACCATGGGCAGCCCGACCCGCGCCGCGGCGTACTTCGCGACGTCGATGATCTTGCCGCCGCCCAGGCCCACGACGGCGTCGTAGCGGCGGCCCTTTATGTCGTCGGCCAGCTTGACCGCGGAGTCGATGGTTCCGTCCACGACCGGGTACCAGTCGGCATGCGGCAGGACGGGTTCCAGGCGGGCGCGCAGTGCCACGCCGGAACCGCCGCTGAGCGCGATGGCGAGCTTGCCGGACGCGGAGATGCGCTGGTCGGCCAGGAGGCCGGCCAGATCGTCCATCGCCCCGCGGCTGATGTCGACGACAACAGGCGAGGGGATCAGCCGCGTCAGTACTGGCATGCGATCGTCCGACCCTTGGCGAGGTCGTCGTGGTTGTCGATCTCGACCCACTTGACGTCACCGATGGGGGCCACGTCGATGGTGAAACCGTCGTTGACGAGCTGCTGGTACCCGTCCTCGTAGTAGAGGTCGGGGTCGCGCTCGAAGGTGGTCTTCAGGGCTTCGGCCAGCGCCTCGGCGGCCTCGGGCTCGATGAGGGTGACCCCGATGTACTCGCCCGTCGCCGTGGCCGGGTCCATCAACTTGGTGATCTTCCGGACGCCCTCGCCGTCGGCCGTGATGACCTTCATCTCCTCGTCGGCCAGGTTCTTGACCGTGTCGAGGGCGAGGATGATCTTCTGGCCGTCGCCGCGGGCGGCCAGCAGGGTGCGCTCGACGGAGACCGGGTGGACGGTGTCGCCGTTGGCGAGGATCACGCCCCGCTTGAGGACGTCTCGGGCGCACCACAGGGAGTAGGCGTTGTTCCACTCCTCGGCCTTGTCGTTGTCGATCAGCGTGATCTTCACGCCGTACTTGGCCTCCAGGGCCTCGCGGCGTTCGTACACGGCTTCCTTGCGGTAGCCGACCACGATGGCGACTTCGGTCAGCCCGACCTCGGCGAAGTTGCCGAGCGTCAGGTCGAGGACCGTGAGGCTCTCCTCGTCGCCTTCGGGGCCGACGGGCACGAGGGCCTTGGGCAGGGTGTCGGTGTAGGGACGCAGGCGGCGTCCGGCACCGGCAGCGAGTACAAGGCCGATCATGCTGGTTCTCCTTCGTCGTGTACGGCGGGTGCCCCGGAGGAGACCCAGAAGCGGATGCTCTCCACGAGCACCACCTGTGCCACGGCCACGGCCAGGGCCGTGAGCGCGGCGGGGAAGTCCGCGGCGCGCGTCGCCAGTACGGCGGCCAGGACGGCGGTGAGGAGCACCCGGCCCTCGTGACCGCCGGTCGTCCGCACCAGCCAGTGCGGGGGCGCGCCGGTGCCACCGCGGATGCGGTACACCGTGTCGTAGTGATGGTAGGCGACCGCCGCGACCAGTCCGAATGCCGCCGGAAGCGCTCCCGGGACGTCCGCCTTGGCGGCGAGGATCAGCACGGTCGTGTACTCGGCGGCCCGGAAGACGGGCGGGACCAGCCAGTCGAGGGCGCCCTTGAGGGGGCGGGCGACGGCCACTCCGGCGAGCACCGCGTAGACGACGGCGGCGATCACGGTCTGGCGGGCTCCGAAGGGCTGGGCCCAGGCCGTCCACAGCAGCGCGACCGCGGCGATCACGGCGGCGGCGAGTCCGACGCCCGGGACCGTCCGGCCGACGGCGCGGGCCACGAGTTCGGCGAGCGGACCGGAGTCCGCGAGGTCGGCCAGGGCCCGGGCGGCGCGGTCGGTCCTGCGGGCCTTGCGGGTCAGCGAGCGCAGGACGCGGCCGGCGGTGGTGTAGAGCGCGCCGAACGCGCAGCCGACGAGGAGCGCGTAGAAGACGACCCGGGGGCTGGTCGCCGCGGTCAGCACGGCGATCATCGCCCACCGCTCGCCGATCGGGAGGATGATCATCCGTCGGACCCAGACCGTCCAGCCGACGCTGTCGAGGCGGTCGGAGAGCGCGGCCGTCGGACTGGTGTTGGCGGCGGCGTCGTGGTTGGCCTCGTTGAAGGCGAAGTCCACGACGTGCCGGCAGGTCATGAGGATCATCGCGCCGAGCGCGAGGGCCCAGACGTCATCGCCGTGGCGGGCGGCGCCGAGGGCCAGGCCCGCGTAGAAGGAGTACTCCTTCGCGCGGTCGAAGGTCGCGTCGAGCCAGGCGCCCATCGTCGAGTACTGGAGCGAGTACCGGGCGAGCTGCCCGTCCGTGCAGTCCAGGACGAAGGAGACGAGGAGCAGCACCCCGGCGGCGATGTAGCCGCCCCGCTCACCCGTGGCGGCGCAGGCCGCCGCTATGAGCGCGGTGACGAGGGAGGCGGTGGTCACCTGGTTCGGGGTGAGGCCCCGGCGCGCGCACCAGCGGGCGATGTAACGCGAGTACGGGCTGATGAAGAAGGTGGTGAAGAACCCGTCGCGGGACTTGACGGCGGTACGCAGCCGCACGGCCTCCTCGTCCACGGCGGCGACGGCGGCCTCGGCCGCGTCGCGCTCGGCGACGGTGGCGGGTACGGTGGCGACCAGGGTCCCGAGGTCGGGGCGCTGCACCGGGGTGCCGGCGGCCTCGACCGCGGCCGCGAGGTGGTCCGCGTACGGGGCCGCGCCGTCGGGCGGGCCGGCCGCGGCGGCGTCGAGCGCGGCGCGCGCTCCGGGCTTGACGGCGAAGGCGCCGGTCACCGCGCAGGCGTCGAAGCGCGGGTCGGTGAGGGCGAGGCGCAGTGCGTGCCGGTGGCCGACGAAGGCGCTGTCGACGACGGCGACCCGCTGGTCGGCCGGTACGCCGGCCAGGGCGGTCGCGGTCTCTTCGGGCCCGGCGACCGGGTGCACGTCGAAGCCGAGCGACCGCAGTTCGTCGGCGAGGGGAGATCCGGGGACCGGCAGGCCGGTGAGGATGACGGTCGGCAGACGAACCCACTCCTTGCAGCGAACACTGGACGGCCGCCGCGCGGGGGCGGCGGCACGACGGCAGAGGCTATCGGATGAACGGAAGCCGGGGTTCACCAGCCGTTTGCGCCCGTACAAGCCGAATGTCCCGGGCGGCGGCCCCGGCCCCGCCATCATTGACGATCACGCCGAGGGACCACAAACCGCGTGTGTGTTCCCCCACAGAGTCCACCGCTCTCCTCCGCTCGACCGATGCCGCGTACCACGCGTCGGGGGGCAGACATGCGCGGATCGACGAAGTGGGGACAAGCCGCTTTTGTACGGCAGACTTGCAAGCCGAAGTCCGAAGCGAAGGATGGGTATGCCGATCACACCAGCCACCGCCGGGAACACCGCGTCCGCCGGCACCGGGACCCGGGAACCGATCATGCTCGAACTGGTCGACGAGTCCGGCAACACCATCGGCACGGCGGAGAAGCTCTCCGCGCATCAGGCGCCCGGTCAGCTGCACCGGGCGTTCTCCGTGTTCCTCTTCGACGAGCAGGGCCGCCTGCTGCTCCAGCGGCGGGCCCTCGGGAAGTACCACTCCCCCGGCGTCTGGTCGAACACCTGTTGCGGTCACCCCTATCCCGGCGAGTCCCCGTTCGCGGCGGCCGCCCGGCGGACCCACGAGGAGCTGGGGCTCTCGCCGTCACTGCTCGCGGAGGCGGGGACGGTGCGCTACAACCACCCGGACCCCGCGTCGGGGCTGGTCGAGCAGGAGTACAACCACCTGTTCGTGGGATTGGCGCAGGCCGCGGTGCGGCCGGATGCGGAAGAGGTCGGGGACACCGCGTTCGTCACCGCCGACGAGCTGGCGAAGCGGCACGCGCAGGCTCCGTTCTCCGCCTGGTTCATGACCGTGCTGGACGCGGCCCGGCCCGCGATCCGGGAGCTGACCGGCGAGGCGGCGGGCTGGTAGGCGTCACGCCGCGGGTCGTGCCCGGGGGCGCGGTGGTGGCCGTCACGCCCCCGGGACGGGGGCGGGCACCGGAGCGCTGAGGGGCAGGGCCGCCCAGATGACCTTGCCGCCGGTCGAGGTGTGCTCGACGTCGCACACCCCGCCGGCCTCCCGGGTGATCTCCCGGACGAGCAGCAGTCCCCGACCTCCGGTCTGGCCGAAGTCGGCCTCCAGCGCCTTGGGGCGGTAGGGGTGGTCGTCCTCGACGGCCACCCGCACCCACGCGCGGCCCACCGCCACCTCGACGGCGACCTCGGGAGAGAGCAGGGCGGCGTGCCGGACGGAGTTCGTCACCAGTTCGGAGACGATCAGCAGCAGGGAGTGGACCAGGTCCTGGTGGGCGGGCACCCCCTGGCGGCCTAGGAGGTCGCGGACCGCGCGGCGGGCCTGCGGAACGGATTCTTCAACCGCGGGCGCGGTGAACCTCCACACTCCTTCGTAAGCGAGAGGGTCCGCCGGAGCCTCCGGCTCACCTCCCCTGGCCTGCGGGACACTCCCGCTGTCGTCCATCTTCACGCCCCCGTCTTCGCGCTCGATCGTCTCCACGGTTCAAGGGTGGACAACCGGCAGGTCGGGACCGCGTGGCTGACCAGAAGTCAGCGCCAACCGTGCACTTTCTGACCATTGGCGTATGACAGCGTCAGTTGTTCGACCGTTCCTGACCCACCGGCCGGCCGTTCCCGGCTGTCCTGCCGCTCCCGTCCGCCCCGTCCCTCCGGTCGGCCGGCAGGCCCCGGCCGGCCTCCACCTGCTCCGGGGCCACTTGGTCCTCCTTGACCTGACGGAGTATCCGGCGGGCCGCCAGACCCATGGCGAGCAGGCTCGGCCCGTCGAAGAGCAGCGCGAGCGAGAAGAAGGCGCCGATCACGTAGAGGCTGTTGCCCGGCCGGCCGGCCGGTATCAGCAGGCCCGGCAGGATGCCGAAGGCACCCTGGACGAGCGTCGGCCCGAAGTTCGACCCGCGCGCCACGAGGGCGCCGGCCAGCCGGAACACACCGCCGGTGAGGAAGAGCAGGGCGGCGAACAAGGTCAGGGCCTCCGCGCGCGCCTCGGGGCGGCGCAGGATCACGAAACCGGCGGCGATGTCGACGGCGGCGACGATGACCACGAGCCAGAAGTCGTTGCTCTTGCGGGCCTGCACCGCCTGCGCGAGGCCGATCACACCGCCGGCCAGGAGGAGCCGGCCGAAGAGGAACACGGACGTGAGGGTGGCCACGTTCGTGTAGACGAGGCCCACGAGCCCGGCCACCACCAGCAACGACCCGAGGAAGGCCGGCACGCCGAAGCTGCGGCTGAGCTTCCGCTTCTCCCGCCGGGGCTCGGTGCGGCTCCGGTCTGCGCCCCTGGGGATGCCACCTCTCAGTGCCCCGACCGACTCCACCGATCATAGGTTCGGCCGACCCGGATAGCATCCGGCGCATGGACGCAGCCCTCCTTCACACGGTGGCCGACGGGGTCGCCACCGTCGTCATCTCGCACCCGGCGAAGCGCAACGCCATGACCGCCGACATGTGGCGGGCATTGCCCGGGCTGCTGTCCGCGCTGGCGGACGACGCGTCCGTACGGGTGGTCGTCCTGACGGGGGCCGGGCCGACCTTCTGCGCGGGAGCGGACATCACGTCGCTGACCGGTGACGACGACCCGCAGGCGTTGTCCGTGGCGGCGGAGGAGGCCCTGGCCGCCTTCCCCAAGCCCACGATCGCCGCGATCCGGGGGTACTGCGTGGGCGGCGGGAGCCAGCTCGCCGCGGCGTGCGACCTGCGCTTCGCGGAGGCGGGTGCCGAGTTCGGGGTGACCCCGGCGAAGCTGGGCATCGTCTACCCCGCCTCGTCGACGCGGCGATTGGCCGCGCTGGTCGGTCCCGCAACCGCCAAGTACCTGCTTTTTTCCGCCGAGTTGATCGATGCGGAGCACGCCTTGCGGGCCGGGTTCCTGAACGAGCTGCTGCCGGCCGGGGAACTCGACAAGCGCGTCGCGGACTTCGCCCGTACGCTGACCGCCCGTTCGCGGCTGACGCAGGCCGCCGCGAAGGAGTTCGCGGACGGCCGGACGGACCGGGACGCGTACTGGGCAGCCCAGGCGGCCGGGAGCGGCGACACCGCCGAGGGTGTCGCCGCGTTCCTGGAGCGCCGGGCGCCCGCCTTTACCTGGACTCCGCCGGCGGGCTGAACCCTCGCAGCCGCGCGACGAGTTCGGCCGGGGCCTTCGCGGGCGACCCGGCGTCGTACGGAGGCTGGGGGTCGTACTCGGTCATCAACTGCACGGCGCGGGCGACGTCGTCGCCCGCCGCGCGGCCGAGGAGGGTGAGGCCCATGTCGATGCCGGCCGACACCCCGGCGGCGGTCACGTACTTGCCGTCGAAGACCACCCGCTCGCCGGTCGGCTCCGCCCCGAACTCGGGCAGCCGGTCGAGGAACAGCCAGTGGCTCGTGGCGCGACGCCCGTGGAGCAGGCCGGCGGCGGCGAGCAGGAGCGAACCGGTGCAGACGGAGGTGGTCCAGGTCGTGGTCGCGTCGACGGTACGCAGCCAGTCGAGGACGACGGGGTTCGCCATCTCGATGTCGGGGTGCGGGCCGCCGGGCACGATGACGATGTCGGGCCGGGTCACCTCGTCGAGCCCCCGGTCGGCGACGAGGGCGAGGCTGCCGGCGTCGGTCCGCACGGGCCCCGGCCGCTCCGAGACGAAGACGACCTCGGCGCCCGGGAGCCGCCCCAGGGTGTCGTAGGGTCCGATGGCGTCGAGCGAGGTGAAGCGGTCGTAGAGCAGTACGGCGATCTGCATGGCTCCTCCGGAGCGGTAGTGGTCGACGGTCAGGACGGGTACGGCCGCGCTGCCCGAACGCCGCCCCCCGTGGGCGACGCCCGGGCTGCCCGGCGCGCGGTACGCGGTGCCCGGTGCTCGGTGCTCGGTGCCCGGTGCTCGGTGCCCGGTGCCCGGTGCTCGGTGCCCGGTGCCCGGTGCTCGGTGCTCGGTGCTCGGTGCTCGGTGCTCGGTGCTCGGTGCTCGGCCAAAGCCTGCTGGTCGGGCCGGGCCCGGGGTGGCCGACTCGCCCGTGGGCCGGGCGGCGCCGGCCCGGCAGCCCCGACGCTCCACCCGGCAACCCGGCGCCCCGCAGCCGGAGCGGCATGGGGCGCAGCCCGGTCGACGGGCGCAGCCCCCTGGGCGGGCACAGCCCCCTGGGCGGGCACAGCCCCGTCGGCGAGCGCAGCCCCGTGAGCGGGCACAGCCCCGTCGGCGAGCGCAGCCCCGTGAGCGGGCACAGCCCCGTCGGCGAGCGCAGCCCCCTGGGCGGGCACAGCCCCGTCGACGGGCGCAGCCCCCTGGGCGGGCACAGCCCCGCACCGCCCGGTAAGCGGGCGGCGCAGCGGTCGGGTGGGGCGAGGGCTCCGGGCGGAGCCCCGGCGCGGCCAGGGCTCCGGTGGTCCGGCGCGTCCGGGGTCAGGGGTCGCCGAAACGGCGGCGGTATTCGGACGGGGGTTGGCCCAGGGTGCGCAGGAAGGCGCGGCGGAGGGCCTCCGGGGTGCGGTAACCGGACGCGCGGGCGATCCGGGCCACGCCCTCGCCGCCCTCCTCCAGCAGCCGCCGCGCGTGCTCCACCCGTACCCGCTCGACGTACCGCCCCGGTGTCACCCCGGTCTCCGCCCGGAACGCCCGGGCGAAGTGGCGCGGCGACAGCGCGGCCCGGGCCGCGAGCGCCTCCACGCCCAGGTCCTCCCCCGGGTGCTCGGTGATCCACTGCTGCACGTCCCGCAGCGGTTCCCGCCGCGCCGTCTGCGCCGCGAGCTGCGCGCTGAACTGCGCCTGGTTCCCCGGCCTGCGCAGGAACACCACCAGGTGCCGGGCGATCAGCGACGCCACGTCCCGGCCGACGTCCTCCTCCACCAGCGCCAGCGCGAGGTCGATCCCGGCCGTCACCCCGGCCGAGGTCGCCACCCGCCCGTCCCGCACGTAGATCGGGTCGGGGTCGACCGTGACGGCCGGGTACTTCCGCGCCATCCGTTCACAGGCGTCCCAGCGCGTCGTGACGCGGTGGCCGTCCAACAGCCCCGCCTCCGCCAGCAGCAGTCCGCCCGTGCACACGGACACCACCCGATCCGCGCGCCCCCCGTACGCGCGGAGCCAGTCGGTGAGCCTCGGTTCGAAATCGCCCCGGTACCGACCGCCGGGCACGAGCAGGGTCGTGCCCGGTCCGGGCCGCGCGCTCTCCAGGTCCCCGTCGGGGACGAGGGTCAGCCCGCTGGTGGTGCGCACGGGCACACCCCCCGGGGAGACCGTCGTGATCCGGTACCCCTCGTGCTCCGGGAACCGGCCGACGCCGGCGAACACCTCCACCGGGCCGGTCACGTCCAGGCTCTGCACCCCGTCGTAGACGAGGACGAGCACGCTTCGCGATGACATGCGTCCATCCTGTGACGCCGCCGTGATGGCCGCAATGACGTACTTCCCACCTATCCGGCCACCGTCCGGGCCCCGTGGTCCGCGCGGATAGGATCGACGGACCATGACTGCCACTCTCGTCGCCAAGAACCTCACCGCCGCGCACGGTGAGCGCACGCTGTTCGCCGATCTCGACATCGTCGTCGCACCCGGCGACGTCATCGGACTCGTCGGCGTCAACGGCGCCGGGAAGTCCACCCTGCTGCGCCTCCTGGCCGGGCTGGACGCCCCCGAGACCGGTGAACTGCGGCTCTCGCCGCCCGGCGCCGCGGTCGGGCACCTTCCGCAGGAGCCCGAGCGCCGGCCCGGTGAGTCGGTGCGCGCCTTCCTGGCCCGTCGCACCGGGGTGGCGGCCGCGCAGGCCGCGCTCGACGAGGCCACGCAGGGCCTGGTGGACGGCACCGCCGGCGCCGACGACGCCTACGGCGAGGCTCTCGACCGCTGGCTGAACCTGGGCGGCGCGGACCTGGACGAGCGGGCCCAGGAGGTCGCCGACGACCTCGGTCTGTCCGTGGGCCTCGACCTTCCGATGACGGCCCTCTCGGGCGGTCAGGCGGCCCGCGCCGGCCTCGCCTCCCTCCTACTTTCCCGCTACGACGTGTTCCTGCTCGACGAGCCGACCAACGACCTCGACCTCGACGGTCTGGAGCGGCTGGAGCGGTTCGTCAAGGGGCTGCGCGCGGGCACCGTCGTCATCAGCCACGACCGCGAGTTCCTGGCGCGCACCGTGACCAAGGTCCTCGAACTCGACCTGGCGCAGCAGGAGATCAACCTCTACGGCGGTGGCTACGAGGCGTACCTGGAGGAGCGCGAGCGGGCCCGGGCACACGCCCGCGAGGAGTACGACGAGTACGCGGACAAGCGTTCGGCGCTCGAAGGCCGGGCCGCGATGCAGCGCGGGTGGATGGACAAGGGCGTCAAGAACGCCCGGCGCAAGGCCACCGACAACGACAAGATCGGCAAGAAGTTCCGCAGCGAGGCGAGCGAGAAGCAGGCCGCGAAGGCCCGCCAGACGCAACGCGCCATCGAGCGGCTCGACGTGGTCGACGAGCCCCGCAAGGAGTGGGAGCTGCGGATGGAGATCGCGGCGGCTCCCCGCTCGGGCTCGGTGGTGGCCACGCTGCGCGATGCATCCGTCACCCGGGGCGATTTCCACTTCGGCCCGGTCGGCCTGCAGATCGACTGGGCGGACCGGGTCGCGATCACCGGGGCCAACGGGGCCGGGAAGTCCACCCTGTTGGCCGTGCTCCTGGGCCGTCTCACCCCCGACTCCGGTGCGGCGACCCTCGGTTCGGGCGTGCTGGTCGGCGAGGTGGACCAGGCGCGCGGGTTGTTCCTCGGCGACGAGCCGCTGCTGGAAGCGTTCTGCGCGGCCGTCCCGGACACCGAACCCGCGGAAGTACGTACGCTGCTGGCCAAGTTCGGCCTCAAGGCCGCGCACGTGCTCCGCCCGGCGGCCACCCTCTCGCCCGGCGAGCGCACCCGCGCGGCCTTGGCGCTGCTCCAGGGCCGGGGGGTCAACCTGCTGGTGCTGGACGAGCCCACCAACCACCTCGACCTGCCGGCGATCGAGCAGTTGGAGTCGGCACTGGACGCGTACGAGGGCACCTTGTTGTTGGTCACCCACGACCGTCGGATGCTCGACGCCGTGCACGTGACCCGCCGTCTGGAAGTCGCGGACGGCAAGGTCACCGAGCTCTGAGCCGTACGTCCCGACAGGCCGCCGAACCCCCTACGGGATCTCGGGCGCCCGCCGGGTCCGGGCCATCCGGCGGGCCACGAAGTCGCGCGGGAGGTGGCGGGCCGTGAGGGCGTACGCCTGGTAGCGGCGGCTGGTGATGCTGAGCGGGCGGCGTCGGGCGAGGTCCTTCAGGGCCTTGGCCACCACCGCTTCCGGCTCCAGCCACACCGCGTCGCGCAAGGCGCTGACGTCCGTCCCGGCCCGCTGCTGGAACTCGGTGCGGGTGAAGCCGGGTACCACCGCCAGCGCGCGCACCCCGTACGGCTCCATGTCGATCCGCACGGATTCGGTGAACGCGGTGACCCAGGCCTTGGCGGCCCCGTACGTGCCGGTCGGCAGCAGACCGGCCACCGACGAGACGTTGAGCACCGCACCCCGGCGGCGTTCGCGCAGGCCGGGCAGTACCGCGTGCGTCAGCCGCAGCGGGACCTTGACCAGCAGATCGAGCATCCGCTCCTCGTCGTCGACCGGGTTGTACGGGAAGGGCGCGGGCAGTCCGAAACCCGCGTTGTTGACCAGGATGTCGACGGGCCGCGCCCGGTCGGCGAGCCGTCCGGCGACCTTCTCGCACTCCGCGGGGTCGAGCAGGTCCGCGGGCAGCACCTCGACGGACACCCCCCGTCCGCCGCGGAGTTCGTCGGCGAGGGCGGCGAGTCGCTTCTCGTCACGGGCGACGATCACGAGGTCACAGCCCTTGGCGGCCAGGCCCCGGGCGAAGGCCGCGCCGAGGCCGGCGCTGGCCCCGGTGATCAAGGCGGTGGTCACGAGGTGGTCACTCCTTCATGGTGCGGGCGGGCGGCGGTTCACACGGGCCGCGGGGTGAACGCGGTGGTGGCGGGCGACGCGTACGCCTCCGCGACGTGCACCAGGAAGCGGGCCTCCTCGTCCAGGTCTCCGCCTTCGGCGGAGCCGTGGAGCGCGGCGGGCAGCTCCAGGGCGGAGGCCTCCCCCGCCTGCTGCCCGGGCAGCCCGGCCAGTTTGGCCTGCCGGGCCTCCTTGAGCAGGCAGGCCAACGCGGCGGCGGACCGCCGTTGTTCGGGCACCCCGCTTCCGGCCACATGGCCGCGCGCCAGCTCCGCGAGGCCCGGGGCGACGTACTCGCCCAGGATCAAGATGGCGTCCCGGGTCTCGATGACCTTGCGGTACACCAGCAGGTTGCGCGGCAGGGGCGGCCACAGCAGTTCGACGAGCCGCCCGGCACGGGGCTTCGACAGGACGACGTGCGGTACGGCCTGCACCAGGTCGCGCCACAGCGGCCACAGCCGCCACGCGGTGGCGATGTCGGTCGTCGTACGGCGCAGCGTGAAAAGGGTCGGGACGACGATCGCCGCCGCCCGCAGCAGCCCGTGCAGGTTCATCATCAGCGGCAGGGCGGGCATGGCCCAGGTGCTGCCGAACAGGGCCTTGAGCAGGTAGACGAACCAGAACACGCCGGCGAGGGCCGTGCCGAGGCCGAACAGCCGCAGCCCGAAGGCAAGTCCCCGGCTCTCGGTGCGCCGGCTGTAGCGCGCGCAGACGTACACGCAGGTGGTGTTGGCGACGAGGTGCGCCGAGATCAGCACCAGCCAGTACGCGAGCGAGGGCACCGGATCGCCGACGGGCGGGATGGTGTGCGTCCCGTGGTCGGGCGCCAGGGCGTCCAGCGCGATCAGGGTGGTCAGCCAGAGCACCGTGCCGGTCCAGGCGGCCAGTTGGAGCCGGCGGCCCCGGGTGGCGGCGGCCACGAAGTAGAGCACGGCGCCCGCCGAGAGGACGCCGATGAGGTTGCGGACCAGGCCGATCGCGTGCGCCCAGCCGGCGTCGCGGCCGGTCGCGTAGGCGACGACGTCGGGCAGGTTCAGGGTCATCGCGGCCGCGGCGGTCGCGACGGCGAGCCACAGGCCGCGCTGCTGCGGGGAACGCAGGGCCCCGGGCGCCCGCAGCAGGACCGCGATCCACAGGCACACCACGCTGGGGACGGCGAGCCAGTCGCCGAACGCGGTCAGGTCAGCCGCCATCGTGCGCGCCCCGTCCGTACCCCATGGCGGACTCCAGCCGGGCGAGGGCGCCGCGCGGCGCGGTCCGAGGCTGCGCGCCGGTGCCGGCGGTCCGCATGCGGATCATGCTCGCGAGCATCTCCGCCTCCTGCTCCTGACGGGTGGTGTAGTTGGTGCGCCCCAGGACGACGGGGGCCTTGCCGTCGGTCTCCTCGCCCTCCAGCGAGTGGTGGCCGAACAGGATGTGGCCGATCTCGTGGAGCACGATGTGCTCCCGGTGCAGGCGGGTGGTCTGGGCCTCGTAGAAGACGTAGTCGACACCTGCGGTGCCGACCCACAGTCCGCAGACGCCCGATTCGGCGGCTTCCTTGGGAAGCGGGTGGAGCCGGATGGGGCGTCCGCGTTGTTCGGCGATGTTCGTGCACAGGTGTTCGAGCGAGAACGGGTGGGTCAGGTCCAGATGGCCGAGAATCATCTCGCACCGTTTACGCAGGCTGAGATTCCGATAGGGCATGTGTTCCCTCTTCGGACCCTTTCTCGGGCAGCGTCGATAGGCGTGCGTGGGCATGGGTGAACATCCTGTGCCTTGAGGCGGCCTTCGGAGTGCGGGCCCGAAGGGGAATGCGGAAGCCCGTCCGCGTCAGGACGAACGGGCGTTCCACCCATGCCTACAGATCTTGTAAGGGAGTTGGCAAGGCGGTGCGCCCAGGTGGGGAACCTATTCGGCCAACCCGTACGTGATCACACGCACGCGCTCCGTCACCGCTTGCGGCGCTCCTCCTTGCCGGTGAGGCCGGCCCGGCGCAGGGCGTCCGCCATCGCGCTGTTGGCGGGTGCCGGGGCGTTGGCGCCGCTCTGGCCGCCGGCCCTGCCCTGGCCACCGCCGCTTCCGCCCTGGCCGCCCTGGCCGGCCCCGTCGCGTCGGCCGCCCTGGCCGCGCTGCTGCGGGGGCCGGCCGCCGCTCCGCCGTTCCTCGCGCTGCCTCGGGGCGCCGGAGGAACCGTCCTTCGTCGCCTCGTCGTCGATCCGCAGCGTCAGGGAGATCCGCTTGCGCGGGATGTCCACGTCCATGACCTTCACCCGGACGATGTCGCCGGGCTTGACCACGTCGCGCGGGTCCTTGACGAAGTTCTTGGACAGGGCCGAGACGTGTGCGAGGCCGTCCTGGTGGACGCCGATGTCGATGAAGGCGCCGAAGGCGGCCACGTTGGTGACCACCCCTTCGAGGATCATGCCGGGGGTGAGGTCGCCGATCTTCTCCACGCCCTCCTTGAAGGTGGCCGTCTTGAAGGCGGGGCGCGGGTCGCGGCCCGGCTTCTCCAGCTCACGCAGGATGTCGGTGACCGTCGGCAGGCCGAAGGCCTCCGTGACGAACTGCTCCGGGCGCAGGGAGCGCAGCACGCCGCTGTTGCCGATCAGGGCAGCCACCTCGCTGCCGACCGTCTTGGCCATGCCCCGCACGACGGGGTAGGCCTCGGGGTGCACGCTGGAGGCGTCCAGCGGGTCGTCCCCGCCGCGGATGCGCAGGAAGCCGGCGCACTGCTCGTACGCCTTGGGGCCCAGTCGGGCCACGTCCTTGAGCCCCTTGCGGCTGCGGAAGGGGCCGTTGGCGTCGCGGTGGGCCACGATGTTCTCGGCGAGCCCGCCGCTGATCCCCGACACTCGCGAGAGCAGCGGTGCGGAAGCGGTGTTGACGTCGACGCCGACGCCGTTCACGCAGTCCTCGACGACCGCGTCCAGCGACCGGGAGAGCTTCACCTCGGACAGGTCGTGCTGGTACTGGCCGACCCCGATGGACTTGGGGTCGATCTTCACCAACTCGGCGAGCGGGTCCTGGAGGCGGCGGGCGATGGAGACGGCGCCGCGCAACGAGACGTCCATGCCCGGAAGTTCCTGCGAGGCGAAGGCGGAGGCCGAGTACACCGAGGCGCCCGCCTCGGAGACCATCACCTTGGTCAAGGCGAGCTCCGGGTGGCGGGAGATGAGGTCGCCGGCGAGCTTGTCCGTCTCGCGGGACGCCGTGCCGTTGCCGATCGCGACGAGTTCCACCGCGTGTTCCCTCGCCAGCCGGGCCAGCTTGGCGATGGACTCGTCCCACTTGTTGGCGGGGACGTGGGGGTAGATCACGTCGGTGGCCACGACCTTGCCGGTGGCGTCGACGACGGCCACCTTCACACCGGTGCGGAAGCCGGGGTCCAGGCCGAGCGTGGCGCGGGTACCGGCGGGGGCGGCCAGGAGCAGGTCTCGGAGGTTGGCCGCGAAGACGCGGACGGCCTCGTCCTCGGCGGCCGCGCGCAACCTGGTCCGCAGGTCGATGCCCAGGTGCACCTGGATCTTCGTGCGCCAGGCCCAGCGGACGGTGTCGGCGAGCCACTTGTCGCCGGGACGGCTCTGCCCCGAGGGGGCCGTCACGCCGAAGCGGCGGGCGATCAGGCCCTCGTACGCGGAGGGGCCGGGCGCGGCCGTCTCCGCGCGCTCGTCCGGTTCGTCGGGCTGCAGTTCCAGGGAGAGCACCTCCTCCTTCTCGCCGCGGAGCATGGCGAGGACGCGGTGGGAGGGCAGCGCGGTGAAGGGCTCGGCGAAGTCGAAGTAGTCGGCGAACTTGGCGCCCGCCTCTTCCTTGCCCTCGCGCACCTTGGAGGCGAGCCGGCCGCGGCTCCACATCCGCTCGCGCAGTTCGCCGATCAGGTCGGCGTCCTCGGCGAACTTCTCGGTGAGGATGGCCCGGGCGCCCTCCAGGGCGGTCGCCGCGTCGGCGACGCCCTTGTCCGGGTCCACGAACGCGGCCGCGGCGGCGGTCGGTTCCACGGACGGGTCGGCCAGCAGGCCTTCCGCGAGCGGTTCGAGGCCCGCCTCGCGGGCGATCTGCGCCTTGGTGCGCCGCTTGGGCTTGAAGGGCAGGTAGATGTCCTCCAGGCGCGCCTTGGTGTCGGCCTCCCGGATGCGCGCCTCCAGCTCCGCGTCGAGCTTGCCCTGTTCGCGTACGGAGTCGAGGATCGCAGTGCGCCGGTCCTCCAGCTCGCGCAGGTAGCGCAGCCGCTCTTCCAGGGTGCGCAGCTGGGCGTCGTCGAGCATCTCGGTCGCTTCCTTGCGGTAGCGAGCGATGAACGGCACGGTGGAGCCGCCGTCGAGCAGCTCGACGGCGGCCTTGACCTGCCGTTCACGTACGCCGAGCTCCTCGGCGATCCTGCCTTCGATGGACATCGTCACTGTGCGGTCCTGCCTGCCTTCGTACGTGTGCGTGGGATGCGCGGAAGGCTGCCAATTGTGGCAGGTGGTGGTGACGGACGCCCGAAAGACCCGGCTCAGGCCTTGGCGAAGAGGCCCCGGGGGAAGGCCCCGGCGCCGATGGCCTTCGCGACGAGCGCGCCGCCGAGTTCCGCGAGGCGGGCCAGACCGTCCGCGCCGAGGTGCTCGTAGGGGGCGGCGTCGAGGCGGTCGGTGTCCGTCTCCAGGCGCTCCCGTACGGCGGCGCCTTCCTCGGTGAGCTCGCCGGCCTCGTCGAGGATGCCGCGCCGGCGGAGCCGTTCGGTGGCGGCGTCGAGGTCGGACTGCTCCCAGCCGCGGATCGACTTGATCCACTCGGGTGTCATGCCGCGGCCGGTGGCGGTGTGACTGAGCAGGGCCTCCACCGGGTCGAGGTCGGCGAGGAGGAGTGCGGCGAGGTGACCGTCGCCGCGGTGCTCGCGCAGCAGGGTGGTGGCGTGCCACAGCCGCAGGTGCGGCTCCTCGGGTACGGGCAGGTCGGCGTGGGCGGAGTAGAGGGTGCGGGCGTGGCGGGTGCACGCCTCGGTGGCGCGCATCGCGAGGTCCGCGGCCTCGGCGACCTCGGGCGAGGCGATGGTCTCTTCGCCGAGGAGGCGCCGCAGGGTGCTGTCGACGGCGCGCAGCCGGGCGGCGACCGCCTGCTCGGGCGTGGTGATCTCCCACACCGCGGGCAGGTGTTCGGCGATCAGGTCGTGGCGGTAGTTGTAGAACGCGGCGGTCACCGCACCCGCGCCGACGGCGCCCATGGCGGCGGACCGGGAGGCGAGGTTCACGGCGGCGCGGTGGGTGACGCCGAGGGCGGCGTACTCCTTGCCGAGGTCCGGCGAGAAGTAGACGGTGGCGTGCAGCGGGTTGATGGCTGCATGCCAACAGCGACGGGCGGCGCGCGGGGGAAGAGTCATACCGCGCAGATTAGCGACTGCTTAGTATGCGGACCAGACCGCGCTCGCGCCCATGTCATGTCCGGCCGGCGCATGGCGTCCCCGGGTCGCGCGGACCCGCCATATCCGGCCGAACTTCTGACCGCCCGGCGCCCGGACCCGGCTGTTCGCGGCGCTGCGCCGCGCCCTGTGACGGCCGAATGGCGATCATGTGACAGCAGGCGCCATGGACATGACGCGGGCCGTCACGCGTGAATACGGTCGCACCACGCATCCGCGAAACGGAACTGTCTCCCCTACCCCTTGGAGCTCTTCGTGCACCGCAAAGTCATCGCCCCGAGCGTGCTCGCCGCCTCCCTGCTGCTGGTGATCCCGGCATCGGCGGCCAGTGCCGTCCAGGGCGCCCCGGGCCTGGGCGACTCCTACTACCCGACCAGCGGCAACGGCGGATACGACGTCTCGCACTACGACCTGCGGCTGAAGTACGAGCCGAAGACGGACCTGCTGGAAGGCACCGCCACCCTTCTGACCACCGCCACGCAGGACCTGTCCCGCTTCAACCTGGACTTCGGCCTCAAGGTCAGCGAGGTCCGCGTCAACGGCGCCAAGGCGAAGTTCGCCACCTCCGGGGTGCACGAGTTGGAAGTGACCCCGGCCCAGACGCTGGAGAAGGGCAAGCAGGCCTCGGTCGTCGTCAAGTACGCGGGCAAGCCCTCCGAGTTCAAGGTGGACGGCTGGTCGGCCTGGCAGCGCACCCCGGACGGCGGCGTCGCGGCGCAGGAGCCCGACTCGGCCGTCTGGTGGTTCCCGAGCAACGACCACCCGCTCGACAAGGCCACCTTCGACATCTCGATCAACGTCCCCGACGGTACCCAGGCGATCAGCAACGGCGTTCTCCAGTCGCAGAGTTCGAAGCTCGGCTGGACCCGCTACAACTGGCGGTCCAACAAGCCGCAGGCCACCTACCTCGCCACCCTCGCCATCGGCAAGTTCGACATCACCACCGGCAAGACGGCGAGCGGGCTGCCGATCCTCAACGCGTACAGCAAGGACCTGGGCGACAACGCCGGCGCGGCGCGCGCGAGCGTGGAGCGGACCGGCGAGGTCGCGGAGTGGCTGGAGAGCGTCTTCGGTCCGTATCCCTTCAACGCGCTGGGCGGATACGTGCCGAACGTGCCGTCCGGCTTCGCCTTGGAGACCCAGAGCCGGCCGTTCTACAGTCCGCGCCAGTTCTCCAACGGCGCGAACGTGTCGGTGATCGTCCACGAGCTGGCGCACCAGTGGTACGGCGACAGCGTGTCCGTCGACAACTGGAAGGACATCTGGATCAACGAGGGGTTCGCGCGCTACAGCCAGTGGCTGTGGTCGGAGAAGGAGGGCGAGGGCACGGCGCAGGAACTCGCCGACTGGACGTACCGGTCGTACGCGACGGAGGACCCGTTCTGGCAGGTCAAGCCGGGTGACCCGGGTGCGGACAACCAGTTCCACGGCGCCGTCTACGACCGGGGCGCGATCGCCATCCAGGCGCTGCGCAACGAGGTCGGCGACGAGAAGTTCTTCACGATCCTCAAGGGTTGGCCGACGGAGCACGCCTACGGCAACGCCAAGGTCGGGGACTTCGTCCGGTACGCGGAGAAGGTCTCCGGCAAGCCGCTGGGCCAACTCTTCGAGACCTGGCTCTACACCCCGGGCAAGCCGGCCTTCGGCCCGCCGGCCGACGGCCGGTCCCCGGTCGCGCGCTCCTCGAAGGCCCCCGCCGCCGAGCCGGTGGAGCCGAAGTCCTGGAAGAAGATCGCCGAGACGAACTCGATCCACACGAACTCGATCCACGGGCACTGACGGCCTCTGCCCACGACCCGACGCCCGGCCGACGGCGGGTGCCCCGGCACTCGCCTCCCCACCGCCGGAGCCCCGCGCGCCGTCGCCCCTCAGCGGGCGGCGGCGCGCCGGCGTGCCCGCGCCGCGCGGGCGACGGGCAGGTAGCGCAGCCGCTCGGGCAGCAGCGGCACGAGAACCCGCACGACCGCGCTGAACCGCCGCAGCCGGCGCTCCTGGGCGGGGCTCCACTCCAATCCGATGGCCGCGCGCGCGTCGGGCGGCATGTAGCCGACCGTGACGAACGCCCGCAGCCGCAGGAACGCGGACCGCAGCACCGGCCAGGTGAGCCGCAGCAGCAGGCGCACCGGCGGGGACCCGCCCCCGGGGCGGGGCAGCGCCACATCGGTGGCGACCAGTTCGCGGGCGACCGCGGTGGGCTCGATCTCCTCGGCCAGCATCCGGCGGTAGTAGACCCAGTACTCCTCGATGGTCTGCGGCATGTCCCGGTCGTGGATGCCGAGGACCCGGCCGACCTGGAGCCATTCCCGGTACAGCTGCCGTTCCTGGGCGGGGGTGAAGCGGCGCAGCAGGTACCGGCCGGCGTACAGGTAGACCGGGAAGCCGGTGGCGTGCACCCAGGCGTAGCAGGTGGGGTCCAGGGAGTGGTAGCGGCGCCCTCGGGTGTCGGTGCCCTGGATCTCCTTGTGCAGGCGGCGTACCCGGCGGCCCTCCTCGGCCGCCTCCCGACCGCCGTAGACCCACAGCTGGACGGAGCGCAGCGAGCGCTCGCCGCGCCCCCAGGGGTCGGTGCGGAAGACGGAGTGCTCGTCGACGCCGGCGCCGATCGCGGGGTGGGCCACCTGCATGGTGAAGGCGGCGGGGAGCATCAGCAGGGCGCGGACGTCCCCGGCGATGGTCCACAGCACACCGCCGGGCGGGGGCGGCTCGGGCTCGCGGCGGTGGGCGAGCGGCCCGGCGGCGGGCTCCGTGTTGCTCATGGTCCAAGTATGCGAGTCCAGACGGCCGTGCTGCGGACAGAAAGTCGCCGCACGGGTGTTACCCAGAGGTAACCGCGGCTGCTTGGATGACGGCGTCGATCGTCCCCCGCAGGAATGACGGAGCCCCCATGACGCACAGTTCGAACCGCCGAGGACGCGCCGCCGCCACCGCCGTCGCGGCGCTCGCCGCCGCCGCGCTGACGCTCACCACCGCCCCGGCCGCCACGGCCGCGCAGAGCGCCGACGCTCCGCGCCTGCGCGTCCTGACGTACAACACGTTCCTGATGTCCACGAACCTCTACCCCAACTGGGGTCAGGGGTACCGGGCTTCGGCCATCCCCAAGGCGCCCTTCTTCCAGGGGCAGGACGTGGTGGTGCTCCAGGAGGCCTTCGACAACAGTGCCTCCGACGCCCTGAAGTCCAACGCCTCGGCCCAGTACCCCTACCAGACGCCGGTCGTCGGTCGCTCCAAGAGCGGCTGGGACGCCACGGGCGGCTCGTTCTCCTCCACCACCCCGGAGGACGGCGGGGTCACGGTCCTGAGCAAGTGGCCGATCCTCCGCAAGGAGCAGGTGATCTACAAGGACGCCTGCGGCTCGGACTGGTGGTCCAACAAGGGCTTCGCGTACGTGGTGCTGAACGTGAACGGCACCAAGGTGCACGTGGTCGGCACCCACGCCCAGTCCACCGACTCCGGCTGCGGCACGGGAGAGGCCGCGGACATGCGCGCCCGCCAGTTCCGCGCGATCGACGCCTTCCTGGACGCCAAGAACATCCCGGCCGACGAAGAGGTCATCGTGGCGGGTGACATGAACGTCGACTCGCGCAGCGCGGAGTACGGCTCCATGCTGGTCGACGCCGACCTGGCCGCCGCCGACTCCCGTACGGGGCACCCCTACTCCTTCGACACCGCACTCAACTCCATCGCGCACTACCGCTACCCGACGGACCCGCGCGAGGACCTGGACTACGTCCTCTACCGCAAGGGCAACGCCCGCCCCGCGGCCTGGGAGAACACGGTGGTCAAGGAGGAGAGCGCCCCCTGGACGGTCTCCGGTTGGGGCTCTTCCTACACGTACACCAACCTCTCGGACCACTACCCGCTGATCGGCCACTGACCCGGCGCGGGGACCCGCCCGATCGGCGGGCCCCCGCGCGGCGCGCTACGCCTCGTACAGTCCCTCGATCAGGTCCGCGTACTTCTCCCGGACGACCCTGCGGCGCAGTTTCAGGGACGGTGTGAGCTCGCCCGACCGCGGGCCCCACTCCTCGCTCAGCAGCCGGTACCTCTTGATCCGCTCGGTGCGGTTGAGCCGGGCGTTGGCGGCCTCCACCGCGCGGGCCACCTCCGCCCGGACCTCCGGGTGCCGGACCAGCTCGTCGGGCGAGGCGGCCTCGATGCCGCGGGCCGCCGCCCAGGCGGGGGCCACCTCCGGATCCAGGACGAGCAGGGCGACGAGATAGGAGCGGCCGTCGCCGTGGACGAGGGCCTGGCCGATCAGCGGGTGTTCCTTGACCGTGTTCTCCACCAGGGCGGGCGAGACGTTCTTGCCGTTCGAGGTGACGATCAGCTCCTTCTTGCGGTCGGTCAGCCAGAGGAAGCCGTCCTCGTCGAGCCGGCCGATGTCCCCGGTGGGGAACCAACCCCGCGCGTCGCTCGCGGACTCCACGGAGCCGTCGGGCCGCAGATAGCCGCCGAAGACGGTCGCGCCGCGGGTGAGGATCTCCCCGTCGCCGGCGATCGCGAGCTCGACACCCTCGATGGGACGGCCCACCGAACCCAGCCGGAAGCCGTCCGGGCTGTTGACCGTGCAGACCCCGGACGTCTCGGTCAGCCCCCAGGCGTCCATGATCGTGATGCCCCAGCCGGCCCAGAACCGCACCACGTCGATAGGCATCGGCGCGGTGGCACTGGCCGTCCAGACCAGCCGGTCCATCCCGGCCCGGCCCAGCAGCGGGTCCAGCACCCGCTCCTTGGCCCGGGCGTAGGAGGCTTCGAGGGGGGCCGGCACCGGCTCGCCGCGCTCCCGGTGCCCGGCCACGGCGCGGGCCACGTCGTTGGCCTGCTCGATGGCGGCCCGCTGCTCCTCGGGCAGCCCCGCGAGGACGGCCCGTACCGCCGCCGCCAGCTTCTCCCAGACCCGGGGCACGCCGAAGAACTGGACGGGGCGCAGCTCGCGGACGGCGTGCGCGACGGCGGCGGGGTCGGCGACGAGCCGCACGTGCGCGGCCCGCAGCAGCGGCAGGTAGATCCCGAGGATGCGCTCCGCGATGTGCGCGAAGGGCAGGTAGCAGATGTGCTCGGCGTGCTCGGGCAGGTCGGTGCGCCGGTCGAGGCGGACCGCCTGGAGCATGATGTTGCGGTGGGTGAGCCGTACGCCCTTGGGGTCGCCGGTGGTACCCGAGGTGTAGACGACGGTCAGCGGGTCCTCGGGCAGCGTCTCGCGCCAGGCCTTCTCGAAGGCCTCGGCGTGCCGCGGCGGGAGGTCGGCCGCGCGCAGGGAGCCGTAGGCGCGGTGCGGGCCGGCGTCGGCCTCCTCGACGACGACGAGGCGTTCCAGTGCCACACCGGGATCGTCCAGCAGCGGCTCCCACCGGGGGAGCTCGCCGGCGCCCTCGACGACGGCGAGCCGGGCCCTGCTGTGGCGGGCGATGTGGGCGACCTGCTCGGGGGCGGAGGTTCCGTACACGGTGACGGGGACGGCGCCGAGGTGGACGAGGGCGAGGTCGCTGAGCCAGTGCTCGGGGCGGTTGCCCATCATCAGCAGCACGTGTTCGCCGCGCTCGACGCCGAGGGCCGCGTAGCCGGAGGCGAGGGCGGCGACCTCCCGGCGCACCTCGCGCCAGCCCAGGGTCCTCCAGCCGGCGCCCTCGCGCCAGGAGAGCGCGGGCAGGTCCCCGTGCTCCAGGGCGTTGCGGGCGAGCAGGGCGGGGAGGGTGAGCTCCTCGGGCGGTGCGGGCAGGGGGAGTGTCGTGGTCATGGGCAGCTCCTGGCCGTTTCACATCGTTGGTGCGACAGCAATACTGTTGAACCCAAGCTGTGGAGCAGAGAGCGAGGCGCAGACGATGGCCGACCGGGCACCCGAGCCGACGCTCACCGTCGACGAACTGGCCGCCCGGGCGGGTGTCACCGTCCGCACCGTACGGTTCTACAGCACGCGCGGGCTTTTGCCCCCTCCCGTGATCGGCCCGCGCCGGGTGGGCCGTTACGGGCCCGAGCACCTCTCCCGCCTCGCGCTGATCGAGGAGTTGCAGCACCACGGCATGACGCTGTCGGCCATCGAGCGCTACCTGGACGCGCTGCCCGACGACCTCAGCGCGCACGACCTGGCGATCCACCGGGCCCTGGTGTCGTCCTGGGCCCCGGACTCGGCGCTGGAGTCCTCGCGGGAGGAGCTGGAGAAGCGGGCCGGGCGGGCGCTGAAGGAGGCCGACATCCGCCGGTTGACCGCGATGAACGTGGTCGCCGTCTCGGGGAACGGGTTCCGGGTGGACGTGGGCCTGCTGCGGCTGGGGGTGGCGCTGCTGGACGTGCCGATCGCGCACGAGACGATCCTGGCGGCCCGGCGGGTGTTGATCGAGCACACCCGGTCGGCGGCGCACGAACTGACGGCCCTGTTCAGGGACGAGGTGTGGGGACCGTTCACCGAGGGCGAGAGCGATCCGGAGCGGGTGGAGTCCATGAAGGCGCTGTCCGCACACATGCAACCCATGGTCGTACAGGCCTTGGTGACGGCCTTTCAGCGATCGCTGCGAGAGGAGCTGCGGGCGGCCTTCACCCCCGAGGAGTAGGTTCGTGGGCATGGCGATCATTCACAAGACCTCGATGACCCCCGGCAAACTGGAGCTGCTCGCCTCCTGGCTTCCGACGCAACCGTGGTACGCGTCCGCGGGACGCGCCGCCGAGCCGGTCCGCGCGGGCGGCTTCCGGCTCGACGACCCGGAGGGCGAGGTGGGCATGGAATTCATGGTGCTCACCGACGACTCTGGCGGGCGCCCGGTCGCGTACCACGTGCCGCTCACCTACCGCGGGTCGCCGCTGGAGGACGCCGAGGCGGCTCTCATCGGCACCTCGGAGCACGGCGTCCTAGGCCGGCGCTGGGTGTACGACGGCACCCGTGACCCGGTGCTCGTCGGGCAGTTGCTGTCGCTGCTCCAGGGGCGGACCGTCGCCCAGGCGCAGACCGAGTCGGACACACCGGACCCGTCGGTCACCACCGAGTTCGACGGCCGGTCCCTGTTGGTCCCGCTGCTCCCCCCGCTACGGCCGGAGGTCGCGCACACCGCGCGGGACTCGGAGATCGCCCTCGGCGACGGCTCGCGGCTCACCGTGGCGCGCGTGCTGCGCCCGCACGAGGCGACCGGTGTCCCGTCCGGCGCGATCGGCGGCGTCACGGCGGGCTGGACCGCCCCGGACGGCACCACTTCCCGGGCCCTGTTCGCCGCGCTCTACGCGGGCTGAGCGCACGGCTCCGGGGGCGCGGCCCCCGGAGCCGTACCCGGCGGTCAGTCCGCGTACGTCTCGCCGCGTTCCGCCTTGGCCACCAGGGAGGCGGGCGGGGTAAACCGCTCGCCGTACTGGGCGGCCAGCTCGCGGGCGCGGGCGACGAAGCCCGGCAGGCCGCCCCCGTAGCCGTTGATGTACTGGATCACGCCGCCCGTCCAGGCCGGGAAGCCGATTCCCATGATCGAGCCGATGTTGGCGTCGGCGATCGAGGTCAGCACGCCCTCGTCAAGGCAACGGACGGTGTCCAGCGCCTCGGAGAAGAGCATCCGCTCCTTCATGTCCTCGAAGGGGATCTCGGCGTCCGGCTTGGCGAAGTGCTCGCGCAGACCCGGCCAGATGCGGACGCGCTTGCCCGTCTCGTCGTACTCGTAGAACCCGGCGCCGCCGCTGCGGCCCGGGCGGTCGAAGTCGTCCACCATCCGGTCGATGACCGCGTCGGCTGGGTGCTCGGTCCACGGGCGGCCCTCGGCCTCGAAGGCCTTGCGGGTCTCGTTGCGGATCTTGCGCGGCAGGGTGAGCGTCAGCTCGTCCATCAAGGACAGCACCTTGGCCGGGTATCCGGCCTGCGCCGCGGCCTGTTCGATCGAGGCGGGCTCGATGCCCTCGCCGACCATGGCCACGCCCTCGTTGATGAACTGGCCGATGACCCGCGAGGTGAAGAAGCCGCGCGAGTCGTTGACCACGATCGGGGTCTTGTTGATCTGGCGGACCAGGTCGAAGGCGCGGGCGATGGCCTCGTCCCCGGTGCGCTCGCCCTTGATGATCTCCACCAGCGGCATCTTGTCGACGGGCGAGAAGAAGTGCAGACCGATGAAGTCGACCGGACGTGAGACGCCCTCCGCCAGCCCCGTGATGGGGAGCGTGGAGGTGTTGGAGCAGAGCAGGGCGTCGGGGGCGACGACGTCCTGGATCTCCTGGAACACCCTGTGCTTGAGGGCGGTGTCCTCGAACACGGCCTCGATGACGGCGTCACAGCCCGCCAGGTCGGCGGCGTCGGCGGTGGGCGTGATCCGGGCGAGCAGTTCGGCGCGCTTGGCCTCGGTGGTGCGGCCGCGCGAGAGGGCCTTGTCGAGCAGCTTCTCGGAGTACGCCTTGCCCTTCGCCGCCGCTTCGGGCGTGACGTCCTTGAGCACCACCTCGATGCCCGCGCGGGCGCAGGAGTAGGCGATGCCCGCGCCCATCATCCCGGCGCCGAGCACCGCGACCTTGCGCACCCGGCGGGGCTCGATCCCCTTGGGGCGGCTACGGCCGGCGTTGACGGCCTGGAGGTCGAAGAAGAACGCCTGGATCATGTTCTTGGCGGTCTGGCCCGTGACCAGCTCGGTGAAGTACCGGGCCTCGATGGTCAGCGCGGTCTCGAAGTCCACCTGGGAGCCCTCGACCGCGCAGGCCAGGATGTTGCGCGGCGCCGGGTAGGGGGCCCCGTTCAGCTGCTTCTTGAGGTTGGCGGGGAAGGCCGGCAGGTTCGCGGCGAAGCGCGGGGTGGACGGCGTGCCGCCCGGGATCTTGTAGCCGGGGACGTCCCACGGCTGCTTCGACTCGGGGTTGGCGTCGATGAAGGCGCGGGCCTTGGCCAGCATCTCCTCGGGCGTCGCCGCCAGTTCGTGGACCAGGCCGTTGTCCAGGGCGCGCCGCGGGTCGTACTGGGTGCCCTGGAGCAGGACCTTCAGCAGCGCGTCGGCGATGCCCATCAGGCGCACGGTACGGGTCACGCCGCCGCCGGCCGGGAGCAGGCCCAGCGTGACCTCCGGCAGGCCGATCTTGGAGCCGGGCACGTCGAGGGCGATCCGGTGGTGGGAGGCGAGGCAGATCTCGTAGCCGCCGCCGAGGGCCGCGCCGTTGATGGCGGCGACGACGGGCTTGCCCAGGGTCTCGATGCGGCGCAGCGAGCGCTTGATCGCGGTCCCGGTCTCGAAGGCGAGCGAGGCGTCCTCGGGACGCAGGCGGATCATGTCCTTGAGGTCGCCGCCGGCGAAGAAGGTCTTCTTGGCGGAGGTGTAGATGATGCCCCGGATCGAGTCCCGCTCCGCCTCCGCGCGGTCGGCGATCGCCGCGATGGAGTCCTTGAAGGCCTGGTTCATCGTGTTGGCGGACTGGTCGGGGTCGTCGAGGACGAGGGTGACGACGCCGGTCTCGTCCTGTTCCCAGCGGATCGTGGTGGACTCGCTCATGTTCGCTACTTCCGTGTCGGAGGGTTCGGTGGTCACAGGACGATTCAGAGACGCTCGACGACGGTCGCGACGCCCATGCCGCCGCCGACGCAGAGCGTGACGAGTCCGTAGCGCTTGTCCTGGCGCTCCAGCTCGTCGATGACGGTGCCGAGGATCATCGCGCCGGTGGCCCCGAGCGGGTGGCCGAGCGCGATGGCGCCGCCGTTGACGTTGACCTTGTCGAGGGAGAGTCCCATGTCCTTGACGAAGCGGAGCACGACGCCCGCGAACGCCTCGTTGATCTCGACCAGGTCGATGTCGTCGATGGTCAGACCGGCCTTGGCGAGGGCCTTGCGGGTGGCCGGGGCGGGGCCGGTGAGCATGATGGTGGGCTCGGAGCCGGAAACGGCCGCCGAGACGATCCGGGCGCGCGGCGTCAGGCCGTTCCGCTCCCCCGCCTCGCGAGAGCCGATGGCGACGAGCGAGGCCCCGTCGACGATACCGGAGGAGTTGCCCGCGTGGTGGACGTGGTCGATCTTCTCGATCCAGTGGTACTTCTGGAGCGCGACGGCGTCGAAACCGCCGAGGTCGCCGATGTCCGCGAAGGACGGCTTGAGCCTGGCGAGGGTGTCGGCGGTGGTGCCGGGGCGGATGAACTCGTCGTGGTCCAGGACCACCAGGCCGTTGCGGTCGGTGACGGGGACGACGGACTTCGCGAAGCGGCCGTCCTTGACGGCCGTCGCGGCGCGCTCCTGGGACAGGGCCGCGTACTCGTCGACGTCGCGCCGGGAGAATCCCTCGATCGTGGCGATCAGGTCGGCGCCGATGCCCTGCGGGACGAAGCCGGTGTCCCAGTTGGTCATCGGGTCGGCGAACCAGGCGCCGCCGTCGGAGGCCATCGGCACCCGTGACATGGACTCGACGCCGCCCGCGAGGACCAGGTCCTCCCAGCCGGAACGGACCTTGGCGGCGGCCAGGTTGACGGCTTCCAGGCCGGAGGCACAGAAGCGGTTCTCCTGGACCCCGGCCACCGTGTCCGGGAGGCCGGCGGCGATCGCCGCGATGCGGGCGATGTCGGAGCCCTGGTCGCCGACCGGGCCGACGACGCCGAGCACGATGTCGTCGATGGTGCCCGGGTCGAGGCCGGGGTTGCGCTCACGAAGGGCGTGGATGAGGCCGACGACCAGGTCGATCGGTTTGGTGCCGTGCAGGGCGCCGTTGGCCTTGCCGCGCCCGCGCGGCGTGCGGATCGCGTCGTATACGTACGCTTCGGTGCTCACTGGTCAAGCCTTTCGAGGGGAGGTTAGCCGAGCAGGGAACGACCGATGATCTCTTTCATGATCTCGGTCGTGCCGCCGTAGATGGTCTGGATGCGTCCGTCGGTGAAGGCCCGCGCGACCCGGTACTCGCTCATGTACCCGTAGCCGCCGTGCAGTTGCAGGCAGCGGTCCGCGACCCGCTTCTGGAGCTCGGTGGCCCACCACTTGGCCATCGAGGCGTGGACGTGGTCCAGTTCGCCGTTGGAGTGGTCCACGATGCAGCGGTCCAGGAACGCCCGGGTGACGGCGCACTCGGTGGCCATCTCCGCTATCTCGAACCGGATGTGCTGGAGCTTGGAGAGCGGGCGGCCGAAGGCCTCGCGCTCCTTGACGTACGCGGTCGTGATCTCCAGCAGGTGCTCGGCGGCGGCGATGCCGGCCATCGCGATGCCCATGCGCTCCTGGGCCAGGTTCGTCATGAGGTGGAGGAAGGCACCGTTGCGCTCGCCGAGCAGGTTCTCCTTGGGGACCCGTACGTCGTGAAAGAACAACTCGGCGGTGTCCTGGGCCTTCTGGCCGATCTTGTCCAGGTTGCGGCCGCGCTCGAAGCCCTCCGCGCCGCGCTCGACGACCAGCAGGGACAGGCCGTGCGCGCCACCCTCGGGGGTCGTCTTCGCCACCACGACGACCAGGTCGGCCAGGATGCCGTTGGAGATGAAGGTCTTGGAGCCGTTGAGCAGCCAGTGGTCGCCCCGGTCCTCGGCGCTCGTGCGGATGCCCTGGAGGTCCGAGCCGGCGCCGGGTTCGGTCATCGCGATCGCGGTGATGGTCTCACCGGAGCAGAACCCGGGCAGCCAGCGGCGCTTTTGCTCCTCGGTGGCCAGCGAGGTCAGGTAGGGCCCGATGATGTCGTTGTGCAGGCCGATCGCGAGGCCCGGCGCGCCCGCGCGGGTGAACTCCTCGGCGATCACGGCGGCGTAGCGGAAGTCTGTGTTCCCGCCGCCTCCGTACTCCTCGGGCACCGCGAGCCCCAGCAGGCCCTGCCGTCCGGCGGCCCGCCAGGCGTCGCGGCTGACGATGCCGTCCTTCTCCCACTGCTCGTAGTGCGGCAGCACCTCCTTGGCGAGGAAGGTGCGTACGGTCTCGCGGAACGCCTCGTGGTCGGCGTCGAAGATGCGGCGTTGCATCGGGGCTCCCTAAAGCCAGCTCTTGACGGTTTCGATCAGCCGGGCCGGCTGGGGTCCGACGGGCGTGACGTTGAGCATGGTGACGCCCGCCGCCCGGAACGCCTCGACGCGCTCGCGTACGTAGCCGGCGGGCCCGCACAGCGTCATCAGCTCGCAGAACTCGTCCGGTACCGCCGCCGCGGCGTCGCGCTTGCGGCCGGAGAGGTAGAGCTCCTGGATCTTCCGGGCCTCTTCCTCGTAGCCGTAGGCGACGGCGAGGTCGTTGTAGAAGTTCTTGCCGACCGCGCCCATGCCGCCGACGTACAAGGCGATCTGCGGGCGCGCGAGGTCCCGTACGGCCGCCGCGTCCTCGCCGATCGCGAGCAGGCCGCCCGCGACGACCTGGAGCGGGCCGAGTTCGGGGGCCCGGCGGTCGCCGCCCTCCGCGAGGGCGCGGCCCCACACGGCGTCCGCCTTCTCCGGGAGGAACAGGGTGGGCAGCCAACCGTCGGCGATCTCGGCGGTCATCGCCACGTTCGCCGGACCCAGGGAGGCCACGTAGACCGGGACGGCCGGACGCACCGGTCGGGTCAGCATCTTCAGCGGTTTGCCGTGCCGGCCGCCCTTGGCGGGCGGCAACGGCATGTCGGTGATGCCGTGGTGGTCGATGGTCTCGCGGCGCCAGATCCGGCGGCACAGCTCCACCGTCTCGCGGGTGCGGCCGACGGGCTTGTCGTACGGCCTGCCGTGCCAGCCCTCGACCACCTGCGGGCCGGACGCCCCGAGGCCGAGCATGGCCCGGCCGCCGGACACCGCGTCGAGGCCGGCGGCGGTCTGGGCGATCAGGGCGGGGGTGCGGGAGTACACGTTCAAGATGGCGGAGCCGATCCGCATGCGCTCGGTCCGGGCCGCCAGGTACCCCATGATCGTCGGGGAGTCGAAGCCCCAGGCCTCGGCGACCCACACCGCGTCGAGCCCGGCCGTCTCCAGCGCGGCCGCCTCGTCCGCGGCCCGGCGCGGATCGCCCGCGTAGTCGAGCATCATGGAGAGTTCCATCAGGCGTCCTTTCGGAGCAGGCCCGGTACGCCCCAGTCCCGCGCCACGGATTCCGTGTGCGCGCCCGGTCGCGCGGGGCCGCCGGTGATGACGGTCGGGGTGGCCGAGAAGCGGGGCGCGGGGGCCGGCTGGGTGATCCCGGCGAAGTCGGTGAAGGTGCCCCGGGCCGCGAGGTGGGGGTGGTGCGGCGCCTCGCCCAGGGAGAGCACGGGCGCCACGCAGGCATCGGAGCCCTCGAACACGGCCGTCCACTCGTCCCGGGTCCGGGACGCGAAGCGTGCGGCCACGGCCTCGCGCAGCTCGCCCCACCGGGCGAGGTCCTTGCGGGCCGGCGCCTGCTCCTCGATGCCGAGCAGTTCCACGAAGGTGTCGTAGAACTGCTGCTCCAGCGCTCCGACCGCCATGTAACCGCCGTCGGAGGTCTCGTAGGTGCCGTAGAAGGGGCAGCCGCCGTCGAGCAGATTGGCGCCGCGCCGGTCCTGCCAACCGCCGGCCGCCATCATGCCGTGGATCATGGCCGTGAGGTGGGCCGTCCCGTCGACGATCGCGGCGTCCACGACCTGTCCGCTGCCGCCGGGGGCGCCGGCGTGTCGCAGGGCCGCGAGGACGCCGATGACGAGGTAGAGCGATCCGCCCGCGTAGTCGCCGACCAGGTTGGCGGGAACGGCGGGCGGCTCGCCCGGGTTGCCGATCATGCCGAGGGCGCCGGTGACGGCGATGTACGCGATGTCGTGCCCGGCGGTGTGGGCGAGCGGGCCGTCCTGGCCCCAGCCGGTCATGCGGCCGTAGACGAGCTTCGGGTTGCGGGCGTGACAGTCGGCCGGACCGACGCCGAGCCGCTCGGCCACCCCCGGACGGAACCCCTCGATCAGCACGTCGGCCCGCCCGACGAGGTCCAGTACCCGGTCGGGACCATCGGGGGCCTTGAGGTCGATCAGCACCGAGCGCTTGTTGCGGTTGGTGAGGTCGTACGCCGGATCGACGGCGAGGCCGCCACCGCCGGGACGGTCCACGCGCACCACGTCCGCGCCGAGGTCGGCGAGGAGCATCGCCGCGAACGGGCCCGGGCCGATGCCGGCCAGTTCGACGACGCGTACCCCGGCGAGCGGGCCGGTACCGGACACTGCCATCGAGCCCCCAGCGTTTCCCCGTGTGAGGTGGGTGAAGTGTGTGACACAACTGATGTAACACCAGTGATGCTAGGAACGTGTTCCACTCAGCACAAGAGCGGGCGCTTAGCCATCTGACCCGGTCCGCGCGTCGAGTTCCCTGATGTGGCGTTTGAGCGCGACGGTGCGGTAACTCTCCTCCACCCACTCGCACAGCACGTCCGCGGCCGGAGCGTCCTTCCCGTCCAGCGGCAGGGAGACCCACCCGGCCCGACCGAGGCCGTACCCCGTGGGCTCGGCGCCGGGGTAGGTCATCGCGTGGCCGTGCAGCGCCTCGTCCTTGAGCTTCACCGAGAGGCCGGGCGACTGCGGGCCGTCGGCATTGCCCAGGAAGACGAAGATCTTCTTGTTGACCTTGACGACGCGGTCCTCGGGTCCCCACGGGAACTCCTCGATCGCCTCGGGCAGCCCCAGAGCGAACTCCCGCACCTTCTGCCACTTGCGCACCGCGGCCTTCATCGACGCCTCCACTTACCGCAGGTCACACCTGCTCGCACGGACAGTCGGAACTCACGCTAGCCTCAGCGACCGACACCAGCCGGGAGGAGCGTCATGAACGAGCGGGTACGCCGCACAGAACGGCAACGCGCCTACGACCTCGTGCTTTTCGGCGCGACGGGATTCGTGGGGACCCTGACCGCCGAGTACCTCGCCGCTCACGCCCCGGCCGCTTGCCGGTGGGCCCTGGCGGGCCGGGACCGGGCCAAGTTGGAACGGCTGCGCGAGCGGCTGGCCGCACTGGACCCGGCCTGCGCGACCCTGCCCCTGATCCGCGCGGACGCCTCCGACGCGCGGGCCGTACGGGAACTCGCCGCCTCCACCCGGGTGCTGGCCACCACCGTCGGACCCTACGTCTGGTACGGCGCGGAACTGGTCGCGGCCTGCGCCGGGGCGGGCACCGACTACGTGGACCTCACGGGCGAGCCGGAGTTCGTGGACCGGATGTACATCGCCCATGACGCCCGGGCCCGGGAAACCGGCGCGCGGCTGGTGCACGCGTGCGGCTTCGACTCGATCCCGGCCGACCTCGGGGCGTACTTCACGGTGAGCCGGCTGCCCGAGGGGGTGCCCCTGCGGGTCGACGGCTTCATGCGCTCCGACGCCCTGCTCTCCGGCGGGACCCTGGCGTCTGGCCTCACCGCACTGGGCCGGGGCCCGCAGACCCTGGCCGCCGCCCGGGAGCGCCGACTATACGAGCCGCGGCTGCCGGGGCGGCGGGTGCGGGGCTCCGGGGGCCTGCCCCGGTTCAGCCGGGAGACCGGCGACTGGGCCCTGCCGCTGCCGACGCTGGACCCGCGTGTCGTGGCCCGCTCGGCTGCCGCCCTGGAGCGCTACGGCCCGGACTTCCGCTACCGGCACTACGCGGGCGTGCGCCACCTGCCGTTCGCGGTGGGGGCCACGGCCGCCGTCGGGGCGACGGTGGCGCTGGCCCAGGTGCCGGCCGCCCGACGGTGGTTGATGAGCCGCTGGGAGCCGGGGCGGGGACCGGACGCGGAGCGGCGGGCGCGCAGCTGGTTCACCGTCCGCTTCGTGGGGACGGGGGGCGGCCGACGGATCTTCACGGAGGTCTCGGGCGGCGACCCCGGCTACGGCGAGACGGCGAAGATGCTGGCGGAGTCGGCCCTGTGCCTGGCCTACGACGCCCTCCCGGAGACCTCCGGGCAGCTCACCACGGCGGTGGCGATGGGCGACGCCCTGCTCGACCGGCTCCAGAAGGCCGGCATCCGCTTCCGCGTGGCGGCCGACCGGGCGGTGTAGCGCGTCCGGCCGCCCACGGTTGTCGGCCGTCCATCGTCCAGAGGCCGGCTGGTCCGGGGGTCCGTCGGTCCGGGGCGGTCAGGGGGCTGCCGGTCAGGGCGTCTCCGACGCCTCGCGCAGGGCGCGGCGGCACAGCGAGTCGGCGCGCCGGGTGGTCTCGGGGAGCCGGTAGCGGGGGCTGAGCGCCAGCGTGTGGGCGCAGGCGTTGTCGAGCGAGACGCGGTGGCCGACGGAGACGTAGACCGGCTTGATCCCGTCCTGGGTGCGCAGCGCCCGCCCGACGACGCCGCCGTCCGCCGCGAGGAGCGGGGCGGCGTCGCCGCGCCGGGCGCCGGGTTCCTCGTAGGTGAAGGTGAACGGATTCTTCGCGACGCCTGTGGTCGCCAGCCCGGTCACCACCCCGAGGTGGCAGGCGAGACCGAAGCCGCGCGGGTGTGCGAGCCCGTAGCCGTCGCAGACGACGAGATCGGGCGTGACGGTCAGGGCGTCGAGCGCGGCCAGCACCGTGGGCAGTTCCCGGAAGGCGAGCAGTCCCGGCACGTAGGGGAAGCTGACGCGGCCGACGGCGGTGCGTTCCTCGACCACCTCCAAGGTGGCCGCGTCGAGGACCACCGCCGCCGCGGCGACCAGGTCGCGTTCGTCGTCGTAGGCGACGTCCACTCCGGCGACGAGCCCCGTCCCGGGCGGTGGGCCCGGCTCGTCCAGCACCACGCTCCGGCGCAGTTCGTCCTGTACGGCCCGGGCTTCGGTCTCGTCGGCGGGGGTCTTGGCAGTCGTCATGAGGTGCGAGGGTAGCCTGGCGATCATGTTCGTACTGGAGCTCACCTACACCGCGCCCATCGAAGCCGTGGACGAGCGGATGGAGGCGCACATCGCGTGGTTGGACCGTTACTACGCGTCCGGCGTCTTCCTCGCCTCGGGACGCAAGGTGCCGCGGGAAGGCGGCGTCATCCTGGCCGCCGGCGTCTCCCGCGCGGACGTCGAGGAGATCACGGCAGGGGACCCCTTCGTCGTGGCGGGGGTCTGCTCCTACCGCGTCACCGAGTTCGTCGCCACGAAGACGTCCGCCGACCTGGCCGCGGTACGCGAGGAACTGCCCACTGCCTGACCGGACGGCCCGGTGGCCCGTCCCGCGGCCCGACCGCGGGACCGGCGCTCGTCCCCGGGGTGCGGGTCGTCACGGTCGGCCGCGCCTCGGCGCCGCTCCGGCCCGCCCACCCGCCCCCCCCACTCCCCCGCCGCCCGACAACCGCCGTCGGGGCGCGCAGTCGACGGTGTCTTACGAGCCGCCGTCCAGCGCGAGCCGAACCCGTGGGGCCCACGGCCGGCGCCGCGCCGCGTGAGCGCGGGTACCGGGCCGCGCCCGACCGGTGGGCCGGCGGCGGCGCGGCGGTCGCCCGCCAGGTGCGGCCCCCGTCCGAGGCCACGGGCCGCGGCCCTCGGGGAGGCCTGGTCGGCGCGGTGGTCGCCGCCGACGGCGAGTCCCGTCGTACGGTCGCGGGACGCGAGCGCGAAGACACCCTTGGCCGGGCTCCCGCCGGGACGGGCCAGGGGGCGGCGCTCCGGGTGCGGCCGCGGTCCCCGGAGCGCGACACCCGGGACTCCGCGCCTCCTCCGGTGACGATCAGCACGTCCCGCGGCCCGGCGGCGACCAGGCACTGTCCGCTCGCGGCGAAGCCCGCAGCGCCCGCGGCATCCCGTCGGCCGGGACCACCCCTGCCGGCTCCGTCCCCCGTCGTCGATGGCGAGGAGCCTGAACCGGCCGTCCACCGGGTCGCTCAGCGCCGGCCCGTGCGGGCGTCGAGAAGGTCAGGCAGTGGTAGAAGGCCCGTGGGGCGGTGTTGCGGAAGCTCTCGGTCCAGGTCGCACCGCAGTCCTTTGTCCGCGGGACCCGCGAGGCCTCGCCCTCGCCGATGGACAGGGCGACCGCCCGCCGCTCGCGAAGGCCTCGATGTCGCGCGGCTCCGACCCCTGCGCCACAGCCCCCGGCGGCGATACGTCGCGCCGGCTCCGGCCGCCGTCGGCGGGGCGCGGCACCGTCCCCTTGGAGCGCGCGACCCGGGCCGCGGAGCGGCCGACCGCGGCGAGCCCGCGGAAGCGGACCGCGTCCCTACCCGTGGCCTCGAACGCCCAGTCGGTGTCGCGCGGGCGCGCGAGTCGTCGCCCGGACCACCCGTGTCCGCCGGCGCGGGGGCGAGGGTCTCCGCCGGCGCCGCCCCGCACACGCCGACTCCCGGAAGTCTCATGGCGCGGGAGGCCGACGCACGCCGGATTCCGCGTCCGGGGTGCGTCGGCGGGGCCCGGTTCCTAGGCTGGCGCCATGCCTCTTGAGGACCACCATCCGCAGCACCCGGCGCAGGACCCGAAGCCCTACGCGGGCGAGCACATCACCGTCACGTACGAGACCGCCCGCTGCCTGCACGCCGCCGAATGCGTCGGCGGGCTTCCCGAGGTCTTCGACTCGGGGCGGCGCCCCTGGGTGCGGCCCGACGGGGCCGCCCCGGAGCGGGTGGCGGAGGTGGTCCGCCGCTGCCCTTCGGGTGCCCTCCAGTACCGACTGGCCGAGGGGCCGGCCGAGGAACCGGACCGGCCGACGAGCGTCGTACGGTCCCCGGCCGGCCAGTTGGTCCTGCGCGGGGAACTGGGCGTGACCGGGCCGGACGGGACCGTCCGAAGGGAGACGAGGGCCGTGCTGTGCGCCTGTGGAGTGAGCGGTAATCAGCCGTACTGCGACCATTCCGGGGCCTGCGGCGACGGCTGAACACCCCGCCCCGCCCACCCTCTGCGGTCACTCTGTGCGATCGAACGGTAGCGATCAGGCCAATCGGTGACGCAGCTCACTCCCATGCGCCTGCACGGATGTGTGCTTTCGGGCGTCTATCCGGTTGTCGGGCCCACCCCAGGCCCGGCAGGAGATCCGCCGCAAGGGAGCGAGCCTTGATCACTGTCATCGAGCAGGCCGTGCAGGCCCGACTGGTCGCCACCGCACCGAAGGTCGAGACCGTACCCGTCACCCTCTGCTACGACCGTTCGGAGCCCTTCGCCGTGCGGATGGCGTTTCCCGGGCCCGCGACGCTGGAAGGGGTCGAGGTCTCCTGGACCTTCGCGCGCGAGCTGCTGGAGTCCGGGTTGCGCCGTCCCGCCGGCTCGGGCGACGTGCGCGTGCGTCCCTACGACGCCGAGCGGACCAGCATCGAGTTCCACGCGCCGGAGGGCGTGGCCATCGTGCTCATGGCAACCCTTGATCTCCACCGGTTCCTGGAGCGGGCCGCGACGGTCACGCCACCGGGGCTGGAGCACCTGTATCTCGACCTGGACCACGGCCTCGCGGAGTTGCTGCGCGGCCCCCGCTGAGCCCGCGCTCGGCGCCCGGTCACGCCGACCGCGTGGACGCGCTCCCCGTTCCCGCCCGGCCCACGCGTTTAATCCGTTGCGGGCGACTTCGGTCGCCCGTAGCTTCGTAGACGCCCCATAGCCGTCGAAACGGAGCAGGACATTGCTCGTCTGAGGTTCGAGACACCGACCACGGTCACCTTCCCCCACCCGTCGGCTGTCTCCCCACGTTGCTCGCACCACTTCACGCAACCTGGAGGCCTCCATGAGTCTTGCCGCCACTTTCATCACCTGCTCCTCCCTCTCCTTCGACTGGCCTGACGGAACCCCCGTCCTGGACGACTTCCAACTGACCGTCGGACCGGGCCGTACCGGTCTGGTCGGCCTCAACGGGTCCGGTAAGTCGACCCTGTTGGAGCTCATCGCGGGCGAACTGACCCCGTCCGACGGACAGATCTCCGTCGCCGGGACGGTCGGGTACCTCCCGCAGAACCTCATCCTCGACACCGCGCTGCGGGTCGACGAGGCACTCGGCATCCACGCCACCCGCGCCGCGCTGCACGCCATCGAGGCGGGCGAGGCCACCGAGGAGAACTTCACCGCGGTGGGCGACGACTGGGACGTGGAGGAACGCGCCTCGGCCACCCTCGACGCGCTCGGCCTCGCCGCGATCGGCCTGGACCGCACGGTCGGCGAGCTGTCGGGCGGCGAATGCGTGCTGCTGCGCCTGGCGGCCCTGCTGCTCGCCCGCCCCGACGTCCTGCTCTTGGACGAACCCACCAACAACCTGGACCTGCGGGCCCGGCGCCGGCTCTACGCGGCCGTCGACTCCTGGTCCGGCGTGCTGGTGGTGGTCAGTCACGACCGGGAGCTGCTGGAGCGGGTGGATCAGATCGCCGACCTGCGCGACGGCGAAGTGCGCTGGTACGGAGGGAACTTCACCGACTACGAGGAGGCGCTGGCGGCCGAGCAGGACGCCGCCGAGCGCATGGTCCGGGTCGCCGAGGCCGACGTACAGCGACAGAAGCGCGAACTCGCCGACGCCCAGGTCAAATTGGCCCGGCGCAAGCGCTACGGCCAGAAGATGTGGGACTCCAAACGGGAGCCGAAGATCGTCATGGGGGCACGCAAGCGCGCCGCCCAGGAGTCGGCCGGCAAGCACCGCATCATGCACAGCGAGAAACTGGCGGACGCCCGCGAGCGGCTCGACCAGGCGGTGGAGGCGGTGCGCGACGACGACGAGATCCGCATCGACCTTCCCGCGACCCGGGTCCCCCCGGGGCGGCGGGTGGTGACGCTCGACGACCTCCGCCCGGCGCACGGGCCGGTGATCGCGGGCGAGTGGGAACTGCGCGGGCCGGAGCGGATCGCCCTGGTGGGCCGCAACGGCTCGGGCAAGACGACCCTGCTGCGGACGATCGCGGGCCTGATCGCCCCGGTCTCGGGTGAGGCGTCGACGCACGTGCCGACGCGGTTCCTGCCGCAGCGACTGGACGCCGACGTCCTGGACGACGACCGCTCGGTCGTGGAGAACGTGGCGCGGTTCGCCCCGCACGCCACGAACAACCTGATCCGGGCGCGGCTCGCGCACTTCCTGTTCCGGGGCGCCCGGGCGGACCGGCCGGCCGGCACCCTGTCGGGCGGCGAGCGGTTCCGGGCGGCGCTGGCCGCGCTGCTGCTGGCGGAGCCGGCGCCGCAACTGCTGATGCTGGACGAACCGACGAACAACCTGGACCTGGCGAGCGTGCGGCAGCTGACCGGGGCGCTGGACTCGTACGAGGGGGCGCTGCTGGTGGCGAGCCACGACGTGCCGTTCCTGGAGACGCTGGGGATCACGCGCTGGCTGCTGCTGGACGCGGAGGCGGGCCTTCGCCCGACGACGGCCGAGGAGGTCCGCGAGTCGCTCTGGCACGGCTGAGCACGGCGCCCTTGACGGCCGGGAACCACCGAAGCGGGCGTGATTTCGCTACCGATTTATCCCTGCGTGCATGCTCCCCCACGCCCTCAAACTGCGGAGATAACCGGACGTAACCACCCATAGGCATGGGTGGGGCTTGGCTGGTCCTTGATGCCGTGCTTAACCTACGACTCCGTAGGCTACGGAACCGTAGGTAATCGATTGTCCCCCCTGGAGTACCCGTGACGCTCACCTCCCCCCACCTCGGCAGCCCGGAGGCGTGGACCGACGCCAAGTTGCTGTTCGCGCTGGAAGAGGTGGTCGAAAAGGAACTCAACCGCCATCTTCAGGTCACCAAGGACTGGATGCCCCACGAGTACGTCCCGTGGAGCGACGGCCGGAACTTCCCCGGGTTCTTCGAGGACGGTGAGGCCTGGGACCCGAAGCAGTCCAAGGTCACCGACATCGGCAAGATCGCCCTCGTCGTCAACCTGCTGACCGAGGACAACCTGCCCAGCTACCACCACGAGATCGCGTCGCTCTTCGGCCGCAACGGCGCTTGGGGCACCTGGGTGCACCGCTGGACCGCCGAGGAGGGCCGCCACGGCATCGTGATGCGCGACTACCTGCTGGCCTCGCGCGCCGTGGACCCGGACAAGCTGGAAGCGTTCCGCATGCAGCACATGTCGGAGGGCTTCGAGTCCGACAACCGGCACTCGATGCTGCACTCGGTGGCCTACGTGGCCTTCCAGGAGCTCGCGACCCGCATCTCGCACCGCAACACCGGCCACCAGTCCGGTGACCCGGTCTGCGACCGGATGCTGGCCCGCATCGCGCAGGACGAGAACCTGCACATGATCTTCTACCGCAACCTGCTGGGCGCCGCCTTCGAGCTGGCCCCCGACCTGACGATGCAGGCCGTGCGGGACGTCGTGGTCAACTTCCGGATGCCCGGACACGGCATGCCGGGCTTCGAGCGGATGGCCGCGCAGATGGCGATCGGCGGGGTGTACAACCTGCGGATCCACCACGACGACGTACTGAGCCCGGTGATCCGGTTCCTGAAGATCATGGACATCGACGGTCTCGGCCCGGAGGGGCAGAAGGCCCAGGAGGAGCTCGGCCTGTTCATGGGCGGCCTCGACTCCGAGGCCCGCAAGTTCGACGAGCGCCTGGCCGCCCGCGCGGCGCGTATCGCGGCTCGCCAGGCCTGACCTCCACCGGACCGACAAGCCTCGACAAGCCCCGGCAGGGCCGCTCGGCCCGCCGGGGCTTCGCCGTGTCCCGGCCCCCGGCGATCGCGGTCAGGCGCGGGGGCGCAGGGCGAGGCGCTCGGACTCCGACAGGCCGCCCCACACCCCGAAACGCTCGTCGTTCGCCAGGGCGTACTCCAGGCACGCCGCCCTGCCCTCGCACGCCCCGCACAGCCGCTTCGCGTCGCGCAGCGAGGAGCCGGGCTCCGGGAAGAAGAAGGCGGGGCCGGTCTGGGCGCACAGGGCGAGGTCGTACCAGGCGGGTGCGGCTGTGATCGTCGTGCGCTCGCTCGTGTTCATCGACATGACGGAGATCCTCACCGTCGCCGATGGACGTCCGATCAACGCCTCATCAACACGGCGGTTCACGACCCGTGACGGCGCAGCCATTCCTCCAGGACGGTGAAGTCCCGGTCGGTCAGGCCCGTCACCGGGTCGACGCGGTGCAAAAGCGCCGGGGTGGGGTGGTTCGCGGCCACCCACGCGCGGTCTTCAGGGTGATCTCGTCATCGACCCAGGCGAAGGCACGCCCGGCCGCCCGGGCCACGAGGCACCGGGTCTTCCAGTGGAGCCGGCCGGGCCCGGGGCCCGGGAGGTCCGGGGGGCCCGGGAGGTCCTCCACCGGCCCCGGGGAGTCGTCCGGCAGGTCCGTCACGAGCAGCTCGGGCAGGCCGAGCCGCCGTCCCACGAGCGGGTTGGCGTCCGCCCCCCATGTCGTCGCCCACACCAGCTCACACGGCAGTGCCGCCAACCTCGGTCCGAGCGCGGGATCGAGCCGGTCCAGCAGGGGGTTGCCGCCGGTGTCGCCCGCGAGGGGGTAGGTCGGGTACCCGGTGCCGCCGAACGGGATGAGCGGGCCGTCGATGTCGAGGAAGAGCAGGGGGTACGGGTCGGAGCGCGTCACCTGCGCACCCTACGTACCCGCGGCCCCGCGCGACACGGGTTTTCAGCACCCGGGGTGTCTCAGTGGTCCGCCGGCTTGGCCCGGCTCGGCTGGACGCGTTTGGGTTCGCCGGGCATCTTCGGGTAGTCCGGCGGGTACGGCATGTCGCCCTGACCGTGCTCGTGCTCCTGGCGGTCCGCGAGTTCCAGGACGGTGTCCAGCGTGAAGGCGTGCTCGTCCATCTCGGCGTGCACGTCGCCGAGTTCGGCGAAACGCCCCGGCATCGTCACTATGTCGAAGTCCCGCGGCTCCGCGTCGTCCACCTCCTCCCAGCGCAGCGGCGCGGACACCGGGGCGTGCGGGCGGGGCCGGACGGAGTAGGCGGAGGCGATGGTCCGGTCGCGCGCCGTCTGGTTGTAGTCCACGAAGATCCGCTCGCCGCGCTCCTCCTTCCACCAGGCCGTCGTGACCTTGCCGGGCATCCGCCGCTCCAGCTCCCGGCCCAGGGCGATCGCACACCGCCGGACCTCGGTGAACGTCCAGCGCGGAGCGATCGGCACGAAGACGTGCAGCCCGCGCCCGCCTGAGGTCTTCGGCCAGCCGCGCAGTCCCAACTCGTCCAGCAGCCCGCGCAGTTCGTGGGCGGCGGCGACCGCGTGGTGGTAGTCGGTGCCCGGCTGCGGGTCCAGGTCGATCCGCAGCTCGTCCGGGCGGTCGGTGTCCTCGCGGCGCACCGGCCAGGGGTGGAAGGTGAGGCAGCCCAGATTGGCGGCCCACAGGACGGCGGCCGGCTCGGTCGGGCAGATCTCGTCGGCCGTCCGCCCGCTGGGAAAGGCGATGTGCGCGGTCGGGATCCAGTCGGGCAGGTTCTTCGGGGCCCGCTTCTGGAAGAAGGACTCGCCCTCCACGCCTTCCGGATACCGCTCCAGGGTTGTCGGACGGTCGCGCAGCGCTCGGAGGATGCCGGGGGCGACCGCCAGGTAGTACTCGGCGACGTCCCTCTTGGTGAGGCCGCGCTCGGGGAAGTACACCTTGTCCGGGCTGGACAGCCGAACCGTCCGCCCGCCCGCGTCCAGCTCGATCGCATCACGCGCAGCACCCATGCCCGCCACGGTAGGCGGCCACGGGCCCACCCGCACACCGGACGGCTCCGCCCGGGCCCGCACACCGCGCGGCTCCCGCCGGGCCGCAGCAGAATCGGAGGCATGGATCTGCCGGTGATGCCCCCTGTGAAACCGATGCTCGCCAAGTCCGTGACGGCCATTCCGCCGGGCATGCAGTACGAGGCCAAGTGGGACGGCTTCCGCGCCATCGTCCACCGCGACGGCGCCGAGATCGAGATCGGCAGTCGCACCGGCAAGCCCCTGAACCGGTACTTTCCCGAGCTCGTGACGGCCCTCAAGGAGAATCTTCCCGACCGCTGCGTCGTGGACGGCGAGATCGTGATCGTCCACGACCGCCGGCTGGACTTCGACCGACTCACCGAGCGGATCCACCCCGCCGCCTCCCGGGTGAAGATGCTCGCCGAGACGACCCCGGCCAGTTTCGTGGCCTTCGACCTCCTCGCGCTCGGCGACGAGTCGCTCCTCGACACCCCGCTGGCCACCCGCCGCAGCGCCCTGACTAGTGCCCTTTCCACCGCTCGGCCCCCCGTTCACCTCGCGCCCGCCACCACCGACCCCGCGCTCGCGCACGATTGGTTCGAACGGTTCGAGGGCGCCGGACTGGACGGGGTGATCGCCAAGCCCCTCGATCTCCCCTACCGGCCCGATGCCCGCCTGATGTTCAAAATCAAGCACGAGCGTACGGCCGATGTCGTCGTCGCCGGATTCCGTTTCCACAAGAGCGGTCCGATCATCGGATCGCTCCTCCTGGGCCTCCACGACGCCCACGGCACCCTCCAGCACGTCGGCGTCTGCGCCGCCTTCCCCATGAAGCGCCGCGCCGAGCTGGTGACCGAACTCGACCCGCTGCGGATGCCCGACCCGCAAGACCACCCCTGGGCCGCCTGGGCGGAGGAGGCGGCCCACGAGAGCGCCCGCCTGCCCGGCGCGCAGAGCCGCTGGACGGGCAAGAAGGACCTCTCCTGGGTGCCGCTGCGCCCCGATCGGGTCTGCGAGGTCGCCTACGACCACATGGAGGGCGACCGCTTCCGCCACACCGCCCAGTTCCGCCGCTGGCGCCCCGACCGCCTGCCCGAAAGCTGTACGTACGCCCAACTGGAGGAGGTCGTCCGCTACGACCTGGCCGAAGTCCTCGGCACACCCGGGGGCCGACCGGAGGCCTGACCGGAGACCTGACCGGAGACCCGACGGGTCCGACCGCGGCCGGCGGGGCGGCTGCGCCCCCCTCAGCCCGAGGTGAGCTCCTCCCACCGCCCCCGGTCCGGTCCCACCGGGTTCGGGACGTAGTCCGGGCGGTGCGCCAGCCAGCGGGCCACCCGCGCGCGGATCGCCGGGTCCGCGTACGCGCGTTCCGGCGGTTCGACCAGATGGCGGACCCTCGCCCGGGCGCGCATCACCTCCGGGTCCTCCAGCGCGCAGTCGAACAGAGCGGCCACCTCCAGCGCCGTCCCCGTGCGACCGGCCCTGGTGGCGAAGCGTTCCCCGATGGCCGTGTCCGCGACCACCTGGTAGTCGAACCAGGGCTTCAAGGTGCGCACCGCCCACGCGTGGTATCCGGCGGCGTACCCGTCCGACCCCGGGTCCCGGTGCGCCGTACGCGCCACCCGGTTCGCGGCCCACAGGGTGAGCGAGGTGCCCTGCCCCAGGGTCGGGTTGGTGTGGGTGATCGCGTCCCCGACCGGCACCAGCCCGCTCACCACCGGCCCCCGCCCGTCGCTCAGCGGGCTCCACCGGTTGTCGAGGCTCGCGGTGGCCAGTACGTCGGACAGCGGCTCGGCGCCCAGCCGCAGCCATGCCTCCCCCGGCGGGAAGGCGCGCGCGGCGGCCTCGAAGACGGTCGGATCCCGCAGCGCCGAGCGGGTGGTGTCCCCGGCGTGGACGAACAGGGTGACGGCGAAGACCCGGTTGTCGGCGGGGAAGACGGCGCACCCGGCGAAAGTGCCGCCGGCGATCGCCCACGGGCGGCGCGGCCCCTGGTCCAGACCCTCGGGCAACCGGTACCAACGGCAGAAGTAGGCCAGTCCGGTGCGGTGTCGCTCGACCAGGGGCGGCCGGCAACCGGCCGCCGCCAACCAGCGTTCGGTGGCGCCGCGCCGCCCGCCCGCGTCGACGACCAGGTCGCCCTCGTACGCGCCGGTCGGGGAGGTCACGCCCGTGACCCGGTTCCCCTCGAACCGCAGGCCCTCGACCGGCTCCCCGTAGCGGGCGACGACGCCCGGCTGGGCGCGCAGGGCGCCGGCCAGGGCGCTCTCCAGAACGATGCGCCGCGCCTGGATCATGACGAGGTCTTCGTCGCCCGGACGGGCGGGCGGCCGTTCGTCGAACCAGTCGAACTCGTGCCGCTCGCGCGCCCCCAGCCGGAGCATCTCGGAGTGGACGTCGGGCAGTTCCCCGCGCAGTACGGCGCGTGCGGCGCCGAGCAGCGCGTGCGGCTGGGTGGCCTGGGGCACGGTGGGGCGGCGCCACCCGAAGAAGTCGCGGTCGAGGGCGGTGCCGGGAGCGCGGGAGTCGCGCTCGAAGAGTTCGACGGTGTGCCCCCGCCGGGCGGCGAGCAGGGCGGTCGCCTGCCCGCCGATCCCTCCGCCGATGACCAGTACGTGTGCCATTGCGCCCCCCCCCCTGAGCCGGCTCTGGCCCGACGAACCGTATGACGATCGGACCGCCCAGAGCCTGCGCGGGCCACCCCTGGCCGAAACCCGCACGGCTGTCCGAACGGGCTCGTCGGCGGTTCACGCGGAGCCGGTTAGCGCGGAGCCGGTTCGCGCGGAGCCGTCGCGGTCCTTCGCCCGTCCGCACCGGAAGCCGGACCGGTCCGCTTGACAAACGAGGTTGCCGAAGCGGCAAATGGAGCCATGCCCACCCGCGATCACGAGTGGCCCGACGAGCGGGTGCCCGCCGCCGAGCGGGACCCCGGCGCCGACCTCGCCGACGTCATCACCGCCGTCGGCCCCCGACTGCGCGCGCTGCGCCGCCGGCGCGGCACGACCCTGGCGCAGCTGAGCGAGGCCACCGGCATCTCGCTGTCCACGCTGTCCCGGCTGGAGTCGGGGCAGCGCCGGCCCACGCTGGAACTGCTGCTCCCGCTCGCCAAGGCACACCGGGTGGCGCTGGACGACCTCGTCGGCGCACCGGACACCGGCGATCCCCGCGTCCGTCCACGCCCCTTCGTCCGGCACGGCTGCACCTACGTACCGCTCTCCCGCGAGTTCGCCGGAGTGCACGCGTTCAAGCAGATCCTGCCGCCCCGCGACCCGTCCCAGCCCGTGCCCGAGCCGAGGGTCCACGAGGGCTACGAGTGGCTGTACGTGCTCTCGGGCCGGGTACGACTACTGCTCGGCGAGCACGACCTGGTCCTCACGGCGGGCGAGGCCGCCGAGTTCGACACGCACACGCCGCACGCGTTCTTCAACGCGGGCGCGCAACCCGCCGAGTTCCTCAGCCTGTTCGGCCCCCAGGGCGAGCGCATCCACGTCCGCGCCCGCCCCACCACCGCCTCCTCGGAAGGACGCCCATGAGCACCGAACGTCCCGAACGCGCCGTCCCGCAGCCCAACGCGGTGGTCGGCGTCGGCCTCGTCGTCGTCGCCGCGGACGGCCGGATCCTGCTCGGCCAGGCGCACGACGGCCGCTGGGAACTGCCCGGCGGCAAGGTCGATCCCGGCGAGGGCTTCGAGCAGGCCGCGGCGCGGGAACTGGAGGAGGAGACGGCACTGCGGGCGGACGCGCGGGATATCGAGGTGCTCGGCGTCCAGATCGACGCGCGCTCCGGCCTGACCCGCCTGACGGCCGCCGCCGTCACCCGCTCCGCCGAGGGCGACCCCGCCGTGACGGAGCCGCACAAGATCGCCCGCTGGTCCTGGTTCGCCCCGGCCGACATCCCCACGGCCCTCTACGCGCCCTCGGCGGCGGTCCTGCGCACCTGGCGCCCCGACCTCACCCCCGCCCTCCCACACGTCCCCTCGCACGACTACCTCGCCGCCCCGCGGGACGCCCGTCGGGCCACCCCGTAGGGCGCCGGTCGCGCCGCCGCGCGGGACGCCGGCCGGCCGCCCCGCCCGACGCCCGTCACCGGCTGTCCACGGAGGCGACCGGTCGGGCGGCTCAGGCCGGGGCGGGACGGGGGGCGAAGTTGCCCTCCGCCAGGTCCTCCGCGAGGAGCCGTTTCGCGATGGCGTCCGCCGCCGCACGCAGCGCGGCGCTGCGGGGGCGGCCCCCGTCCCGCTCCAATCGGTCGCCCAGCCAGTCGCCCCACGCCAGGGAGATCACCCGGGCCTCCCGTTCCCCGGCCGGGGTGAGCGAGAAGAAGACGCCCTCCCGGCTCAGGTAGCCCTCCTCCACCATCCGGTCGAAGACCGGCAGCAGCACCTCGGGCGGCACCGACCGGCGGGCCGCGACCAGTCCGATACTGGCGTGCCCGACCGTCCGCGTCAGCAGGTCCACCTGCATCACCGTCCAGGCCCCCGCGATGTCGAGTCGGGTGTCGGAGCCGTTCACGATCGCGCGCGCCGTCTCGGGACCCATGCCCCGTACGAGTTTGCCGACCGCCAGCTCCAACAGCTTCGCGGAGTCCCCCGAGGCGGTGACGGGCGAGGCGAAGCCCTCGCCCATGTCCGTCGAGGACGCCCGGGCGCTGTCGCGCAGCCGGACCTGCTTCAGGAACAGCGCGACGACGAAGCCCAGCCCCGCCACCGGCACCGTCCACAGGAAGACCGTGTGCAGGGTGCGCGCGTACGCGTCGATGATCGGCCCGGCGGCGGCCGGATCGAGGGCGTGCACCCCTTGCGGGCTCCGCGCGGCCAGACCCAGCAGTCTCGGGTCCCGGCCGGTGGCGCGTGCCGCCTCCGCGACGCCCGCCGCGAGGTGGGGCGCGAGGGTGTTCGCGTAGATCGTGCCGAAGACCGCGGTGCCGAAGGCGCTGCCGAGCGTGCGGAAGAACGTCACACCGGACGTGGCGGTGCCGAGATCGGAGTAGTCGACGGTGTTCTGCACGGCGATCGTCAGGACCTGCATGCACAGTCCGATGCCGGCGCCGAGGACGAACATGTACAGCGACTCCAGCCAGGCCCCGGTGCCCGGCCCCATCAGGGACAGCAGGTACAGCCCGGCGCCCATGACCGCGCACCCCACGATGGGGAAGGTCCGGTAGTGGCCGGTCTTGGAGGTGACGTTGCCGCTGAAGACGGAGGCGATCAGCAGCCCGACGACCAGCGGCAGGGTCCGCACGCCGGAGACCGTGGCGGAATCGCCGTCCACGTACTGCAGGTACGTGGGCAGGAAGGTCATGGCGCCGAGCATCGCGAACCCCACGACGAAGCTGAGCACCGAGCACACGCTGAAGACGGGGTTGCCGAACAGCCGCATCGGCAGCATCGGTTCGACGGCCCGCGTCTCGACCACGCAGAACAACGCGAGGGCCGCGGCGCCGCCAGCGAAGAGGCCGACGATCACGGGCGAGGCCCAGGCGTACTCGTTCCCGCCCCAACTGGTGGCGAGGATGAGCGCGCTCGCCCCGACCGTGACCAGCGCGATGCCCGGGTAGTCGATGACGGGCCTGCCCGCCGCCCGTACCGAGGGGATCGTCCGGGCGGCGGCGATCACCACCAGGATCGCGATCGGGACGTTGACGTAGAAGGCCCACCGCCAGCTCAGATGGTCGGTGAACAGCCCGCCGAGCAGCGGTCCGATGACGGTGGCGACGCCGAACACGGCGCCGATCGCCCCCTGGTACTTGCCTCGTTCGCGCAGCGGCACCACGTCGGCGATCAGCGCCATGGAGGTGACCATCAGGCCGCCCGCGCCGATGCCCTGCAGTCCCCGCCACAGGATCAGCATCGTCATGTCGACGGACAGTCCGCACAGGAACGATCCGGTGATGAAGACGACCGCGGAGACCTGGAAGACGAGTTTGCGGCCGAAGAGGTCGCCGAACTTGCCGACCAGGACCGTCGCCACGGTCTCCGCCAGCAGGTAGGCGGTCACCACCCACGACATGTGGGCCGCGCCGCCGAGGTCCGCCACGATCGTCGGCAGGGCGGTGCCGACGATGGTCTGGTCCAGAGCCGCCAGCAGGACGCCCAGCATGATCGTGCCGAAGACGACGTTGCGCCGCCGCCGGTCGAGCACGGGTGGCGCGGCGGCCGTGGCGGGGGCTGTGGTCACATCTCGCACTCTCACAGCGCCCCCGTCCCGCCGCATGCGGCGCGGGGCCGTAGGGGTGACGGACGCCCCTCGTGAGGGCCCCCGATGGCTCGCCGCGGGAGGGCCCCTCCCGCAGGGAGCCGTCCGGGGGGTCAGCGCAGGTAGGCGAGGCCCGGGTGCTGCGCCGCGTACCCGTCCAAGAGCCGCCCGGCCACGGTCACCGAGTCCACGAGGGGGTGGAGGGCGAAGGCCTTGACCGCGTCCGCGCGCGAGCCGCTCGCCGCGGCGGCCAGGACCTCCCGCTCGACCGCCTTGACCGAGGTCACCAGACCCACCGCGTGCAGGGGCAGCGGGTCGACGGCCACCGGGTGGGCGCCGTTGGCGTCCACCAGGCAGGGCACCTCGATGACCGCCCGCGCGTCGAGCACCGAGAGGGTGGAGCCGTTGGGCACGTTGAGGATCAGGGTGGCCCGCTCGTCCCGGGCGATGGCCCGCATCAGCGCGAGGGCGACCTTCTCGTAGCCGCCGGACTCCAGATCGCTCTCGTCGCGCTCGCCGACGCCCGCCGCCTCCCGGTTCTCGGCCATGTAGGTGGCTTCCCGCTCGGCCCGGGTCCGGTCCCAGGCCGCCAGCGCCGACCCGGGCGGCTGTCCCTCGCGCCCCGCCCGGGCGTAGAAATCGCGCTGCTGGTCGCGCAGGAAGGCGCCGCGGGTCTGCGCGGCCTCTCGGTAGCCGCGTACGGTGTCCCGGTTGAAGTAGTAGTAGTGCAGGTATTCGTTGGGGATCGCGCCGAGCGAGCGCAGCCACTGGGCCCCGAAGAGCCGGCCCTCCTCGAAGGACTCCAGCGCCTTGCCGTCGGCCAGCAGCCGGGGCAGTACGTCGCGGCCCGCCACGCGCAGCCCCCGGACCCAGCCCAGGTGGTTGAGGCCGACGTAGTCGATCCACGCCTCCTCGGGCCGGACGCCCAGCAGGCGCGCGATGCGCCGGCCGAGGCCCACCGGGGAGTCGCAGATGCCGATGACCCGGTATCCGAGGACCTCCGCCATCGCCTCGGTGACCAGGCCGGCGGGGTTGGTGAAGTTGATGACCCAGGCCTCGGGGGCGGTACGGGCGATCCTGCGGGCGATCTCCCGGACCACCGGCACGGTGCGCAGGCCGTACGCCACCCCGCCCGCGCCCACCGTCTCCTGGCCCAGGACGCCCTCCGCCAAGGCGATCCGCTCGTCCGCGGCGCGTCCTTCCAGACCGCCGACCCGGATGGCGGAGAAGACGAAGTCGGCGCCGCGCAGGGCCTCGTCGAGGTCTTCGGTGGCGGTGACGGTCGGGGCGTCCGATACGTCCGCGGCCTGGTCGGCGAGGACGCGGGCCATGGCGGTGAGCCGGGCCGGGTCCTCGTCGTAGAGGGTCACGTGCGTCACCCTGCCCCCGGCACGGTCGCCGAGGAGTGCGCCGTAGACGAGCGGTACGCGGAAGCCGCCCCCGCCGAGGATGGTCAGCCGCACGTCCCTACCGCCCTTCGCCCCAGTGCCACGATCGGTGACACGGCGGCGCGACCCGGCTGGGGCGCCCCGGCCGGGTCGACGCGGCGCGGCACACGATCAAGGTCTCCAGTGTCCACCGCCGGGAGTGCCCGCGGGGGCGGCCCCGGCCGGTGATCCGCCGGGATTCGGCCGGCACCCGAGGCCGGCACCGAAGGCCGGCACCGAAGGCCGGCCCCCTCGCGCGGTCAGTCCCCCAGCGACGGCACGGCGCGCAGCCGCGCGCCCTGCTGGTGCGGGTACCCCTGGCCCGGACGGACCGGTCCGGCCGGCAGGCCCTGCGGCGCCGAGAGGATCAGGGTCATCCGGGTGAGCCCCATCGCGTCCAGCATCCGGCTGGATTCCGCCACCATCCGGCAGCGCACCAGGCCCCAGCCGGGGTCCGGGTGGCGCACCGTCCGTACGGCCCCGTCCTGCTCGGCGGCGTCCGCGCCGTGGGTGCTGAGCCAGTGCGGGACGCCGTAGCGGTAGGCGGCCTCCATGAAGGGGTCGCGGGCCACCTCCTGGCGGATGCTCCGCAGCCCCTCGTCGTCCGGGGCGCCGGCCAGCGCGGTCGCGAACCGGGCCAGCAGCGGGACGCACCAGGCCGGTTCGTGGTCCTCCAGCACCGCGGCGGCGTCCGGGTGGAACAGCACGAAGCGCAGGAAGTTGTCGTCCGGCAGGGCGGTGGGGTGCGGGCGCACCGACTGGAAGAGCTTGTCGAAGGCCGAGTTGGTCAGGGCCACGTCCCAGCGGTGGTCCACCAGGAAGCTCGGGTAGGGAACCGCCTCCATGAGGGCCGCGTAGTCACACAGGTAGTCGCGCTGGGCGGGGTCGTCGGGCAGCCGGTTCTCCTCGGCGGCCCGCCAGGTGGGCGGCGGGTCCCGGTCGACCATGACGCGGAACAGCCAGAAGCACTGCCGCTCGCTCATCTCCAAGGCCTCGGCCAGGGCAAGCAGTTTGCGGTCCGTCCATTCCTTCACCAGGCCGCGTTCCCAATTCCCGTACGCCCGCACACTGATGCGCAACCGCGCGGCGAGATCTTCCTGGCTCAGGCCCAGCTCCTCGCGGCGCTGGCGCAAAAGCTCCTTGCGTCGCTCCGACCGCACTGCGCCACGGGCCGACTCGTCGCCCGTCAGGCGTTCCTCGCCGGCTCGGGCGAGGCCATCGGACGGGCCCACCGCTGCGAGATGTGGCACCGAGAGCTCCCCCTCCTCACGGTCTGGATCTTCATTTCCGTGTGGCGATCCTGCTACCGACTTCATTCGAGTGTCAACTATTGTGGCAATTCCGGCCTGACGACAGCTCATTCCCGCCACAGCTGTGGCAAGTTCTGGCCCTCCGGGGGGAGACCGGATAGATTCCCTGGGGCCGACCCCGTGCCCGAATTGACCCCGCGCGATCTAGGAGAACCACTGGTGACAGACGGCTTCCCGGCTCCCGTCGCGGTGGCCAACGCGTCTCTGGCGGCCACCGTCACGCGGGTCGCCGAACTCGCGGGCAAGATGGGCCGCGACCTGAACCAGGTATTCGACCTCCGTCGACTCTCCGAGGCCTCGGGTGTCCCGACGGACGTGATCAAAACCCTGCTCGACGGCCGGCGGGCCGGCGAACCCGATCTGCAGACCCGCTTCCTCCAGCGTCTGGACCTGCTCCGGCGGACCCGTGTGAAACCCAACGGCCGCCGCTACACCCAGCAGGAGATCGCGGACGGAGCCGGCATGTCCCGGCAGCAGGCGGGCGCCCTGATCAACGGCGACCGCCGCCCCACGATGGAGCACTGTGACGCCATCCAGCGCTTCTTCGGGGTACACGCCGGCTTCCTCACCGCCCACGACGCAGACGCCCTCACCGACGCCCTCCAGCGCACCGAGCAGCAGCTGCTCCAGGACTTCGCCGGACGCGAGCGCGAAACCGTACCCGCCGAGGCCGCGTCGGACGGCGATCCGCTGGCAAGACTCCTCCAGAACCACGGCGTCCGGGGCATCGCCTGGCGCGCCGCCCAACTGCCCAGCGACAAGCACCGGGACAAGGTGACCGAATGGCTGGACATGCTGCTCGAAAGCGTCAAACCGAACGAATCATGACCCAGTCGAAAGTCTGGATCTGATCCTTGAGTCCTGATCCGGATCCGCGCCGACGGGGAGAACGGTGAGCATAGGCAGAGAGCAGCGGCGGTTCTGCGGGGAACTGGTGGCCGGCATCAAGCCGACCGCGCCCGTGGAGCCTGTGGACCTCTACGCCGCCCTCTGCGAGGGCATGAGCAGACAGCGGGGCCGACCGGTGGAGTTCCGGATGGCCGCGTTCCCCCCTGGAACGGCCAGCGGACTGTGGCTCGACATCGCGGATCGCGACCTGATCGTCATCGAGGAACGCACGGCCCCCGACCACCAACTGGTGATCCTGGGTCACGAACTGTGGCACATGAAGGCAGGGCACTGTAGCCACCACGTCGACGGCGCCGCCGTCGCCGCGCGGCTGCTGGCCGGCGAGGCCGACATCGGCGAGACCGTCCGCCGCGTCGCCGCGCGCACCCGCGCGGACGTCCGGGAGGAGACTGAGGCGGAGACCTTCGGGCTGCTGCTCGGCAGCCGGTGTCGCAACTGGCTGGCCGGTTCCGGCGGCCACCGCGCCCCCGCCCAGCGCGACCAACTCGCGGGCAGGATCGAAACCTCCCTCGGGTACCGGGGGCACAGGAACGAGCTTTGAACGGACAGGACTACTACATCCCCGCCGTGGCGATGGCCGTCTCCCTCGCCTTCAAGGTGCCGGCCCTGCGGGCCGACTGGCGCGATCCGCTGCTGCGTTCCGTCTGTGCCCTGCTGACCCTGGCCGGAGCGGTGTTCACCTTCGCCGCCCCGCCGACCATCGCGGCGGTCAACCGCTGGACCGGGGTCCCCAACGTCTCGGCCCCTCTGGTCTACTGCCTGATGACCGCGTTCAGTGCCGCCTGCCTGGTGCTGATCTTCAACTGGCGCGGCGGCGAGCCCGAGGAGATCCGGCGCACCTCCCGGCGCTGGATCACCGGCTACTCCGTGGTCATCTGCACCATCATCGTCGTGTACGCGCTCGGTTCGGCCCCCGTGGAGCGACTGCGCGACTTCGACACCTACTACGCCAACACCCCGTACATCCGGCTGATGATCGCCGCCTACCTGCTGGCCCACAACGTCGCCGCCATCACCATGACGGCCATGTGCTGGCGCTGGGCCCTACAGGTCCGCGGCTGGCTGCGCGCCGGCCTGTTCATCATCGTCGGCGGCTATTCGTTCAGCCTCGCCTACGACGCCGCGAAGATGTCGGCCGTCGTCGCCCGCTGGACCGGGCACGACCTGGACGACCTGAGCACCCTCGTCGCCCCGCCGCTGGCCTCCATGGGGGCGCTCGTCAGCGCCATCGGCTTCGTGCTGCCACTGCTGTGCCAGCGCCTCTCCGACAACTGGCGCACCTGGTCGACGTACCGGCGCCTGGGCGCCCTGTGGTACGAGATGCAGAGCACCGCGCCCGCCGGCACTCCCTCGGTCCGGATGTCCTGGTGGTCCCCGGCCGAGATCAGGGTGATCCAGCGGGAGTCGGACATCCATGACGGCTTCCTGCGCCTGGGCCCCTGCTTCGACACCCGCTGCCGGGACCTCGCCTACGAACGGGCCCGGGCGGACGGCTCCGACGAGGCCACCGCCCGCGCCGTGGCCGACGCCGCGATGGTCGCCGCCGCAGTGCGCAGGAGCGCCGGCGACCCGGAGGGGACCCGGGGCGGGGACGGTGCCGACGAGGGGGCCGATCGGGTGCACGTCGCCGCCGACGGGCCGCGCGACCTCGTGCGGATCTCCCACGCCCTGCGCCACTCGCCCCTGGTGGCGGCGGCACGACGACAGGCCGCCGCCCTGTCCGGTGGTTGCACCGCGCCTAGCGCGCCGCGGCGATCGTGACCTTCGGGAAGAGGTCCTCGAACGGCCCCGCGGAATCCGTTCCGTCCCGGCCGTACGGCGCGTCGAAGCTCCACACCATGAACAGCAGGAACACGATCAGCGCGCTGAACAGCCCCGCCAGCAGCAACTCGCGGCCGGAACGGCGGATCTGGAGGGTGAAGATCAGCCCGACGGTGACCACTCCGCCCACCAGCAGACCGAACCACACCACCCCCGGCAACGTCGACTCGTCGCTCTGCATCCGCGAGTGCCTCGCGTCGTCGGCGGCCGCGATGTGGTCGAGGAGCGGCTGGTAGGCCTGCGCCTGGAGTTCGGTGGCCGGGCTCTGGTGGGTGACGTCGGTGCGCAGCTTGCCGAGCAGGTTCGCGCCCTCCGTGGACGCGGCCTGGCCGGAGGTCAGCCGCGGCCAGTCGACGTTGACGGTGTGGGAGACGTAGGCGTCCACCTCCCCGCGGATGCGGTCGCGCACCGGCGTCGGGTAGACGTCGGCGCGCTGGGTGACCTCGTACAGCGACTGGGCCTCGCGCCGCACGCTGTCCTCGGCGGAGCCGCGCGCCTCCCAAACGCCCGCGATGGCCAGGCCGAGCACGATCGCGTAGACCACGCCGACCATCATCGTCATGTACTCGATGACGTCGGGGGTTTCGCTGGTGTCCTCGTCCTCCGCGACCCGGCGGTGCCGGAGCATGGTGCATGCGAGGACGAGGGCGCAGACGAGCGCCATGGCGATGGCCAGGACCAGCCATTCGGACACGAGGGTTCTCCCGTTCGAGGGTCAGAAGTGGAAGGGCTACCGGGCGCTCTTGGAGCGGGGGCGCAGCGCGGCGGCGGCGAGCACGGCCGGGGTCGTGACGACGACCATCAGCATCATGGTGGACATGCCGTGCGGGCCCCTGCGCTCAAGGGCCGACGGGTGGTACGTCGGCACGTGGAAGGCGGTCACGGGCGCGGCGGCGGCCTTGGGCGGGGACGGAGCGGAAGCCTTGGCCGGCGCCGCCTCCGCGACCGGTGCGGCAGCCGCCCCGACCGGCGGAGGCTGCGCCCCCTCCCCCGGCGTCCCCGGTCGGGCCGGGAGGTCGGGGGCCCGCCCGGGGTGGTACACGGTCGGCCGCCGGTCACCGGGCGCGGTCACCCGCGGGGACGGCTCCGCCGGCGGCGTGACGGCCGGGAGCCGCACGGACGGCGGCCGCGGATGCCCGGCGGGTACGCAGATGTCGACTCGGGCGCCGTGGCCCGCGCCGTCCTCGGCGACCGCCACATGACCGTGCAGCGGGCACAACGCGCCCACCAGCCCGGCCCCGGCGACGTACTGCCAAGCGGTCACCACGCGACTGGTCCTCCCGATCGGTTCCGCGGCGGAGACGAGGGTCCCCGCTGAAGAAACGATCACGGCCCTGCTTCGACACGCACGGAACGCCGGGCGCCGCGTCCGGCCCGCGGACGCCCGTCCCGCGAGCCGCTGGGCGAGGTAGGGAAAACCCCACCGTGAAGCATCGACCTGGGCGTGCAGACCGGGCCCGGCCCGCCCGGCTGCAATGGGCGCATGACCCCCTACGCCTCTCCGTCCCGGTTGCCGGCCCGTCCTTCCCGGTGGGCCGCCGGCTGGCTGCTCGCCGCCGTCTGGGCGCTGTCCTTCCCCCTGTTCTCCCCGCTGGGCCCCCACCGGCTGTGGGGCTGCTGCGCCGCGGCCGGATATCTGGGCGCGGCGGCCGTCACCCCGTGGCGGCCGAGGGTCGCGACGGCCGTCGCCCTCGTCGGGGCGGTGGCCGTCCCGCTGATCTGGCTGGTGCTGAACGGCCGGGGCCAGTCGGAGGTCATCGTCATAGAGCGCTCCGGCCGGCTGCTGCTGGAGACCGGCCGGCTCTACCTGGACCGGCCGGCCGGGGCCGAGGAGTACACGCCGTACCTGCCGGGCATGGCCCTCTTCGGCATCCCGCACACCGTCCTGGGCCGGCTCGGCGACGCCCGGCTCTGGTGCGCCGGCGCCCTGTTCGGCGGGATGTGGGTGGGGCGGCGGCTGGTGGGCGGACGCCCCGGCGGGGCGCTTCCCGTCCTGGTGGCCTCGCCGGTGGTGGCCCTGCCGCTCGTGGTGAGCGGGGTCGACCTGCCGTTGGCCGGGCTGTGCTGCCTCGCGCTCGCCGCCGCCTCGGCCGGGCGGCCGGTGGTCACCGGGGCGGCCCTGGCGGGCGCCTGTGCGCTGAAGTGGACGGCGCTGCCCGCGGTGGCGGTGGCGCTCGCCGTGCTCGCCTGCTGCCGGGGCCGGCGGGCGGCGGTTCGTTGCGCGGTGGTGGCGGTGGCCGGGACGATCCCGTTGATCCTGCCGAGTGCCGTGTCGCAGCCCGGGGAGCTGTGGCGGCAGGTGTTCGCCTTCCCGACCGGCCGGGCGCCGGTGGCGACCCCGGCGAGCAGTCCGCTGCCGGGACACCTGCTGGCGGAACTCGGCACGTGGGGCTGGTACCTGACGGTCGGTCTGTTGGCGCTGGCCGGTCTGGGGGTGGCGCTCTCCCTCCTGGTGCGGCCGCCCCGCGCCCTGGTAGCCGCGGCCGACCGGCTCGCCCTCGGACTTACCCTGGCCTTCGCCCTGGCCCCGGCGAGCCGCTTCGGCTACCTGGCACTGCCCGTGCTGCTGGTCGTATGGGCGCGGTCGGTGGACCCCGGCGCCCGCCGGGGGCGCGTGGTGGTCGGCGCCCGCCCGGACCGGCGCAGTCCCGCTGTCACCGTGCGGTGAGGCGCGGTCCTCAGGCGGGGGCCGAGCCGCGCAAGTGGGCCAGGACCGCCAGGACGCGCCGGTTGCCCTCCGTCGGGTCCAGGCCGAGCTTCATGAAGATGCTGCCGGCGTGCTTGACGACCGCCGCCTCCGTGATGAACAGCCGTGCGGCCAGCGTCTGGTTGTTGAGCCCCTCGGCCATCAGGGCCAACACCTCGCGCTCGCGCGGGGTGAGCCGGCCCAGCGGCTGGTCCGCGCTGCGACGGCTCAGCAGGACGCGCACCACCTCCGGGTCGATGACCGTATGGCCCGCCGCCACCCTGCGGAGCGCGTAGAGGAACTCGGCCACGTCGCCCACCCGGTCCTTGAGCAGATAGCCCAGCCCGGCGGGGCCACCGGCGCCCGCCCCGACGGTCAGCAACTGCGTCGCGTAGGCCGTGGCCACGTATTGGGAGAGCACGAGAACGGGCAACGAGGGGTCCCGGGCGCGCAGTTCGAGCGCCGCCCGCAGCCCCTCGTCCCGGAAGCCGGGTGGCATCCGCACGTCGGTGACGACGATGTCGGGCCGCTCCGTCTCAACGGCCCGCACCAGCTCCGTCGCGTCGCCGACCGCGGCGAGCACCCGGTGGCCGCCGCGGTCCAGCAGCTCGCCCAGTCCCGCCCGCAGGAGTACGGAGTCCTCCGCGAGTATCAGCCGGAGCACGGGACCACCACCCGAAGTTCCGTCGGCCCGCCCACCGGACTGGAGACCACCAGCCTGCCTTCCAGCATCGCCACCCTGTCCGCGAGACCCGCCAGGCCCGCGCCCGCGGCGGGATCGGCCCCGCCGCGGCCGTCGTCGGTGACGGTGAGGGCGAGCCGGCCCCGCTCGACCCTACCGGTGACCTCGATACGGGTGGCGCCGCTGTGTTTCGCGGCGTTCGTCAGGGCCTCGGTGACGGTGAAATAGGCCGCGATCTCGACCGGTTCGGGCAGCCGGGGCACGTCCAAGTCCACTTGCACCGGCACCGGATGGCGCTCCACGAGCTCCGCCACGGCGGCCGCGAGGCCGTGGTCCGTCAGGACCTGAGGGTGGATTCCCCTGACCAGGTCGCGCAGTTGGGCGAGGGCCCGCTTGGCCTCCGCCCTCGCGCGGCCCACGAGCGCCGCGCCTCCGGCGGCCTGCGGGACCTGGCGCAGCTCCAGCTCGGCGAGCCCCAGCGTCATGCTGAGGGCGACCAACTGCTGCTGGGCGCCGTCGTGCAGGTCCCGCTCGATGCGGCGGCGCTCGGCCTCGAAGGCGTCGACCAGACGCACCCGCGACCGGGTCAGCTCCAGCACCCGGTCGTCGTCCTCGCGGGGTCCCAGCAGCAGCCGGACGGCCTTGACCTGGGCCCCGGCCACCAGCGCCCCGGCGTAGGCCGTCACCACCAGCCCGGCCGCGCCGACCGCCGTGCCGCCCAGCGCCTCGGGTAGGCCGTCGACGGGGTTGCCGGGGATCAGCATCACCGTGTCCGGTGCGATGGCCCAGACGATGACGGGGGTGGAGAGGAGGATCAGCGAGAAGGCCAGCAACGCGATGACGCCGAAGCCGGCCGGCCCGAACACCGTGCCGAGCAAGGCCGCGTACCCCAGCTCCCGCCAGGTCGCCCGCTCCCTTAGCCGGGTCCGCAGCCACGCGCCGGCGCCGGCGCCGCCGAGCGAGGTGTGCGGGTCGCCCACCGGGGCCGGTTCGGCGAACCGCAGCCGGCGGCGCTCCAACCGTCCCAGTGGCACCGCGCCGGCCACCGCGGCCGTGAGCAGGAGCAGCCCGACGCCGGCCGGGGCCAGCAGCAGCCCGAGCCCGAGGCACACCGCCAGCGTGAGAAGCACCGCGTACCCGAGGACGCAGCCGCTGCCCAAGTACGCCCAGCAGCGCCAGGGCCACCACGAGAGCAGGAACCGCACCGGGCGCCGCAGCGCCCGCCAGACGGCGACGGGCGGTTCGGTGGCCGCCTCCGCGAGCACGGTCGGGCGGTCGGACGTTCGGGACATCCGGTCAGCCTACGGCCCGCGCGGCCGCGGCGGCGGGCAGCCGGGGCACACCCCCGCACCGCACCCGGCGTCTCCCGCGGCGCGAGCCCCGTCACGGCGAACGGGGCGGCTCGAAGGGGTACGACGAAGGGGCACGACCCCCCTGGGTCGCGCCCCTCGCCCGGCCGGTTCCGGGGGCTCAGGCCTCCGGGGAGCCGCCGAAGCGCTCGCGGTAGGACTCCAGGTCCTCCTCGGTGATCTTCGCGAAGAGCACCGGCGGCACCATGAACGGCGTACCCGCCGGGACCGCGTCCAGGGAGGCGGCCTGCTCGGGGGTCACCCAGGTCGCCGTGTCGTCGGCGAGCGCGAACGCGGAGCGCATCGTGCGGGCCGAGGCCGGGATGATCGGCTCGGAGACCACCGAGTAGAGGTGGATCAGGTTCATGGCGGTGCGCAGGGTGAGCGCGGCGCCCTCCAGGTCGGTCTTGACCTCCAGCCAGGGGGCCTTCTCGTCGAGGTAGGCGTTGCCGGCGGACCACAGGGCGCGCAGCGCGGCGGCGGCCTTGCGGTACTGGAGCGCCTCCATGTGGCCCTCGTACTCGGCCAGCAGCTCGGCGATCTGGGCGCCCAGCCTGGCCTCCGCCTCGCCCGCGGGGCTGCCGGCCGGGACCTCGTCGCCGAACTTCTTGCGGGAGAAGGTCAGTACCCGGTTGACGAAGTTGCCGAGGGTGCCGCCGAGGTCCTTGTTGACCGTGGCGGCGAAGTGCTCCCACGTGAACGACGAGTCGTCGGACTCGGGCGCGTTCGCGATGAGGAAGTAGCGCCAGTAGTCGGCCGGGAGGATCTCCAGCGCGTGGTCGGTGAAGACGCCGCGCTTCTGCGAGGTGGAGAACTTGCCGCCGTAGTACGTCAGCCAGTTGAAGGCCTTGACGTAGTCGACCTTCTTCCACGGCTCGCGGGTGCCGAGCTCGGTGGCGGGGAACATCACCGTGTGGAACGGGACGTTGTCCTTGGCCATGAACTGGGTGTAGCGCACGTCCTCGGCCTCGTACCACCAGGACTTGTAGTCGCGGTCCGCCGGCTCGGCGTCCGCCCACTCCTTGGTGGCGGCGATGTACTCGATCGGGGCGTCGAACCAGACGTAGAAGACCTTGCCCTCGGCGGCCAGCTCGGGCCAGGTGTCGGCCGGGACGGGGACGCCCCAGTCGAGGTCACGGGTGATCGCGCGGTCGTGCAGGCCCTCGGTCAGCCACTTGCGGGCGATGGAGGAGGCCAGCTGCGGCCACTCCTCCTCGTGCTCCGCGACCCAGGCCTCGACCTCGTGCTGGAGCTTGGACTGGAGGAGGAAGAGGTGCTTGGTCTCGCGGACCTCCAGGTCCGTGGAACCGGAGATCGCCGAACGCGGCTCGATCAGGTCGGTGGGGTCCAGGACGCGGGTGCAGTTCTCGCACTGGTCGCCGCGGGCCTTGTCGTAGCCGCAGTGCGGGCAGGTGCCCTCGACGTAGCGGTCCGGCAGGAAGCGTCCGTCGACCGGCGAGTACACCTGGCGGATCGCGCGCTCCTCGATGAAGCCGTTCTCCTGGAGGCGGCGCGCGAAGTGCTGGGTGATCTCGGCGTTCTGCTTCGAGGAGCTGCGGCCGAAGTAGTCGAAGGACAGCTCGAAGCCGTCGTAGACCGCCTTCTGGGCGTCGTGCGCCTGCGCGCAGAATTCGGCGACGGACAGGCCGGCCGCCTTGGCGGCGAGTTCGGCCGGGGTGCCGTGCTCGTCGGTGGCGCAGATGTAGAGGACGTCGTGGCCGCGCCGGCGGAGGTACCGGGAGTACACATCCGCCGGAAGCATCGACCCGACCATGTTGCCCAGGTGCTTGATCCCGTTGATGTAGGGAAGCGCGCTGGTGATCAGGTGTCGAGCCATCCTCGGATGCTCCATTTCATATGTGCGGTACGTGCGGCGGCGAAAGGGCCGTGACGGATTGTGATGCTGTTCATCGTATCGAACCGTCGAAAGGCCCCGCGCCGCGTTTTCCGCGGGTGGACATACGCAAAAGCGAGGGCAGTGACCTCTCCGTCACGGCCCTCGCGCTGGGGTCATGTTACAGGCGCGGCGACGAGGCCCCCGACCCCTGACCGCAGCGTGGACGAGAGGGGGAGGGAGGAACCCGTCGCGCGGCCCCGCCGCCGTATTGCCGGGTGGGAGCGCCTGCCGGGGGGCATATGCGTACGCGCCGGTTGAGCCGTCACCCGATCGAAGGAGATCACGAGTCGATCGTCACCGAACGCTTTGCTTCCAGGTTTCCTCTCTGCGCCCTTCGAATGCGCCCGCGCTGACAGGCTGAGGGCGAGAACGCCGGGCAGGCGGGACGCGGAGCACCCGGAGCAGGAAAGCGGCCGGAGCACGAGAGCGCGACGGGCGTACGAGGGCCCGGCTCGACGACGAGGGTTCAGGGCATCCGGCGGATTCAGGGGGACGAGGTGGAGCGGTGAGCGATGGCGGACCGGAGGAGTCCGGCGGTGCCGTGGGGCTGCCGAGCCGGCGACGGCAGCCGACTCCCATGACCCAGTGGGACCCGCCCGCACGACTGTCCTATTGGGCTTTCCACACCAATCGGCGGCCCGCGTACATGCGTTTCGCGTACCTTCAGCTCGGCTCCGACGCGGCCGCCGAGGACGCGGTGGACGCCACCTTCGACTCGATCATGAACGAGTGGCTCCGGATGCTTCACATGGACCGCCTCGACGCCTACGCCTGGACAGTCCTCAAGCAACGGATCGTCGACCGCCAGCACCGCCGTACGCCCTGCCCCGAACCGATGGACATCAGCGCCTTCGAGGCGGCCCTCAAGGAGGTCCACACCGACCAGTACGCGGTGCTGACCGACACCATCCGCTTCTACTCGGCCGTCTCCCGGCTCGCCGAGCGCCAGCGGGACGCGGTGCTCCTGCGCTACGGGCTCCGGTGCAGCCCCGGCGAGGCCGCCGCCGTGATGGGCGTCGACGAGGCCACGGTCCGTTCGCAGCTCGGGCAGGCCCACCGTCGCCTCGCCCGCCTGCTCGACGCCTCCGCCGAATCATGAGGCCGCGAGAGGGCCGTGACTGCGACGGCACCCCGCGCTCCCTGGCCGAGTTCCTGGACCGGGCGAGCGTGCGCGACCGCTATCCGCACTACGACCTCGGGGCGGCGGAGGCCCGGCTGCTGCGCATCCCGCACCCCGGCCTGGGGCACGCGCACGGCCGGACCCGGCGCCGTTCCGGCTACGGCTGGAGCGATCCGGCGCGCGACGTCCCGCTCGACGCCGAACGGGCCCGGCGCGACCTCAAGGCCGTGTGCCTCGCCGTCGTGTGCGAACCGAAGGCCGAGACGCGGCTGCGCTCCTTCACCGACCGCGGCCACACCGACCTCGTCGGAGCCGTGGTCTTCGGCTGTCTGCTGCACCTGGCGGGGATGCGGGAGGGGGCCCGCTTCTGGTGGCAGTACGCGGCCGGTTCCGGCCGGGCACGGACCGCGCCGGCCGCCTACTGCCTCTTCCTCGACCACTCCCGGCGCGGCGAACACCACGACGCCCGGGTCTGGGCGGTCGAACTCGGCCGTCGCGGCTTCCGACCGGGGGGCCGCCGCGACCTGCGGGAGGTGCGGCTGTGCGCCCAGGCGGCCGTCCTGCGCTACGTCGACCAACTCGACGACCCCGACCTGGGACCGGTACCGCTGCCCAAGCCGGGGCTCGCGTCGGTGGTCGCCGCGTTCCGTTCCCCGGTGCGGCCCTCGGCTCCCACCCGGCTGGGCGCCGGCCCGCTGCGCCACCCGTCCCTGACGGCTGCGGCCCAGGTCAGCGGCTCCCCTGCGGGCCCGGGGGAAGCCCTGGCGGAGGCCCACCGCGCCCTGGCGGTCGTACGCGTCCTCGAACGGCACCCGCTGGGCGTACGGGCCGGCCGGCTCGCACACGAGGCGGGGCTGGCCGAGGCGGAGCTGCGCCCGCTCCTGACGATGCTGTGCGAGGAGGAGTACGCGTACCGCCCGGGCGCGGGGGTCTACGGCCGGGGGCCGGCGCTGGACCGGCTGGCCGCACCGGGCCGCGCCGGCTTGGCGAAACAGTTGCAGCGGACGCTGGCGCTGGCGCGGGACAGCGCGGGCGCCGCGGTCTACCTCAGCCGGTACGCCGAGGGCGAGGTCCGGATCACGCAGATGGCGGACGGGCCCGGGACCCCGCCGGTGCGCGAGTGGGTGGACTTCCGGGCCGCCGCGCACGCCAGCGCCGTCGGCAAGTGCCTGCTGACCCAGCTCGACCACGACCGGCGGGCCGATCACGTGGCCCGGCACCGCCCGGCCCGGCTCACCCGGCAGACCATCACCGACAGCCGGGTCCTGTTCAACGCCCTGGACGCGGTGGCGCCCGGCGCACCCGTGTTCGACCTGCGCGAGTACTCCCCCGGGGTCGTCTGCGCGGCCGTCCCGATCGCGGCCGGCGACGCCGCCGGAAGCCTCGCCCTCTCGCTCCCGGCGACCCACGCGCACCGGCTGAGGCAAGCCACCGGGGCACTGCGCCGCAAGGCCGTCCCGGTGCTCCTCGCGCTGCTCCTGACGGGGGCGATCCCGCCGGACGCCCCGGACCCGGACTTCCCGGACGCCGGGGACCCGACCCTGCCGGCGGGCGGCCCGGTGCCACCACCCGCCGGTGCCGCGGGGATCACCCCGGAGGTCCTGCGCCACCTGCGGAACATGTTCCGCACGCCACTCACCGGTTCGACGACCGCGGCCACGCCGGAGGGCCCGCACCTGGTCAGCGACTCGGCGTCGGCGTCGGCCTACCTCTTCGACGCCGCCTTCGACGGCGGACAACCGCGCCTGGCCCTGCCACGCACCTTCGGCCCCCTCGGCCCGGGCAGCCTGTCGACGCCCGGGGGGCTGGTGGTGCTGCGGGCGTGGGACTGAGGCGTCAGCCGCCCGGGGTGAAGGAGTCCAGCGCGGCGTCGAAGTGGCTGCGCGCCTCCGCCCCCCGGCCGACGGGCGCGGAGACCCAGACGTCGTACATGCGGCCGTTCTCGTCCCAGCACACGTCGAAGGTGTGCCGGGCGCCCTCGGCCGCGGTGAAGCCGTTCCAGGTGAACTCCCAAAGGGCGGCGGGCAGTCCGTTGTGGGTGGTGGCGACGACCGAGGCGTCGCGGTAGCCCGGGTTGGTGTCGGGGCCGGCCGCGTCGGAGGCCCGCATGACGCCGAGCGGACCGCCGAAGGACGCCGGCTTCGTCTTGACGCCGATGCGGAAGGCCCCGTCCGGGGAGACGTAGAAGACCCGCTCGGAGTCGGTACTGCGTTGGTAGCCCTGGGGCACCGCGATGCTGAAACCCTGCGGGTCGGCCGTGATGCCGTAGCCGGCGGGGGCCCGCTTGGCGGTCGCGGCGGCCGGCCGGGACGACGGCGGCGGCGGCGGGGACGGTGTGGACGAGACGGGGGCAGAGGTCGGAGCCGGGGCCCGGGGGGAGCCCGGGGCGGCGGAAGCGGGTGCCTCGGGGGCCACCCTGCCGGCGGTCGGGCCGGGCGCCGCCCGCCCGGCCGGGTCCTCGGTACGGTCCCTGAGCAGCGAGGTCACGGCCAAGGTGGCCACCACGGCCACCACGACCAGAGCGGCCGTCAACCCGGCACGCAGCCCCGGCCGCATCGGCCGCGGCGTCACCACGGCGGCGGTCGCGGGCGCCGGGGCGGGGACGGGGGCGGCCACCGGGGCGGGGACGGACGGGGGCGTGGGCGGTACGGCGTCGACGGGCTCGGGGCCCCGGGCCGCCGGAACCGCCGGTGACGCGACCGGGCCGACCAGCGGGACCCGGCCCGTGGCCACGTACGCCGACAGCAGCCGCTCCGCCTCGTCCGCTCCCAGTCGGCGCTCGGGGTCACGCTCCAGGAGCCCCCGGATGACCGGCCGCAGCGGACCCGCCTGCGCCGGCGGTTCGATCTCGGCGTAGACGACGGCGTGCAGGACCCCGCCGAGCGAATCACGGCGGAAGGGCGACTCCCCGGTCAACGCGGCGCACAACAGCACGCCGAGCGACCACAGGTCGGAGGCCGGACCGGCCGCCGCGCCCCGCATCCGCTCGGGAGAGGTGTACTCGGGCGAGCCGACGAACGCACCGGTCTCGCTGATCGTGGTGACCCCGGCGAGGTGGGCGATACCGAAGTCCGTGAGCACCACCCGCCCCGTCCCGGCCTCCATCAGGACGTTCGCCGGTTTGACGTCGCGGTGCAGCACCCCCCGCGCGTGCGCCGCGCCCAGCGCGCCGAGCAGGGCGAGGCCGGTCCGCGCCGTCTCCTCGACGCCCAGGGGGCCCGCGGTGGAGAGCCGGTCGGCGAGCGAACCGCCGTCGACGAGCTCCATCACGATGTGGGCACTGCCCTCGTGGTCCACGACGTCATGGACCACGACGACGTGCGGATGCCTGACCTGTGCGACGGTCCGGGCCTCGCGCAGCGCGCCGCTGGTCTCGCGGCCGCCGTCGAGGTGGAGCTCCTTCACGGCGACGGACCGGCCGAGCAGCTCGTCCTCGGCCCGCCACACTGTGCCCATCCCACCCCGGCCCAGCCGCTTGTCCAGGCGGTAACGACCGCCGATCACAACACTGTTGCGTGGCTCGCCCTGCGACACGTTCTCCCCCTAGACCCGTTCCTGGCCATGATGCCGCACCGGGGGTCGACCGGGGGGAGCGGACGCGGGGGGCGCAAACGCAAAAGAACCCCACCGGAGTGGGGTTCCTGCTGGTGTCCGAGGGGGGACTTGAACCCCCACGCCCGATAAAGGGCACTAGCACCTCAAGCTAGCGCGTCTGCCATTCCGCCACCCGGACCAGGTGGTCGGCCCCGGTTTCCCGCGGCGACATGGACAACAATAGCAGGGGATCGAGGTGGTTCCGACCAGGTATTCGGTCCGGAGCGCTTCCGGCGCACCGCGCTGACCTGCGGGCATGGCCCGGCCGGCGGGTCAGGGGCAGTGGATGACCTGTCCCGCGTAGGAGAGGTTCCCGCCGAAGCCGAACAGCAGCACGGGGGCACCGGAGGGGATCTCGCGGCGCTCGACCAGTTTCGACAGGGCCATCGGGATGCTCGCGGCGGAGGTGTTGCCGGAGTCCACGACGTCCCGGGCGACGATCGCGTTGACGGCGCCGATCTTCGCGGCGAGCGGCTCGATGATGCGCAGGTTGGCCTGGTGCAGGACGACGCCCGCCAGCTCCTCCGGGGTGATGCCGGCCTTCTCGCAGACCTTGCGGGCCAGCGCGGGGAGCCGGCTGGTGGTCCAGCGGTAGACGGCCTGCCCCTCCTGGGCGAAGACCGGGGGCGTGCCCTCGATCCGGACGGCGTGGCCCATCTCGGGCACCGAGCCCCACAGGACGGGTCCGATGCCGGGCTCGGCGCAGGCCTCGACCACGGCGGCGCCCGCGCCGTCGCCGGTCAGCACACAGGTGGTGCGGTCCGTCCAGTCGGTGATCTCGGTCATCTTGTCGGCGCCGATGACCAGCGCCCGGGTGGCGGAACCCGCCCGGATCGCGTGGTCGGCGGTGGCCAGGGCGTGCGTGAAGCCCGAGCAGACGACGTTGATGTCCATGACGGCGGGTCCGCCGCTCATGCCCAGTTTGGCCGCGACACGGGCGGCCATGTTGGGCGAGCGGTCGATCGCGGTGGAGGTGGCCACCAGGACGAGGTCGATGTCGCCGGGAAGCAGCCCGGCGTTCGCGAGGGCCTTGCCGGCGGCCTGGAAGGCCAGCTCGTCGACCGGCTCCTCGGGCCCTGCGATGTGGCGGGTCCTGATGCCGACCCGCGAGCGGATCCACGCGTCGTTGGTGTCGACCATCGCCTCGAGGTCCTCGTTGGTGAGCACTCTCGCGGGCTGGTAGTGCCCTAGCGCCACCACGCGTGAACCGGTCATGGGCGGGATTCCCTCTCGTACGACTGTCAGGTTCACCCAGCTTTGCCTGCTACCGGCGGGTACGGGTGCGTGTGACCCGACAGGATTAAGGGCCCGTAATTTGGAGAATTCAGAGGATCTTCCTGCCGGGGGCACCCGAAACGGCACATCCGCGAGAATGGGCGCGGCAGGTGCGCGACCGACAGGGCGCACGTCAGAGCGACAGGGAACGGTGGACTGATCACATGGGACGGGTCACCGAACGCCGTCGCGTCGTCCGGATCCGCGGCGGGGTGGCCGGGACCCGACCGGACACGCTCGTGGCCGAGGAGCCGCTGGAGATCCGGCTGAACGGCAAGCCTCTCGCGATCACGATGCGCACGCCGGGCGACGACTTCGCGCTGGCGGTGGGCTTCCTGGTGAGCGAGGGCGTCCTCGCGCACGCCTCGGACGTCCAGGCCGTCACCTACTGCGAGGGGGCGACGGAGGACGGGACGAACACCTACAACGTGGTGAACGTGCACCTCGCGGCCGGGGTCGCGCTGCCGGACATCTCGCTGGAGCGGAACGTCTACACCACCTCCTCCTGCGGCCTGTGCGGCAAGGCCAGTCTGGACGCGGTCCGCACCGCGACCCGCTTTGCCGGGCTCGCCGCCGATCCGGTGCGGGTGAGCGCGGCGGTCCTCGCCGGGCTGCCGGACCGGCTGCGTGCGGCGCAGAAGGTGTTCGACCGCACCGGCGGCCTGCACGCGGCGGCGTTGTTCTCGGCGGAGGGCGAATTGCTGGACGTACGGGAGGACGTGGGCCGGCACAACGCCGTGGACAAGATCGTCGGCCGGGCGCTCCGGGCCGGGCGGCTCCCGCTGGGCGGCGCGGTGTTGCTGGTGTCGGGCCGGGCGTCCTTCGAGCTGGCGCAGAAGGCGGTGATGGCCGGGATACCCGTGCTGGCCGCCGTGTCGGCCCCCTCCTCCCTGGCCGTGGACCTCGCGCTGGAATCGGGGCTGACCCTGGTGGGCTTCCTTCGCGGGCAGGACATGAACATCTACGCGGGCGAGGAGCGCGTGACGCTCTGAGGCCCGGCGCGCCTCATCTCCCGGCGCGCCCCCGCCGGCCCTCGCGGCGCTCCGGCCGGGGCTCGGGGGCCGGCGGATCGATGCGGTGCAGTTCCAAGGTCGCGGGGAGGGGACCCGCGCCGGGGCCGCCCGCTTCGGCCCAGGCGACGATCTCGTCGGTCGCGGTGTCGTCCAGGGCCCAGCCGAACCAGGCCGCCTTGGCTCCCCGGCGCCGGGCCTCGCTGGTGGGCTGGACCACGATGACGTTGGCCTGCGCGCACGGGCCGAGGCAGTCGCTCGTACGGACCGCCAGGCGTCCGCCGGAGGCGGCCGCGGCCTCGCGCAGCCGGGCCAGTTGGCCGGCGTGGTCGGTGCCGGGGTTCTTGCGGGGGTCCCCGCAGCAGCAGCCCCGACAGACCACGAGGGTGCACGGGCGTTCGGCGTGGGCGGAGAGCGGGCGTATCCAGGTCACCGACGCACGTTACCGGGCCCGTGCGGTGGGGTGTCGGAGCGTGCGGGAGACCTCCGCCACACGGTGGGCGGGCAGTTCGGCGCAGGCGGCGGGCTCTGGGTCCCGGGCGCGGCGGCGGGCCGGCACCGCGCAGACCATCAGTTGCATCTGGTGGAACAGCATCAACGGCAGCGCCGCCAACGCGGCCTGCGGGCCGAACAGCACGCCGGCCATGGGCAGTCCGGCGGCGAGGCTCTTCTTCGACCCCGCGAACTGGATGGCGACGCGGTCCTCGCGGCCGAACCCGAGGCGGCCCGCCCCGTACCAGGTGAGCGACAGCATCGCGGCGAGGAGTACGGCCTCCACGGCCAGCAGTGCCCCGAGGCGCGGGAGGCTGACCCGGTGCCAGATCCCGGCGGCCATGCCCGCGCTGAACGCCGCGTAGACCACGAGAAGTATGGAGCCCCGGTCCACGTATCCGAGCACCTTCTTGCGACGGACCAGGAAGCGGCCGACCCAGGGGCGCAGGGTCTGACCCAGGAGGAACGGCACCAGCAGGTGGAGCACGATGGCCGCCAGGGAGTCGGTCGAGAAGCCGCCGGTCGTCCCGCCGAGCAGCCCGGCCGCGAGCAATGGTGTGAGGAGGACCCCGACGAGGCTGGAGAACGAGCCGGCGCAGACGGCGGCGGGCACGTTGCCGCGGGCCATCGAGGTGAAGGCGATCGAGGACTGGACGGTCGAGGGCACCAGGCACAGGAAGAGCAGGCCGTGGTAGAGCTGCGGCGTCAGGACGCCCGGGACGAGCACGCCGGCGGCCAGGCCCAGCAGCGGGAAGACGGCGAAGGTGGCGGTGAGCACGGTGAGGTGGAGCCGCCAGTGGCGCAGGCCGTCCAGGGTCTCGCGGGTGGAGAGCCGGGCCCCGTAGAGGAAGAAGAGGAGGGCGACGGCGCAGGTCTGGGCCGCGTCGGCGGCGGTCGCGGCCGCGCCCCGCGCGGGGAGCAGGGCGGCGAGGGCGACCGTGGCGAGGAGGGCCATGACGTACGGGTCCGGCGGGAACCGGGCGGGGAGGCGGGGGCGGCGCATACGGTGCTCTCTCGGGGCGGGTGGCGATGGCGGCCGGCGGTGTGGCGGTCGGCCGGGACGGCGGGCGGTGTGGCGCTCCGGCCCGGACGCCGGGCAGCCGGTTTCCCATGCTCGCCCGGCGGACGCTCATCGGGAAACCCGTACACCACACTGACTGTCATCATGAATCGCAATAGGCTGGTGTGGTGAACGGACCCGGCATGTACGACCCCGCCCAGCTCCGCACCTTCCTGACCGTCGCCCAGACGCTCAGCTTCACCCAGGCCGCCGGCCGGCTCGGGGTGCGCCAGTCCACCGTCAGCCAGCACGTGCGGCGACTGGAGGAGGCGACCGGCCGGCCCTTGTTCGCCCGTGACACGCACAGCGTCGAGTTGACCGAGGACGGCGAGGCGTTGCTCGGCTTCGCCCGGACCATCCTGGAGGCGCACGAGCGGGCCGCGGCCTTCTTCACGAGCACCCGGCTGCGCGGCCGGCTGCGTTTCGGGGCGTCGGAGGACTTCGTGTTGACCCGGCTTCCCGAGATCCTCAAGACGTTCCGGCAAGAGCACCCGGAGGTCGATCTGGAGCTGTCGGTCGAGCTGTCGGGCACCTTGCACGAGCGGCTGGACGCGGGACGCCTGGACCTGGTGCTGGCCAAGCGGCGTGGGCCGCAGGACGGGCGCGGCCGTCTGGTGTGGCGGGACCGGATGGTGTGGATCGCGGCGCCGGGGCTGCGGGTGGACCCGGAGCGGCCCGTTCCGCTGATCGTCTTCCCACCGCCGGGAATCACCCGGGCGCGGGCCCTGGAGGTGCTGGAGCGGGACGGGCGGCCCTGGCGGATCGCGTGCACGAGCGGCAGCCTGAGCGGGCTGATCGCGGCGGCCCGCGCGGGGCTGGGCGTGATGGCGCACACCCGGGGCCTGGTCCCGCCGGGCCTGGTCCGGGTCGGCGGGCTGCCGGAGCTGGGGCCGGTGGAGTTCGCGCTGCTCCAGGGGCGGCGTCCGACGCCGGCCTCGGACGCGCTGACGGCCGCCGTCCTCTCCGCCGGCGACGGACTGAGCCGACCGGCCTGAGCCGGGCGACCGGTCGCCCGCGCGCAGGTCACGCGCGCCCCGAACGGCCCGGGGGGATCTTGTGGAGGTTTCCCGGGGGGTGCCGGTCCGCCGGGTACGTGGGATAGCGTCGCGGCGCCACACGGAGAGGAGCGGGTCGTTGCGCGAGTTCACCGTCCCACCCGTGGTCGCGGGCACGCCGTCCGGCGGCCTGGCCGACATCGTGTTCCAGCATGCCCGGGAGGACCCGGACCGGGTGGTGCTCGGCCGCAAGACGGACGGGGCCTGGGGCGACGTGACCTCCGGCGAACTGGCCGGGGAGGTACTGGCGCTCGCCAAGGGGCTGCTGGCCCAGGGCATCGGCTTCGGCGACCGGGTCGCGGTGATGTCGCGGACCCGGTACGAGTGGACCCTGTTCGACTTCGCGCTGTGGGCCATCGGCGCCCAGCCGGTACCGGTGTACCCGTCGTCCTCCGCCGAGCAGGTGCACTGGATCCTGTACGACTCCGCGTGCACGGGCTGCGTCGTGGAGAACGAGGACCAGGCCATGACGGTCGGCTCGGTCATCGAGCGGCTCCCGGCCCTGCGCAGGCTGTGGCAGCTCGACGCGGGGGCCGTGGCGGAGATCGTCGCCGACGGGGACGCCGTGGCGCCCGACGTGGTGCACCGGCACCGCCGGGCCGTCACGCCGGACGCGGTCGCCACCGTGATCTACACATCCGGGACCACCGGCCGCCCCAAGGGCTGTGTCCTCACGCACGCGAACTTCATGTTCGAGGCCGACACGATGGTGACGCGCTGGGAGTCGGTGTTCCAGGCCGGTGCGGGCGAACAACCGTCCACTCTGCTCTTCCTGCCGCTGGCGCACGTCTTCGGGCGGATGGTGGAAGTGGCGGCCGTCCGCGCCCGGGTCAAGCTCGGCCACCAGCCGGTGCTGGCGGCGGCCGAGCTGCTGCCCGACCTCGCCGCGTTCCGGCCGACCTTCGTGCTGGGGGTCCCGTACGTCTTCGAGAAGGTGTTCGCCGCCGCCCGCCGCAAGGCGGAGGCCGAGGGGCGCACCGGCGCCTTCGACCGGGCGGTGGAAACGGCCGTGCGGTACGCGGAGGCACGCGAACAGAAGGCCTTCGGTACCGGCCCGGGCCCGTCCGCGGGGCTGCGCATGGAGCACCAGCTCTTCGAGAAGCTGGTGTACGGGAAGGTCCGCGAGGCGATGGGCGGTCGGGTGCGCCACGCGATGTCGGGCGGCTCGGCGATGTCGCGCCGGCTGGGGCTGTTCTTCGACGGGGCGGGCATCACGGTGTACGAGGGCTACGGCCTGACGGAGTCGTGCGCGGCGGCCGCGGCGAACCCGCCGGGGGCCACGAAGTACGGGACGGTGGGCCCTCCCATCCCGGGCGGGACGGTGCACATCGCGGACGACGGGGAGGTCTGGTTGCACGGCGCCCACGTCTTCTCCGGGTACCTGAACGACCCGCGCGGCACGGAGGAGGTGCTGCGCGGCGGCTGGCTGGCCACCGGGGACCTGGGCCGGCTGGACGAGGACGGCTACCTGACGATCACCGGGCGCAAGAAGGAGATCCTGGTGACCTCCAACGGCAAGAGCGTCTCGCCCACGGCCCTGGAGGAACGGGTGCGTTCGCACCCCCTGGTGTCGCAGTGCGTCCTGGTCGGCAACGACCGGCCGTACATCGCGGCGCTGCTGACCCTGGACGGGGAGGGCGTCGCGCACTGGTTGTCGATGCGCGGCCTGCCCCAGCGGGCGGCGGCGGAGCTGGTGCACGACAAGGATCTGACGGCGGAGGTGCGACGGGCCGTGGTCGCCGCGAACACCCTGGTCTCGCAGGCGGAGGCGATCCGCACGTTCCGGGTGCTGGCCGGGCAGTTCACCGAGGAGGGCGGCCTGCTGACCCCTTCGCTGAAGCTGAAGCGGAAGGCGATCGAGAAGGCCTACGCGGTGGAGGTCGCCGCCATGTACGAACGCTGACGGCGCAGCGGGAGCGTCCGCGGCGGGGCGCCGCCGAGGCTCCGCGGACGAGGAGCAGTGTCGGCGGATGACCACCCGGATGGCGGGAATACGTCGTTCGTACGGCCGGTTGTGGCCGTCGACGCGCGCCGCGGGCGCACGGTCACGACTGTCGTCGCCCCCGCTGCCGGCGCACCCCCACCCGCTTCCGATCGCGAGGTACGACCCGACGTGAACCAGGTCCCCGGCATCAAGCTCAACAACGGCACCCTCATGCCCCAGCTCGGCTACGGCGTCTGGCAGGTCCCGGACGACGAGGCGGAGCGGGCGGTGGGCACGGCGCTGGAGGCGGGCTACCGCAGCGTCGACACGGCCGCGATCTACGGCAACGAGAAGGGCACCGGCAAGGCGCTCGCCGCGTCCGGCCTGCCGCGCGAGGATCTGTTCGTCACCACGAAGCTGTGGAACGGCCCCTCGCGGCGCTGGGGTCGGGACGAGGTGCTGCGCGCTTTCGACGACTCGCTGGCCAAACTGGCGCTCGATCACGTGGACCTCTACCTGATCCACTGGCCGCGTCCGATGCGCGACGACTTCCTCGCCATCTGGAAGACCTTCGAGGAGATCGCCGCGAGCGGCCGCGCGAAGGCGGTCGGCGTATCGAACTTCCGTCCCGCGGACCTGGAGCGGCTCGGCGAGTCATCCGACCTGGTCCCGGCGGTGAACCAGATCGAGTTGCACCCGCTCTTCCCGCAGACCGAACTGCGCGCCCTGCACTCCCGGCTGGGCATCACCACCGAGGCGTGGTCGCCGCTGGGGCAGGGCAAGGAACTGCTGACCCTGCCGGTGGTCGCCTCGATCGCCGCCAAGCACGGGCGCAGCGCCGCGCAGGTGGTGCTGCGCTGGCACCTGCGGTCGGGGCACGTCGTGATCCCCAAGTCCGTCACCCCGGCCCGCATCCGGGAGAACCTGGACGTCTTCGGGTTCGAGCTCGACGCCGAGGACACGGCCGCGCTGGACGCGCTGGGCTCCGGCCCCGCCGGCCGCAGGATCGGGCCCGACCCGGCCGTCTTCGACGTCTGAGGGGCGCGGGCATGGGCGTACCGCGGGGGGTCTACCGCATCCGCAACGTGGGCGGCGGTCTGCTGCTGCGGGTGGAGGGCGGGAACCGGGTCGCGGTGGCCCCGGAGGCGGCGGAGGGTCCCGCCGCCTCGCGGGAGTGGGAGATCTCGCCGGTCCACAGCGGTGGCGGAGTGGTGTACGTCGTCAACGTCCGCGCCCAGCGCCGCCTCGACGTGGCGAACGCCTCGACGGAGAACGGCGCCCGGGTGCAGGTGTGGAAGCCGAACGCGTTCGGGGCGCAGGAGTGGATCGTCGAGGAGCACCTCGACGCTCCGGGCGTGGTCTCGCTGATCGCCTGCGTCAGCGGGCTGTCGCTGGAGGTGGACGAGCAGGGCCGGGCCCGCCAGGGCGAGGACGCGGACTCGCCGGCGCAGTGGTGGCGCCTGGAGCCCGTCTGAGAGCGGCGGGCCGCGGACGGGAGGCGGTCGGCCGCCGCGCGGTCCGCCGTCAGCCGCCGCGGAAGCCGCTGACGAACCCCTGGAGGCGGTACGTCGGCTCCGCGCGCGGGGTGTCCTGGTCCGGCAACAGCCCCAGCCGGTCGGCCAGTTCCCGCACGGTGACGCCGCGGGGGCTGATCCGGGAGGCGTAACGCCCGGCCGACAGGGCCCCCGCCGCGCCGCGCGGGGTGCGGCCCTGCCCGTGGCCGGCGAAGAGGGCGTCCCTGTACGGCCGCAGTCCCACCTCGGCGGCGTGGGCGGCGACTTGCTCCGCCGCGTCCGCCGGCGCGTGCGTCAGGTGCGGGGCGAACACCTCGTCGATGTCGCTGCCCACGTCGTGCGCGGCGTCCTTGTCGACGGTGGTCAGGAAGACCCCGCCCGGGCGCAGCACTCGCGCGACCTCGGCGACCACGGCCGCCACGGCGCCCGGTTCGCGCAGCAGGTGCAGCAGCCACACCGCGCCGACCGCGTCCGGCGAGGCCGCCGGGAAGGGGAGCCGGCCGCGCCGGCCAGTACCACCGGGACTCCGCGCCGCGCCGCCGCCGCGACCATCCCGAAGGAGGAGTCGGCGCCCAGGACCCACAGGCCGGGGCGGGTCAGCCGGGCGGTGACGATGCCCGTGCCGCAGCCCAGGTCCAGGAGCGTGCCCGCGGTGGGCGGGAGGAGGCCGAGGACCGCGGCGGCGGCCTCGGCGCGGGGGACGCCGCCGCGGGTGGCGTCGTAGACCTCGGCCTCGGCGTCGTAGTCGAGCAGCGGCGCCGACCCCGGGCCGGGCATCAGCGGGCGCCGTGGGCGGGGGCCAGCGCCTCCACGCGCTCGGCGAGGGCGAAGTCGGTCTCGGTGACCGCGTCTCCCGCGCTGTGGGTGTTCACCGACACCCGGACCGAGTCGTAGCCGAGCGTGAGGTCCGAGTGGTGGTTCAACTCGTCCTGCACGACGGCGATGTGGGCGACGAGCGCGCTCGCCGCGAGGTGGCTGCCCAGCCGGTACGTGCGCCGGATGCGGTCGTCCTCGAAGGCCCAGCCGGGAAGTTCCCGCAGCCGGTCCTCGATCTCCTTCTGGGAAAGCGGTTCGCCCGACATCCACACGCTCCTTCACGACCGGTCGGCCGACGGCCTGACGTGGTGTCAAGGTTCCCACACCACGCGCCGCGGGGAAGGCCCCACGCACGGCGCGTGCCGTTTCCTTCCGGATCGCCCGGCTCGGGCCGCCTGCCCCGTCCCCGACGGCCCCGGTGCCGGGCGACCCGGGTGGGCTAACGTCGGGCCATGACCTCTGCGAGTGTGGGCGCGCTGCTGCGCGCGTGGCGGGAACGGCGCGGGATCAGTCAGCTGGAGCTGGCGGGGCGCGCCGATTCCTCCTCCCGGCACATCAGCTTCGTGGAGAACGGCCGGTCCCGGCCGAGCGAGGAGATGGTGCTACGGCTCGCGGAGCACCTCGACGTACCGATGCGGGAACGCAACGTCCTGCTGGTGGCGGCCGGTTTCGCGCCCCGGTACGCGTGCACCCCGCTGGACGCGCCGGAGCTGGACGTCCTGCGCGAGGGACTGGAACGCCTGCTGACCGGGTACGAGCCGTATCCGGCGCTGGTGGTGGACGCGACCTACCGGGTGGTGGCGGCGAACCGGGGCATCGCGATGCTGCTGGAGGGGGTGCCGGAGCACCTGCTGGCGCCTCCGCTGAACGCGATGAGGCTCACCCTGCACCCGGAGGGGCTCGCCCCGCGCATCCGCAACCTGCGCGAGTGGCGGGGGCACCTGCTGGCGCAGATGGAACGGCAGATCGCGCTCGCCCGCTCGGAGCCGCTGCGCGCGCTGTACGAGGAGGTGTCGGCGTATCCGGTGGCGGAGCGGCGGCCCGGTGACGGCGAGCGGGGGGAAGCGGTCGCGTCCATCGCGCTCCCGCTGGTGATCGAACACGAGGGGCACGTCCTGTCCTTCGTGTCGTCCATCTCCACCTTCAACACACCCATGGACGTGACCGTCGCCGAGTTGGCCATCGAGACCTTCCTGCCGGCCGACCCGGCGACGGCGAAGTACCTGGGCTCGCTGGGTCCCTGAACCCACCGGGCCGCGCGGGGTCCGGCCGCCGGGCCGCGCGGGGTCGGCCGCCGGGGCGCGCGGGGCCGACCCCGACGGCGCCCCGGGCGGGGGTCAGAGCGTCGCGAGGTCGAGGCCGGCCTGGGCGGCGGCCGCCTGGACGGTCTGCTCCAGCAGGACGGCGATGGTCATCGGGCCGACACCGCCCGGAACCGGGGTGATCAGCGAGGCACGGGCGGCGGCCGACTCGAAGTGGACGTCGCCGACGTTGCCCTCGTTGTACCCGGCGTCCAGCACCACCGCGCCCGGCTTGATGTCCTCGCCCCGGATGAACTCCGCCTTGCCGACGGCGGCGACCAGCACATCGGCCTGGCGCACGATCGAGGGCAGGTCGCGGGTGCGGGAGTGACAGTAGGTGACCGTGGCGTTGCGCTCCAGCAGCAGCATCCCGGCGGGCTTGCCCAGGATCGCGCTGCGGCCCACCACCACGGCGTGCTTGCCGGTGAGGTCCACGTCGTAGGCCTCCAGCAGCCGCATGATGCCGCCGGGCGTGCAGGAGACGAAGCCGGGCAGGCCGAAGCCCATGGCGGCGAAGGAGTGCATGGTGACGCCGTCGACGTCCTTGCCGGGGGCGATGGCCTCGAATGCGGCGCGCTCGTCGATGTGGTGCGGCACGGGGTGCTGGAGCAGGATGCCGCTGATCTCCGGGTCCTCGGAGAGCTCGGTGAGCTTGGCGACGAGTTCCGCGGTGGTGGTCGCGGCCGGCAGCTCGACGTGGCGGGAGGTGATCCCGGCCTTGGCGCAACGGTTCTGCTTCATCCGGACGTAGGTGACGGACGCCGGGTCCTCACCGACCAACACGGTCGCGAGGCAGGGCGCGGTGCCGGTGCGCTCGGTGAGCGCGGCGGCGTACGCGGCGGTCCGCTCGGAGATGCGGCGGGCGAGGGCGGTGCCGTCCATCAGTCGGGCGGTACGGTCCGGGGTGTCGGTCTGGGCAGTCGTCATGGGGTCTCCTGGCGTCGCTGCGGATCGCGGTTCGCCCAGGCGCGCGGCAGTCGACGTACGGGAGTACGCCGGGCCGCTCCCCGGTGGTGATCCACCCGAACGCCAGTCACGGCCCGCCGCCCACTCTAGTCGACCCGGCGGACGGGCCCCCGCGAGCAGCCCCGGGTACCCGACCCGGGCGGCCCGGGCGGCCCGGGCGACAACCCGGTGGATCACCGGGACGGGAGCTGGGAGGATTCCGACATGACGCGCACTTTCGACGATCTCGTCGCCGAGGCGGATTCGGTCTCCGTGGACGGCTGGGACTTCTCCTGGCTCGACGGCAGGGCCACAGAGCAGCGGCCCTCCTGGGGGTACCAGAAGCTGCTGGGCGAGCGGCTGGCCGGCGTCCGCTCGGTCCTGGACATCCAGACCGGCGGCGGGGAGGTGCTCGCGGGCGCCGGGCCGCTGCCCCGGCTGACGGCGGCCACGGAGTCCTGGCCGCCGAACGTGGCCAAGGCCACTCGGCTGCTGCATCCGCTCGGCGCGGTCGTGGTCGCGGACGCCGACGAGCCGCCGCTGCCCTTCGGAGACGAGGCCTTCGAGCTGGTCGTCAGCCGACACCCGGTGACTGTCTGGTGGGAGGAGATCGCCCGCGTGCCGGCCCCGGGCGGCAGCCAGCTCTCGCAGCAGGTCGGTCCCGCCAGCGTCTTCGAGCTCGTGGAGTACTTCCTCGGGCCGCAGCCGCCCCGGGTGCGGCGGGCCCGGCACCCCGATGACGCCGTCGCCGGGGCGACGTCCGCCGGCCTGGAAATCGTCGATCTGCGCTCGGAGCGGCTGCGTACTGAGTTCCACGACATCGGAGCCGTGATCTACTTTCTGAGGAAGGTGATCTGGATGGTGCCGGGCTTCACGGTCGGGCACTACCGCGACCGACTGCGCGAGCTGCACGAACGGATCGAGCGTGAAGGCCCGTTCGTCGCCCACACCGCCCGTTTCCTCGTCGAGGCCCGCAAAGCGGGCTGAGGAGAGGGCGGGAAGAGGGCGGACGGATCAAGGCCGGATCGGGTTGCGCGGACACAGCGTGGCGCAGGTCACTCAATTCAGCGCGTAACGAATCGACTCGGGCGTGCGATGAACCGACAGGTGTCCTCGCGCGGCCCGGAATACAGAGCCCCCCGGGGTCTGTTTCCCGAGTTCGCGCGATGATGTCCCGCCCACCCCTTAATTGTTCGCAACGAGAGGCTCCTTGTGTCGCTCAGCCCGTCCCGTACGTTCCCTCCGGAGATCGCCGAATCGGAGGCCCTCGTCGCGCTCGTCGAGCGCGGCCGCGAGCAGGGTCACATCAACGGTGACGATGTGCGTCAGGCCTTCGAGGCCGGCCGCATCCCGGTGGACCAGTGGAAGCGGGTCCTGCGCAGCCTGAACCAGGTCCTGGACGAGGAGGGCGTCGCGCTGCACGTCAGCGCTGCCCCCGCCACGAAGGCCGCCGTGAAGAAGCCCCGCAAGGCGGCGGCCGCGCCGGCCCGCACCGTGACCAAGAAGGCGACCGCCGCGCCGCGCCCCATCGGCGCGCGCAAGGCCTCGGCCGGCGCGACCCCTGCCACCGCTGCGGCGATATCCGCTTCGCCGACCACCGCCGCCGAGGACGAGGTGACGGCCGAGGCCGCCGCCGAGCCCAAGAAGCGCGTGGTCAAGAAGACCGCCGCCAAGAAGGCCACGGCCACGAAGAAGACGGCCGCGGCGAAGAAGACCGGCGCCAAGGACTCCGACGAGGCCGAGACCCCGGTCGTCGAGGGTGAGGACTGGGCGGTCGAGGACCTCGCCGACGAGGCCGAGGAAGAGGCTCCCAAGGCCGCCGGTACCCAGGGCTTCGTCCTGTCCGACGACGACGAGGACGACGCCCCGGCGCAGACGGTCATGGTGGCCGGTGCCACCGCCGACCCCGTCAAGGACTACCTCAAGCTGATCGGCAAGGTGCCGCTCCTCAACGCCGAGCAGGAGGTCGAGCTCGCCAAGCGCATCGAGGCCGGCCTGTTCTCCGAGTACAAGCTCGAAGAGGAGGAGGACCACAAGCCCGCGTTCAAGCGCGAGCTGGAGATCCTCGTCGAGGACGGCCGCCGTGCCAAGAACCACCTGCTGGAGGCCAACCTCCGTCTCGTGGTCTCGCTCGCCAAGCGCTACACCGGCCGAGGCATGCTCTTCCTGGACCTGATCCAGGAGGGCAACGTCGGTCTGATCCGCGCCGTGGAGAAGTTCGACTACACCAAGGGCTTCAAGTTCTCCACGTACGCGACCTGGTGGATCCGCCAGGCGATCACCCGCGCCATGGCGGACCAGTCCCGCACCATCCGCATCCCCGTGCACATGGTCGAGATCATCAACAAGCTGGCCCGGGTCCAGCGCCAGATGCTCCAGGACCTGGGCCGGGAGCCCACTCCGGAGGAGCTGGGCAAGGAACTCGACATGACCCCGGAGAAGGTCATCGAGGTCCAGAAGTACGGCCGCGAGCCGATCTCCCTGCACACGCCGCTGGGTGAGGAGGGCGACAGCGAGTTCGGTGACCTCATCGAGGACTCCGAGGCCGTGGTCCCGGCCGACGCGGTGTCGTTCACCTTCCTCCAGGAGCAGCTCCAGTCCATCCTGGGCACGCTCTCCGAGCGTGAGGCGGGTGTCGTCTCCATGCGGTACGGCCTCAACGACGGCCAGCCGAAGACGCTGGACGAGATCGGCCGCGTGTACGGGGTCACCCGTGAGCGTATCCGCCAGATCGAGTCCAAGACCATGTCCAAGCTGCGCCACCCGTCGCGTTCCCAGGTACTGCGCGACTACCTGGACTGAGCCGCCCGGAACAGGAACCGGCCCGGCCCCCGTACCGCGCGTACGGGGGCCGGGCCGGTTCTTCGTGTGTCAGGACGCCGGCCGCCGGTCCCGTCGTGCTGCCATCACGGCGTAGCAGAAGACGCCCGCGAAGAGGAACAGGACGCCCTGGTAGACGGCGGCGTACCCGGAGCCCGCCACCAGCCACAGGGAGAACGCGAAGGCGAGGCAGGCCAGGGCGGCGTCGCGGACCAGCCGGCCGCGGCGGACCCGGCCTCGCCGCCCGGAGGCCAGGAAGTAGATCTGCGCGGCGGTGGACAGCAGGTAGGGGACGGTCGCCGTGAAGGTGGTGACCAGCACCAGGACCTCGAAGACGCCGTCACCGCCGGCCGTGTAGTTGTAGACGGTCAGCGCGGAGGCCAAGGCGGCGGTCACGAGGACGCCGGCCACCGGGACCCCGCGCCGCTTCGTCTCGAAGACCTTCGGGAAGAGCCCGTCCCGGGCGGCCGCGTACGGGGTCTGCGCGCTGAGCAGGGTCCAGCCGTTGAGGGCGCCGACCATCGAGATCACGGCGGCGCAGGCGACGAGGGTACCGCCCCAGGTGCCGCCGAACATGGCGTCGACGGCGTCGGAGAAGGGGGCCTGGGAGGTGACGAGCTTGTCGTGTGCGACCAGTCCGAAGACGGCGAGGGTGCCCAGCAGGTAGACGGCGGCGGCGCCCGTGGTGCCGAGGACGGTGGCCCGACCGACGTTGCGGGCCGGGTCGCGGACCTCGCCGGCGCTGACGGCGGCGGACTCGACACCGAGGTAGCTGAACAGCAGGATCGCGGCGGAGGCGGAGACCGCGCCGGCGGGGCTTTGACCGGTCGCCTGGAAGGGGCCGAGGTTCGCCGGGTCGAAGGAGAACAGGCCGCCGACGGCCACCAGCAGCAGCGGGGCGAACTTGAGCACGGTCGAGACGAGTTGGACGACCCCCACGTACCGGGTGCCGGCCAGGTTGGCGAGCGCCGGCAGCCACTGCACGGCGAGGGCGCCCAGGCACATGGACCACGTGTGCGCGCCGAGTGCCGGGAAGAGCACGCGGAGGTAGCCGACGGCGGCCACGGCGAGGGCCGCGTTCGAGACCCAGGTGGTGATCCAGTAGCTCCAGGCGGCGAGGAACCCGGCGAAGTCGCCGAACGCGGCGCGGGCGTAGACGTACGGGCCCCCGGTCTGCGGGAGCCGCTCCGCGAGGCGGCCGAAGACGAGTGCGAGGGCGATCGCGCCGAGGGTGAGCACGCCGAAGGCGACGAGGCTGATCGTGCCGAAGGGGGCCACGGAGGCGGGCAGCAGAAAGATGCCTCCGCCGATGATGTTGCCCATGACCAGGCAGGTCGCGATCGGCAGACCGAAGCGACGGGCGTGCGGACCGCTCCCGGCCTCGGCGGGGGCGGCGGCCGGGGCCGGGTCCGGAGCGGTGGGCGGGGCCGGGTCGGGGGTGGTGGGCGGGGCGGGGTCCGGGGCGTGCAGGGTGGTGCTCACGGGTGGTGCGCCTCAGGTGTTTCATATGCTGGACGGGTCGACATATCGTCGTGCACACCAAAAGCCGCGCCAAATCAGCGGTTTTCGTCCTGTACGGTCACCCTGGCGGACGGAAGGATTCCGCTCGGCGTGGCCTCCGACCGCGAATCCTCCGCCGGCGCCTCCCCCGACGGCTCCACCGGTACCTGCGGCCCGTCCGCCTCCCGCAGCCAGCGGCTCAGGACCCGGTGCACGGCCTCCGCGCCCACCAGGCCGCCTCCGGGATCGGACAGCTCCGGCGGCCACATCAGGAACGGGCGGCCCTGCTCCCCGCCGAGACCGCCGTGCGAGCCGATCTGCTCCTCGAAGGCGTGGACGACACCGGTTCGCGGGTCGTACGCCGAGTTCACCATGACGTCCGCCACGTGCGGGAAGGAGTCGGTCCGGCGCACGGCGTCGGCGGCGCCGGGCCCGAAGGCCGCCAACAGCGCCTCCGCCTCGCCGGGCCGGTCCAGCCGGGCCACCGCGCCGTCCGGGCCCAGCACCTCCCCGTCCACGAGCAGGAAGCCGACGCCCGGGTGGTCGGCCAGGGTGGGCAGCAGGGCCGGGTGCGTTCGCTCGATCCAGGCCCGGTCCGCCCGCCCCGGTACGTCCGGGAAGGAGATCAGCCCGAGGTTCCCCGACGCCAGGACCACCGGGTCCGAACCGGTCGCCGGGTGTGCCTCCTCCCCCTCCTCCACCGGTCGCCGCAGGGCGGCCAGCACCGCTGCCCGCGCCTCGGCGCCGCTGCGGGTGCGCCGGGCCCGGCGGGGGACCGGCAGTCCGCAGCCCGCCCGGACCAGGTCCCGCAAGGTGAGCCCGTACCGGCCGAGGAAGGTCTCCCCCGGGCTCTGGCCGTGGTCCGAGAGCAGCACCACGCGGTAGGAGCGGGGGGCGTGCCCGGCGACCCGGGTGATCAACGCGAGGCCGCGGTCGAGGCGGGCCAACACCTGGTCGGTGTCCCGGCCGTGCGGTCCGGAGTGGTGCGCGACCTCGTCGTAGGCCACCAGGTCCGCGTAGACGGCGGCGCGGCCCGCGAGCATGTCCCCGATCACCGCGGCCACCACCACGTCCCGTTCGACGACGGTCGCGAAGGCCCGGATCAGCGGGTACAGGCCGCCGCGACCGACGCGGGGGCCCTCCCCGCGCACCCGTGCGCGCAGGGACTGGCCGATCTCCCGGCCCACCTCTGCGACGAAGGAGACGGCGGTGCGGACGGCGTTGGCCGGGTCCGAGAAGTACGCGAAGTAGCCGGCGCGGGAGCGGTTGTCGCGGCCGCGCCGGGCGGAGAGGGAGAGCACCAGCGCGAGCTGGTCGGCGCCCCCGCTGAACAGGTTGCCGCGGCTGGCCCCGTCGAGGGTGAGCAGCCCCCCGTCGCCGGTGCGGGCGATGGCACGCCGCTGCAGTTCGGCGGCGCCCGCCGGGCGGTTGCAGACCATCACCTCGCCGGTGTCCTTCTCGTACCAGCGGAAAGCCGGCACGTCGAAGGTGGAGCCGTGCAGGATGCCGAGCTGGCTGGCGCCGGTCTGGCTGGACCAGTCCGTGCGCCAGGGCGTGACGCGGTGGCCCCGCTCCAGGAGGCCGGCGGCCGTCGGCATCAGCCCGCGGTCCAGCGCGCGGCGCAGTTCCTCGTACCCCACCCCGTCCAGTTGCAGGAAGACCAGGCCGGGGGCCGCCCGAGCGGGGCCGCCCACGCGGGTCCCGCGTCCGCGTCGGCGGCGCCGGTCGGCGAGGCGGTAGAGCCTGCGGCGGTACGCATCGTCGTCGCGTACGGCGAGCGCGGTGGAGGTCGCCGACGCCACCGCCGACATCGCCGCGGCGACGACGACCGCCGTCTCGGGGGCCACTTGGCCGTGGCCGTCGGGGATCAGGCCGATCGCGATCAGCAGCAGCGAGCCGTTGAGGAAGAACACGAGCAGGCCGAGGAGCAGCGCGGGCACCAGCAGCAGGGCCCGGACGACCAACGGCCACACCAGCGCGCTCAGCAGGCCGAAGGCGCCCGCGCCCCAGGCGGCCGTGAGGCCGATCCGGGTGAGGCTGTCGCCGCCGGGGCCCTCCGCCTGGAGGCGGAAGTCCGGCAGGACGCCCGCGAGCACGAGCATGGTGAGCGTCGATACCGCCCACACCAGGATCACCCGAACCAGCGCACTGCCCGCCGTGCGCCACCACCGCCTTCGCCCCACGCCGTACCCCCGTTCCCGGTCTCCCCCGCCAGCGTCGCACGGGTCGGCTCGTCCGGGAGGGGCGCGCGGAAGGGGCGCGCGGGCGGGGGGCGCGGGTGCGGGGCCGCTACGTGCCGTCGTAGCCGGAGGTCGGCATGGAGAGCCTGCGGTGCACTTCCGCCTTCATGGCCGAGGTGTAGGCGGGTTCGTCCTGTCCCGCGGTCTCCAGCCGTACGCCGCGTCGCTCGCATTCGGCCGTGAACTCCTCGACGGAGCGCAGGGCGCGGGCCAGGACCCGACGGTTGGCGGCGACGAACAGGTCGACCTGTCCGGCGTCGATGTCGCGCCAGAGCCCGCAGTGGTCGGCGCGCAGGCCGTAGACCAGCAGGTGTCGTGTGACGACGTACCCGTGTTCGGCGGCCCAGCGCGCGCACATGGCGTGCTGGCCGCGGGTGTCCACGGCGAAGGGGTCGACGTCGAGTTCCTCCAGCGGGGCCAGGCTGGCGATCGCGGCCACGCGCAGCGCATCCATGGCGCGAGACCCTACTCCGATCCCCGTCCGGGGAGGAGGGGGCGATCGGTCACGGTTGTGCGCGCTTCGGCCTACCCTCGGGGGACGAGGAGGGAGAGCCGCGTGGCAGTGGAGATCACCTGGTGGGGGCACGCCACCTGCACGGTGGAGGACTCCGGGGTGCGGGTGCTGACGGACCCGTTGTTCGCCCGACGACTCGCGCACCTGCGCCGACGGCGCGGGGCGGTGCCGCCCGCGGAGGCCGCCGAGGCGGACGTGGCGCTGGTGTCGCACCTGCACGCCGACCACCTGCACCTGCCGTCGCTGGCCCGTCTCGCCCCCGGCACCGCTGTGTTGGTGCCGCGCGGGGCGGTGGGTGCCGTGCCGGGGTTGGCGCGGGTCGCGGCCGCGGGTGGGCTCGCGCTGACCGAGGTCGCGCCGGGCGAGGAACTCACCGTCGGCGGGGGGTTGCGCGTGCGGGCGGTCAGCGCGCGGCACGACGGGCGCCGGCTGCCGTTCGGCCCGCACCGGGCTCCCGCGCTCGGTTACGTGGTGCACGGCTCGGCGCGGACGTACTTCGCGGGGGACACCGGCCTGTTCGACACGATGGCCGAGGAGGTCGGGCCGGTGGACGTGGCGCTGCTGCCGGTGGGCGGCTGGGGGCCGTACCTGGGTCCGGGGCACCTGGACGCGGGCCGTGCGGCGCGGGCGCTCGCGGAGCTGGCTCCGGCGGCCGCGGTACCGGTGCACTACGGGACCTACTGGCCGATCGGGATGGACGCGGTCCGGCCGCACGAGTTCCACTCCCCCGGCGAGGAGTTCGCGCGTCTCGCGGCCCGGCTGGCGCCCAAGGTGACGGTACGGGCCCTCGCGCACGGCGAGCGGGTACGGCTCCCGTGACGCTGTGGCTGGAGGCCACGCAGGGCGCCCGACAGGCGGTGGGCTACCCGGCCTTGTTCGTGCTGGTGGCACTGGGCGCGCTGGTTCCGGTGATCCCGACGGGGGCCCTGGTGAGTTCGGCCGCGGTCGTGGCCTTCCACCAGCCGACCCCGGCTATCGACCTGTTGCTCGTGTTCGGGGTGTCCGCGCTCGCGGCGTTCCTCGGTGACATGGCGCTGTACTGGCTCGGTCTCAGCGGAGTGCGCTCGCGGGGCGGCTCGCGGTGGCTGGGGCGACTGCGGGACCGGGCCGCGCCCGACCGGCTGGAGCGGGCGCGGCACGGGCTCGACGAGCACGGGGTGCTGGTCCTGGTCGTCTCGCGGCTGGTTCCGGCGGGGCGGATACCGGTGATGCTGGCGTGCCTGCTGGCGGGATTGCCGATGCGGCGGTTCGCGCGGGGCGACGGGCCGGCGTGCCTGGCGTGGGCGGGGACGTACGGGCTGATCGGCATCCTGGGCGGGTCGCTGTTCGCGCGACCCTGGGAGGGGGTGGCCGTGGCGGTGGGGGTGACCCTGTTGATCAGCGCGGCCCCGGCACTGTGGCGGCGGCTGCGCCCCTTGCGCTGAGCGGGCCGGGGTCACGGCAGCGGGGGTCCGCGAGGGCGACCGGGGTCACAAGGTGCGCGAGGCCCCGATGGGCAGGTCCCACAGGGATTCGCGCGGCAGCCCGGCCCGCGACCAGGCGGCGCGCACCCGGTGCAGGGGTTCCATCACGGGCTCCGCCGACAGGACGAAGGTGGCCCAGTGCATCGGGGCCATCCGGCGGGCCCCGAGGTCGACGCAGGCGCGGACCGCCTCCTCGGGGTCGGCGTGGACGTCGCGCAGCCACCATCGGGGGGCGTAGGCGCCGATCGGCAGGAGGGCCAGGTCGATGTCGGGGTGCCGGCGGCCGATCTCCGCGAACCAGTGGCCGTAGCCGGTGTCGCCCGCGAAGTAGACCTTCTTGCCCGTGGCCGTGTCCGTCAGCACCCAGCCGCCCCACAGCGTCCGGCAGGTGTCCAGCAGGGACCGCTTCGACCAGTGGTGGGCCGGTACGAAGTCGAAGCGCACCCCGTCCAGTTCGGCCGCCTCCCACCAGTCGAGTTCGGTGACCCGGCTGAAGCCCCGGCGACGGAACCAGCGGGCCAGGCCGGCCGGGGCGAACACGGCGGTGTGCCGGGGCAGCCGTTTGAGGGTGGGCGCGTCGAGGTGGTCGTAGTGGTTGTGGCTGATCACCACCGCGTCCACGGGCGGCAGTTGCGCCCAGGGCACGCCGACGGGGGTCATCCGGGCCGGGGTCCCGAGGATGCGCCGGGACCAGACGGGGTCGGTCAGTACGGTCAGCCCGCCGGTCCGCAGCACCCAACTGGCGTGTCCCGCCCAGGTGACGCACACCGTCCCCGGCACGGCAGGGGGCAGCGGGGCCGGCCGGTACGGGAGGTCCGGGATGCCGCCGAGTCCCTCGGTGTCGGGCCGCAGGGCGCCTTCGCGGGCGAGCCGCGCGAAGGCCCGTACGCCGGGCAGCGGGGTGGTCAGCCGGTCGGCGAACGAACCGGGCCAGGAGCGGAGTTCCCCGAGCGGCCGGGGCGCGGTCAGGGCGGGGACGGGGTCGGGGGCCATGTCGGGGAAGCCGCCCGGGATGGTGTCCGGGGCCGGATGGCGGTGGACGGGCACGGGCCGCGCCGCGCCCTCGCGCACGGCCCGGCCCGTCCGGTCGGGTCCGACGGCGTCCCTCTGGTCCGTCACGAGAAGTCTCCGTTCGCCTGCGCTGTGGTCGGGTCGGCGGGGCTCGGCGCCCGGTTCAGTCGGCCAGCTCTGCCAGCAACGACCGGAGCCGGTCCAGCGAGGCCTTTACGTGCGGCAGCTCCAGGGGCTCGCGGGTGGTGAGGGAGGCGAGCCGCTCCCGGGGACCCGCTCCCAGCAGCGGTCCCGTCGACAGGCGTACGCGCAGCGCGTCGGGCGAGTCGGCGAACCGCTGGGCGCCGGGGGTCGGCGCCCCGAGCCGGGCGCCGAGCCAGTCCTCCAGTTCCATCGCGTCGCCCACCCCGTGCCGGGCCAGCCCGGTGCGCAGCGAGGTGAGGTCCGCGTACAAGTGGCGTCCGGCCTGCGGGGGTCGGGCGAAGGCGCCCGCGGCGAGCAGCTCGCGGTGTGCCGCGGCGGCCACCGCGCCGTGCAGGGCGGCGGCCGTGTACGCGCGTTCGCAGACGGCGTCGGGTTCGTCGAGCGCGTACGCGGCGGCACCGGCGACCGGGCCCGCGACGAGGGCCCCCGTGGCGGTGAGGACGTCGAGGGTGCGGGCCCACAGGCGGGCGCCGCGGGCGGTGCCGGGAAAGCGGACCACCGCCGCCGGCCAGCCCGCCGGCAGCAGGGAGCCGGACAGGTCCACCAGCACGGCGGCCTGGTCGGGGAGCATCTCGGCCGGACTCAGCACCAGCGTCTCCTGCGGGCGGTGCACGGTGTCGCGCCAGCTCTCGTCGCTCACCACGAACAGTCCGGCGGTTTCGGCGGCCTCGCACGCCTCGCGCAGCATCTCGGGCGGTGGCACGGTGGCGGTCGGGTCGTCGGCGACGGACAACAACAGGACGCGCGGATCGCCGCCTTCGGCCCGCACCCGGCGGACGGTTTCCAGCAGGGCGTAGGGGTCCGGTACGCCGCCGCACTCGGCGGGGGTCGGGACGTGGTAGGCCCGCCGTCCCAGGAGCCGGACCTGGGGTGTCCACCAGGCGGGACAGGGCCGGGGCAGCATCACGTCGCCCCCGTACGCGCCGAGCAGCGCGAGCAGCAGGCCTGGAGCGCCGGGGCCGGCGGCGACGTTCTCCGGCCGGGTGGGCAGCCCGCGCCGGGCCCAGTACCCACAGGCGGCCGTGCGTACCGCCTCCCCGCCGCCGGGCGGCTCGGGGGCGGCGCGTCCCGCGGCCCGGGCGAGGACGGCGGTGAGTTCGGGCAGGACCGGGAGGCCGGGTTGGGGGGCGGGCGGTCCGTTGCGGACGTAGCCGCGCTCCTCCGCCGTGGTGCGCCCCGGCCCCGCCTTCCCCGACATCGCGCCGCCGCCTTCCCTCGTTCCGTCCCCGGGTCGCCCTCTCCGCCGGGTCATGCCCTTTATACGGTTATTTACCCGCTATCGCCGCCCGCGCCCGTCGTGGTCGCCCGCCGAACGGCCGCGGTGCCTCGGCGTGCTGGGGCAGCAGGGTGCCGGGCACGGGGCCGCACCGCCCTCCGGCGCGGTCCGTCCCTTGGGCCCACTCTCCCCGCCCGCGACCGACATCGCCACCCGCCGGTCCTCTTCCCGTGCCCGACAGGAGTCGTGTCCATATTTCAATACGCCCATCTCAAATATCGAGCCAAGCCTTTATCGTGATCACACGCTTCGACGAAGAGGAGTCACCGCCATGAAGGAGACCGCCGTCTACACGCACGGCCACCACGAGTCGGTCCTGCGTTCCCACCGCTGGCGCACCGCCGAGAACTCGGCCGCCTACCTGATCGGCGAACTACGACCCGGCATGTCGGTGCTGGACGTGGGCTGCGGACCCGGCACCATCACCGCGGACCTGGCGGAACTGGTGGCCCCCGGCGGCCGGGTCACGGCGGTCGACGCGGCGGCCGACGTCCTGGAACAGGCCCGGGCCTACGTGGCGCGGCGCGCGCCCGGCGCACCCGTCGAGTTCGCCACCGCGGACGTGCACGCGCTGGACTTCCCGGACGACTCCTTCGACGTGGTCCACGCCCACCAGGTGCTCCAGCACGTCGGGGACCCGGTGCGGGCGCTGCGCGAGATGCGCCGGGTGTGCCGGCCGGGCGGGATCGTGGCGGCGCGCGACGCCGACTACGCGGCGATGACCTGGTTCCCGCCTACGCCCGGGCTGGAGGACTGGCAGAGCCTGTACCGGCGGGTGGCCCGGGCCAACGGCGGCGAGCCGGACGCGGGGCGACGGCTGCTGTCGTGGGCCCGCGCGGCCGGGTTCACCGAGGTGGCGTCCTCCGCGACGGCCTGGTGCTTCGCCACGCCGGAGGAGGTCGCCTGGTGGTCCTCCCTGTGGGCGGACCGCACGACGGCCTCGGCGTACGCGTCGATCGCGACCTCCGGCCACCACGCCACGCCGGAGGCGCTGACCGCGATCGCCGAGGCCTGGCGCGCCTGGGGCGCCGCCCCGGACGCCTGGTTCTCGGTCTTGAACGGGGAGATCCTGGCCCGGGCGTGAAGCGGGCCGGGACGCCGTGAGGGTGCGGGCGTCGGGGGTCAGGGCGTGAGGGTCAGGGCGTCTTGGGGCGCATGCGGAAGTCGTAGGCCGGTGGGAGGGGCCGGTCCGTGAGGGTGGACCAGATGTGCTCCAGGGTCTCCTCGCCCTCGCGGAGGTCCGGCACCTCGAAACCGTCCTCGAAGACCCTGCGGGCCGCGCCCAGGTGGCCCTCCGCCGACAGCAGTCGCGCCGCGAGGAGCCGGAAGCGGCCGTGTTCGCGCAGGGTGGGCCGCAGCCGGTCCCAGACCGAGCGCGCCGCCGCGAGCCGGCCGGCCGCCAGGAGGGCCGTCAGCGCCTCGCGCCCCAGGGCGGATTCCGCCGCGAGCCACGGCGGGCCGCCCCGGCTCTCCTGCGCCAGGTCCTCGAAGGCCTCCGTGTACCGGTCGGCGGCCCGCTCGGCGTCGCCGACCAGCGCGTCGGCCACCGCCAGACACCTGAGCAGCGGCCACCGCGAGGGCGCGAGCGCCAGGCCACGCTCCCAGCTGCGCACCGCTTGGGCCACGTCGCCTGCGTGCCACTGTGCGACGCCCAGGTGGTACTCGGTCAGCGGGTCGGCGGGGGCCGTCTCCAGCATGTCCCGCCAGTGCGGGGCCACCAGGGTCTCCCCCGGCGGGGCCACCCGGCGCGGCGCGGGGAAGACGCCGGTTCGCCACAGTTCCAGCCAGGGCTCCTGGGCCTCACCCAGCGTCGACTCGGGGAAGGGGGTGCCGGGCAGCTTGAAGCCTCCGCAGAGCACCTCCAGCGCGCCCCAGCCGGAGCCCGTCGCCAGCCGCTCCCCGGGCTGCTCGTCGGCCGCTCCGCGCCACGCCGCGTACGCCGCCTCCAGCCGCTCGGCGGGCAGCGCCGCGTCCAGCGCCGCCGAGGCCGCGCCCCGCGCCGCCGCCCAGTCGGGGCCGTGCACGGCGGCGGGCTCGGCGGAGAGCGGCCCGTACGCCTCCAGCCAGGCGAACTCCGCCCCCGCCTCCAGTCGTACGTGCTCCAGCTGGGTCCGGGCCAGTCCGGCCTGGATCTCCGCGTAGCCCCCCGTGCCCGGCTCGGTCAGCCATTCCTGCCACCGCCGGCCGCCGGCGCCCGAGCCCCACGTGAACAGCTTGCGCCCGCGCAGCGGTCCGGTGGAGGTCTGCACCAGTCCGCGACCCTCGGCGTCGAGGGAGGCGATCCACGGCCGGGTGTCTTCCGGGACCTCGTAGAAGAAGTCGGCGGGGTGCTCGCACCGCGGTGGGTACGTGCGGTCCGTGCCCTCCCACTCCGGGACGGGGACGCGCCGCAGCGAGCGTTCGTAACCGAAGTGCCAGGCCTCGTCCGCCGGGGCCAGCACCCGGGTCCCGGGGTCCTCGGGGACGGCGATGTTGGACCACCAGTAGACGGGCGCGGGCCGCTCGTGCGGGTTGCGCACGCGCACGCCCGCGTAGAGGAACTCCGAGTCCCCCGGCAGCCACAGGTCCACCTGGAACGGCAGGTCGCGCAGCCGCTCCCACTCCCAGAGCCGGACCATCTCGCCGCCGTCCGGCGCGGGGACGAGCGCGGCGTGCAGTGGGGCGCAGGACAAGGTGGTGTGCCCGGTGGCGCCGATGTTCCATTCCACACCGCCCGAGAACCAGGCGCCGTTGAGGGCGAAGTTCGCGGGCTGGAACACCGGGTTGCGGTAGAGGAGTTCCCGGCCGGTCGGCAGGTGGAGGAGCGAGTGGATCCGGCCGCCGAGCCCGGGCAGGACCGTGACGCGCAGGTGGGCGTTCTCGATGACGATCGCTTCGAAGTCGCGTTTGTTACGGGTGCGTTCGTACCCGTCGCGCAGGCGTACGGGCAGCAGGGAACGCAGCGGTTCGTAGCCGATCTGGCGGCCCATGTCGCGCGGCAGCCCCTGCCGCGCCCGCTCGTCCAGTACGTGCACCTCGGCGGGCGCGCGCAGGGCGGGCAGCGGGTTCTCGGGGCCGAGCGGAGCGGCGGGGAGGTTCAGCAGAGCACGTCGGACGGTGGTGGCCATGAGGGAATGGAACACGCCGCACCGACCGGTGCACAGGGGTTCCGCGGATCACCACCGGTCAGGATTACGCAAAGCGGTGGCCTACGCCGCGGTGAGCGCCCAACGCTCGTGGTCCCGCCAGGCGCCGTCGACGTACAGGAAGTCGGGGGAGAGACCCTCCAGCCGGAAGCCGTGCCGGCGGACGAGCGCGATGGAGGCGGCGTTGTCGGGCTGGATGTTGGCCTCCAGCCGGTGCAGGCCCAGGCCGCCCGCGGAGGTCGGGGCGAACGCCTGGTCCAGGACCAGGCCGAACGCCTCACCGAGCAGTCCGCGCCCCGCGGCGTGGGCGAAGGCCCCGTAGCCGAGGGCGCCGCTCTGGAACGCGCCGCGCACGATGTTGTTGATGTTGACGAACCCGGCCAGTGCGCCGGTGGCGCGTTCGCAGACCAGGTACCCGGCGCGCTCGTCCCCGTCGAGTCGGGCCGCGTAGGGCTCGTAGGCCTCCAGGGTGTCGGGCGGGAACAGCCAGGGCCGGTGCAGGTCCCGGCTCTCGCGCGCCCGGGCGGTGAACTCCGGCCCGTCGGCGGCGCGGTAGCCGCGGATGCCGACCCGGGGCCCTTCGCGGAGGTAGTGGAGTTCGGCCATGCCCTCAGCATATGCACGGGACCGGGCGCCGGCACGCCGCCGTCCGGGGCCGAGTCAGGGTTCGAGCGCCGGCCGCGGCACGTCAGTCCGATCGAGACCGAACACCTGTACGTAGAGGCCGAGTTCGGCTTCCAAGGCCCGGACCATGGTCTGCGCGCGTCGAAATCCGTGACCCTCGCCCGCGAAGGTGATGTACGCGTGCGGCACCGAGCGCCCGCGCAGCGCGGCCAGGAAGCGCTCCGCCTGCGCGGGCGGGCAGACGGGGTCGTCGAGGCCCTGCAGCAGGACGAACGGGGCGGTGATCCGGTCGGCGCGGGCCACCGGGGAGCGTTCGCGGCAGCGCACCGCCAGGGTCCGCGGCGGGCCGGCCAGACCGTCGACGTAGTGGGACTCCAGGTCGTGGGTCTCCTCAGCGAAGCCCCTCAGGTCGAGCACGGGGTAGATGATCGCCGCGCAGGCGTAGAGGTCGGTCGCGGCGAGGGAGGCGGCCGCCGTCCAGCCGCCCGCGCTGGCCCCGCGGATCGCGAGCCGGTCCGGGTCGGCGGTGCCCTCGGCGGCCAGGGCCCGGGCGACGGCCGCGCAGTCCTCCACGTCCACCACGCCCCACTGCTCGCGCAGCCGCTCGCGGTAGGGCCGGCCGTACCCGGAGGAGCCGCCGTAGTTCACCTCGACCACGCCGATGCCCCGGGAGGTGAAGTAGGCGATGTGCAGGTCCAGTACCGGCGGTACGTGGTCGGTCGGCCCGCCGTGCGCCCACACCACGTACGGGGGCAGTTCGTCGGCGGGCGCCGCCCGGTCGGGGTGGTGGGGCGGGTAGACGTGGGCGTGGATCTCCCGGCCGCCCGGGCCGAGGAAGGTCCGGCTCTGGGGTTCGGGGTAGTAGGCGGGGTCCACGGGGGCGGCGGCACGGGCGCCGACGACCCGGGCGTGGCCGGACGCCGTGTCCAGTTCGACCACCTCGTAGCCGCTGCGCGGGCTGGCGGCGACCCCGTACACCCGCGTTCCGTGGACGGCGAGGGTGGGCTGCCATGCCGTCCACGGGCCGGCCGCGTCGACCAGGTCGCCGGTGTCGGGGTCGAGCACGCCGAGCACCGAGGAGCCCTGGCCGTGCAGGACGGCGAGGAGCCGGTCCGGCAGCGGGGCGATCCAGGCGAGGCCGGGCTTCCACAGCGGGCCGCCGAACTCCTCCTCGCGCGGGCACAGGTTGACGGCCTCGCCGGTGTCCGGGTCGACGCGGTACGGGTTCCACCAGCCGCCGCGGTCGCTGACCGCCAACAGGGCCCCGTCCGCGGCCCACTCCACCTGGGCCACGGCCTCCTCGGGTCCGCCGAGCACGCTACGGGGCTCGGCGAGGACGTCGGACCCGGCGCCGCCGGACCCGACGACCTCGGCGAGCAGCAGTTCGGTGCCGTCCCACGGCATCCGGGGGTGGTCCCACACCAGCCGCGCCGCGAACCGGCCGTCCGGGGAGATCCGCGGGCCGGTCGTGAACCGGTGCCGGTCGTCGGTCAGCTCCCGCACCGCGGACCGGTCGTCGGCGGCCGAGCCGTCCAGCGGTACGGCCGCCACCACGCGGCGTACGTCGGTGGGCCCGGGCCCCGTGAACTCCTCCAGCACGCACCACACCTCGCCGCCGCGCAACACCGGGTCGGCCCAGCGCAGCCCGCCACCGACGCGGAGTGGGGACAGGGGGGTGAGCGGCCGGGGCGGCGGGGCGCCGGGCGCGTCCGGTTCGTACGCGTACAGCCGCTGGTCGCCGTGGTGGACGAACACCACGAGCGGCCCGCCGGTGGCGCGTGCGGTACCGGTCCAAGGGCGGCCCCCGTACTCGGTGTGCCGGCTGCGGACGTTCCACGGCGCGTCCAGCACCGACCGCTCTGGGCCCCCGTCGGCGGGCCTGCGGACCAGGGTGCGACGCCCGCCCTCGGCGGGCCGGGGCTCGGTCCACCACACCTCGGCGCCGACGGTGCCCACGTACTCGGGCCGCCCGTCGAGGGACGCGGCCAGCGCGGCGTCGATGGGCGAGGGCCAGCTCCCGTAGGGCCCGGCGGAGGGTGTCGTCATCGCGCTGCCCCCGTCACAGGGTGCGCAGCGCGCGGTCGAGTACCCGGACCCCGAAGTGCAGCGCGTCCACGGGGACCCGCTCGTCCACGCCGTGGAAGAGGGACCAGTAGTCGTAGCCGGGCGGCAGCTTGAGCGGGGAGAAGCCGTAGCCGGTGATGCCGAGCCGGGAGAACTGCTTGGCGTCGGTCCCGCCGGCCATGCAGAAGGGAACCGCGCGCCCCTCGGGGTCGAAGTGCTCGACGCTCTCGCGCAGGATGCCGTAGGTCCGTCCGGTGACGGGGGCTTCGAGTGCCACCTCCCGGTGGTGGAACTCCCAGCGCACGTCGGGGCCGGTGAGTTCGTCGAGGGTGGCGATGAACTCCGCCTCCCCGCCCGGCAGCACCCGTCCGTCGACGTACGCGGTGGCGTGTCCCGGGATGACGTTCAGCTTGTAACCGGCCTCGAACATGGTGGGGTTGGCGCTGTTGCGGAGCGTGGCCTCGACCAGTCCGGCGGCCGGACCGAGCTTGTCGAGGAGGGCGTCGAGGTCGGTGTCGCGGGCGCGCGGGTTCACGGACAGGCCCTGGAGGGAGGCGAGTTCGGTGAGGCAGGCGGTGACGGTGTCGGTGAGCCGCACGGGCCATTCGTGGGCGCCGATCCGGGCGACGGCCGCGGCGAGGCGGGTGACGGCGTTGGCCCGGTTGGGTTTGGAGCCGTGGCCGGCGGTGCCGTGCGCCGTCAGCTTCAGCCAGGCGGTGCCGCGTTCCCCGGCGGCGATCGGGTAGAGGGGCCGGCCCCGGCCGGCGTGCAGGGTGAAGGCGCCGGATTCGCCGATCCCCTCCGTGCAGCCGTCGAACAGGTGCGGGTGGTGGTCGGCGAGGAAACCCGAGCCGTCGATCGCACTGTCCTCCTCGTCTGCCGTGAAGGCGAGCACGATGTCCCGGCGGGGCTTGACACCGGCCCGCGCCCAGGCGCGAACGACGGCCAGCACCATCGCGTCTGTGTTCTTCATGTCGACCGCCCCGCGGCCCCAGACCACGCCGTCGCGGATCTCGCCGGAGAAGGGGTGGACGCTCCAGTCGGCGGCCTCGGCCGGGACCACGTCGAGATGGCCGTGGACGAGGAGGGCCTCGGCGGACGGGTCGCCGCCCTCGACGCGGGCGACCACGTTGGTCCGGCCCGGGGTCCGCTCCGACAGGACCGGCTCCAGCCCTGCGGCGGCGAGCCGTTCGGCGACGTATTCGGCGGCGGGTCGTTCCCGGCAGTCGCCGCCGCCGCGGTTGGTGGTGTCGATGCGGATGAGGTCGGAGGTGAATCGGACCGCTTCGTCGAGCGCCGTCCGGTCCACGGTCTCGTCCGCGGGGCCGTCGGTCGAATGCATGGGCCGCATGTCAGCCATACTGCTCCTCCACGGCCGCCGAGACGACCGTTGTGACCGCCTTGAAGGTACGGATGCCCTCGAACATGGTCTCGCTGGTGTACGCGATCTTGCGCTCGCCCGAACGGGCGACACCGGGGATCACCGTGGCGGCCGCCGGCAGGTGCTCCGCGTCGAACTCCACCTCGATGGTGAAGGGCCCGCGCGCGTGGGGCTCGTGGCGGACGGCCAGGCGGGTCGCCCGCCGGGCGGCGGCGCGGATGTCGGCGGCGGTGCGGGCGGGGGTGCGGCAGACCGCCGCGTAGCGCGAGACGTGGTCCTTGACGGCGACGCTCTCCGCGCCGGGCGCGTAACCGGCGGCGTCGGCGCAGGTCAGGTCGTCTCCGGTGACGAGGACGACGGGGACGCCGTACTCCGCGACGACATGGGCGTTCAGCCGGCCCTCGCTCGCGCGGACCCCGTTGAGCCAGACGCCCGTGATGGTGTTGGCGAGGTAGGTGTGGGCGAGGACTCCCTCGGCGCCGGCGCCGGTGTGGTAGCCGACGAACGCGATGCCGTCGACGTCGCCGTGCTGGACGCCCTCGACCATCGAGAGGGACTTGTGCCGGCCGGTGAGCATCTCGGTGCGCTCGTCGAGCCGCTCCAGCAGCAGGTTGCGCATGGTCCAGTGCGCCTCGTTGACGAGGACCTCGTCGGCGCCGCCGTCGAAGAAGCCGAGGACGGCCGCGTTCACGTCGGAGGTGAACAAGGACCGGCAGCGTTCCCATTGCGGGGTTCCGGGCAACACGTCGGCGGGCCAGGTGACGCCGGTGGCGCCTTCCATGTCGGCGGAGACGAGGATCTTCATCGGGCCCCCGGTGGGTCGGGTCGCGGACGATCCACCCTAGCGGCCTGGGGCGCCCCGGGCCCGGGGCCACGCCCGGGCCCGGGGGGTGGTCGCCGGGCGCGCCCACCGGGGCCGGGAAGTCCACCCGAACCGGTGAGCCGCCCGACGGCCCGCACCGGCAACTGCCTTGCTCAGCCCTCTACTTCGGCTGCCAGGTTGGCGAGCACGGTGTCGTAGATGCGACCGAGGCCCTTGGGTGCGAAGGTGCGCTCGAAGAAGCCGCCGATGCCTCCGGCGCCGTTCCACACGGTGGAGACGACGACCTTGGACTTGCCCTCGCCGGCAGGGGTCACGGTCCAGGTGGTGACCATGGAGGAGTTGCGGTCCTTCTCCACGAGCTGCCCGTCGGTCGGCTCGCCGACCTCCAGCAGGCAGTCCCGTACCCGCTTGCTGGTGGCCTGGAGCTTCCAGTGGACGAGGGTGCCCTCGCCGTCGCCGCCCTCGCGCACCTCGTACTCGCTGAAGTGCTCGGGCAGCAGCTTGCCCCGGGTCCCGGTGTAGTCCGCCAGCGCGTCGAACACGGTCTCCGCGTCGGCCGCGATGATCCGCTCCGTGGTGGCCTCGACCTGCGCCATAGCTGTTCCTCCAGCAGTTGTGTCCGCTCGTCCGCGGCAAGCCAACCACCTCGGGGGCGGGCGCCCAAATCGGCCCCGACCGCCTCCGTGCGCCCCGTACGGCCCCTGAACGCTCATCACATCGGGCCAATGGACGGCGCAATCCGGGCTTCGGGGCGTGATTTCCGGGACGATTCCGCCCAGAACCCTCGGCTGGGAGGCCCCATGCTCGACCCCTTGAAGACGCGCGGCTCCGTGAAGGTCAAGAACCGCGCCGCCGTCCTGCTCTCGATCGCGACCGTCGTCGCCGTCGCCACGCCGGTCACCGCCGCCCCGGTGGCCCCGGCGGGCTCGACCGGCCCGGCGGCGGCGACGCTGCGCTGGACCGGCTGCGCGACCACCCGCTACCCCTCGCTGCAGTGCGCCTCCCTCAAGGTCCCGCTCGACCACGACAACCCCCGGGGGCGGCAGATCGCCCTGGCCCTGACCCGCGTCCCGCACACCGCGGCGAAGTCGCAGGGTCCGCTGCTGGTCAACCCGGGCGGGCCGGGCGGCAGCGGCCGGGCGCTGGCCGGATTCATCGCCTCCGCGCTGCCGAAGGACGTGGCCGCCGCGTACGACGTGATCGGGTTCGACCCCCGGGGCGTCGGCAAGAGCGAGCCGACCCTGGACTGCGCGGCCGGTTACTTCGCCCCGGTACGGCCTGATTCCGTCCCCACCGACGGGCGCTCCGAGCAGGCCAACCTCGACCGCGTCAGGTCCTTCGCCGAGTCCTGCCAGACCAAGCACGCGGACGTGCTCCCGTACATCGACACCGTCTCGGCGGCCCGCGACATGGAGTCGCTGCGCACGGCCCTGGGGGCGGCGAAGCTCAGCTACTTCGGCTACTCGTACGGGACCTACCTCGGCGCGGTGTACGCCAAGCTGCACCCGGACCGGGTGCACCGCCTGGTCCTCGACTCCGTCGTCGACCCGGGCGGGGTCTGGTACGAGGACAACCTTGCCCAGGACCGGGCCTTCGACGCCCGCCACAAGGCGTTCCTGGCGTGGGTGGCCCGGTACGACGAGAAGTACCGGCTGGGCGGCGATCCGGCGGAGGTCGAACGGCGCTGGTACGAGATGCGCGAGGCGCTGCGGGAGGCGCCGGCGGGCGGCAAGGTCGGCGCGTCCGAGCTGGAGGACACCTTCATGCCGGGCGGCTACTACGACGGCTACTGGCCCAACCTGGCCGAGGCGTTCTCCGCGTACTCCGTGGGCAAGGACGAGAAGCCGCTGGTGGCGGCCTACCAACGGTTCGGTGCGGTCGAGCCCGGGGCGGGCAACGGGTACAGCGTGTACACGGCCGTGCAGTGCCGGGACTCGGCCTGGCCGAAGGACTGGGACACCTGGCGGGCCGACATGTGGCGCACGCACGCCGAGGCGCCCTTCATGACCTGGAACAACGCCTGGTACAACGCGCCGTGCGCGTTCTGGAAGACGGAGCCCCTGGCCGCCCCGGACGTGACGAACACCGACCTCTCGTCCGCGCTGCTCTTCCAGGCGACGGAGGACGCGGCGACGCCGTTCGGCGGCGCGCTGAGCATGCGGGACAAGCTCAAGGGCGCGGCCCTGGTGGTCGAGGAGGGCGGCGGCAACCACGGGATCGCGCTGAGCGGCAACAAGTGCCTGGACGACAAGCTGGCGTCCTACCTGCGGACGGGCAAGGCGGCGGACGCCACCTGCCCGGCCGGTCCGGCCCCGACGCCCGCCTCGGCCACCCGCGCGCTCCCGCACTCGGCGGGCGGCGCGGCCCTGCACGGGCTGCTGGGCTTCCGCGGCTGAGCGTCACCGGGCAGGATCGTGCCGTGACCACATCGAGCGACAGCCACCTCACCCGGATCGCCGCTCCCGAGGGCGTCGCCCCGAGCCCCCAGTACAGCCACGTCGTCCGGGGGACGGGGACGTTCGTCGCCGTCTCCGGGCAGTGCGCGTTCGACGAGAAGGGCGAGGTGGTGGGGGTGGGCGACGCCGCCGCCCAGGCCCGGCAGGTGTTCGAGAACCTGCGCCGGTGTCTGGAGGCGGCCGGGGCCGGCTTCGAGGACGTGGTGAAGCTGACCTACTTCGTCACCGACCTGGCCCACCTGCCGGCCCTGCGCGAAGCCCGCGCCGCCGTGATCCCGGCGGACCGGCTCCCCGCCTCCTCGGCGTTCCAGGTCGCCGCCCTCGTCCACCCGGAACTCCTGCTGGAGGTCGAGGCCTTCGCGATCGTCCCGGCGGACCGCTGACCCCGTCCCGGGGTCAGCCGGCCGACCCGTCCGGGGCGGGCAGCAGCCGCAGGGACGCCGTCGCCGCCTGCGCGAGGCGGGGATGGGATTGGGCGCGGGTCAGGACCCCGCGCGCGCGGGGGTCGCGGAGGGCGCCCAGGCCCTCCACGCACGCGAGGGCGACGCGCCAGTACGGGTCGTGCGGCGCGAGGCGTAGCGAGAGGGTGCGGATCAGCGCGGGCGCCGACTCCGGGGCCCGCAGGGCGGTGAGCAGCCGGACCGGGTGCAGGGCGTAGGCGGTGCGAAGTTCGTTCGTCGCCAGGGCGGCCGCCGCGCGGGCCGTGCGGGGGTCGTCGAGGACGGCCAGCGCCTGGGCGGCGGCCTCGCACCGGGGCGGGTCCCGGTGGTTGAGCAGCAGCACCAACGCCTCGAAGGCCCGCCGGTCCCCCGCCATCCCCAGTCGGTACGCGGCCAGTTCACGCGCCCACAGCGGCAGCCCGGGCGAAGTCAGCGCGGCCGCGAGCCCGTCGGGGCCGGCCGCGAGCAACGCCTCGTACTCCGCCGACTCCCCCGCTTCGCCCCGCAGGCGCTCCAGTACGTCGTTCACCCTGCCACCCTAGGTCCGCAGCGGTGTACGTCACATCCGTTACCCGTTCCCGTGCTCTGGCCAACGGGTTACCGAGGAGTTACGCTCCCCTCAATACGTACGGGACCGGCCTGGTGACGCAGCCGTCCCGTACGAGTCGGTCCGGTACCCCAGGTACCGAGTGCCCCGTACCGCGGTTCGGGTACGGCGCCTTACGAGTTTCACGCGCGGCGTGGCCCCGGGACAGGGTCCGCCGTTCTCCCGCCCCTCGGGCATCTCTGTGCGGAATCCCCGGCCGCGTGCTGTGCGCCGCGCGCCGCGCCCTCAGTCGTCACCCTCTTCCACTGGAGTCCCGCGATGGACCGTCCGTCCACGTCCAGTCAATCCACCCTCCAGACCATCGCCGTCGTCGGTCTCGGCACCATGGGCACCGGCATCGCCGAGGTCCTCGCCCGGGCCGGCCGGGAGGTCATCGGCATCGACGTCAGCGAAGGCGCCGCCCGCCGGGCCACCGCCGCGCTCGCCGCCTCGACGGCCCGTTCCGTCGCCCGGGAGCGGCTCACCGAGCCCGAGCGCGACAGCGTGCTCGCCCGGTTCCGCACCTTCACCGAGCTGAGCGCCGCCGCCGAGGCGGACCTGGTCATCGAGGTCGTCCCCGAGGACTACGCGATCAAGCAGCGGCTCTTCCGCGAACTCGACGCGGTCGTCCGCCCGGACACCATCTTGGCCACCGGCACCAACGCCCTGTCGGTGACCCGGATGGCCGCCGAGTCCCAGCGCCCCGAGCGGGTCCTGGGCCTGCACTTCTTCAACCCGGCGCCGGCGATGAAGCTGGTCGAGGTGGTCTCCTGCGTGCTGACGGCCCCGCCGGCCGTCCAGGCGGTCACCGAGCTGGCCCGCGAGCTCGGCAAGGAGCCCGTCGCGGTCGGCGACCGTCCCGGATTCGTCGCGGACGGCCTGCTCTTCGGCTACCTGAACCAGGCCGCGGCCATGTACGAGTCGAAGTACGCCTCCCGCGAGGACATCGACGCGGCGATGCGGCTCGGCTGCGGCCTGCCGATGGGCCCGCTCGCACTTCTCGACCTGATCGGCGTGGACACCGCCCGTACCGTCCTGGAGGCCATGTACGCCTCCTCCGGCGACCGGCTGCACGCCCCGGCCCCGATCCTCGGGCACCTCGCCGAGGCGGGCCTGACGGGACAGAAGGCGGGCCGTGGTTTCTACACGTACGAGGCGCCGGGCAGCCCGGTGATCGTGCGGGACCTGCAGACCCCGCTGGACGGGTCGCTGCTCGGCGGGGGCCGTGCGGTCGCGTCGGTCGGCGTGGCCGGCTCCGGCACCATGGCGAGCGGTATCGCGCAGGTCTTCGCGCAGGCCGGTTACCCGGTGGTGCTGGCCGCCCGCAGCCAGGAGAAGGCGGAGGCCGCGAAGGCCGCGATCGGCAAGTCCTTGGGCCGTGCGGTGTCCAAGGGCCGACTGACCGAGGACGGCGCGGCGAAGACCCTGGCGCTGATCACCCCGGCGGGCTCGCTGGACGCCTTCGCCGAGGTGGACCTGGCCGTGGAGGCGGTCGCCGAGGACCTCGCGGTCAAGCAGGAGCTGTTCGCGGGCCTGGACAAGGTCTGCAAGCCGGGCGCGGTGCTGGCCACGACCACCTCCTCGCTCCCGGTGATCGCCGTGGCACGCGCGACCTCGCGTCCGCAGGACGTGATCGGCATGCACTTCTTCAACCCGGCGCCGGCGATGAAGCTGGTCGAGGTGGTCCGTACCGTCCTGACCTCGGACGACGTGCACGCCACGGTCCGCGAGGTCTGCGGGAAGGTCCGCAAGCACGCGGTCGACTGCGGGGACCGGGCCGGTTTCATCGTGAACGCGCTGCTGTTCCCGTACCTGAACAACGCGATCAAGATGGTCGAGCAGCACTACGCCGGCATCGACGACATCGACGCCGCGATGAAGCTGGGCGGCGGCTACCCGATGGGGCCGTTCGAGCTCCTCGACGTGGTCGGCCTGGACGTGTCCCTGGCCATCGAGAAGGTCCTCCACCAGGAGTTCCGTGACCCGGGCCTGGCGCCCTCGGCACTGCTGGAGCACCTGGTCGCGGCGGGCTGCCTGGGCCGGAAGACCGGCCGCGGATTCCGTGAGTACGCCCGCCGGTGATCCGCCGCCCGGGCGTCGCGGCGACGCCCGGGCCCGCGAGCCGGATGCGTGGGGAGGGCTCCTCGGGTCCGCCGGACCCTCACGGCGGACGAACCCTCCCGACGAGCACTGTGTGCCCAGTGCCGGCCCTCCCCCGCATCCACCCACGTCCCACCACCCTCAGGCGCGCTCCCCCGCGCGAATGAAGTACTTTCGCTCTATGTCCCAGCCCGCCAAGACCTCGCCCCGCGCCGCCACGGCGTCCGACGCCCCGGAGAGCGCGGCCGGCACCAAGGCGGCCGCTCAGCGGCTCAAGATGCGCCGCGAGCTGGCGGCGGCCGCCATGGAGCTGTTCGCGACGAAGGGGTACGAGGCCACGACGGTCGACGAGATCGCCGCGACCGCCGGGGTGGCCCGCCGGACCTTCTTCCGGCACTTCCGGTCCAAGGAAGAGGCGATCTTCCCGGACCACGACGACACCCTGACCCGGGCCGAGGCCGTCCTGGACGTGGCCCCGGCGCACGAGCACCCGCTCGACACGGTGTGCCGGGGGATCAAGGAAGTCATGAAGATGTACGCCGCCTCGCCCGCGGTGTCGGTGGAGCGCTACCGGCTCACCCGTGAGGTGCCGGCGCTGCGGGAGCGGGAGATCGCCTCCGTGGCCCGGTACGAGCGGCTCTTCACCCGCTACCTGCTCGCCCACTTCGACGAGCAGGACCACGCCGACGGCAACGACGACCCGCTGCTGGCGGAGGTCGCCGCCTCGGCGGTGGTCACGGCCCACAACCACGTGCTGCGGCGCTGGCTGCGCGCGGGCGGCCAGGGGGACGTGGAGGCGCAGTTGGACCACGCCTTCTCGATCGTGCGCAAGACCTTCGGTTCGGGGATCGGCGCGGGCCGCACCCTGACGGGCCCGCCGGCCGCGCCGGCGGCGGTGCGCACGGAGGGCGAGGTACTGGTGGCGGTGGCCCGGACGGACGCCCCGCTCGACGAGGTCATGCGGACCATCGAAGAGGCACTGAAGAACAAGTAGCGACTCTCGTCACACGGGCCGCCTCCCATTCGGGGGGCGGCCCTTCCGTTTGTCCGACTTGCCCCTACTCACCGGTAACTCTGATCGATCATCGCTCATCTGCGCAGGTCAAATGGCAAATGAGAGAAAGTTTTGGCACGCGGTGCCTTGCTGAGTGACACGGGGTGCCATACGTTGAAGTGGTCCGGATGTCCCCGCGGTCCACGTCCACCCGGCACGGATCGCGCCCCGGATGCCTGCGTCACCAGGCCCCGTACGCCCCACCACAGGCGTCGCCCGCACCACCGCTTTCGCCGGACCGACGGCACCACACCACACCCGTACCGCGCAGCCGCGTATCCCCTCAGCGCACCCTCATCAGCGCTTAGCCGGAGGCAACACCGTGAAGGACATCCTCGACGCGATCCAGTCGCAGGCCGCGACTGCCGCCGACTACGCGGCCCTGCCGCTCCCCGACTCGTACCGCGCGATCACCGTGCACAAGGACGAGGCGGAGATGTTCGCCGGGCTCACCACCCGCGAGAAGGACCCGCGCAAGTCCCTGCACCTCGACCAGGTCCCGGTCCCCGAACTCGGCCCGGGCGAGGCCCTGGTGGCCGTGATGGCCTCCTCGGTCAACTACAACTCCGTGTGGACCTCGATCTTCGAGCCGGTGTCCACCTTCAGCTTCCTGGAGCGTTACGGGCGCCTGTCGGAGCTGACCAAGCGCCACGACCTGCCCTACCACGTCATCGGCTCCGACCTCGCGGGCGTCGTGCTGCGCACCGGCCCCGGCGTCAACGCCTGGAAGCCGGGCGACGAGGTCGTCGCGCACTGCCTGTCGGTGGAGCTGGAGTCCTCCGACGGCCACAACGACACGATGCTCGACCCCGAGCAGCGGATCTGGGGCTTCGAGACCAACTTCGGCGGCCTCGCCGAGATCGCCCTGGTCAAGTCGAACCAGCTGATGCCCAAGCCCGAGCACCTCAGCTGGGAGGAGGCCGCCTCCCCCGGCCTGGTCAACTCCACCGCCTACCGCCAGCTGGTCTCCCGCAACGGCGCCGGGATGAAGCAGGGCGACAACGTCCTTATCTGGGGCGCCAGCGGCGGCCTCGGCTCCTACGCCACCCAGTTCGCCCTCGCCGGCGGCGCCAACCCCATCTGCGTGGTCTCCTCCCCGGAGAAGGCCGACATCTGCCGCTCCATGGGCGCCGAGGCCGTCATCGACCGCAACGCCGAGGGCTACAAATTCTGGAAGGACGAGCACACCCAGGACCCCAAGGAATGGAAGCGCTTCGGCAAGCGCATCCGCGAGCTGACCGGCGGCGAGGACATCGACATCGTCTTCGAGCACCCGGGCCGCGAGACCTTCGGCGCCTCCGTGTACGTCACCCGCAAGGGCGGCACCATCACCACCTGCGCCTCCACCTCCGGCTACATGCACGAGTACGACAACCGGTACCTGTGGATGTCGCTGAAGCGCATCATCGGCTCCCACTTCGCCAACTACCGCGAGGCCTGGGAGGCCAACCGCCTGATCGCCAAGGGCAAGATCCACCCCACCCTGTCGAAGGTCTACTCCCTGGAGGAGACCGGCCAGGCCGCCTACGACGTCCACCGCAACCTCCACCAGGGCAAGGTCGGCGTCCTCGCCCTCGCCCCCGAGGAGGGCCTCGGCGTCCGCGACCACGAGATGCGCGCCCAGCACCTCGACGCCATCAACCGCTTCCGCAACGTCTGAGACGTCCGAGGGCCCAGAGGGACAGCCTGAGATGACAGAGCGCCAGAAAGACCGTCCGTGGCTCATGCGGACGTACGCCGGCCACTCCACGGCCGAGGCGTCCAACGAGCTGTACCGCCGCAACCTCGCCAAGGGCCAGACCGGCCTGTCGGTCGCGTTCGACCTTCCGACGCAGACCGGTTACGACCCCGACCACATCCTCGCCCGCGGCGAGGTGGGCCGGGTCGGGGTCCCGGTCTCCCATCTGGGCGACATGCGACGACTGTTCCAGGACATCCCCCTGGAGCAGATGAACACCTCGATGACGATCAACGCCACGGCCATGTGGCTGCTGGCGCTCTATCAGGTGGCCGCCGAGGAGCAGGGCGCGGACGTCTCCAAGCTCCAGGGGACCACCCAGAACGACATCGTCAAGGAGTACCTCTCGCGCGGGACGCACGTCTTCCCGCCGGGACCCTCGCTCCGCCTGACGACGGACATGATCGCGTACACGGTCAACCACATACCGAAGTGGAACCCGATCAACATCTGCTCGTACCACCTCCAGGAGGCGGGGGCGACCCCGGTCCAGGAGATCTCGTACGCGATGTCGACCGCGATCGCCGTCCTGGACTCGGTGCGCGATTCCGGGCAGGTCCCGGAGGAACGTTTCGGTGAGGTCGTCGCCCGTATCTCCTTCTTCGTGAACGCGGGCGTCCGCTTCATCGAGGAGATGTGCAAGATGCGCGCCTTCGGCCGGATCTGGGACAAGGTCACCCGCGAGCGCTACGGCATCGAGGACGCCAAGCAGCGGCGCTTCCGGTACGGCGTCCAGGTCAACTCCCTCGGACTGACCGAGGCGCAACCGGAGAACAACGTCCAGCGCATCGTGCTGGAGATGCTCGCGGTCACCCTCTCCAAGGACGCCCGCGCCCGCGCGGTGCAGTTGCCGGCCTGGAACGAGGCGCTGGGCCTGCCCCGGCCCTGGGACCAGCAGTGGTCGCTGCGCATCCAGCAGGTCCTCGCGCACGAGAGCGACCTGCTGGAGTACGAGGACATCTTCGCCGGCTCCCACGTCATCGAGGCCAAGGTCGAGTCCCTGGTGGCGGAGTGCCTGGAGGAGATCGACCGGATCGAGGAGATGGGCGGCGCGATGGCCGCCGTCGAGTCCGGCTACCTCAAGTCCCGGCTCGTCTCCTCGCACGCCGAGCGACGGGCCCGGATCGAGGCCGGCGAAGACAAGATCGTCGGGGTCAACTGCTTCCAGCAGACCGAGGAGAACCCGCTCACCGCCGACCTGGACGGCGCCATCATGACGGTGGACGGGGCGGTGGAGGCGCAGATCGTCGAGCGCATCGGCCGCTGGCGCGCCGAGCGCGAGGAGTCCTCGATCCGCCAGGGCGAGGGCGACCCGTTCGTCTTCCCCACCACCCGGCAGGCGCTGGAGCGCCTCAAGGAGGCTGCGGCCGGTACCGAGAACCTGATGGAGGCCACCTTGGAGTGCGCCCGCGCCGGTGTCACCACCGGGGAGTGGGCGAACGCGCTCCGGGAGGTCTTCGGCGAGTTCCGCGCCCCGACCGGGGTCTCCTCGGCACCGGTGGCCGTCACCGCCGAGGAGGGCACCCCGATGGCCCTCGTCCGCGAGAAGGTCGCCCGGACGGCCGAGGAGCTCGGCTCCGGCCGGCTGCGCCTGCTGGTGGGCAAGCCGGGTCTGGACGGGCACTCCAACGGCGCCGAGCAGATCGCGGTTCGGGCCCGTGACGCGGGCTTCGAGGTGGTCTACCAGGGCATCCGGCTGACGCCCGAGGAGATCTCCTCCGCCGCGCTGGCCGAGGACGTGCACTGCGTGGGACTGTCCATCCTGTCCGGCTCGCACTGCGCGCTCGTCCCCGACGTGCTGGAGCGCCTGCGCCTCGCGGGGGCGGGCGACATACCCGTCATCGTGGGCGGCATCATCCCGAACGCCGACGCGGTGACACTGAAGGCGGCCGGAGTCGCCGCCGTGTTCACACCCAAGGACTTCGGCATCACGGAGATCATCGGCCGTATCGTCGACGAGATCCGCAAAGCGAACAAGCTCGACCCCATGGAGGTTCCCGCATGACCACGCCCGCTTCCCCGGTGAACCGGCTGCGACCGCGCCGCTCCTGCCTCGCGGTGCCGGGTTCGAACCCGCGTTTCCTGGAGAAGGCCCAGGGCCTGCCGGCCGACCAGGTCTTCCTCGACCTGGAGGACGCCTGCGCCCCGCTCGCCAAGGAGGGAGCGCGCCACACGATCGTGGACGCGCTGAACAACGGCGACTGGACCGGCAAGACCCGTGTGGTGCGCGTCAACGACTGGACCACCCACTGGACCTACCGCGACGTCATCACGGTCGTCGAGGGCGCCGGCCAGAACCTCGACTGCATCATGCTGCCGAAGGTGCAGGACGCCCAGCAGGTCGTGGCGCTCGACCTGCTGCTGACGCAGATCGAGAAGACCATGGGCTTCGAGGTCGGCAAGATCGGCATCGAGGCGCAGATCGAGAACGCCAAGGGCCTGGTGAACGTCGACGCGATCGCCGCCGCCTCGCCCCGGCTGGAGACCATCATCTTCGGGCCGGCCGACTTCATGGCCTCCATCAACATGAAGTCCCTGGTCGTGGGCATGCAGCCGCCCGGCTACCCGGCGGACGCCTACCACTACATCCTGATGCGCATCCTGATGGCGGCCCGTACGCACAACCTCCAGGCCATCGACGGCCCCTTCCTGCAGATCCGCGACGTGGACGCGTACCGCGAGGTCGCCGGGCGGGCCGCGGCCCTCGGCTTCGACGGCAAGTGGGTGCTGCACCCCGGACAGGTCGACGCGGCGAACGAGGTCTTCTCGCCCTCGCAGGAGGACTACGACCACGCCGAGCTGATCCTCGACGCGTACGACTGGTGCACCTCCGAGGCCGGCGGCAAGAAGGGCTCGGCCATGCTCGGCGACGAGATGATCGACGAGGCCAGCCGCAAGATGGCCCTGGTCATCGCGGGCAAGGGCCGCGCGGCGGGCATGCAGCGCACCAGCAAGTTCGAGATCCCGGAGGCGTAGGACCATGCAGTTCGGACGTACGTACGAGGAGTTCGAGGTCGGGGCGGTCTACAAGCACTGGCCCGGGAAGACGGTCACGGAGTACGACGACCACCTCTTCTGCCTGCTGACCATGAACCACCACCCGCTCCACATGGACGCCAATTACGCCGAGAACACCACCGACTTCGGCAAGAACGTGGTCGTCGGCAACTACATCTACTCGCTGCTGCTCGGCATGTCGGTCCCCGACGTCTCGGGGAAGGCCATCGCCAACCTGGAGATCGAGTCCCTGCGGCACGTGGCGCCGACCTTCCACGGCGACACCATCTACGGCGAGACCACGGTCCTCGACAAGACCCCCTCGAAGTCGAAGAACGACCGCGGGATCGTCTACGTGGAGACCAAGGGCTACAAGCAGGACGGCACCCTCGTCTGCGTCTTCCGCCGCAAGGTGATGGTCCCGACCGAGACGTACATCAAGGAGCGCGGCGGCGAGCAGCCCGGGCGCCCGCAGCTCAAGGAACAGGGGAAGTAAGAGCCATGACCCGACTTGCCCAGACCGCCGGCCTCAACGAGGTCCAGCGCGAGATCCTCAAGACGGTCCGCGAGTTCGTCGACAAGGAGATCATCCCGGTCGCGACCGAGCTGGAGCACCGCGACGAGTACCCGCAGCAGATCGTCGACGGTCTCAAGGAGCTCGGCCTGTTCGGGCTGATGATCCCGGAGGAGTACGGCGGTCTGGGTGAGTCGCTGCTCACCTACGCGCTGTGCGTCGAGGAGATAGCGCGCGGCTGGATGTCCGTCTCGGGCATCATCAACACCCACTTCATCGTGGCGTACATGCTCAAGCAGCACGGCACGCAGGAGCAGAAGGACCACTTCCTCCCGCGCATGGCGCTGGGCGAGGTGCGCGGCGCGTTCTCGATGTCCGAGCCGGGCCTGGGGTCGGACGTGTCGGCCATCACCTCGAAGGCGGTGAAGGACGGCGACGAGTACGTCCTGAACGGCCAGAAGATGTGGCTGACCAACGGAGGCACCTCCACGCTGGTGGCCGTCCTCGTCCGGAGTGACGAAGGACACCCGGAGGGCACCGCGCCCCACAAGTCGATGACGACCTTCCTGGTCGAGAAGGAGCCCGGCTTCGGGGAGGTCCGTCCGGGCCTGACCATCCCGGGCAAGATCGACAAGATGGGCTACAAGGGCGTCGACACGACCGAGCTCATCATGGACGGACTGCGCATTCCGGCCAATCGCGTCCTCGGCGGCCAGACCGGCCGAGGGTTTTACCAAATGATGGACGGCGTCGAGGTCGGTCGCGTCAACGTGGCCGCCCGTGGCTGCGGCGTCGCTCAGCGTGCGTTCGAGCTCGGTGTCTCCTATGCCCAGCAACGTCACACTTTCGGCAAGGCGATCGCCGAGCACCAGGCCATCCAGTTCAAGCTGGCCGAGATGGCTACCAAGGTCGAAGCCGCCCATGCGATGATGGTCAACGCAGCACGCAAAAAGGACTCCGGGGAACGAAACGACCTCGAAGCAGGGATGGCGAAGTACCTCGCCTCCGAGTACTGCAAGGAGGTGGTGGAAGACGCCTTCCGCATCCACGGCGGCTACGGGTTCTCGAAGGAGTACGAGATCGAGCGCCTGTACCGGGAAGCCCCGATGCTGCTGATCGGTGAAGGTACCGCCGAGATCCAGAAAATGATCATCGGGCGACGCCTGCTCGAGGAGTACCGACTCCAGGGCTGAAAGTACCTTTTATGGTGAATCGCTCGACGATTTTCCGCAGAAGGATCACTGGCAGTCACTGGCCGACGGCCATCGACTCGGCTTCTGGCTTGCCCAGTTGTTGCGCGCAACCGATAGCATTCCAGTAAAGCCGCCGTCCCGTCCCCCCGTTTGCGGCGCGGCATCACCCGCTACGAAGGTCATCCATGCCCCACAGCCAAACCTCTGCACCTCGCGTCGGCCTCCTCGGTGGACGCCTCGCGCGCGGAGCATCGCCGTGGCTCCTGCCGACCGTCGCCACCGCGGCGCTCAGCCTCACCCGGGCCCGCAAGTCCGGACGCTGGGCCGCGGCGGCCGTGCCCGCCACCGCTCTCGCGGCGGGCATGCTGTGGTTCTTCCGCGACCCCGAGCGCGAAATCGCCCAGGGCCGCGTCATCTCGCCCGCCGACGGCGTGGTGCAGAGCATCATGCCGTGGAAGGACGGGCGCACGCGCGTCGCGATCTTCATGAGCCCCCTGAACGTCCACGTCAACCGTGCGCCCCTGGCCGGCACGGTGACGTCCGTGGAGCACATCCCCGGCGGGTTCGTCCCGGCGTTCAACAAGGAGAGCGAGAACAACGAGCGCGTCGTCTGGCACTTCGACACCGAGCTCGGCGACATCGAGATGGTGCAGATCGCCGGTGCCGTGGCGCGTCGCATCGTCCCCTACCTGCCGGCCGGCACCAAGGTGGAGCAGGGCGAACGCATCGGTCTGATCCGCTTCGGCTCGCGCGTCGACATCTACCTCCCCGAGGGCGTCGAGGTCGCGGTCGAGGTCGGTCAGGCCACCACCGCGGGGGTGACCCGAATTGACCGTGACTGACCCTGAGACCCCTGCCACAGGCTGGGTACCCGAGGCGAAGGACGAGGACGCGGACGCGGAAGACATGCCGCTCTCCCTGCGGCTGTCGATAGCGGACACCCTCACCCTCGGTAACGCGACCTGCGGATTCATGGCGGTGTACTTCACCACCACCGGGATCCTCATCCCGCACCTGACCGGAAGCGGCGAGTCGGGCATGGCCCGGCACAGCGCGGCGACGGCGGTGATACTGATGCTGCTCGCGGCGGTCTTCGACCTCTTCGACGGCATCGTGGCCCGCAAGCTGCGCAGCTCGCCGATGGGCGCGGAGCTGGACAACCTGTCGGACCTGATCAGCTTCGGTCTGGCGCCGGCGTACTTCGTGCTGGTGTACGGCATGGTCGCGGACGACGCGCACCAGAAGATGTCGGCACTGGCGGCGATCGTGGTCCTCCTCGCCGTCGTCCTGCGCCTGGCGAGATTCAGCTGCGTGACGATGAAGGACGGCATGTTCCAGGGCATGCCGAGCCCCTTCGGAGCCCTGACGGTCGTGTCCGTCGTGCTGCTGGGGTTGCCCTTCATCCCGACGCTCCTGGCGATCATCGGGGTGGCGTGGCTGATGGTGAGCCGCGTCGAGTATCCCAAGCCGCGGGGAGTCCTCGCGGTGGCGATGCTGAGCTGGATCGTCGGAGCGATGGGCTTGCTGGCGGCCTGGGCGTTCGACGCCCCGGGTGGTCAGCTCCTGCTCCAGACCGGCTGCGCGCTGCAGATCGCCCTGGCGGCGACGATCCCGCTGTTCGCGACGACCCGTCGCGCGAACACGTTCCGGCACAACCGCCGGGAGGCGCGGGCGGCGCAGCTGCCGTAGCGCTGTCCGCTGATTTTCCAGGGCAAGGGCCCCCGATCGCTCCGGCGACCGGGGGCCCTCCCGTTTCCCCACGTCCGATCGCCCGGGACGGCTACGCTTGATGTCGGAAAACCGCCAGCCCCGCACGGGACCGGCCGGGATGCTGGAGCCATGTACACCGACACCGACCGCTGCGTGAGGGCCGTGCAGTCGAAGGACGCCCGCTTCGACGGCTGGTTCTTCACCGCCGTCCGGACCACCGGGATCTACTGCCGGCCGAGCTGCCCCGCCGTGCCGCCCAAGGTCGAGAACATGACCTTCCTGCCCAGCGCCGCCGCCTGCCAGCAGGCCGGGTACCGGGCCTGCAAGCGGTGTCGGCCGGACACCAGCCCCGGCTCCCCCGAGTGGAACGCCCGCGCCGACGCGGTCGCCCGGGCCATGCGGCTCATCCAGGACGGCGTGGTCGACCGCGAGGGCGTACCGGGGCTGGCCGCCCGGCTCGGCTACTCCACGCGCCAGGTCGAGCGGCAGCTCAACGCCGAGCTCGGCGCCGGGCCCCTCGCCCTCGCCAGGGCGCAGCGCGCCCAGACCGCCCGGCTGCTCATCGAGACCTCCGCCCTCCCCATGGGCGACGTCGCCTTCGCCGCCGGGTTCGCCTCCATCCGGGCCTTCAACGACACCGTCCGCGAGGTCTTCGCCCTCTCCCCGAGCGAGCTGCGCACCCGCTCCGCCAAGGCCCACCTCGACCAGCCGCGCATCCCCGGCACGATCAGCCTGCGGCTCCCCTTCCGGGCGCCCCTCAATCCCGACAACCTCTTCGGCCACCTGGCCGCGACCGCGGTCCCCGGCGTCGAGGAGTGGCGCGGCGGCGCGTACCGCCGGACCCTGCGGCTCCCGTACGGCACCGGCGTGGTCGCGCTCGCCCCGCGACCGGACCACATCGCCTGTCAGCTGGCCCTGACGGACCTGCGGGACCTCACGATCGCCATCAGCCGTTGCCGTTGGATGCTGGACCTCGACGCCGATCCCGAGGCCGTCGACGAGCAGCTCCGCTCGGACCCCCTGTTGGCCCCGCTCGTCGACAAGGCGCCGGGGCGCCGGGTTCCCCGTACCGTCGACGCGGCCGAGTTCGCCGTACGGGCCGTGCTCGGGCAGCAGGTGTCCACCGCCGCGGCCCGTACCCACGCGGCCCGGTTGGTCACCGCGCACGGCGAGCCGGTGGCGGACCCCGACCCCGAGGGCGGGCTCACCCACCTGTTCCCGTCCCCGCAGGCCTTGGCCGCGCTGGACCCGCGGTCGCTCGCCCTGCCGCGCAGCCGTCGCGCGACCCTCGCCACCCTGGTCTCGGGCCTCGTGGACGGCTCGCTCCCCCTGGGTGTCGACAGCGACTGGGAGGCGGCCCGCGCGCGGCTGGGAGCGCTGCCCGGCTTCGGTCCGTGGACGACCGAGGTCATCGCGATGCGGGCCCTCGGCGACCCGGACGCGTTCCTCCCCTCCGACCTGGGGGTCCGGCGCGCCGCGGCCGGGCTGGGGTTGCCCTCCACGCCCGCCGCGCTCACCGCGCGGGCGGCGGGCTGGCGGCCCTGGCGCGCGTACGCCGTCCAGTACCTGTGGGCCACCGACAGCCACCCGATCAACCACTTGCCCGTCTGAGGAGCGCGACCAGTCATGAACAGCAGCAGCAAGCAGCACACCGTCGTCGACAGCCCCTACGGCCCCCTCACCCTCGTCGCCACGGACGCTGTCCTCAGCGGCCTCTACATGGTCGGCCAGCGGCACCGCCCGCAGGAGGAGTCCTTCGGCGAACGGGTCTCACCGGCCGAGGAACCCTTCCCCGAAGTGGTGCGACAGCTGAACGCGTACTTCGCCGGCGAGCTCACCGAGTTCACCGTCCCCGTCCGGCTGGAGGGCACGGCCTTCCAGCGCAGCGTGTGGGAACAACTCGTCCGCATCCCCTACGGACGTACCTGGTCCTACGGTGAACTGGCCGCGCGGCTCGGCAAGCCCGGGGCCTCGCGGGCCGTGGGCCTGGCCAACGGCAAGAACCCGGTCGGCATCATCGTGCCCTGCCACCGCGTGATCGGAGCCTCGGGCGCCATGACCGGCTACGGCGGCGGCCTCGACCGCAAGGTCCGGCTGCTGGCCTTCGAGGCCGGCGAGCGGTCCCTGCCGGTGGCGCCCGCCCCCGCCCGCTAGACGACCGCGAGCGGGACCAGCAGGGCGAAGCCGGCGCCCGCCTCGACCGCGTAGCCGTACAGGGAGGGGTGCTGGACGGGCGCGGCGAGCAGGACCACGCTGCGCTGCTCGGCCGCCGCCGCGACCCACTGCGCGTCGGCGCCGAGCTTGCCCTGGTACCAGCCCTCGCAGCTGCCGGGGCCGGTGACGGCGAGCAGGTCGTCCTCTCGGCGGTAGAAGGCCTGCCAGTCGGTGGCCGGGACCGACCAGGCCTCGAAGTCGGCGAACTCGGCCCAGCCGCCGTCGCGTATCGCGCCGTCGAACAGCCAGACCGGCGCGCCCTCGGGCGTGACCTCGCCCCCGGCCTGCTCGTCGGTGGTGAAGTGGACCATGGGAAGGGCGTCCGGCCCGTCGGCCGTACTCGGCCAGGCATACATCGTGATCATGTGCTGCATTCTGTCCTGGTCGAAGTAGGCCTCGTACAACGGGCGTTACGCCTCCGCCGGACGGCGGCCGTTCTCCAGCTCGACGGCGCTCGCCCCCGACTCCAGCACCCGGTAAGCCTCTTGGACCCGGCGGGCGAGCGACGCGAGGAGGTACGTCGGCAGGTCCTCGGGCGCGACCATCTTCCAGGAGAGCAGCTCCTCTTCCTGGAGCCTGACCGAGGCGAGCTGTTCGGCGTCGAGCACACCGCCGTCGTAGAGGTACGCGACCAGAGGGGGACGGCCCACGCCCACGCTCCAGTCGACGGCGAGGAGCCGGCCGAGCGGCTTGTCGATGCCGATCTCCTCGGCGCTCTCGCGTCGGGCGGCGGTCCGGGGCGACTCGTTCCGGTCGGACTCGACGGTGCCGCCCGGCAGGGCCCAGCCCTCACGGTAGTTGGGCTCGACGAGGAGCACCCGGCCCTCGGCGTCCCGGAAGAGGGCGGCCGCACCGGCCAGCACCCGGGGCAGGCTCGCGATGTAGGTGGCGTAGTCATCCGTGGTCGTCACGTCCGCCACCCTACCCAGGCCTTCCCACGCGGGTCGTGCCCGGTCAAGCCCCGATCCGCTGACCACCCCCGCGGCGGGCCGGCGCCGTCGCACCCGTCGACCGTCGCCGCGGCGGCACGGACGTGTCCCTGCCGTGAATCCGCGTCCAGGCGGCCACACTATGCAGGGTTATGTCCCCCTTTGGCGGCACGCGCGCCGTGTGTGACCCAGGCCACCCATGGGCATAGGAGGATCCTCCGGATAGGCTCATGGGGGCGCGACTGCACTGTTCGATAGCAAGGGATCAGCAAAGGTGACGGACGGAGCAGTAACTGAGGCCGCGCGCGTACTCATCGCCGCGGACAAATTCAAGGGCTCGCTCACGGCCGTACAGGTCGCGGAGCGGGTGACGGCAGGCCTTCGCAAGGCCGTACCGGGCGTGGAGATCGAGACCCTCCCCGTCGCGGACGGCGGCGACGGTACGGTCGCGGCCGCCGTGGCGGCCGGTTTCGAACGCCGTGAGGTGCGGGTCACCGGACCCCTCGGCGACCAGGTCACGGCCGCTTTCGCGCTGCGCGACGGAACCGCCGTGGTCGAGATGGCGGAGGCCTCCGGGCTCCAGTTGCTCCCCCGGGGAGTCTTCGCCCCGCTGACGGCGACCACGTACGGCTCCGGCGAGCTGCTCAAGGCCGCCTTGGACGCGGGCGCGCGGTCGATCGTCTTCGGCGTGGGCGGCAGCGCCACCACGGACGGCGGCGCGGGCATGCTCGCGGCCCTCGGCGCGGTGTTCCTGGACGCGAACGGCGAACCGGTCGGCCCGGGCGGCGGGGCGCTCGCCTCCCTGGCGTCGGCGGACCTGTCCGGCATCGACCCCCGCTTCGCGGACGTCGACCTCGTGTTGGCGAGCGATGTGGACAACCCGCTGACGGGCCCGAAGGGCGCCCCGGCGGTGTACGGCCCGCAGAAGGGGGCCACCCCCGAGGACGTGGCGACGCTGGACGCGGCGCTGGCGCACTTCGCGGTGGTGCTGGAGAAGGCGATCGGCGCCAAGGCCGCCGAGTGCGCGGTGCTTCCGGGTGCCGGTGGCGCGGGCGGCATCGGCTACGGGGCACTGCTGCTCGGGGCGACGTTCCGTCCCGGTATCGAGCTGATGCTGGAGGTGCTGGGCTTCGCCCCGGCGCTGGAGCGCGCCACACTGGTCATCACCGGCGAGGGTTCACTGGACGAGCAGACCCTGCACGGCAAGGCCCCGGCGGGTGTCGCCGCCGCGGCCCGGGCGGCCGGCAAGGAGGTCGTGGCGGTCTGCGGGCGGCTGCTGCTGAAGCAGGAGGCGTTGAGCGCGGCCGGCATCCGGCGGGCGTACCCGCTGACGGAGATCGAGCCGGACCCCGCCAAGTGCATCGCGAACGCCGGTCCGCTGCTGGAGCAGGTGGCGGCCGAGATCGCGGCCGACGTGCTCTGACCTTCCGGACGCGACAGAGGGCCGGTTCCCGACCGGAGCCGGCCCTCCCGCGTTTCCGGGGCGAGGGAAATCGGGGCGCGCCACGGCGGTCGTCACTGGTAGGCAGGGCTCATGGAGGAAGTGAGCACCGATCCGATCCCGACCCCCCGCCTGCTGCTGCGCCCCCTCGACCGGGCCGGGGCCCGTCGCGTCCTCGCCGGCCGTCCCGGCCCGGCGGACCGCTGGGGGCCCGGGTATCCGGACGCCGGGGACCGGGCAGGCGCCGAGAGGTTCCTGCGGGTGCTCGCCGAACACGGCGATCCCGGGCCGTTCGGGGCGTACGAGATCCTGCTCCGACCCGACGGGGTGACCATCGGCGGGGCCGGCTTCCACGGCCCCGCGGACGCCCGTGGCCGGGTCACCGTCGGCTATGGCCTGGTCCCGGCCGCGCGGGGGCTGGGCTACGCCGCGGAGGCCTTGCGCGGGCTCCTGGAGCACGCCCGGCGCCACGGGGCGCGCGGCGTGGACGGCGATACCGACCTGACGAACACCGCGTCCCAGCGGGTGATGGCCGCCGCGGGGATGCAGTGCGTGCGCCGGGACGGGCGCTTGCGGTACTACGCGGTGAGCTGGACGGCGCGGTGACGGACCACGCGGTGAGCCGGACGGCGCGGTGACCGACACGCGGTGACGGATCACGCCGTGAGTCGGACCCCGCGATGAGTCGGACTACGCGGTGAGCCGGTCCCGGGCCGCCGCGAGGACCTGCGCCGTGGTGACGACGCGGGCGAAGCCGCCGCCGTGGAGGTTGACGGCGGTGGCCGTCGCCAGCTCGTCGGCGCTCAGGCGGGTGCCGGCCGGGCCCGCGAGGTCGAAGGTGTGGGTGGCGTCCAGGGGGACGAGGACGTCGTAGCCGAGGTTCCCCGCCATCCGGGCGGTGGTCTCGACGCACATGTTGGTCTGGATGCCGGCGAGCACCAGCTGTCCGATGCCCCGGGCGGTGAGCCATTCGGCCAGGTCGGGGGTGCCGTAGAAGGACGAGTTCACCGTCTTCGTGATGTGTAGCGCGGCCGCCTCGCGGCGCTCCTCGACGAAGTCCTTGAACGCGTGGCCGGGCTGGTCGGGGGCGAGGACGGAGCCGCTTCGCGAGGAGGCGTGCCGGACCAGCACCACCGGGCGCCCGGACCGCTGCCAGGCGTCCATCAGGGCGGCCGTGTTCGCCTCGGCGGCCGGGTTGTTGCGCGGCCCCCAGAAGGCCTCGTCGTCGAAGCCCTTCTGCACGTCGATGACCAGCAGGGCGCTGTTCGGGGCGATCTCGATCTCGTTCGTCGTCATGGCTCCATCGTGTCCGCGCCGGCCCCGCGCCGACAGGGCCGGCGGCGCCCCGAACCGATGAGATCCTGCCAGGTTGGCAGCCATGGGCACGGACTCTGCGACGATCGGGGCATGCAGCGCGTCGCGATCGTCATCCAGCCCGGCATCAGGGCCTTCGACCTCGCCGTCATCACCGAGGTCTGGGGTCCCGACCGCAGCCGCTCCGGGGTCCCGCCCTTCGAACTGCGCCGTTGCGCGTCGACGCCCGATCCGGTGGCCCTTCCCGGCGGGATCACGCTCACCCCCGACCGGGGCCTCGACTGGCTCGCCGAGGCCGACCTGGTCGTCGTACCGGCGCTCGCGGAGCCCGACGACCCGAGCCCCGGGCCGGTCCTGGCCGCCTTGCGGGAGGCGCACGCCCGGGGCGTGCCGGTGGCCGCGCTGTGCGCCGGGGCGTTCGTCCTGGCCGAGGCGGGGCTGCTGGAGGGCCGCCGCGCGGTGACGCACTGGTGGCTGGCCCCGCGGCTGGCCGCCCGCTACCCCGGCACCCTGGTGGAGGAGGCACCGCTGTACGTGGAGGACGGAGGTATCTGGACCTCCGCCGGAGTGGCCTCCGGCATCGACCTGTGCCTGCACCTGGTGCGCGAGGCCCACGGCGCGGAGGTCGCCGCCGCGGTCGCCCGCTCCATGGTGACGGGCCCCTTCCGCACCGGGGACCACGCCCAGTACCTCGACCGGCCCACCCCGGCCGCCGACCGCACCGCGGAGGCGCTGGCAGCCGTACGGGAGCGGGCGCTGCGGCGGCTGCACGAACCGCTGGACGTGGCCACCCTGGCCGGCTGGGCGGGGATGTCGCCGCGCTCCTTCGCCCGGCACTTCGCCGCCGCGACGGGCACCACCCCGCACAAGTGGCTGCTCGGCCACCGCCTCGACGCGGCCCGTCGACTGCTGGAGCGCACGGACCATCCGGTCCCCGAGGTGGCCCGCCGGGCCGGGTTCGCGAGCGAGGTCACCTTCCGCCAGCACTTCACCGCCCACGTCGGGCAGAGTCCGCGCGCCTACCGTGCGGCGGCGGCCGCCATCCCAAATCATCGCGACAGTGTTAGAAATGGCTCATGACCGGACGTTCGGGTCGACCCAGGGGATCGCCGCCGGCGGGCCGCCCCTCGGGCCTGCTCGCGCGCTTCGCGCACTTTCCCGGGAGCGTCGCGGGCCAGGTGTTCCTGCTACAGGCCGTGATCGTGCTGGTGCTGATCACGGCGGCCACGCTGGCCCTGGTGTTCCAGTCCCGGTACGACAGCGACCGCGACGCCCGCAACCGTTCGCTCGCGGCCGCCGAGGCCTTCGCCCATGCTCCCGGCCTGACCGCCGCGCTGCGCTCGCCAGACCCGTCGGCCGAGCTCCAACCCTTGGCCGACGCCGCCCGACGCGCCTCCGGGATCGACTTCATCGCCGTGCTGAGCAAGGACGGCGTCCGCTACACCGACGCCCGGCCCGATCTCATCGGCAAGCGCGCGACCGGTGACCTCTCGCGCGCGCAGCACGGGGAGGCGTTCACCGAGGCATTCAAGGGCGCCCCCAGCGACGCGGTGCGCGCGGTGGTCCCCGTACGGGACTCCTCGGGGGCCGTCGTGGGACTGGTGTCCACCGGCATCGAGATCGCGAACGTCGGGGAGGTGGTCGGCAAGCAGTTGCCCCTGCTCCTCGGCGCGGCGGCGGGCGCCCTGCTGTTGGGCACCGGCGGCGCGGCACTGGTCAGCCGCAGGCTGCGGCGTCAGACCCGGGGCCTGGGCGAAGCCGAGATGACCCGGATGAACGAGCACCACGAAGCGGTCCTGCACGCCGTGCGCGAGGGCGTGCTGATCATCGGCGCGGACCACCGGCTGGTCCTGGCCAACGACGAGGCTCGGCGGCTGCTGAACCTGCCCCCGGACGCCGAACAGCGGCACGTCACCGACCTCGGTCTGGACCCCCGGACGGCGGACCTGCTCGTCTCCGGACGGACCGTCACGGACGAGGTCCACCTCTCGGGGGACCGCCTCCTCGCCGTCAACGTGCGGCCCACCAAGCCGTACCGGGGCATGCCGTCCGGCAGCGTCATGACGCTGCGCGACTCCACCGAGCTGGCCGCGCTCTCCGGCCGCGCCGACGTGGCCCGCGGGCGGCTCCAGCTGCTGTACGACGCGGGGGTGCGGATCGGTACCACCCTGGACGTGGTGCGCACGGCCGAGGAGCTGTCGGAGGTGGCCGTTCCGCGGTTCGCGGACTTCGTCACCGTCGAGCTGCTGGAACCGGTGCTGCACGGCGAGGAACCCTCGACGCTGTCGGGCGTGTACACCGAGATGCGCCGGGCGGCGATGAGCGGGGTCCGCTCCGACCAGCCGTTGCAGCCGGTCGGCGAGATCATCCGGTTCGTGGTGCCGACCGCCCCGATGGCCGCGGCCCTGGCCGCCGGACGGGCGGTGCTGGCGGCGGATCTGAACACCGCCTTCGGCTGGCGGGCCCAGGACTCCGAGGGCACCCGGCTGGCGCTGGAGTACGGGCTGCACTCGCTGATCTCGGTGCCGTTGCAGGCGCGCGGCGTGGTGCTGGGCATGGCCAACTTCTGGCGGGCCGACACCCCGGACGCCTTCGACGAGGAGGACCTGTCCTTCGCCGAGGAGTTGGGGGCGCGCGCGGCCGTCTCGATCGACAACGCCCGCCGTTTCACCCGCGAGCACGCCACGGCGGTGACGCTCCAGCGCAGCCTGCTGCCCCGGGTGTTGCCGGAGCTGAGCGCGGTGGACGTCGCGTTCCGCTACCTGCCCGCGCAGGCGGGGGTGGGTGGCGACTGGTTCGACGTGATCCCGTTGCCGGGCGCCCGGGTGGCGCTGGTGGTCGGCGACGTGGTCGGGCACGGGGTGCACGCCGCGGCGACGATGGGCCGGCTGCGCACCGCCGTGCACAACTTCTCGACGCTGGACCTGCCGCCCGACGAGTTGCTGGGGCACCTGGACGAGCTGATCGACCGGATCGACCGGGACGAGACCGGCTCCGCCGGGGAGTCCGGGGACGGGGGCGACGATCCGGCCGGCGTCACCGGCGCGACCTGCCTGTACGCCGTCTACGACCCGGTCTCCGGCCGCTGCTCGGTGGCGAGCGCGGGGCATCCCGGCCCCGCGCTCGTCCACCCGGACGGCCGGGTGGAGTTCCCCGAACTGCCGACAGGGCTGCCGCTGGGCGTGGGCGGGATGCCTTTCGAGACGGCCGAGCTGCGGCTGCCGGAGGGCAGCCGGCTCGCCCTGTTCACGGACGGGTTGCTGGAGGACCGCGACCGCGACTTCGACACCGGACTGGAGCTGCTCGAGGGGGCGCTGTCGGCCACCGGGCGCACCCCGGAGCAGGCGTGTGCGGACGTGTTGGCGGCGCTGCTGTTCCCCTCGCCCAGCGACGACATCGCCCTGCTGGTCGCCGACACCCGGCTGCTGGACGCGGACCGGATCGCGGAATGGGAGGTGCCGGACGACCCGGTGGCCGTCTCGCGGGTGCGCAACGCCGGTTCGGCGCAGCTCCAGGCCTGGGGGCTGGAGGAGATCGCGTTCACCGCGGAGCTGATCCTCAGCGAGCTGGTCACCAACGCCATCCGGTACGGCTCCGAGCCCATCCGGGTGCGGCTGTTGCGCGACCGCAGCCTGATCTGCGAGGTGTCCGACGGCAGCAGCACCTCCCCGCACCTGCGGTACGCGGCCTCCACGGACGAGGGCGGTCGCGGCCTGTTCCTGGTCGCGCAGTACGCCGAACGGTGGGGCACCCGTTACACCGAGCGGGGGAAGGTCATCTGGGCGGAGCTGCCGCTGACGGGCGGCAGCGCGGAGCCGCTGGCGGCGCTCACCCTGGACCTGGACGAGCTGGAGGGCCTCGCCTGGTGACGGGCGGGGCGACCGGGCCCGGCGACACGCGCCCCGGACACCCCCGGCCGGCGCGGCCCCGACCGCCGGGAGGGGCCGACCGCCGGGCCCTACGAGGCCACCGTGCGGGCCAGGAGGACCGCCACGTCGTCCTGCGGCGCGCTCGGCAGGAGCCGTTCGAGCACCTCGTCGCACAGCTGCTCCAGCGGCATACCGGGCTGCGCCAGGGCCCGCGCCAGCCGTCCGAGTCCCTGGTCCAGGTCCCGGTCGCGGGTCTCGATCAGCCCGTCGGTGTAGAGCGCCAGGAGGCTGCCGGGCGGCAGCGGCACCTCCTCGGTCCGGAAGTCCGTGCCGCCCGCCCCGAGCGGGGTCCCGGGCGGTCCGTCCAGGAACGTCACCGTGCCCGTGGCGCCGACCACGGCGGGCGGCGGGTGCCCGGCACGGGCGATCACGCAGCCGCCGGCCGCCGGGTCGTGCACGGCGTACACGCAGGTCGCCATCTCGTCCTCGCCGAGGTCCGCCACCGCGGCGTCCAGCGAGCGCAGCATCCGCTCGGGCGGCACGTCGTGGCGTGCGAGGGTGCGCACGGCCGTGCGGAGCTGACCCATGACGGCCGCCGCGTGGATGCCGTGGCCCATCACGTCACCGATGACCAGTCCGGTCCTACCCCGGGGCAACTGGATGACGTCGAACCAGTCGCCGCCGACGTCGTGCGCGCTGGCGGGGCGGTAACGGCCGGTCAGTTCGAGGCCGGTGACCACCGGCAGGGCGCTGTTGGTGAGGCTGCGCTGGAGGGTGAGGGCCGCCCGCCGCTGGGAGGTGTACATGCGGGCGTTGTCGATGTTGAGTGCCGCTCGGGCCACCAGCTCGTCGACCAGGACGCAGTCCTGTTCGTCGAAGGGCTCGCGCTCGCGCAGCCGGGTCACGGTGACCGCGCCGAGGACGGTGCCGCGCGCGACGAGCGGGACCAGCCGGGCCGACCCGAGCCCGGCCAGGTACCGGCGCAGCGGTTCGGCGCGCGCGTCGGTGATCAGCGCCGGGACGTCGGTGGCGTACAGGTTGATGGGCCGGCCTTCGGCGATGACCCGTTCGTATACGGTCCCGGCGGGGATGCGGAAGGTCTGGCCGGGTGCGAGGGCGGCCGTCGGCGCGGTGGGGTCGGGGAAGGTGACGGCGAGCCTGCGCAGCACCCCGCGGTTGGAGAACGCGGCGTCGTCGGGGCCGAGGACTGCTTCGAGGAGCTGTACGTCGGCGGAGTCGGCGAGTTGCGGCACCAGCAGGTCGACGGTTTCCCGGGCGGTCTGGTCGAGGTCCAGCGTCGTCCCGATGCGGGTGCCGGCCTCGGCGAGCAGGGCGAAGCGCCTGCGGGCCCGCTCGGCCTCCTGCTGCGCCCGCTGGCCCTCGGTGATGTCGATGAGGGAGGCGATCACGCCGAGGGGGCGGCCGCTCGGGTCGAGCAGCGGGGCGTAGGAGCAGGACCAGGTCCGGTCGTGGTGGGGGTCGGAGGGGGTGCGGCCGGTGCGGCGGACGTCGACCACCGCGGTGCCCTGCTCCAGCACCTGCCGCATCGTCGCCTCCAGCGCGGCCGCGTTGACGCCGGGGACCACCTCGGTGAGGCGTTTGCCCAGGTGGGCGGCGGCGGACACGCCGTTCATCCGGGCCAGGGCATCGTTGACGCGCAGGAAGCGCAGGTCGGTGCCGAGGGTGGCGAGGCCGATCGGGGACTGGGTGAACAGGCTCTGGAGGGCGGCGAGGGAGTCCCGCATGTGGAGGACCTCGGACGTCTCCACGGCGACCAGCATGGCGCCCGGACGGCCCTTCGGGTCCGCCGCGGGCACGATCCACATCTCCATCGTCACGCGGTGGCCGTCGCGGTGGCGCACCGGCAGGGTTCCGACGACCGTCTCGCCGGCCTGGACGCGGCGGGTCAGGTCCTCGGCCAGTTCGCGGTTGGCGTCGGGGACGAGGAGGTCGCTGCCGGGACGGCCGAGGATGTCCTCGGGACGGTGGCCGAGCAGGTCCCGGGCGGCCAGCGACCACTCCACGACGCGTCCGTCGGCGTCCTCGCGCCACAGGGCGATCGGCAGCAGCTCCCGCAGTACGCCCGCGTACCCGACGACGCCCGGCGGCTGATCGGGTACCTCGCTCGTCAACCGGTAAGTGTCCAATGCACCGACCTCACCCCGAGGGGGCCTGTTTCCCTTCCGGTTCACCCTAGCCGAGTGCTCGTCGGGGGGCGCTGCGGTCGCCGTGCGGTGGACGGCCCGGGTCGGGGCCGTCCACCGGGGCGGGTCAGAAGTCGACCTGGACCCGCGCGTCGGCGCGGCCCACGGACTCCAGCTCCCACGTCGTGCAGTAGAGGTCGCGGATGTACTCGATGTCGGCGTCCCGGGCCCTGGCCTCGGTCACCGGGTAGAGCACCGTCAGCTCGTACGACTTCTCGCGGTTGATGTCACCCTCCTTGTCCCTCCATTGGCCGCGCCCTTCCTGGAGGGTCAGCCCGGCCGGGAAGCGGGGGGTGACGACGTCGGCTATGAACTTGTCGAACTGCTCCTCGGTGATGGGCGGCTTGCCGTCGTGCCGGCCGGTGCCGAAGTAGAGGGTGGTGGAGACGTACGGTCTGCCCCGTCCCGTGGCCGCCTCCTGGCTCACCGTCGAGGCGGCGGCGGGCGATCGGAAGCCGGCGTTCGACGCCGGGCTTGACGAGCCGTAGAAGAGCACGGCCGCGGTGAGTACGGCGACGGCCGCGGGCATGGATATCCGAATGGGGCGCATGGGGTCCCTGTCTGTGATGGTCGTCCGTGATGGTCGTGGGGGGTTGGTTTCATGGGGTGCGCGCGGGCGCCGGGGCCGGGAGGCGCTCGCGCAGGAACACCGCCGCGTCGCGCAGGCTCGCGGGAACGCGGGGGGCCCGTCGCAGGAGGCGGGCCGTCCCGTGGAGCGACTCGACCGTCCGGGCGGAGCCGATGCGGGCGGCGCGGGGCGCGAGGTCGGTGATGAGGTCCTCCGCTTCGCTCCAGGCTCCGGCGCGGGCCTGCGCCGCGAGGAGTTCCGCGGCGAAGAGGTGGCGGTAGGAGGGGCCCGGCGCGGTGGCGGCCCGCCGCAGGAGGGGCAGGGCGCGGTCCCACCGGCGCAGCCGGGCCAGGACCCACCCCTGGTGGCCGGTCAGCTCGGCCTGGTCGATCCACCACGCCCAGTGCGGGTCGCGGCGGGACACGCCGTCCAGGAAGCGGCTCTGCGCCCGGGCGATCAGTTCCAGGGGCTCGCGGTGGGCGCCGAGCAGGGCGGTGGCGTGGGCCTGGCGGATCAGCACGAGGCTGCCGACGCGGGCGGGCAACGGCCGCGGCCCGGCGACGCGGGAGGCGGTCGCCAGGGCGGCGCGGGGGTGCCCGGTGTGGGTCTGGAGCATGCTGTGGTTCAGCCGCACCAGTCGGGCGGTCCAACGGTCGCCGCAGAGTTCCGCGAGGGCGAGGGCGTGGGCGTTGGCCCGGTGGGCGTGGCGGTGCAGGCCCGCGTCGAAGAGGATCCAGCCGATGACCTCGGACAGCTCGGCCAGCGCCGCGATCCGGTCGCTGTCGTGGCCGCGCAGGCTCTCGGGCTCGGCGGTGAGTTCCCGGTGACGGCGTACGGCCTCGCGGACGGCGGGGACCGCGGCCCGCGCGCCGAGCGTGGCATCGAGGGTCACGAGCCGCTCCACGGCGCGGATCGCCTCCGCGGCGGGCGTCGCCCTCCGCGTGGCGGGCGCCCCGACGGTCACCGGGTCACCGCCCACGCCTCGGGCCGGTGGCCGCTGCGGCCGAGGGCGGTGAAGGAGGCGGCGACCTCGGTCAGCCATTCCACCTCGTCGCGGAAGTCCTCGCAGGGCGGCCGCGCGGGGATCTCCGGGGACTCCGTCTCCTCGGCCCGCTCCTCCGGGGCCCTGCTGAGGGCGGCGCACACCTGGAGGGCCTCGCCGAGGGGCGACGTCGGATCTTCGGGGAGACCGAGCGAGCGGGCGACCCGGGAGAAGTCCGCGAGCGAGAGCGAGGTGCGCAGGATCAGCTGCCCGTCGCGGATCTCGATCACGCGCCGGTAGAGGCTGTAGTGCAGGTCCATGGGCGGCAGGAGGTCCCGCACCCGGGAGCGGGGCGGGTCCAGCGCGATGTCCGGGGAGGCCCGGTGCAGGGCCGCCCACAGGGGGCGCAGACGGCGGTAGGCACGGTAGCTGCGACCCCAGGCCCGGGCGCGGGTGAGGCGGATGCCCCAGGCGGGGATGGTCCATCCGGTGATCTGGAGCAGCGCGCCGACGCTGCCGCAGGCCCACTGGACCGGGTCGAGGCCCGCTCCGTCGAAGTGCAGCCGGGTGCCGGCGATCTGGATGCCCCGGGTGACGCAGTAGACCAGGATGAGCGTGGCGCCGACGGTGACGGTCCGCATGCCGGCGGCGAGCCACTGGCGGTTGGCGACCTTGGTGAAGCCCACCGACAGCCGCACCGTCTCGGCCTGTCCCACGGCGCAGATGAGCAGGTAGAAGGACATGTACAGGGCGTAGCCGCCGTGGTGGATGCTCAGCAGGATCGTGGACGTCGCCGTGTCGGAGTGCGCCACCGGGCCGACGACGAAGGAGGAGGTCACGAGGACGCAGAGCGCGGCGCCGAAGAACAGGACCCGCCGGCGTGCCATCCGCCGGGCCTGCTCCGGGGGCGAGGACCAGTGGACGAGGACCACTTGCTGGGCGGCGGTGAGCACGACCACCGCCACCTGGGTGATCAGCGAGGTGATGTTGGGGACGCCGAAGAACCCGGAGATGTGCAGCCGCAGTTGGTCCAGGTCGACCAGGAAGCTGATGCCGGAGCACAGGAAGTAGACGCACAGTGCCCACAGTGCGATGTCGTGCTTGCGGCGCACCAGGTCCGGGAGCCGGTAGGCGAAGGCGGCGAGACCGACGAAGGCGCAGATCCAGGCGAGGGCCGTGTAGACGGCGGTCACTGCGGGTCCGCCTTGCCGAGCCCCTGCTCGATGCGGGCGACGACCTCGGCGGCCTCGTCGGGAACGGCCCACGCGGGTTCGACCCAGCGCTTGGTGGCCCGGGCCAGGATGAGGGAGGCCATGGTCTCCGCCTCCTGCTCCTCGTCGTCGCTGTAGCGGGAGCGCATGAGTAACCCCCGTACGCCGGCGGGATCGACATTCGTCAGGAGCGGTCCGGATCCGGTCTGGTCCAGGGGCACGGACCCGCGGTGCTCGAAGGCGATGTGGGCCAGTTCGTGGGTGATGATGTGCTCTTTGTGGGCCGGCGAGGCCGACTTCTCGAAGGCGACGACATCGAAGTCGTCCAATTTCAGCCACAGGCCCAGCAAATGGCGTTCCGGGAAGGAGGTCGGAATCAGGTGAATGGTGCGCCGACGGCTCTCGCTGAGATAGCGGTGGAGTTCGTCGATTCCGCAGCCGTGCTCCATACCCCACTCCACCAACATCGCCTCACACGTACGACGGACATTCCTGAGCCGACGCCTGAGCCGCCTGTCCTCGGATGCCGGCGAACCTGAGCCCGGTATCTTCATCCCTCAGTCCTCCGGCGGAACTCGGCGGCTGCCCTCCCCTGCCCGTGCTTCAAGATCCCCGGGGCAGACGACGCGGTCATGATGTCACACGCCCAACTCGCCTTTGACCGTTGCGGGTTCTATCCGGCCACGCCTCGTCGGTTTTCGCCGAAAGCCGGCGCGGACGCATGCCGGGTCGGGATATGCCAAAGGGGAATTCACGCCGCACGGCCGGGTCCCGCCGTGGAAGTGGCGCGGAAAAGCCCGGGCGGTCCGGGGCGTCCCGTCAGCCGAGGGCAGAGGCGAACACGGCGTGGGCGGCGTCGTCGAAGAGGACGAAGCGGACCTCCTCCACGGAGGTCGGCGTCGCGCGCACCGTCTCCACCGCGATCCGGGCGCCGTCGTCCATCGGCCAGCCGTAGACCCCCGTCGAGATGGCCGGGAAGGCGACCGTACGGGCGCCGAGTTCGTCGGCGACCCGCAGGGACTCCCGGTAACAGGAGGCGAGCAGCTCCGAGCGGTCCTCGTCGCGCGAGTACACGGGCCCCACGGTGTGGATGACATGGGCGGCCGGCAGCCGGCCCGCCGTGGTGGCGACGGCCCTGCCGGTCGGCAGGCCCTTGCCGTAGCGGGAGCGGCGCAGCCGCTCGCAGGCGGTGAGGATCTCGGGTCCGCCGCGCCGGTGGATCGCGCCGTCCACTCCCCCGCCGCCGAGCAGCGAGGAGTTGGCGGCGTTGACCACGGCGTCCACCCGCTCCTCGGTGATGTCTCCTCGGACGAGGGTGATACGGGGCGTCATCGGGGTGCCTTCCGCAGGTGGCGCCAGACGGCCTTGGCGGCATTGTGACCGGACATGCCGTGCACTCCGGGGCCCGGCGGGGTCGCGGAGGAGCACAGGAACACCGCCGGGTGGGCCGTGGTGTACGGGGACAGGGTGATCTTCGGGCGGAGCAGGAGCTGGAGCCCGGAGGCGGCGCCGCAGGCGATGTCCCCGCCGACGTAGTTGGGGTTGCGGGCGGCGAGTTGCGGGGGGCCGGCGGTGGCGCGGGCCAGGACGAGGTCGCGGAAGCCCGGGGCGAAGCGCTCCAACCTGCGCTCCATGGCCTCGGTGAGGTCGCCTTCCCACCCTGCCGGTACGTGCCCGTACGCCCAGAAGACGTGCTTGCCCTCGGGCGCCCGGCCCGGATCGACGAGGCTGGGCTGGGCGGTGATCAGGAAGGGGTTGCGGGGGGCGCGGCCGCCGGCGGCCAGTTGCAGGGCGGCGTCGATGTCGCTGGTGCGCGGGCCGATCTGGACGGTGCCGGCCCGGCGCGCCTCTTCGGAGGTCCAGGGCACCGGGCCGTCCAACGCGTAATCGATCTTGAAGACGGATGCTCCGTAGCGGTAGCCGTCGTAGGCGCGCCCCAGGCGCGCGATCCGCGCCAGCGCCGTCGGCGAGGTGTCGAAGACGTACGCGCGGGCCGGCGGCAGCTCGTCCAGGCGCTTGACCTCGAAGTCCGTGTGCACGGCGCCCCCGAGGTCGCGCAGGTAGGCGGCGAGGGCGTCCGAGAGCGACTGCGAGCCGCCGCGCGGCATCGGCCAGCCGTTGGCGTGCGCGGCGAGGGCGAAGACCAGACCCACGGCGCCGGTGCCGATCCCGTTCAGCGGTGCGATGACGTGGGCCACGAGACCGGCGAACAGGGCGCGGGCCCGGTCGTCGCCGAAGCGGCGCAGCAGCCAGGTGGCGGGCGGCAGCCCGACGAGCCCGAATCGGGCCAGGGTGACGGGGTCCCTGGGCAGCGCGGTCGAGGGCAGGGACATGAAGTCCCGGGCCAGGGTGTCCCATCGGCCGAGGAACGGCTCCACCAGACGGCGGTACGCGCCCGCGTCACGCGGCCCGAAGGAAGCCGCGGTCTGGGCGACCGAGCGGGACAGCACCGCCGCCGTGCCGTCGTCGAACGGATGGGCCATGGGCAGCGGGGCGTGCAGCCACTCCAGCCCGTACCGCCCCAGCGGCATCGTCGCGAACACCGGCGAGCCGGAGCCCAGCGGGTGCACTGCGGCGCAGGGGTCGTGCCGGAAGCCGGGGAGCGTGAGCTCCTCCGTGCGGGCCCCGCCGCCGACGGTCCCGGCTGCCTCGAAGACGGCCACGGACAGCCCGCGCCGGGCCAGTTCGACGGCGGCGGTCAACCCGTTGGGGCCCGCCCCCACGATGACCGCGTCGAGAATGGAGGGCACCTTACGACTCCTTCGTCCGGCGGCGGCACCGCGTATGGGGCGGCGGTGCGTCCAGGCGGCACTTTATGTGAAGACACGGCATGTCCGGCCGGTCATGCGCCGCGCAACAGCTCGCGGATCCGGACCGCCGTGGCCTCGTCGCGGCCCACGGCGAACGGCAGCGCGTTGTCCCGGTCCACCCGGAAGGGCACCCCGGCGACGGTGCTCTGCGCGCCGCCCGCCTCGGCGACGAGCAGCAGCCCGGCCGCGTGGTCCCACGCCGAGGGCCAGGTGAAGGCCAGGCCGTCCATCTCGCCGCGGGCCACCTTGAGGTACTCCAGGCCGGCCGACCCGCAGGGCCGGGCCGTGACGCCGGGTACGTCGAGCCGGGCCAGGGCGCGCTTGTCCTCCTCGGAGGTGTACAGCGGGTGGGCCATCGCGACCCGCAACGCGGCGCCGGGCTCCGGGGAACCGCTGTGGACGCGCTCACCGTTGACGTACGCCCCCTCCCCGCGTACGGCGGTCGCCAACTCGTCCAGCGCCGGGGCGTAGGTCCAGGAGGCCAGGATCTCCCCGCGATGGGCCAGCGCGACCAGGGTGCAGAAGGCGGGGTCGCCGCCCACGAACTGTCGGGTGCCGTCGACGGGGTCCACGATCCACACGGGCGCGTCGGCGCGCAGCGCCGCGTACACCGTCGGGTCGGCGTGCACGGCCTCCTCGCCGACGACGGCGGAGCCGGGCAGCAGGCGGGTCAACGAGGCCGTCAGGTGCTCCTCGGCCCTGCGGTCGGCGACGGTGACCAGGTCGTGCGGGCCGCTCTTCTCGTCGACCTCGTGCTCGGCGAGCTGCCGGAATCTCGGCATGATCTCGACCGCGGCCGCCTTGCGCACGGCCTCCTCGACGGCGGACAGGTCGGGGGTCCGAAATTCTGTGATCATGCCTCCATCACACCACGCCCGGTTGACAAACCCCACCCGCTGCCCCGGCGGACGAGAACACTCCCGGTGGACGGTGGATGACCGTGGGCCGGGGGGAGCGGCGCGGACCACGGGTCCGGAGACGGCGCGGGTCCGCCCGCCGGCGAGGCGCTCAGCCGAGGTGCTGCCAGAGGAAGGTGTGGGCGAGGGCGTGGTTGAAGGCGGCCTGCGCGTTGTCGGTGGCGCCGCCGTGGCCGCCGCCGGTGTTCTCGTAGAAGAGGACCCGGTGGCCGAGTTCGCGCAGGCGGGCGGCCGTCTTGCGGGCATGGGCGGGGTGGACGCGGTCGTCGCGGGTGGAGGTCATCAGGAGCAGCGGCGGATAGGGCCGGCCGGCGGTCAGCCGGTGGTAGGGGGAGATGTCCCGCAGGTGCGGACGGTCGGCCTCGTCGTCGGGGTCGCCGTATTCACCGGTCCAGGAGGCCCCCGCCGGCAGCTTGTGGAAGCGGAGCATGTCGAGCAGGGGGACCTTGGCGACGATCGCGCCGAACAGCTCCGGGTAGCGGGTGAGCATGGCTCCCATGAGGAGTCCGCCGTTACTGGCGCCGACGGCCCCGAGCCGCTCGGGGGTGGTGAGGCCGCGGTCGATCAGGTCGCGGGCGACGGCGGCGAAGTCCTCGAAGGCGCGCGGCCGGCCCGCGCCGAGGGCGGCGCGGTGCCAGGCCGGTCCGTACTCGGCGCCGCCGCGGATGTTGGCCACCGCGTAGGTGCCGCCGCGCGCCAGCCAGGCCCGGCCGGTGACCGGGTCGTAGGAGGGCGTCCGCAGGTCCCGGAAGCCCCCGTAGCCGTACAGCAGCACCGGGCGGGGGCCGGACCCGGCGTCGTGCGCGGTGTCGGGCCCGACGACGAAGTACGGCACCCGGGTGCCGTCCGCCGAGGTGGCGAAGTACTGGCGCGCGGCCATCCCGGTGGCGTCGAAGTGGGCCGGGGCCCGCTTGAGGATCTCGGTGGGGCCTCCGATCTCGCCCCGGTAGAGGGTCGAGGGCCGAAGGAAGGAGTCGACGTCGAGGAAGTACTCGTCGCAGACCTCGGGGTCCGTGTCGGTGACGCCGGCCGAGGACAAGGGCGCCACGTCGGCCAGCGGCCGCCGCGCCCACTCCCGGCCGGGGCCGGGGGTGAGGATCTCGATCCGGGTCGCGACGTCGACCAGGGTTTCCAGGACGAGGTGGTGGCGCGTCCAGCTGTGCCCGGCCAACGCCGTGCGCCCGTCCGGGGCGAACAGCACGGAGGCGGTGCGGTCACCGGCGAGGAACGCCTCGAAGTCGAAGGCGAGGAGGGAGCCGGCCGGATATCCCAGCCACGGGGACTCGGGGGTGACGACGAGCCACTGCTTCCAGGCGTACTTGCCCGCGTCGTCCGGTACGTCGACGCGTCGCGGCGTGCCGTCGTCCGCCAGCAGGAACAGTTCGTCGTGCCAGAAGTCCCGGGCCCTGGAGACGAAGTCGCGCTCGAAGCCCGGCGTCGGGTCCCGCCAGCCGGCGGCCGCCACGTCGCCCGTCGCGACCTCGAAGACCACCTCGGCGTCGGCCAGGGCGGTGCCGCGGCGCCACCGCCGGACGGTACGCGGATAGCCGGCTTCGGTGAGGGAGCCCGGGCCCGTGTCGGTGCCGACGTAGACGTGGTCGGCGTCGATCCAGTCGATGCTGGTCTTCGCCTCCCCCACCGCGAAGCCGCCCTGCACGAACTCCCGCGTGCCCAGGTCGAATTCCCGGACGACGATCGCGTCCGACCCCTCCCGCGACAGGCTCACCAGCGCTCGCCCCCAGTCCGGGCGGCGCACCCGCGCCCCGGCCCACACCCACTCGACGCCCTCGCCCGCGCCGAGGGCGTCGACGTCCAGCAGCAGCTCCCATTCGGGGGCGTCCTTGCGGTACTGCTCCAGCGTCGTACGCCGCCAGACCCCCTTCGGGTGCGCCGCGTCCTGCCAGAAGTCGTAGAGGAAAGCGCCCCGGCGGACGGTGTAGGGGATGCGGTCGGAGGCGTCGAGGACCTCCAGCACCTCCCGCCGCAGCGCGTCGAAGCCGGGGCCGCGGGCCAGGGCGTCGAGCGTCTGCGCGTTGCGCTCCGCCACCCAGCCGAGCGCGTCCGCGCCCTCGACTTCCTCAAGCCACAGGTACGAGTCGTCATCCGTCACGTCGAGCGATTGTCCTCGCTCCCCGCCCCCCGCCACACCCCCACGCCCGCCGCGAGGCCCGGGTTCGGGTCGGGGTCCGGCGGGCGGAGGCTCAGCGCGCGCCGTCACCCGGGACCGGCACCGGCGGCGGGCCGGACAGGACGTCGCTGTGCGGGGAGCGGCGCTTGGCGCGCGCGGGAGCGGCCGGGCCGGCCACGGTCACCGGGTCCGGGTAGAGCAGGGCGTGGCACCGGCGGGCCTCGGCGTCGGCGTCGGCCCGGGACACCAGGACGTGTTCGGCCCGGCCGTCCGCGCGCAGCGAGGTGATCAGGCACAGGTCGTCGTGGCGCCGCGCGGCGAGGAGGTGGTGCGCCGCGCCCCGGACCGCTCCCGGAACCACCAGGTAGGTGCCACTCGCCGAGTCGAATTCCGTGCCGCGCAGGCCCTCAGCCAGCAACCCCCGCGCCGCCGCCCGTCGCTCCCGCCCGGACCGGAAGCGCCAGACGTCGCTGCTCTTGTGCGCGACGACCGCGGCGGCCTCCGTACCCTGGCCCACCACGGTCCCGGCCCCGTCCGAGGCCGTCCACGGGAAGGGACGGCAGTGCAACCGCACGTCCCCGCGTTCCGCCCAGTCCACGGCGCTCTCGTGGACGACCTTCGCGCCGTGGCGCGACATGCGCCGCACGCCCTCGTAGCTGATCTCGGGGAGTGTCCGCGCGGCCGGCACCAGATAGGGGTCCGCGGTGCACACGCCGGGCACGTCGGAGAAGAGGACGCAGGTGCCGGCGCCCAGCGCCGCGGCCATCGCCGCCGCCGAGAGGTCGGAGCTGTTGCGGCCGAGCATGACGGTCCCGCCGTCCGCGTCGACGGCCTGCCCTCCCGGTACGACGACGACCGGGTGGTCGGCCAGAGCCGACAGCGGCACCTCGGGGTCGGCCCGGATCAGCCGCGCCCGGTCGGCCGGCCCCTCGCCCAGCAGCCCGGTGCCCGCGGCGGACAGCGGCAGCGCGGGCACGCCCGCGGCGTCGAGTGCGGCCGTGAGCAGGGCCACGCTCACCGTCTCGCCGCTGGTCAGCAGCATGGCGCAGACCTGCGGGGGCGGGGTGTCGGCCACGACGTCGAGGGTCTGCTGGAGCCTGCCCGTGGTACCGGACATCGCGCTCACCACCACGACGACCGGCCGTTGTTCCTCGGCGATCCGCCGGGCCGTGTACCGGGCGACCCGCGTATAGCCGCCCAGGTCCGCGAACGCCGAACCACCGAACTTCACCACCAGCGGACCCCGGTCCGGGCCGCCGCCGACATCCGTCACCGCAACCACCCGTTTTCCATGGCGAGTCCGACGATCTGAAGGGCGTTGAGGGCCGCCCCGACCCACAGGTTGTCGGCGACGACCCACACCGCGACCGCCCGCGGGTCCTCGGGCTCGACCCTGATCCGACCCACGTGGACCAGGGCCCGGTCCTCGGGCCGGGCGAAGACGGTGCGCGGCATCGGGTACGAGGGGGTGTCCGACCGGGTGTGGACGCGGAGCCCCGGGGTGGCGGTCAGGGCCTTCTCGACGGCCTCGACGGTGACCGGCTCGCGCAGTACGACGTGCACCGCCTCGGAGTGGCAGTGGAAGACCGGCACCCGTACCGCCGTGGCGCTGACCCGCAGTCCGGGCAGGCCGAGTATCTTGCGCGGCTCCCGGACGAGCTTGCGTTCCTCGTGGGTGCGCCCGGAGTCGTCCTGGAGGCCGATCTCGGGCACGAGGCTGAAGGGCAGCGGCTGACCGAACCGGCCGCCCGGCTCGACCCGCGCCCCGGGGTCGTCCAGCACCCTTCGCGAGCCCTCGGCCAGTTCCTCCAGCCCGCGCAGACCGCCTCCCGACGCCGCCTGGTATGTCGCCACCACGACGCTTTCCAACGTGGCCAGCTCGTGCAGGGGGTGCAATGCGCGGACCAGTTGGATGGTCGAGCAGTTGGGGTTCGCCACCAGGTGGGAGACCGGCCGGTCGGCGAGGGCGCCGGGGTTGACCTGCGGTACGACGAGCGGTACGTCCGCCCGCATCCGGAACGCGGAACTGTTGTCGACGACGAGCACTCCGGCCGCGGCCAGTCGTTCCGCCTCCCGCAGGCTCACGTCCGCACCCGCGCAGAAGACGGCGACGTCCACGTCGCGGGGGTCGAGGTCATCGACGGTGACCAGCGGGGCCACGGGCAGGGACAGGGCGAGCTCGGCCCCCAGGTCCCGGCCGACGCTGCGCGCCGAGCCGACCGGTGTCACCCGCTCCACCGGCACGATCCCGCTGTCGAGCAGGGCCAGGCACTCCCTGCCCACGGCGCCCGTGGCGCCGACGATCGCGATGCGCGGCATTCCCGTCCTCCTGTCCGAGTCCGGGCGGCCGCCCGGCGTGGGTCTGTCAGGTGAGAGAGCCCCGGAACGCGCGGCGATAGGCGTTCGGGGTGGTGCCCAGCGAGCGCACGAACTGGTGCCGCAAGGCCGCCGCGTTGGGGAATCCCGTACGGGCGGCCACCGCCTCCATCGTCTCGTCCGTCTTCTCCAGGAGCCGCTGGGCGCTCAGCACCCGCTGCGCCAGCAGCCAGCGGTAGGGGGTGGTTCCGGTCTCCATGCGGAAGCGGCGGGCGAAGGTGCGCGGTGACATGCACGCCAGCGCCGAGAGCCGCTCGACGCTGATCTCCTGGTCCAGGTGCTGTTCGGCCCAGGTCAGTACGGAGCGCACCCCGTCCTCGCGGTACTCCGCCACGGGCCTTTCGATGTACTGCGCCTGGCCGCCGTCCCGGTGCGGGGGCACGACCATGCGTCGGGCGATGGCGTTGGCGACGTCGCTGCCCTGGAGCTTGCGCACCAGGTGGAGGGCGGCGTCGATCCCCGCGGAGGTGCCGGCCGAGGTGAAGACCGGATCTTCGTCGACATACAGCACACCGGGCTCGACCTCCGCCTCGGGGTAGCGCGCGGCGAGCGCGTCGGCGTACCGCCAGTGCGTGGTGCAGCGCCGCCCGTCGAGCAGGCCGGCGGCCGCCAGGACGAAGGCCCCGACACAGACGCTGAGCACCCGGGCGCCGCGCGCCACGGCTTGGCGCAGGGCTTCCAGCAGCTCCGGCGGGAAGTCCCTGGTGTGGAAGTCGTCGCCCACGGGGATGGCGATCAGGTCCGCGTCCGCGAGCCGGTCGAGGCCGTAGGGGGTGCTGATGGTGAATCCGGGGACAGCGCGCACGGAGGCGGATTCCGCGGCGACGAGCGCGAAGTCGTAGGCGGGCAGACCCTCCTCCCGGCGGTCGATGCCGAACACCTCGCACACGACGCCCAGCTCGAAGGGGTGGACGTTGTCGAGCAGCACAGCGGCTACGTTTTTCAACATGGACCCAATGTGGCAGGGATTCGCTGTGCTCTGACAGTCCCCCCACTGCCGGCCGGCCAAAAGCTCCCGCACACCGACGGCATGCGTCCGGCGGTGTTCCGGATTCGTCCACCCGAATGCGGGGAGGGAGCCGCCGCACCGCGTCACTCGCCGATGGAGACGATACCGCCGCGAATTCCCATGACGACGGCTTGGGTGCGATCGGACGCTCCCACCTTCGAAAAGACGGCGGATAAATGGTTCCGTACGGTCTTCTCGGATATCCCGAGCGAGCTGGCCACCCGCCGGTTCGACTTCCCCTGGGAGACGAGGACCAGGATCTCGCGCTCGCGCGCGGTCAGGAGCGAGAGCGGCTCCCGGGACGTCGGATCGGGGTGGCGAGGGGACGGCGCGACATCCGGCCCGTCCCCGTCCCCGGGGTCCGTGCGCGAGTCCTCGTTCCTCTGTTCCTGGGCTTCGAGGGCGTCTTGCACTTCACCGAGAGCCTTGTGCATCTTGTCGACCGCCTCGGCGAGATCCGTGACCGGCTGCGGTGGCGCACCGCACACTTCACAGCACCTCTTGCCACTCAACTCGATGGTTCGCCTCTGCACAACACGTGCCATCAGGTGCACTCCCTCAATGCGGATGTGATAACCGAACCGCTCTTTTCGGTGAGTTCCACTACGTCTTCGGACGGATCGCGCGGGCCGGACGGTTCACGCGGGAGCCGGCGTGTGAATCGTCACGGTCTTGCACCGCGTGTATTCGCGCAGCGCCTCCACGCCCTTTTCCACGCCTATGCCCGAGCGCCGGTAGCCCCCGAAGGGGAGCTCCACTCCGCCGGCCGCGCTGTAGTTGTTGACGAACACCTGCCCCACTCGCAGCCGCTGGGCGAGCCAGTGGGCGGTGGTCACGTCGGAGGTCCAGACCCCGGCGGCGAGGCCGTACGTGGTGTGCTCCGCGAGCTCGACCGCCTCGTCCAGCTCGTCGAAGACCGAGACGCACAGGACCGGGCCGAAGATCTCCTCGTTGAACACCCTGTGCCACGGCTTCACGTGGTCCAGGATCGTGGGCTCCACGTAGAACCCCCCGGCGTAGACCTCTCCCTCGGGTACCGCGCCGCCGGCGCGGAGCACACCGTCCCCGGCGCCCTCGGCGAGGTAGCCGAGCACCCGGTCGCGCTGTTTGGCGGAGATGAGCGGTCCCATGTCGGGGTCGGCGATCCCCGGGCCGACGCGCAGGGCGCGGAAGGCCGCCGCGAGCTCCGCCACCAGCTCCTCGTGTACGGAACGGTGGACGAGCAGCCGGCTTCCGGCCGAGCAGTTCTGGCCCGCGTGCTCGGTGATCGAGTCCACGATCAGGGGTACGGCCCGCGCGGCGTCGAAGTCGGGGAGGACGATGTGCGGCGACTTGCCGCCGAGTTCCAGGGTGACCGGCACGATGTTCCGCGCCGCGGCCGACATGACGGCCTCGCCGATCTCCCGCGAACCGGTGAAGGCGAGCCGGTCCACGCCGGGGTGGGCGGCCAGGGCCGCGCCCGCCTCCTCCCCGTAGCCCGGCACGACGTTCAGCGCGCCCGGCGGGAGTCCCGCTTCGAGTACGATCTCCGCCAGCCGGAGCGAGGTCAACGGCGCGTCCTCGGCCGGCTTGAGCACACAGCAGTTGCCGGCCGCGAGGGCCGGAGCCACCGTCCTGGCGGCGATCTGCAGGGGGTAGTTCCACGGGATGATGTGCCCGCACACCCCGTACGGCTCCCGCAGTGTGAACGCGAACCGGTCCGCCTGGTGGAGGATCGTTTCACCACCCAGCGCCTCCACCACGCCGGCATAGAAATCGAAGTAGCGTGCGGCGACATCGGCGTCGACCAGCGACTGCCTGAGCGGCTTGCCGGTGTCGAGGGTTTCCAAAGTGGCCAGTTCCGAGCGGGCGGAGCGGATCGCCGTCGCGATCCGGCGGCAGGCACCGGACCGCTCCGCCACCGGCGCCAGGCGCCAGACGGACTCGTAGGTGTACCGGGCCGCGTCCACCGCGTCGGCGACCTCGGCCTCGCCACAGCGGGCCACTCGCGCGAACGGACGGCCGTTCGACGGATCGAGGACATCGATCCATCCCGCCGCGGGGACCTTCTTTCCCGCGATGACGGCCGTGTACTCGGTCAAGTCTGCTTCGCTCACGGGGCACCAAGCTCCTTGCATGGGGGGACCGCAACACGTCTCGTCAGCCGGTCATCGAACCGCCGAGGATTCTCGCCAGGTCACGGGATGCGACGTCGCGCGGGCAACACACCAGCAGACGCTGCTGTTTCAGGGCCCCCTCGACAAGTGCAGGCAAATCCTTGCCGGAATAACCGAAGGACGCAAGGCCGCCCGGACCGCCCGTATCCGCCACCAGCTCCCGCAAAGTGGCCGGAAGTACATCCGCGCCGTGTGCGACCGACACGCCCCCCACATTCGCCCCGAGCAGTTCGGCCGCGCGCAAATGACGTTCCGGCGACGTCGGGTAGGTGAATTCGAATGCCGCCGCGGCGGTGGATACCACCGCCACGCCGTGCGGGACCATCGGGTGATCGACCGCGTAACCCTCGGGCCGGTAGTCCCGGACCAATCCGGCTATCGGATAGGCGCAGGCGTGCGGAATGTGGGTTCCGGCGTTTCCGAAGCCCATTCCGGCGTAACTCGCCGCCCGACTCATCCCGATACGGGCTTCCAGGTCGTCCGGATTGAGCACGGCTCGCCGCAGGTAGCGACCGACCAGTATCAGGGCCTGCTCCACCCACACGTCACTGATCGGGTTGGCGCCGACGTACAGCGGCCGGTCCGCGGGCGTGGGGTAGGGCGGGCGCCGGTCGTAGGGGCGGGCGGTATACGACTCGCAGGCGTGGGTCAGCACGTCGTACCCGGAGGACGCGGTGACGGCCGGGGGAAGCGTGAGGGTGTTGGCGGGGTCGATCAACGCCAGGGACGGCAGCAGCCGCGGATCGCTGATGCCCGTCTTCACGTTCAGGCCGCTGACGCCGAGGGCGACCATGGCGGTGCACTCGCTGCCGCTCCCGGCCGTGGTGGGCACCGCCACCAGCGGCTTCAGCGGCCCGGGAATCCTGGCTCCGGCGCCTATGGGCGCGTTCAGGTAGTCGCGTACCGACCGGCCGGGGTGGGTGAGCAGCAGGTTGAGCATCTTGGCCGTGTCGATCGAGCTGCCCCCGCCCAGGCCGACGAAGCCGTCCACCCGGAGGGACGCCAGTTCGCGGGCGGCCCGGGTGCAGCTCTCGTCGGTGGGCTCCACCCGGACGCGGTCGAAGACCGAGACCGCGACGCCCTCCTGCTCGATGAGCTTGGCGACCCGGGCCGGCAGGCCGAGGCCGGCCAGGACGGGGTCGGTGACCAGCAACACCGACCGGACGCCGGCCCTGCGCAGCTCGTAACCGATCTCCCGGGTGGCGCCGACCCCGAACTTCAGCGGGGGAGCCTGCCAGCCAATGATCCTTTCGCGCTCGGGCGAACTTTCGCCGACCCACGCAACCGGCTCCACGGTATGCCCTCTCCCTCTTGACCGACCGGCAACATTACGTTGCATATGCACGCCGAATTTGATCAGGCGGGAATCACCCTAGTCGGGCGAATTCGCCCTCACCATAGGACTCTCGTCCCATACGAAAATGGACGGGGTGTCCGGATCACCACCCCGTCCCTTCCCGGCCCCCGTCGCCCCCTCCTTGACGTCAGACGGGTTCCACGGTCAGTCGTGCCTCGATTTCCTTGACACGGACCGTGTCGGCGTCAACCGATTCCTGACTCGGACCACCGAGAATGACCCAACCCAGGCTGGTGAACAGGTCCTCCGTGCAGGGCACCTGCTCCCCGTCGCGGTAGGGCATGCCCAGGCGGTGGAAGGTGGGCAGTTCGCGGACCGCGTCCAGTGCCTCGGCGTTGCGCAGGACGCCCGCGCGTGGGCTGGACAACCACACCACGCGTACGGGCCGCACGATCTCGTACCCGGGGCTGAACGCGCCGTCGAGGTGGTGGCGGACCGTGCGGTCGATCTGGCAGTCCCCGGTGGCCAGCCGCGCCGAGTACTGCAGACAGCTGCCGGCCAGCCGCGCCGCCGTCTCGATCAGGCGCGGGCCGTCGTCCGTGAGCATGACCTCCGTGTGCGTGCAGCCGTTGCGGACGCCCACCGCCCGCGCCACCTGCCGGGTGTACTCGCCCAGCATCCTCGTGATCGGGTCCTGCGGCGCCAGGTAGTCGACCGCGTCGTAGATCCCGATCCTGTCCTCCTTCGCCGACTTGCTGTAGCGGCTGACCGACACCAGACCGAACTCCCCGTCGACCGAGTACGTGTCGACGATGTACTCCGTGCCCTGCGCGAACTCCTGCACCAGGACGGTGTCGTTGCGGATGTCGAAGCGGTTGACCGAGCCCAGGAGGCGGTCGAAGTACGGTCGCCAGTCCTCCCGGCCGCCGACTTTGTGCACGTCGTCCGTGCCTCCGCTGCGACGGGGCTTCAGCACCAGCGGGCGGCCCTGGAGCCCGTTGTCCCTGATCCACGCGGCGACCTCTTCCGGGTCGGCGGTGGCGATCTGGCGCAGGTGCGGGATGCCGGCGGCGGCCACCGCCTGACCCATGGGCCATTTGTCCCGGCGGGCCTCGGAGAGCTCGAAGACGTTGCCCGTGCCCGGCATCAGTTCCTCGATCAGGGCGTCGACCAGCATGACGGCGGACTCGTTGCCCGGGACGATGGCGACCGGGTCGTAGCCCTTCACCGTCCGGACCAACTCCTGGAAGTCCCCGTCGTGGTGGTGGGTCCGGAAGAAGGCGTCCGGGTTCCACGTCCGCCGGTAGGAGTTCAACGGACCCGGGGTGCTCAGCACGGCCACCGGTTCGACGTCCCGTTCCCGGAAGGCGTTCGCGTACTCGGCCGCGCCGGAGTAGGGGTCGACGAGAATCGCGTAGCGGGGCATGGTTCTCCTCCGAAGTAGTGCGTGGGCGCTGCCGGCCTCACTGGGTGACTGTGGTCTCCGCGCCGGCGCCGAGGCCCGCGTCGGGCTCCGCGCCCTTGCCCGGCTCCGTCCGCGGCGGTTCGCGGTCGGCGGCGCCCGCCGGGCGCACGCCCAGCCAGGCGGCGCCCACGGCGAGCAGCCCGAGGGCCCCGCACCCGAGCCACAGGCCGTCCCCGAACCTGTTCCAGAGCATGACGCCGAGGAACGGCCCCACCGCGGTACCGAGCCCGTACAGCGAGTTCGACGCGCCCAGGTAGCGGCCGCGCAGTTCCGGCGGTCCGGCCTGCGCCGGATAGGCGAAGAAGAGGGTCGGATAGCCCACGATCTCGCCGAACGACCAGACGAGGGTCGCGATCACCAGCGCGGCGACGCCCCAGGGCAGTGCGTACAGGCTCATCCCGATGCCGGTGAGGGCCACGCCGGCGATCACCGCGATCCGCGCCGGCCACCGCTGCACCACCTTGGCGACGAGCAGCTCGCAGGTGATGACGAGAGCGCCGTTGAGCGCGACCATCGCCGCGTACACGCCGGTGCCCAGGCCGAGGTGCTTGACCGTCAGCGGAAGGGTGGAAACGTACTGGATGTAGATCACCGAGCTCACGAACATCGCGAGCAGGAACAGCAGGTAGCGGCCGTCCGTCAGCACGGCGAGGTAGCTCGGTTTGCGACCCGTGACGCGGGACCGCGCGGTGTCCGCCGTCCCCTCCTCCCCGGCCCCGTTCGTCCGGCCGCGGGGCAGGGTCACCCCCGCCACCGTGGCGAAGACCAGGATCGCCACGGCCTCGCCCCAGAACAGGAAGTCCCACGACACCTGCACCAGGGCCGCGCCCAGCAGCGGGGCCGCCGTCGTGCCCAGGTTGATCGCCAGACGGACCATGGCGAAGATCATGACCTGGCGCTCGGCGGGGATGAGCTGGCTGATCATGCTCGTGGAGGCGGGACGGTAGGCCTGGCTCAGTGCCGCGCCGACGCCGATGACCGCCAGGATCGCCGGATAGCTGTCCAGGTAGAGCACGGCGGGGAGGAGCACGGCCGAGCTGACCAGCGTCGACATGATGGTCAGCCGCGGACCGACCAGGTCGGACATCCAGCCGCCGGTCAGCACCCCCAGCACGGTCCCGGCGCCGTAGACCCCCAGGGCGAGGCCGGCCTCTGTGTCGGAGAAGCCGCGCTGCGTCATGTACAGCACCATGAAGACCTGGATGAACCCGCCGAGTCTGTTCACGGCGGTGCCCACGAGCAGGGATTTCACGGCTGTCGGTGACTCCCGCCAGACCGTCTTGACGCCGACGTGCACGGGTGTGGGCTCCGGCTCCGTCTCCTGCACCGCGGAGGGAGAATCGCTGCTTGCCATGGGATCACTCTGCGACGGGGCGGGCCGGGGCGACAGTGGCCAGACTGACGTCCGTCCACGAATTCCTGCCACGCGCCCTCATCCGGCGTACCCCGGTTTCACGTCCGCGAGGCCGGCGAGGGCCTGACCGAAGACCTCCCGCGCGCGTCGCAGGACCTGCTCGCGCCATGCCGCGTCCGCCGGGCAGAACGCCTCGCGGATGAGCTGCTTGAGTTCGGAGCGGACCGCTTCGGCCGGCGTGTGGTGCCGGTGCAACCAGGCGTCCGCGCACAGCGCGAGCAGCACCTCGGGGCCCGGCAGCGTGCCGAACTCCAGGGTGATCGCGGTCAGCCGGCCGACGGGCCCGAGGCCGTCGGCCACCGCGGTGGCGGTGTTGCCGACGATGGGCGTGGACGAGGAGGTCCCCAGCTCGGAGGCGGTCAACGCGTCCCCGTACCAGCGTCGGGCGCGCGCGTGCGCGTCGGCGTCCCGGCCCCCCCGGAAGATGGGCTCGCCGACACCGCGCTCCCCGAGACCCGTGTGCAGGTCGATGTACGCGACGTGCGCGGCGTCGGCGATCTGCTCGGCCACCACGACTTCGAACACCCGGCGGGACCAGGTGGGCCGCAGGCCGCCGTAGAACAGTCCGTCGGCGTGCCGGTACTGGCCCCTGGTCACGGCCTCCTGGAGGGTCTGCGGGCCGAGCCGGTCGCGCAGGGCCGTCAGGTCCGCCACCAGCGCGCTCGGGGAGAAGGCGGCGGAGCCGGGCGGCACCAGTGTCGCGTGGACGGCGTCGTACGCGTCGTTGTGCGGCGGGTCGTCGTGGTCGACGAAGTTCCGGTTGAGGTCGACCTCCTCCTCGTTGACCCGCCGCAGGTACGCGAATCCGTAGGGGTTGAGGGCGTGTACCAGCAGGACACCGGTTCTCGGCCCGGCCGTCCGCGCCAGCCCCTCCCGCAGCAGGATGCCGGTCTGGCAGGCGGAGCCGCAGAAACCCTCGATGCCGTGTGTCCCGGAGACCGTCACCAGCAGCTTCTCCGGGTCCGCGGGACCCGTGTACGCGGTGTCGACCCGCAGCTCGTCGCCGTCGGGCCCGCGGTGCCCCGGCAGCGTGTACGTCCGCAGCCGCGCGCCCGCCGCTTCGGCGGCCCGCAGGAAGTCGGCCCGGGCCTCGGCGTAGTCGGAGGGAAAGGCGTCTGTCATGGCTGCCTCGCGTTCCTGGGGTTCCGGTACGGGCTACGGGGCGACAGGACCGCGCGCCGCGGGCCCCGGAGTCGGGGCCCGTGGGGTTCAGCGGCGCCCGCCACCGAGGTCGGAGGGCAGCGGCACGCCCAGGGCCGCGAGGATCGCGTGCGCCCCCTCCGCCGTCGGGACGTGCAGCATGCACAGCACCCGGTCGCCGGGGGCGGCGTGCCGCTCGAAGTACGCGTTCGCCGCGAGGTCGTGGCTGGTGGGCCGTTCCCGGTAGAGGTCGAGCGGACGACCGATGCCCCGGATGACGCCTCGGGCGGCGTCGAAGGGCGCGCCCGGCGCGAGCACCGCGGCCACCTCGGCCGCCGGCGCCGCCCGGCCGCTGTCGTTGCCGCCGGACAGGTCCGGGTACATGGTGATGTCCGGATGCCCGCTGAACGCCGACATCGCGCAGTGGACCACGGGGTTGTACGTCTTGAGCGCGATCACCTCGGGGAACCGGTGCCCGTCGGCCAGAAGTCGGGCGAAGTGCACGGACCAACTCTCCCCGAAGACACGGCCGTTGCGGTACGCGTCGCCCACGAACTGGATCATGACGTGCAGGCAGGAGCGCCCCGAGGGGAGCTCCGCCCAGTGGGACGTGAGCAGGGAGACGACGCGGTCGCGCTCCCGGTCCACCCCGACGACGATGTAGTCGGCCTCCGTCAGCATGTCGCGGCGCAGCGTGAACAGTTGCCGGGCCCGCAGGCCGGGCATGGCCGCCACCAGGCCGTCCACGATCCACTTCTCGGTCTCCGTCGGCAGCTCCCGGCCGGGCGGCAGGGCCGTCACCTCGACTGCCCGCCGCCCGCCCCGTCGTGCGGCCCGGTCGTCGTCCGGCACGGGAGGCCCCGCTCAGACGTCGGCCGAGGTGGGCAGCGGGATCCGGTCCTCCGTGCGGCCGAGCACGGTGAGCTGGTGCAGCTCGACGAAGTACAGCTTCCACAGCCAGTAGACGTGGTCGAGGTGCTCGACGACCTTCTGTTCGTCCGCGTCGGTGGTGACCAGGGTGGACATCACCCGCCACACGAAGTCGTCGTGGTCGTCGTCGAGGTCGGTGTTGACGTGGGCGCGCGCGCCCTTGACGTTCTCCTGGCCGAGGACGCTCTCCAGGTTGTCCAGCCATTCGGGCTGGGTACGCGTGGTCACGTACTCCACGAAGTAGACGCTGGTGATCAGCGCGAGCGGACTGTCCTCGAATTCCATGCCGTATTGGAGGTATCCGGTGAGCAGCTTGGTGGAGAGCATCGGCTCGGTGGAGTAGATCTGGTCCTTGGTGACCCCGACCTTCGCGAGGTCCGCGGCGAACAGCCGGTCGTGCAGCATCTCGTCATCGGTGTAGTGGGCCCACGCCTTGGCCTGCACCGGGTCGACCTTCGTGAAGTACTTGATGGCCAGCGCGTCGATGGTCCGCTTGCGGCGCAGCCGCAGGATGGTCTCGATGTTGTGGCGCTTGTAGTAGTCCAGGTTGAGTTCGGCGGCGTTCTTCTGGTGCTGGGCGAACGGCACCGTCTCGTAGAAGTCCTTGATGTAGGTGTCGAGGATCGCGTCGACCCGCTTGCGCAGTTCGGGGTTGACCGTCATGGGCTTGCTTCCCTCCTGTGGGGCCAGTGGCCGTGGGGTCAGTGGCAGCCGCAACTCGCGCTGGAGACGCGCTGCATCCGGCCGCGGCGCACCGCTTTGCGGGCGCCGAGTACGGGGGTTCCGTCCGATGTCAGCAGGGAACTGCGGGGGCAGAGGAAGGCCAGGGCGAAGCGCGTGGCCGGGGTGATCCCCAGTCCGAGGTTGACCACGCCGGCCGTGGCTCCGTACACCTCGTTGGGCCCGCAGTTCGCCGGTATGACCTCCGTGGCGGTGTTGATCGCGAAGCCGAGTTCCCAGATGACCCGGTAACGGGGGTCGTCGGTGAGGAGCTTGTCCAGCTCCTCGGCGGCCGGCGCGGCGGCCGGGGTCTGCGGGGTGACGCCCTCGATGGTTCCGGCGCTCACGTGGAGCGTCACGGCGTTCGAGACGAGCGGGGAGAGCGCGTCGAACAGCCTTCGCTGCTCGTCGCCGTCGGCGGGGTCCGCGTGCCGGTGGACGATCGGCCACCCGCGCAGCGTCAGGTCCCCGTGGAGCCCGAGCAGGCGGGCGTCCGGCTCGAAGGTGGTGATCTCGGCGGCGGTCACGCTCAGTTTGCCGGACGGGAAGATCTGTTGATCGCCGGGCTCCAGGACGCCCGCCTGTTGGTTCCAGACGCAGTCGCCCGCCGTGTGGTCGAACTCGGCTTCCGTTCCCGAGGCGTCGTCGACGATCGTCAACCGTTCGCTGTCCCCGACGAGGTCGAAGAACTCCTCCGCCGCGGCGGCCTGTCGGGCCACGTCGGTCTTGGCCGCGGTACGCAGGAAGTAGCGGACGTGCTCGTCGGTGAGCGGGGTGGAGCCGGCCGGCAGCACGGCCAGCTTGCGCGCGCCCAACTCCTGCGGGCTCGGCGAGTCGAGGAAGCGCCCCGGGCAGACGGCCAGGACGTGCGCGTCCGGCGGGGCCTGCTCGGCGATGAGGGTGCCCAGACGTGTGCCGCGCGGCAGGGTCAGGTGGTCCACGCGGGAATACCCGTCACCGGGGAGCAGGGAGAGGGGCTCGCCGCCGTCCTCGGTCGTGATCAGACAGAACGTCTCTACCGGCTCGCCGAATTGACCGAAGTCGTCTGTGGTGAGATCCAGCGGTGACACGGGCGCACTCCCTAGTGAAAGACGACGAGAACCCCGTGGCGGGGCATTTGAATGCCCCGCCACGGGTCGGTACTCAGCCCAGGAGCGTGCCCAGGTAGTTGCGGTTCTTCTGCACCTTGATCTTCTTCATGACAGTCACCTCCTGTTGAATGGATTCCTCATATTCACCCCGTACGGTCGGGGGACGGTCGGTTCCGCTGGTCCGCGGTGACGACCCTCTCCACCGTGGGGTGGTCCGGGTGGCCGATCAGCGCCAGTCCATTGCTCGTGAGGACGCGCGTGTCGGGCGAAATGATGTCCAGGTGGTATTGGGTGTACGGAGTGAGCCCGAGACCGTAGTGGAGGCAGCCTTCCGTGCCGCCGTACACCTCGTTCATGGCGTGGTTGCCGGGCAGGATGTCGAGGGAGGTGTTGAGGGCGTGACCGATCTCCCACACGATGCGGTAGCGGGAGTCCACCGCGAACATCTGCTCCAACATCGACACGGCGGGCTCTGCCCCCGGGTCCAGTGCCTCCAGCCGCGTGATCCTGCCGTCCTCGACCCGGGCCTTGATGGCGTGGTCGCGCATCGCCCAGAGCCTCGCGTGAATGCGGGCCTGGTCGGCGCGTGAGAAGGACGGGGTCCCGTTGTGCAGGATCGGGTAGCCGCGCAGCGTGATCTCGCCTTCCAACGGCAGTTTCAGGGCCTCGTCGAACTCCCTGATCTCCACCGGCAGCACGCTGATCTCGCCGGACGGCACGATCTGCTGGTCGCCCCATTCGAGCGGGCCGGCCTGTTGGTTCCACACCAGGCCGTCGCGCAGATGGTCGAGTACCGCTCGGGTGCCGTGCACGGGGTCGGCGTAGACCAGGTGGTCGGCCTCCTCGGCGAGTTCGAAGAAGGTGTCGCAGAACGCCGCCTGCTCGGCCGATGAGGTCCGCTCCATGACGCCGAGGAAGTGCCGGATCTCGTCGAGGGTGGTCGGCGTCGAATTGCAGGCCATTCCCATGATCTTCCGCTGCCCCACCAGATCGGGGTCCGGGGACGCGAAGAACCGGTGGGGCGATACGACCAGGATGTGGGCGGGTTCCGGGATCCGCTTTTCGAGGAGGTCCTCGAAACGGTCACCCTGGCCCATCGGGATCGTGAGGTAATTCTTGTACGCGGCGGATTCCACGATCTCGAACCGGTCGACCAACTCGGGGTTGGTGACCAGACAGAAGGTGCTTCCCGTGGCCTCCCCGAATTGGCTGAAGCGCCCCGGATCGATGGATATCCGTGTCATGATCACTCCCGTCATGGCCTGTCCGACCTGCCCTCGCCGTGGTCACTACTGTGGCTTTCGGGAGCTGTCGCGCGCCATAGGACCTTTGTCCCTGGGAAATTCGCCATTCCCCGACGGGGTTTCACACCGCGAACGGCCTTCCTCCGGCACGACGTGCGAGGCTACGGATGCCGGACCGCCCCCCATCGAGAGCAGGCACGACATGCGCTGGACCGTTCACGGCGAGCGGACGATTCTCGACACCCCCTGGGTACGGCTCCGCTCGCTCGACGTGGAGCGGCCGGACGGCGCCCGTGTCCCCTACGAGGTCGTGCGCCTGCGGGACCTGGCCGTGACGGCTGCCGTCGACGACCGGCGACGGGTCCTGATGATGTGGCGCCACCGCTTCGTCACGGACACCTGGGCCTGGGAGCTGCCCATGGGGCTGGTGGAGGACGGCGAGGACCCCGAGGCCGCCGCCGCCCGGGAGCTGGAGGAGGAGACCGGGTGGCGGCCGGCGGCCGTGCGGGAGCTGCTCTACGCGGAACCCGCCGCCGGGATCACCGATTCCCGACACTTCGTGTTCCGCGCCGACGGGGTGCGGCGCGTGGGCGAGCCCACGGAGCGCAACGAGTCGGACCGGGTGGAGTGGATCCCCCTCTCCGACGTCCCCGGGATGATCGCCCGGCGGGAGATCGTCAGCAGCGCGACGCTGGTCGGCGTGATGGCGTTGCTGATGGACCCGCGGGCCTGAGAGGCGCGGGCCTGAGCCCCGGCGGCGCTCCCCCGGGGCCGCGCCGTCAGGTGCCGAGCGCCGGGATGACCTCCCGCCCGTACGTGTCGATCACGTCCTCCCTGGCGTCGTGCATGGCGTACACGGCGAACTGGTCCACGCCGAGGGCGCGCAGGGCGCGGAGCTTCTCGATGTGGGCCTCGACCGGGCCGAGCAGGCAGAAGCGGTCGACGATCTCGTCCGGAACGAAGTCGGTGGACGGGTTCCCGGCGCGGCCGTGGTGGCTGTAGTCGTAGCCGCCCCGGGCCTTGATGTACTCGGTGAGGGCGTCCGGGACCATCGAGGAGTGTTCACCGTAGCGGGAGACGAGGTCGGCGACGTGGTTGCCGACCATGCCGCCGAACCAGCGGCACTGGTCCCGCGCGTGGGCCAGCGCCCGCACCGAGTCGTCAGCCGTGACGTACGCCGGGGCCGCCACGCAGATGGTGACCGCGTCCGGGTCGCGACCCGCCCGGGCGGCGGCCTCGCGGACCGCCTTGATCATCCACTCGGTGAGGCAGGGGTCGGCGAGCTGGAGGATGAACCCGTCCGCCTTCTGCCCTGCCAGGGCGAGGGCCTTGGGCCCGTAGGCGGCCATCCAGACGGGGAGTTTGCCGTCCTTGATCCAGGGGATGCGGATCGGGTTGCCGTCGACCTCGGCCTCGCGGCCCTCCGCGAGGTCGCGGATCACCTCGATGGCCTCCCCCAGGCGGGCCAGCGTGTTGGGCTTGCGGCCCGCGACCCGCATCGCGGAGTCGCCGCGGCCGATCCCGCAGATCGTGCGGTTGCCGTACATGTCGTTGAGGGTGGCGAAGGTGGAGGCGGTCACCTCCCAGGTCCGGGTTCCCGGGTTGGTGACCATCGGTCCGACGTGGAGCTTTTGGGTGTTGGCGAGGATCTGGCTGTAGATGACGAAGGGCTCCTGCCACAGGACCGCCGAGTCGAAGGTCCAGCCGTAGCGGAAGCCGCCCCGCTCGGCGCGTTTCATCAGGCTGATGACCTGCGAGGCGGGCGGGTCTGTTTGCAGGACGAGACCGAAGTCCATCACGGCTCCTTACAGGTACTGGCAGGTCGAGCGGGGGACGAAGGCCCCGTGACCGGCCCGGCCGGTGTACTCGCGCCGGTCGATGACGAGTTCCCCGCGCGAGAGCACCGTGTCGACGCGCCCGGTGATCCGCTTGCCCTCGTACGCCGAGTAGTCCACGTTCATGTGGTGCGTCTCGGCGGAGATGACCTGCTCGGCATGCGGATCGTAGAGCACGATGTCGGCGTCGGAGCCCGGCGCGATGGTGCCTTTCTTGGGGTAGAGGCCGAACATCCGGGCCGGGGTCGCGCAGGCGATCTCGATCCAGCGCCGGCGGGTGATGTGCCCGTCCAGGACGGCCTGGTGCAGGAGGTCCATGCGGTTCTCCACCCCGGGCAGGCCGTTGGGGATCTTCGAGAAGTCACCGCGGCCGAGCTCCTTCTGGCCCCGGAAGCAGAAGGGGCAGTGGTCGGTGGAGACCACCTGGAGGTCGTTGGTGCGCAGCCCCCGCCACAGCGCGGCCTGGTGCTCGCGTGGCCTCAGGGGGGTGGAGCAGACGTACTTGGCGCCCTGGAAGTCCGGCTCCGCCAGGTTGTCGGTGGACAGGAACAGGTATTGCGGGCAGGTCTCCCCGAACACCGGCAGGCCCTTGTCGCGGGCGGCGGCCAGCTCGGCGACCGCCTCCTCGGCCGAGACGTGGACGACGTACAGCGGGGAGCCGGCCACCCGGGCGAGTTGGATGGCGCGGTGGGTGGCCTCGGCTTCGAGGAGGACCTTGCGGACCTCGCCGTGGTGGCGGGGGTCCGTCTCGCCGCGCGCCAGGGCCTGTTCGACGAGGACGTCGATCGCGATGCCGTTCTCGGCGTGCATCATGATCAGTCCGCCGTTGCCGGAGGCCCGCTGCATCGCGCGCAGGATCTGGCCGTCGTCGCTGTAGAAGACCCCCGGATAGGCCATGAACAGCTTGAAGGAGGTGACGCCTTCGCCGACGAGGTGGTCCATCTCCTTGAGCGTGCCCTCGTTGACGTCGGAGAGGATCATGTGGAAGGCGTAGTCGATCGCGCACCGGCCGTCGGCCTTGTCGTACCAGGTGTCGAGCCCGGCGCGCAGGGAGCGGCCGACGCTTTGCACGGCGAAGTCGACGATGGTGGTGGTGCCGCCCCAGGCGGCCGCCCTGGTGCCCGTCTCGAAGGTGTCCGAGGCGGCGGTGCCGCCGAAGGGAAGCTCCATGTGGGTGTGGGCGTCGACGCCGCCGGGGATGACGTACTTCCCGCTCGCGTCGATCGTGGTCTGCGCCGTCCAGCCGTCGGCGACCTGTGAGCCGTGGGCCGCGAGGGCGACGACGCGGCCGTTCTCGATCAGGACGTCCGCGTGCAGTTCGTCGGCGGCCGTGACGACGAGTCCGCCGCGGATCAGGGTGCGGGTGCTCATGTACGTGTCCCTCGCTACCGGTTCAGACCGCGCAGGGCCTGTTCGAGGATCTCGGCGCCCTCTTCCGCCTCCGCGACGGTGAGGGAGAGCGGCGGCGCGATGCGCAGCACGCTGGTGTCGTGGCCGCCGCCCTTGCCGAGCAGCAGGCCCCCGGCGCGGGCGGCCTCCAGTACGGCGGCGGCCGCCCGCGGGTCGGCCTCGTCGGTGCCGGGCCGCGTGAGCTCCAGCCCGGCCATCAGGCCCCGGCCGCGCACCTCCCGCACGGCTGGCACGCCGGCGGCGATGGCCCGGAGCCGCTCCAGGAGCAGACCGCCGACGCGGCGGGCGTTGCCCTGGAGGTCGTGCTCCAGCAGGTACCCGAGGTTCGCGACGCCGGCCGCCATGGTGACCGGGGAGCCGCCGAAGGTGGAGATCGAGTTCGAGTCGAGGCAGTTCATCACCTCGGAGCGGGCCACGACGCCGCCGATGGACATGCCGTTGCCGATGCCCTTGGCGAAGGTGAGGATGTCCGGCGGGCCGTTCTGGGCATGGGCCTGCCAGCCCCAGAAGTGTTCGCCGGTGCGGCCCCAGCCGGTCTGCACCTCGTCGCTGATCCAGAGGATGCCGTGCCGGTCGAGGACCTCGCGGAACGCGCCGTAGAGGCCGTCGGGCGGGGAGGTGAACCCGCCGACTCCCTGGATCGGTTCGGCGATCAGGGCGGCCACCCCGCCGCGGGCCTGGCCCAGTACGTCTTCCAGGTCGGCGACGGCCGCCTCGGTGAACGCGGCGTCGCCGAGGTGGGCGAAGGGGCCGCGGGTGCGGACCGCGCCGTGGACGTAGTACGTCTGGAGCGGCGAGAGGCTGGTCGGGGACCAGCCGCGGTTGCCGGTGATGGAGACGGTGGAGAAGGAGCGCCCGTGGTAGCTGTTGCGCATCGCCAGGATCTGGTTGGAGCGGCGGTACGTCGTCGCGAGCAGCAGGGCCGTGTCGTTGGCCTCGGTACCGGAGGTGGTGAAGAAGACCCTGGCGTCGGGGATGCCGGAGAGGGCGGCGACCCGCTCGGCCAGCTCGACCATGGGGCGGTTCAGGTACAGGGTGGAGGAGTGGATGATCCGCCCGGCCTGTTCGGCGACGGCCTTGGTGACCTCGGGCAGGGCGTGCGCGGTCATCGTGGTGAGGATGCCGCCGAAGAAGTCGAGGTAGCGGTTGCCGTCGGCGTCCCAGACGTGGCGGCCCTCGCCGTGGGTGAGCTCGATGGGGCGCTCGTAGTAGAGCGTGAGCCAGTCCGGGAGGACGGCGTGGTGGCGACTGTGCAGGGGGATCGGATTGCTCACGGCTGTACGAGTCCTCCGTAGGCGTCGGGGCGGCGGTCGCGGTAGAAGGCCCACTGGTCGCGGACCTCCTTGATCAGGTCGAAGTCGAGGTCCCGGACGAGGAGTTCCTCCTCCTTGTCGCTCGCCGTCTCTCCGACGAACCGGCCGCGGGGGTCGACGAAGTAGCTGGTGCCGTAGAAGTCGTTGTCGCCGTACTCCTCCTGGCCGACGCGGTTGATGGCCGCGATGAAGTACTCGTTGGCGACGGCCGCGGCGGGCTGTTCCAGCTGCCACAGGTAGGCCGAGAGACCGCGGTGGGTGGCGGACGGGTTGTACACCAACTGGGCGCCTGCGAGTCCGAGTTGGCGCCACCCCTCGGGGAAGTGCCGGTCGTAGCAGATGTAGACGCCGACGCGGCCGACCGCGGTGTCGAAGACGGGCCAGCCGAGGTTGCCCGGTCGGAAGTAGTACTTCTCCCAGAAGCCCTTGACCTGCGGGATGTGGTGCTTGCGGTACTTCCCGAGGTAGCTGCCGTCGGCGTCGATGACGGCGGCGGTGTTGTAGTAGAAGCCCTCGGACTCCAGCTCGAAGACCGGGACGACGATCACCATGCCGGTCTCGCGGGCCAGGTCACGCATCCTGCGGACGGTGGGGCCGTCGGGGACGGGCTCGGCCCAGCGGTAGTGCTCGGGGTCCTGGACCTGGCAGAAGTAGGGGGCGTTGAAGACCTCCTGGAAGCCGATGATCTTCGCGCCCTGGGCGGCGGCCCGCCGGGCGTGCTCCTCGTGCTTGGCGATCATCGATTCGGTGTCTCCGGTCCAGGTGGCCTGGACCAGAGCGGCGCGGACGACTTGGGCCATGAGCTGCCTCCTCGCGACGGGACGCCGACTTCTACGCCCGTAGACGGTGTCCGTAGGGAGTAGAACGTAGGCCTCGTCACACCGTGGGGCAAGAGCGCCGTGCGCTGTTGGAGTAGTCGATCACGTTAGGTGCAAACGTGATCGTTTGCGATCAGGGGGTGGCCGGTTCAGGGCAGGGGAATCCCGGCGACGCGAAGGGCGTGGGACAGGTCGCGGTGTTTGCCCCCGGCGAGCGCGGAGGCCGCGCGGAGCAGGCGCGGGGCGAACCAGTGCGGGTCCCGCCGCGCCAGGGCGGCGGCCTCCTCGGCGGTGCGCAGCCGGACGAAGGCGGAGAGCAGCGCGTCGGCCTCGCGCTCTCGCCCGCCGGCGCCGAGGAGGAGGGCCGCCTCGGCGATCTCGGCGGTGGGACGGGCGACGCCCTGGCGCAGCAGCGCGTCGCTGTCGCCGTCCCGCCCGGCCTCCCCGAGCGCTGCCGCCGCGGCGGCGAGCCGGCCGGGCGGGAGCGAGGCCGCCTCCCAGAGCAGGGTGGCCCAGTCCGCGCCGAGCCCGGCGCGGCCCAGCTCGGCGGCGAACTCCGGGAGGAGGTGCGCGGGCCACGCGGCGGCCTCGCAGAGCAGCGCGTGCGCCTCTCCCCCGCGACCCTGCGCCCGGAGCCCGAGGAGTCGGGCCACGGTCCGGGGCACCTCCGGCGGGAGGGCCCCGGTACCGGGCCCCACGGCAGGCCCTGTGGCAGGCTCCGGCGCACCGGGGCCGAGCCGCGGCGGGGCCGTCGGATCGGCGCCCGGGTGCTCGGCCGGGTCGGTGTCCGGGGCCGCGCCCGCGGGGACGAGATGGGCGAAGCGGGCGCCGCGGGGCGTGACCTCCGGGGCCCGGGGAGTCGAGTCCGGCAGCGACGGCGGCGCTTCCCCGGCCGGCGCCCCCGCGTACCGGGCGCCCCCGCTACGCCGCCCACCCCGCAGCCACCGTCCGTCGGCCCGCCCGACCGGCTCCCCGGGCGACGCCTCGGGCGGTCCTACCCCGGGGCCGGCCGTCGAGCCCTGGTCCCGGGGCTCCGGTAACCCCGGGCCCGACTCCGGCGGCTGCGCCGCGAGGTCGGCGGCCGGACCCTCGTAGCGGGGCTCCCACACACCCGGGCCCGACTCCGGCGGTTGCGCCACCGGGCGGGTCGTCGCGCCCTCGCGCCGGGGCCCCGGGACCCGCGGGGGCCGCGCCGACTCCGGCGGCTGCACACCGAAGTCGGCGGCCGGACCCTCGTAGCGGGGCTCCCACACACCCGGGCCCGACTCCGGCGG
>NZ_SSBJ01000080.1 GCF_004795055.1 Streptomyces sp. A1136
ACGCCTCCGCCGGGCAGGTGCCGCGCGACGCCGAGCCCGCCGCGGAGCCGGCTCCCGAGACGACTCCCGAAGCTCCCGAGGCCAAGAAGCTCTGATCCGGCCCCGCCGGTACGCGAAGGGGGCGCCGCGCGACCGCGCGGCGCCCCCTTCGCGTACCGGCGGGCGGGGCGCCGTCAGGAGGGGATCGGGGAATCGCGGCGCGCGAGGGCGACCACGCGTTCCGCGCCCGCCAACACCGCCGGGTCGACGAAACGCCCGTCGGGCAGGGCCACCGCGCCCGGGGTGAGCCTGGCGGCGGCCATGACCTGTTCGGCGGCGGCGACCTCGTCCGGGCCGGGAAGGTAGGCCCGTTCGATCACCGGGAGCTGGCGCGGGTGGATCGCGGCCCGGCCCAGGAAGCCCAGCGACCGCCCCCGGGCGCAGGAGACGGCCAGCGCCTCCAGGTCCCGGATGTCGGGGAACACCGACTGCGCGGGCGGGGCCAGCCCGGCGGCCCGGGCCGCGACCACCACCCGCGAGCGCGGCCAGTCCAACCCCGCCTCGGAGCTGATGCCCAGGTCGGCCCGCAGATCCGCCTCACCGAGGGCCAGCCCGCGCAGGCAGGGGTGGGCGCGGGCGATCTCGTAGGCCCGCTCCACGCCCAGCGCGGACTCCAGCAGGGCGTACAGGGGCACCCCGCCGGTGCGGTCGGCGACCGCCGTGATCTGCTCGGGTGCGGAGATCTTGGGCAGGCGCAGGCCGGCCAGGCCCGGCAGACCGGTCAGCGCGGTGAGGTCGGCGCCCGCCCAGGGGGAGTCCAGTGCGTTGACCCGGACGTGGACGGGGACCGGCGGCCGCTCGGTGAGCAGTTCGGCGGTCGCGGCGCGGGCGTACTCCTTGCGGGAGAGCGAGACCGCGTCCTCCAGGTCCACGATGACGGCGTCGGCCCCCGAGCGGAGGGCCTTCCAGACCACTTCGGGCCGGTCACCGGGTGCGTACAACCAGCTGAGGATCACAGGGCCCCTTCCTTGCGGAGAGCGGTGATCTCGGCCTTGGTGAGACCGAGTTCGGTGAGGACGGCGTCGGTGTCGGCGCCGTGCGGACGGCCCGCCCAGCGGATCGCGCCGGGCGTCCCGGACAGCCGGAAGAGGACGTTCTGCATGCGCAGCGGTCCCAGCTCCGGGTCGTCGACCTCGGTGAGGGTGCCGAGTGCCGCGTACTGCGGATCGGCCATCACGTCGCGCACGTCGTTGACGGGTGCCACGGCAGCTTCGGCTTCCTCGAAGGCGGCGATCACCTCGTCGGCCTTGTGTCGGGCGATCCAGTCCCCGACCGCCTCGTCGAGCACGGGCGCGTGGCCGGCCCGGCCGGAGCCGGTCGCGAACCAGGGCTCGGCGATCAGTTCGGGCCGGCCGACCAGGCGCATGACGCGCTCCGCGACGGACTGGGCCGAGGTGGACACCGCCAGCCAACGGCCGTCCGCGCTGCGGTAGGTGTTGCGGGGCGCGTTGTTGGTGGAGCGGTTGCCGGTGCGGGGCTGGACGTAGCCCAGCTGGTCGTACCAGAGGGGGTGCGGGCCCAGGACCGTGAGGATCGGCTCGATGATCGCCAGGTCCACCACCTGCCCGTGCCCCGTGCGGTCGCGGCCCGCCAGCGCCGTCATCACGGCGTACGCGGTGGTCAGCGCGGCGATCGAGTCCGCGAGCCCGAACGGCGGCAGCGCGGGCGGGCCGTCCGGCTCCCCGGTGATCGCCGCGAAGCCGCTCATGGCCTCGGCGAGGGTGCCGAAACCGGGACGGCGGGAGTACGGGCCGTGCTGGCCGAAAGCCGTCACGCGGGCCAGCACCAGGCGCGGGTTGGCGGCGGACAGCTCCGGCCAACCGAGCCCCCACCTCTCCAGGGTGCCGGGGCGGAAGTTCTCGACGACCACGTCGGCGCCGGCGGCCAGCCGCAACAGGGTGTCGCGGCCGCCCGGTGTGGACAGGTCGAGGGTCATCGTCCGCTTGTTCCGCCCGAGCAGCTTCCACCAGAGGCCGACGCCGTCCTTGGCGGGGCCGTGGCCGCGGGAGGGGTCGGGGCGCACCGGGTGCTCGACCTTGACCACCTCCGCGCCGAAGTCGCCGAGCAGGGTCGCGGCGAGGGGTCCGGCGAAGAGGGTCGCCAGGTCGAGGACGCGCAGCCCGGCGAGGGGAGCGGTGGCCGGCGCGGCGCCGCCGGTGACGGCGGCCGGGCCGGTCGTGGCAGCCCCGCCGGTCCCGGTTGCGACGCCGGTCGGGGCCGCGCCGCCGGTCATGACCGGGCCGCCGCGAAGGTGTCGGTTTCGGCGCGGGTCGGCATCGAGTCCTGGGCGCCGGGCCGCTGCACGGACAGCGCGGCGGCGGCCGAGGCCCAGTGCAGGGCCTCCGGCATCGGGCGGCCCTCGCCGAGGGCCACGCAGAGCGCTCCCACGAAGGTGTCCCCGGCGGCCGTGGTGTCCACCGCCCGGACGTGGGGTGCGGGCACGGCCAGCGGCTCGCGCTCCCGGGCCGCGTAGAGGACTCCGGCCGCCCCGAGGGTGACCACCACTTCGGGTACGTCCCGGAGTAGCGCCTCGGCCGCCGCGCGCGGGTCGGTGAGTCCGGTGAGGGCGGCGGCCTCGTGCTCGTTGGGCACCAACAGGTCGGTGAGGGAGAGCAGTTCGGGCGGCAGTGGCTGGACCGGGGCGGGGGTGAGGACGGTCCGTACGCCGTGGGAGCGGGCTGCCCGCGCCCCCGCGAGGACGCCCTCCAGGGGGAGTTCGAGTTGGAGGAGCAGGCAGTCGGCGGCGCCGATGCGGGAGTCGTCGCCCGCCTCCAGGCCGGTGACCAGGCCGTTGGCACCCGGGATGACGATGATGCTGTTCGCGCCCTCCCCGTCGACGGTGATGTGCGCGGTGCCGCTGGCGCCCTCGACGGTGCGCAGGGCGGCCGTCTCGACCCCGGCCTCCGCGAGCGCGGACCGCAGCCGCACGCCGAACCCGTCGGCCCCCACCGCCCCGATCATCACCACCTCGGCGCCGCAACGGGCCGCGGCCACCGCCTGGTTGGCGCCCTTGCCGCCCGGGACGCTGCGAAAGGCGGTCCCGGTGACGGTCTCGCCGAGCCGGGGGGCCTTGGGGACGTAGGCGACGAGGTCCATGTTCGTACTGCCGAGCACGGCGATGGCCGTCATGGGCGTGCTGCCTCCTGTGCGGTGAGGTGGGCGAGGGTGTCGAAGCCGACGCCGTCGAAGCCGGCGACGGTGGTGGAGAGGCGATTCTTCAGGGGCGCGGCCCAGCGGTGCGGGACCTCGCCGACGACGAGGGCGGCGAGGGAACCGGCGGTGGCGCCGTTGGAGTCGGTGTCCCAGCCGCCGGACACGGCGCGGCACACGGAGTGGGTGAAGTCGCCGTCGGCGTGGGTGAGGGCGGCGGCGACGAGGGCCGTGTTGGGGATCGAATGGACCCAGTGGTAGTGGCCGTGACGGGCGTGGAGCTCGTCCACCACACGGTCGAAATCGGTGTGCCGCCCGGCGGTGTCGACGGCGTGGCGGACGGCGGCGGCGAGCCGTGACCGGGGCGGTACGACGGCCAGTCCGGCGCGCAGCGCGCCGTGGACGTCGGTCCGGCCGCCGGCGGCCTCGGCGATGGCGGCGGCGACGAAGAGGGCCGCGTAGACACCGTTCGCGGTGTGGGTGAGGACGGCGTCGCGGTAGGCCTGCGCCGCGGCGGCGGCCGGGTCGCCGGGGTGGGTCCAGCCGTGGACGTCGGCGCGGATGAGGGCGCCGATCCACTCGCGGAACGGGTTGTGGTGGGTGGCGGTGGCCGGGGGTTCCAGACCGAGGAGGAGGTTGCGGTACGCGACGCGCTCGGCGGTGAACGCGCGGCCGGCCGGCAGCTCGTCCAGCCAGAGGCGGCCGACGTCCGAGGTGGTGAAGCCCTTGCCGTGCCGCTGGAGGAGGAGCAGGCCGAGGAGGGGGTGATCGAGGTCGTCGTCCTCGGGGGCGCCGTCGATGTTCTCCGCGAGGGAGGTGGGGGCGGAGCGGCGGTTCCACGGGTACGCGGCGAGCAGTTCGGCGGGGACGCCGCGGGCGGTGAACCAGTCGTCGAGGGGCCAGTTGCCGGTGGCGCGGGCGAGGGCGCGGATGCCGTCCAGGGGGAGCTTCTCGACGGGCTTGCCGAGCACGCACCCGACGGTCCGTCCGACCCACGCGGCCTCCAGCCGGGCCACGAGCGCGGGGTCGACGGCGGGATGGACGGCGCGGTCGGGGGCCGCCGCCTCGCCGGGGCCGGCCTGCGGGCCGGGCCGCCCTCCGCCTTCCGGCGCCGGCCCCGGGTACGCGCCGGGGCGGCCCGGCTGCCCGTCCCGCTGCGGGCGCGGTGCCCGGGCCGGACCCGGGGGTCGGCCGGCCGGCCCGTCCGGTTCCCGGAGCCCCGGCCCGCCGGTCAGGCCGGTCGTGCCCGCCATCGGCTCCGGGTCGGCGGGGGCGGCCCAGGTGGCGGTGATGGCCTGCCAGGACTCCGGCTCGTCGGGGGCCGAGGGGGAGGGGAGAGCGGCGAGTTCGTCGAGGAGCCGGCCGGCCAGGGCGCGCAGTTCGGGGTCGGCCGGGACCGGGGAGGCGCCGGCCCGGTCCGGGGCCGGGTGCCCGCCCGCCGCGAGCCAGACGCGCAGCAGCGGTCGCGCGTCCCGGCCGTCCTGTTCCGCCTGCCGCAGCTCGTGCCCGACCAGATCCTCCGGCTGCACCCAGGTCAGCCGTACGGGGCCGGTGGGCGAGCCGCGTCGGGTGCCTGCCGCCGGGGCCGGCCCCGGCTCGACCGCCCCGGCCCGCCCGGGCCCCCTCACCGTCGTTCCGCGATCGCCGTGACCGTCGCCCGGCGGGTGGGGCCAGGGCGCCGGAGGCGTGGCGGGCTCGCGGGTCCGGCCGTCGTGGACCCGTCCTCCCGGGCGCCCGCGCGCGGTCCGGTCCGGTCGTGGTCGCTCCGTACCGGCTCGGGTCCGGTTGCCGGGGGCGCCGCGTCGGGGGTGGGGTGCCCGGTCCGGTCGCGGGGTCGGACGTCTGCCGGGCGTACGGACTCCTGGTGGTCGCCTCGTGGGTGTCGGTCGCTGCGCGGTGTCGTGACCGCCGTCCGGAAGGTGGGGCCGGGGCGCCGGAGGCGGGGCAGGGGCGCGGGCCGCGTCATCGGGGGCCCGCGATCGAGGTGAACGCCGCCTCGTGGGCGCGGCGTCGGGACCGGTCCCGGCTGAAGACCTCCCGGGCCACGGCGGCCAGCGCCGCCGCCGGGGCGTGCAGGTCGAGGCGGCTCGCCTCCGCGACCTGCTTGGCCCAGGCCTCGGGTACGACCGCGATACCGCCCAGGGCCCCGGCCAGCGCCCCCGCCATCGTGGCGGTCGAGTCGCAGTCCCGCCCGTAGTTGACGGCTCCGAGCACCGCCCCCTCGTACGCCCCGTCCGCGACCAGCAACATGCCGAGCGCGATGGGGAGTTCCTCGATGGAGTGCAGCCGCGAGGGTCGCCGGGCCCCCAGCGAGGGCTCGCGGTAGTCGGGGCCGACCGAGTCGTACGGGGCGACCGCCTCCCTTAGCGGGACCAGCGCCGACTCGAAGTCCCGGTACCCGCGCGCCACGTCCCGGACCGCCTCGATGGCCGCCCGGGTGCCGTCCTTCGCCAAGGACACGGCCGTGTCCACCACCGAGCCCGCCGTCGCCCCCGGCACGCACGCCGCGGCCACCGCCGCCGCGAACACGCCCGCCGCCTCCCGCCCGTACGAGGACTGGTGGGCCCCGGCGACGTCCAGCGCCTCCGCGTACGCGGCCCGGGGGTGGCCCGCGTTGACCAGCCCGACCGGTGCCATGTACATCGCCGCCCCGCAGTTGACGATGTTGCCGGTGCCCGCCTCGCGCGGATCGGCGTGCGCGTAGTGCAGCCGGGTCACGATCCACTTCTCCGCGAGGAAGATCCGCTGGAGGGGCAGGGCCTCGGCTTCGAGTTCCGGAATCCAGCGGGGGTTCGTCATGAGGTCCGGGACCAGGTGCTCGGCGACCGCGTAGGCGTCGAGGTGGTCGCGTACGGCCTCGTAGACCCGGACCAGCGCGTGGGTCATCAGGGTGTCGTCGGTGACGTGCCCGTCGCCCTTGTGGTAGGGCGCGATGGGCCGGGCGGTGCGCCAGTCCTCGTACCAGGGGCCGACGATGCCGTGCACGCGGCCGCCGTGCCGCTCGACGATCCGGTCCGGGGACCAGCCCTCCACCGGGCCGCCGAGGGCGTCGCCGACGGCCGCGCCGACCAGGCAGCCGGCCGCCCGGTCGTCGAGCGAGAGCGGGGTGAGCGTCATGTCCGAATCATCCCTTGGGGTGTGGGGGTGGCGTTGGCTTTGGGCGAGGTGAGTTCCGTACAGGCGAGGAGCGCGGCGAGCTCGACCAGGTCGGTCCCGGCCAGGTGGGGGAGGGCGCAGCCGGAGAGGGTGCGGCAGGCCTCGCGCCAGGCGGCGGGGAGGCAGTCGCCGCCGCCGAGGGCGCCGGTGAGGGCCCCGGCGAGGGCGGGCGCGGAGTCCGCCACGCGGGAGAGGCAGGCGGCGGCGGGCACGGCCTCGGCGACGTCGCCGCGGGCGGCGGTGACCAGGGCGAGCGCGACGGGGACGGTTTCGGCGGCGGCGATCCCGTAGCTGTAGACGTGGTCGACGATCTGGTGTTCCAGGAGCGGGACGAGGGCGAAGGCACCGCCGCCGTCGTCGGTACGGGCGAGCTTGACGGCGTGGCGGGCGTTGCGGCCGATCTCGGTGGCCTCGGGGAGCTGCTCCAGGGCGGCGTCGACGGCGGCGTCGGTGCCCGCGCCGGCGAGGGCGGTGGCGACGGCGGCGGCCATGGCGCGGGCGCCGTGGACCCCGTCGCCGTCCTGGGTGTAGCGGGCGTCGAACTCGGCGAGGTCCGCCGCCGCGCGGGGGTCGCCGGGGTGGACGACGGCGAGCACGCAGGCACGGACGCAGGCGGCGTCGTCGAAGTAGTGGGGGTTGTCGTGGCCGGTGGCGGGCGGTCGCAGGCCGGCGGCGAGGTTGCCCAGGCCCGCGCGGACGGAGATGCGGGCGCGCAGGGGAAGGACCGCGGACTCCACCTCGGGGGCGCGTTCGGCCGCGGCGGCGACCTCGCTGGCCAGGGCGTTCCAGGCCAGGTCGATGGCGGCGCGCATCCGGCGGGAGCGGGAGAGGTCGCTGAGCAGGACACCGGCGGCGGTCAGGACGGACTCGGCGGCGAAGGCGGCCCATTCGGCGTCGTCGGAGGGGCCGAGGCGCAGGGGTTCCGGGGGCTGGTTGAGGGCGATGGGGACGGGGAGGGTGGTGGTCGCGTTCTGTTCGGCGAAGGTGTCGAGCTCGCGGGTGAGACGGCGGGTCCACTCCGGCATCCGGCTGGCCCGGTGCCGGGCGGCGGGCCACCCGGCGGCGTCGCCCGCGGCGAGCCCGAGCAACAACCCCTCGATCCGCCGGCCTCCGCCCCGGGTCCCGACCGGGGCGGAGGCCGAAACCCCCGCGCCGCCGGTCCGGGTCCCGGTGCGGCCCGGTGCTCCGCCGCCGGCCCGGTCCTCGACCCCGCCGGGTCGGCTCTCCGTGTCGGTGGCGGTCCGGGCGGCTGCCTGGACCTCGGGGGCGTCGGGGCGGGTTCGGGTTCCTGCGGGGGGTGGGCCGTCCGTGGGCCCGGTGTGGGGCAGGTGGGCGGGCCGGGTGCCGGAATCGGTTTCGGCCTGGGGGGCCGTCCGGGTGGCGGCCGGTGTGGCGGCCGGTGCAGGGGCTTCGGGGCGGGTCGGGTCGGAGGGGGTGTCCGGGGCCTGGGTCTGGGCGCCGGATTCCTGCCGGCCTGCCCGGCCGGGCCCGGCGGGGTACGGGTCGGTCGGCCCGCCGAAAGCGGTCCCGCCGAGCCGCACCCAGAGGCCGTCGGGCGGCTCCTCGGCGCGGTCCACCGGCGCCGGGTCCCGGGGTCCGGGCCGGTGGTCCGCCGGGGGTTCGGCGGGGTCCGGGGCGTGGTGTGCGTCCGCCGGTACGGGCCGGTCGGGCGTGAGGGGTCGGGCGGGGTCCGATTCGGGTGCCCCCGGCGTGGGGGCCCGGTCCGTCGGTCGGTCGGGTGGCGGCGGGGGCGGGGGTTCCGGTCGGCCGGCGTCGGCCGGGCCGGGGGCGGGGTCGTACGGGGGCGGGGTCATGCGGCGGGCTCGGTTTCCGGCGTGAGCAGGTCCGCGATGTCCAGCACGTGGTACCCCCGCATGGAGGGCAGGCAGCTGCCCCGGACCGGACCGATCACCGACGCCCACCCCGCCGGGATGCGACGCACCCCCGACAACGCGCCCGACAGCGCCCCCGCCACCGCCGCCGTGGTGTCCGCGTCGCGCCCCATGTTGACCGCCGTCAGGACGGACTCCACGAAGTCCCCGCGCGCCGCCGCGAACGCCCCGAACGCCAGGCCCACCGCCTCCGGAGCCAGGTCCGTCCACGGGTAGCCGCCGATCACCACCGCCGAGCGCACCGCCCGTTCGCCGCGCGGGGCCGCCGTCACGGCCCGGCGCAGCGAGCGCGCCGTCCAGGAGTCCGAGGGGATCACCGACAGGGCCGCCGAGACCACCGAGGCCGGCGACCCGCCCGCCATCGCCGCCGCGACACCGGCCGCCACCGCCTGGCCGCCGTAGATGCCCTCGCCGTCGTGGCTGACCGACCCGTCGATCGCCACCAGCCGCGCGGCCTCCGCCGGGCGTCCCGCCGCGAAGACCCCGAACGGGGCCGCCCGCATGGCCAGCCCGTCCGACCAGGCGTGTCGGTGCTGGGCCGAGATGGGCGCCGCCAGACCCCGGCGGAGGTTCTCCAGGGTGCCGCGCTCCGAGAAGCCCGCGCCCCGGAACGGCCCCTCGTCCAGGTCGGCGATCCAGTGGTGCCAGGCCCGTTCCACGTGGGCGACCGCGAGCGCCGACCCGTGCCGGGCCAACAGCAGCCCGGAGAAGATCGCGTATTCGGTGTCGTCGGTGCCCGCCGGATCGTCGGAGACGAAGCCCTCGATCCGCCCCCACTTCGCCCGGATCTGAGACGGCTTCATGTTCTCCGCCGGGGCGCCCAGCGCGTCACCCACCGCCAGTCCCAGAAGCGCGCCCCTGGCCCGTTCGAGGAGGATCTGCGGATCGCATGCAATCAGCTCCATCGCGCGCCTCTCCACTTGATGGGACTCATCATGAGCCCATGGGGGATTTGTGCCACGGGATGAGGTTTGTCGCTCGCCGCGAAACACCCCCCGAACGCCGCCGTCACCCGGTCGCCGACCCACGAAACCCCAGGTAAGTACGGCCTTCCTTGCTGGCGGCCGAAGGAAATCGTGCGTAGTTTCGAGGTGTTCAGGGGGAGTGGCCGCCTGCGCGTCGCCTTCGCGTACCCGCTCGGACGAAAAGGCTAGGCAAGGCTCTAATAGGGGAGATCCGGCGCATGTCCATCATCGACACCGAAGCACCACTGCACACCGCCCACCGCGACAACCACACCCACCGTGACGTCAACGGCGGATGGCTGCGGCCGGCCGTTTTCGGTGCCATGGACGGACTCGTCTCCAACCTCGCCCTCATGACCGGTGTGGCGGGCGGCGCGGTGGCCCCGCAGACCATCGTCATCACCGGCCTGGCCGGGCTGGCCGCCGGTGCCTTCTCGATGGCCGCCGGCGAGTACACCTCGGTCGCCTCGCAGCGCGAGCTCGTCCTCGCCGAACTCGACGTCGAGCGTCAGCAGTTGCGCAAGCACCCGATCGACGAGATGGAGGAGCTGGCCGAGCTGTACGTGTCGCGCGGTGTAGAGCCCGCCCTCGCCCGCGAGGTCGCGATGCAGCTCTCCCGCGACCCGGAGCAGGCACTGGAGATACACGCCCGCGAGGAGCTGGGCATCGACCCCGACGACCTGCCGTCGCCGCTGGTCGCCGCCGTGTCGTCCTTCGGCTCGTTCGCGCTGGGCGCGCTGCTGCCCCTGCTGCCGTACCTGCTCGGCGCGACCGCCCTGTGGCCGGCCGTGCTGCTGGCGCTGGTGGGTCTCTTCGCCTGCGGAGCGGTCGTCGCGCGGGTCACCGCCCGGTCCTGGTGGTTCAGCGGGATACGCCAGCTGGTCCTGGGTGGCGCAGCCGCCGGTGTGACGTACATCCTGGGAACCTGGATCGGCGGAGTCGTAGGCTGACCGGCGTACGAGTGAGACACTATGCAGAGCACCGCATAAATTAATCATTACCCAGCGGTTTCGAGCACATCACCGCAGGGCATCACACCAGGGCTCCCCATGGCTGCTCAGCCGCGGGGAGCTTCAGGGCAATGAAGCCCACGCCCCGGGCAACGAAGCCCCGGGCGATGAAGCCCCTCCCGGCTCCGGGACCTCTTCTTCTGCCTGCGTCACGCTCACCGGGTGTCCGCATGCTGGAACGTGATATCCGCTTCGCGGGATCGCCGTCATCATGTAACCTGCACGAAATTTCGCAGAGGGCCAACGTCGTCCCTCGGCACGCACCTTTGCCACGACGACGACGGGAGAGCCGATGCGTTCCGCATCCACGCACTCCGCGACCGGCCCCAGCACCACCGCCTGGTCGCCCATGGACGGTCGCCCCGCCCCCCAGGGCATGTACGACCCGCGCAACGAGCACGACGCCTGTGGCGTCGGCTTTGTGGCCAACCTCAGCGGCGAGGCCGGCCACGCACTGGTCGAGCAGGCGCTGACCGTACTGCGGAACCTCGAACACCGCGGCGCCACCGGATCCGAGCCGGATTCGGGCGACGGCGCCGGAATCCTCTCCCAGGTCCCCGACGCGTTCCTGCGCGAGGTGGCCGGTTTCGATCTCCCCGAGGCCGGCGCCTACGCCGTCGGCATCGCCTTCCTCCCCGCCGACGGCTCCGCACAGGCCGTCGCCGTGGAACAGATCGAGGCGATCGCGGCCGAGGAGAACCTCACGGTCCTCGGCTGGCGCGAGGTCCCGGTCACCCCTGACCTGCTCGGCAACGGCGCCCGCGCCACCATGCCGGCCTTCCGCCAGGTCTTCGTGGCCGACGGTGACAGCACGGGTCTCGCGCTCGACCGCAAGGCTTTCGTGCTGCGCAAGCGCGCCGAGCGCGAGGCCGGGGTCTACTTCCCCTCGCTCTCCGCCCGCACCATCGTCTACAAGGGCATGCTGACCACCGGCCAGCTGGAGCCCTTCTTCCCGGACCTCTCCGACCGCCGCTTCGCGTCGGCGCTCGCCCTGGTCCACTCCCGCTTCTCGACCAACACCTTCCCGTCCTGGCCGCTCGCCCACCCGTACCGCTTCGTCGCGCACAACGGCGAGATCAACACGGTCAAGGGCAACCGGAACTGGATGAAGGCCCGCGAGTCCCAGCTGGCCTCGGACGTCTTCGGCGAGGGCGCGCTGGAGCGCATCTTCCCCATCTGTACGCCCGACGCCTCCGACTCCGCCTCCTTCGACGAGGTCCTGGAACTGCTCCACCTCGGCGGCCGGTCGCTGCCCCACAGCGTGCTGATGATGATCCCGGAGGCGTGGGAGAACCACACCTCCATGGACCCGGCCCTGCGCGCCTTCTACCAGTACCACTCCACGATGATGGAGCCCTGGGACGGCCCGGCCTGCGTCACCTTCACCGACGGCACCCAGGTCGGCGCGGTCCTCGACCGCAACGGTCTGCGCCCCGGCCGCTACTGGGTCACCGACGAGGGCCTGGTCGTCCTGTCCTCCGAGGTCGGCGTCCTCGACATCGACCCGGCGAAGGTAGTCCGCAAGGGCCGCCTGCAGCCCGGCAAGATGTTCCTCGTCGACACCGCCCAGCACCGCATCGTCGAGGACGACGAGATCAAGGCCGAGCTGGCCGCCGCCGCGCCGTACGCGGAGTGGCTGGAGACCGGTGAGATCGAGCTGACGGACCTGCCCGAGCGCGAGCACATCGTGCACACCCACGCCTCGGTCACCCGCCGCCAGCAGACCTTCGGCTACACCGAGGAAGAGCTGCGCGTCATCCTCGCGCCCATGGCCCGTACCGGCGGCGAGCCTCTCGGGTCCATGGGCACGGACTCCCCGATCGCGGCCCTGTCCGAGCGCCCCCGGCTGCTCTTCGACTACTTCACGCAGCTGTTCGCGCAGGTCACCAACCCGCCGCTGGACGCCATCCGCGAGGAGCTCGTCACCTCGCTGCTGTCCTCGCTGGGCCCGCAGGGCAACCTGCTGGAGCCGACCTCCGCGTCCTGCCGCAGCGTGACCCTGCCCTTCCCCGTCATCGACAACGACGAGCTGGCCAAGCTCATCCACGTCAACGCCGACGGCGACATGCCGGGCATGAAGGCCGCGACCCTCTCAGGCCTCTACCGGGTCTCCGGTGGCGGCGAGGCGCTCGCCGCCCGGATCGAGGAGATCCGCGCGGAGGCGGACGCCGCCATCGAGAACGGCGCCCGACTGATCGTCCTGTCGGACCGCCACTCGGACGCCGAGCACGCGCCGATCCCGTCGCTGCTGCTCACCTCCGCCGTGCACCACCACCTCATCGCCACCAAGCAGCGCACCCAGGTGGGCCTGCTGGTCGAGGCCGGTGACGTCCGCGAGGTCCACCACGTCGCGCTCCTGATCGGCTACGGCGCCGCCGCGGTCAACCCGTACCTCGCCATGGAGTCCGTCGAGGACCTGCTGCGCGCGGGCACCTTCCTGTCCGGCCTGGAGCCGGAGCAGGCCATCAAGAACCTGATCTACGCGCTCGGCAAGGGCGTCCTGAAGGTCATGTCGAAGATGGGCATCTCCACCGTCGCCTCCTACCGCGGAGCCCAGGTCTTCGAGGCCGTCGGCCTGAACGAGGAGTTCGTCGGCACGTACTTCAACGGCACCGCCACCAAGATCGGCGGCGCCGGCCTGGACGTCATCGCCAAGGAGGTGGCCGCGCGCCACGCCAAGGCGTACCCGGCCACCGGCATCGCGGCCACGCACCGCGCGCTGGAGATCGGCGGCGAGTACCAGTGGCGCCGGGAGGGCGAGCCGCACCTGTTCGACCCGGAGACGGTCTTCCGTCTCCAGCACGCCACCCGCAACCGCCGCTACGACATCTTCAAGCAGTACACGGAGCGGGTGAACGAGCAGTCCGAGCGGCTGATGACGCTGCGCGGCCTGTTCGCCATCAAGACGAGTGGGAACGGCAAGAGCGACCGCCCGTCCATCCCCGTGGACGAGGTCGAGTCGGTCGCGGACATCGTCAAGCGCTTCTCCACCGGCGCGATGTCGTACGGCTCCATCTCCAAGGAGGCGCACGAGACGCTCGCCGTCGCCATGAACCAGTTGGGCGCCAAGTCCAACACGGGCGAGGGCGGCGAGGACCCGGACCGCCTGTACGACCCGGCGCGTCGCTCCTCCATCAAGCAGGTCGCCTCCGGCCGCTTCGGTGTCACCAGCGAGTACCTGGTCAACGCGGACGACATCCAGATCAAGATGGCGCAGGGCGCCAAGCCCGGTGAGGGCGGCCAGCTGCCCGGCCACAAGGTCTACCCGTGGGTCGCCAAGACCCGGCACTCCACCCCGGGTGTCGGTCTGATCTCCCCGCCGCCGCACCACGACATCTACTCCATCGAGGACCTGGCCCAGCTGATCCACGACCTCAAGAACGCCAACCCGGCCGCCCGCATCCACGTGAAGCTGGTGTCCGAGGTCGGTGTCGGCACCGTCGCCGCCGGTGTCTCCAAGGCCCACGCGGACGTCGTCCTCATCTCCGGCCACGACGGCGGAACGGGCGCCTCCCCGCTGACCTCGCTCAAGCACGCGGGCGGCCCCTGGGAGCTCGGCCTCGCCGAGACCCAGCAGACCCTGCTGCTCAACGGGCTGCGCGACCGCATCGTGGTCCAGACGGACGGCCAGCTCAAGACCGGCCGGGACGTGATCATCGCCGCGCTGCTCGGCGCCGAGGAGTTCGGTTTCGCCACCGCCCCCCTCGTCGTCTCCGGCTGCGTCATGATGCGCGTCTGCCACCTGGACACCTGCCCCGTCGGCATCGCCACGCAGAACCCGGTCCTGCGCGACCGTTTCTCCGGCAAGCCCGAGTTCGTCGTCAACTTCTTCGAGTTCATCGCGGAGGAGGTCCGCGAGCTCCTCGCCGAGCTGGGCTTCCGCTCGATCGAGGAGGCCGTCGGCCACGCCGAGCTGCTCGACACCAGCCAGGCCGTCACGCACTGGAAGGCGCAGGGCCTCGACCTGGAGCCGCTCTTCCACGTGCCCGAGCTGCCCGAGGGCGCGGTCCGCCACGCCCTGATCGAGCAGGACCACGGGCTGGAGAAGGCCCTCGACAACGAGCTGATCGAGATCGCCGCCGAGGCCCTGGGCGCCGAGAGCGCCGAGCAGGCCCAGCCGGTCCGGGCCCAGGTCGCGATCCGGAACATCAACCGGACCGTCGGCACCATGCTCGGCCACGAGGTCACCAAGAAGTTCGGTGGCGCGGGCCTGCCCGACAACACCATCGACCTGACCTTCACCGGTTCCGCGGGCCAGTCCTTCGGCGCCTTCCTGCCGAAGGGCGTCACCCTGCGCCTGGAGGGCGACGCCAACGACTACGTCGGCAAGGGCCTGTCGGGCGGCCGGATCGTGGTCCGCCCCGACCGCGGCGCCGACCACCTGGCCGAGTACTCCACCATCGCCGGCAACACCATCGGCTACGGGGCCACCGGCGGCGAGATGTTCCTGCGCGGCCGCACCGGCGAACGCTTCTGCGTCCGCAACTCCGGCGCCCTGGTCGTCTCGGAGGGCGTGGGCGACCACGGCTGCGAGTACATGACCGGCGGCAGCGCCGTCGTCCTCGGCGAGACGGGCCGCAACTTCGCGGCCGGCATGTCGGGTGGCGTCGCCTACGTCGTCGACCTCGACCCGCGCAACGTCAACGTCGGCAACACGGAGGCCGTCGAGGCCCTCTCGGACGCCGACAAGCAGTGGCTGCACGATGTGGTGCGCCGCCACGAGGAGGAGACCGGCTCGACCGTGGCCGCGAAGCTCCTGGCTGACTGGTCCGTGTCGGCGGACCGCTTCAGCAAGATCATCCCGACCACGTACAAGGCAGTGCTCGCCGCCAAGGACGCCGCTGAGCGGGCCGGACTCTCCGAGTCCGAGACCACTGAGAAGATGATGGAGGCGGCGACCCATGGCTGACCCGAAGGGCTTCCTCACCACCCCGCGCGAGACCGCCTGTACCCGTCCCGTCGCCGAACGCGTCCAGGACTGGAACGAGGTCTACGTCCCCGGCTCCCTGCTGCCGATCATCAGCAAGCAGGCCGGCCGCTGCATGGACTGCGGCATCCCGTTCTGTCACAACGGCTGCCCGCTCGGGAACCTGATCCCCGAGTGGAACGACTTCGCCTACCGCGAGGACTGGACGGCCGCCTCCGAGCGCCTGCACGCCACGAACAACTTCCCGGAGTTCACGGGCCGGCTCTGCCCCGCGCCCTGTGAGTCGGCGTGCGTGCTCGGCATCAACCAGCCCGCCGTCACCATCAAGAACGTCGAAGTCTCGATCATCGACAAGGCGTGGGACAACGGCGACGTCACCCCGCAGCCCCCGGAGCGCCTCTCCGGCAAGACCGTCGCCGTCATCGGCTCGGGCCCGGCCGGACTGGCCGCCGCCCAGCAGCTGACGCGGGCCGGTCACACCGTGGCGGTGTACGAGCGCGCGGACCGCATCGGCGGCCTGCTGCGCTACGGCATCCCCGAGTTCAAGATGGAGAAGGTGCACATCAACCGCCGCATCGAGCAGATGCGCGCGGAGGGCACCAAGTTCCGCACCGGCGTGGAGATCGGCCGCGACATCGACGCCGCGAAGCTGCGCAAGCGCTACGACGCGGTCGTCATCGCGGCGGGCGCCACCGTCTCCCGCGACTTGCCGGTCCCGGGGCGCGACCTCAAGGGCGTCCACTTCGCGATGGAGTACCTGCCGCTCGCCAACAAGGTGCAGGAGGGCGACTTCGTGGCGCCCCCCATCACCGCCGAGGGCAAGCACGTGGTCGTCATCGGCGGCGGCGACACGGGCGCGGACTGCGTGGGCACCGCCCACCGCCAGGGCGCCCTGTCGGTCACCCAGCTGGAGATCATGCCGAAGCCGTCCGAGGACCGCCCCGCCGGGCAGCCCTGGCCGACCTTCCCCATGCTGTACAAGGTCACCTCGGCCCACGAGGAGGGCGGCGAGCGGATCTACTCCGTGTCCACCACCCACTTCGAGGGCGACGAGGACGGCAACGTCCAGGCGCTGCACCTGATCGAGGTGGAGTTCGTGGACGGCAAGCTGGTCCGGAAGGAGGGAACCGAGCGCGTCCTCCCCGCGCAACTGGTAACCCTCGCGATGGGCTTCACGGGCACCGACCAGGCCAACGGCCTGGTGGACCAGTTCGGCCTGGAACTGGACGCCCGGGGCAACGTCGCCCGGGACGCCTCCTACGCGACCAACGTGGACGGTGTCTTCGTCGCCGGCGACGCGGGCCGCGGCCAGTCGCTGATCGTGTGGGCCATCGCGGAAGGCCGCTCGGCCGCCCGCGGCGTGGACCGCTTCCTGACCGGAGCCAGCGCCCTCCCGTACCCGGTCAAGCCGACGGACCGCTCCCTGACCGTATAACCCGCCGCCGAGGCCCCCTCCCCCGCGGGGGAGGGGGCCTCATACGGTCCGTACAACGGTGTGCGGCACTGGACACAGCGCCCGCCATGGCTCCTTCGGGATGCCGTGCTCGCTCCGTTCGGCCGTGGGCGGCCTTCCGGGCTTCGCCCGGCTGCGTCGGCCTCCGGCCGTCGGGAGCGGGTCCCCCTCCCCCGCGGGGGAGGGCCCCTCATACGGTCCGTACAACGGTGTGCGGCACTGGACACAGCGCCCGCCATGGCTCCTTCGGGATGCCGTGCTCGCTCCGTTCGGCCGTGGGCGGCCTTCCGGGCTTCGCCCGGCTGCGTCGGCCTCCGGCCGTCGGGAGCGGGTCCCCCTCCCCCGCGGGGGAGGGCCCCTCATACGGTCCGTACAACGGTGTGCGGCACT
>NZ_SSBJ01000081.1 GCF_004795055.1 Streptomyces sp. A1136
CTCCGTTCGGCCGTGGGCGGCCTTCCGGGCTTCGCCCGGCTGCGTCGGCCTCCGGCCGTCGGGAGCGGGTCCCCCTCCCCCGCGGGGGAGGGCCCCTCATACGGTCCGTACAACGGTGTGCGGCACTCGACACAGCGCCCGCCATGTCCCCGACCAGGGTTGGCGGGCGCTGTGGCGTCCCGTGGGCGCGGCGGGCCGCCCGGTCAGAGGCGGAACAGGACCCCGCGCCAGGTCCACCCGGCGCCCAGGACCGCCTTCTGCAGCGGCACCTTCATCTCCCGCGTGTCGAAGGAGAACTCCTCCACCGGCCTGCGGCGGCCGTCGGGTCCCCGCTCGATCGTCCACCGCTTGGACACCGTGGTCGTCTGCCCGCGGCCGTACTCGGCCGACACGGCCAGTCGGGGCGTGTCCCCGACCCAGGTGATCTCCACCTGCTCGTCGAGCGCCCGCACCTCGTGCTTGCCGGGGACCAGACGCATCCTCGTCTTCAGGGTCCGGTCCGGTCGGGAGGTCAGGAAGAAGGTGCGCCAGGCCGGCTCCAGGACCCGCCACTCGGCCACCAGGTCCGCCTTCTCCGCCGGCCGCGCGTTGCGCACGACGTACGGCTTGTCCGGGCCGTTGACCGCGAGCAGCGCCTCGCGGACCTCCGGGGCGGACAGCGGCGCCGCGCCGTCGTCCGGGTACCGGGTGCCGGTGAACCGGTCCATCAACCCCATCGTCAGGCCCCCGCCCCGGTGTCCGGGCGTACCGTCCGCAGGAACCGTTGGAAGTCGGGGAGGACGTCGTCGTGCTGGGCGGCCGTGGCCGTCAGGATCGAGCGGACCAGCGCCCGCCTGTGCGGGTCCGTGGCGTCGACGAGGGCCATGTAGACCTGGGACTGGACGAGTTCGCGGCGCACGCCGGCGACGACGGCCGTCACGGTCAGCCGCTGCGTCAGGCCCGGCGAGGCCGTGGAGCCGATCTCGTGGCGGGCGGCCACCGTCACGGACTCGGCGGCCCCGCGCACCCGCACCACCGAAGCGTCGGCCAGCTCCTCCAGTGTGGTCCCGTCCGCCAGCAGGTCGCCGTCGATGGTGATGTTGGCCGTGAACCCGTCATCCGGCCGCGGACACAGGGCGACGAAGGCCACCTCCGGCGCGCCGACCTCGTCCGGCGGCGCGGCCCGCCAGCCCTCCGGCAGGTCGAATTCGATCGGCACGGGCAGTGTCGTGGGCATCGTCGGCCTTCTTTCCGTGGAGACGGGAAACGTACATCAGTCGAACCAGCCGCCGACGGTGTGCTTGACGGACCCGGCGGTGTCACCGATCGCGTCCGCGGCATCGCCGAAGGCGTCGCCGACCTTGCCGGGGTCGACCGTGAACTCACCGCCCACGGAGCCGCCGACGCCGAGGGCCAGACCCACCTTGCCGCCGATGTGCCACTTGCCGTCGTCGCCCTTGCCGAAGGTCGCCTTGGCCTCCGCGCCCGCGCCGTACCAGCCTTCGGCCGTCGCACCGGCGCCGAGCCCGGCGACCTCGCCGCCTCCGGTGACGCCGGCCTTCGCGCCGGCGAACGCCTTCGCGCCGGCGTTGAAGCCGTCCTTCCCCGCCCCGGCACTGACCGCGGCCTCGCCGCCGGCGAAGACCTCGGTCCGCTCGTAGGCGCCGGCGTACCCGTACTCGGCCTTGCCGCCGACCAGTTCGCGGATACCCGCCGACACCTCGGCCTTGCCGCTCAGGCCGCTGTTGGTGAACCCGTAGTTCGCGGTGGCCCGGGCGCCCCCGTAGACGTCGTAGACATCCGAGAACTTCACCCCGCCCTTGGTCGCCTCCCCCGCCTGGCTCAGGTGGAAGAGGTCGGCGTACGCCTTGACCGAGCCCTCCTTGCCGTTCTTGACACCGCTCACCTTGAAGCCCACGTCCGGTCCGGTGATCTTGAGGCCGTCGTCGTGCGTCTTGACGTCGGCGTCGTTCGCCTTCGCGGCCGCCCGTGCTTCCTTCACGGCCTTGTCCAGATCGCCCTGGGCGCCGGCGTTGAACCCGGCGAGCGACATGTCGGCGCCCTTGCCGAGGGCGTCCTTGTTGCTGTCCACCACGGCGGCCTCGATGGCCAGTTTGACGTTCTGGTCGAGTTCGGTGACGGCTTTGACCCGGTCGTCGATGTGCTGCTGCCACTTGGTGACGGCCGTGCGTATGGAGGCCTCGCCGTCGGGGTCGTGGTGGTAGGCGCTGCGCTCGGAGGGGGTGAGCTTGGCCCAGTCGAAGGCGACGTGGCCCTGTTCGGAGACGGTCATGCCGGCGGCTATCGCGTCGGCGCGCGCACTGTCGAGCTTGGTCTTGAGGTCGGTGAACTTCTCGTGCGCGTCCCGCAGCAGGCCGCCGATCGCCTTGGCCTGGATCTGCGCGGCCGAGTATTCGTAACGGGTCCCCGCGAAGCCCGACTTGGCGGAACCGGCGCTGACACCGGCCCATTGGTCGCCCATGGTGATCTTCTGGACGGTCTCGCCGTAGCGGGTCTCGACCTTGTTCAGCTCTCCCGCCATCGCCTCCCACTTGCCCGCGGCCGTCGTCAGCAGGCCGAAGTTCGTGTTCATGACCTCGTAGTAGTTCGGCACCCGAACCCCTTACAGGTTGTTCAGCTTCGAGCGCGAAGCGGTGAACTGGTTGTGCAGGCCGATGTCGTTGCGCTGGAAGAGGCCCGAGGCGCCCCGCAAGGCGCCCTTCTCCGCGTCCAGCCGGGCCATCAGGTTCTTCACCTGCTGGTCCCAGGTGTCCGCCACCTTCTTGAGGCCGGCGGCGGTGTCCCAACCGTCGAAGCCCTTGTGGGCCGCGTTGTGGGCTTCGTCGGCGTGCTCGGCGGCCGTCTTCGTGTTCGGCTGCAGCTCGTTCTCGATCGTGCCCGCCGCCGCCTGCTTCTGCGCGGGCGTCGAGGCGAAGTCGCCGGGGCCCTTGCCCGGGGCGAACGGCCCGTACACGGGTGGGGACGACGGGCCCGGACCCGATGGTTCCGGCGGCACGTGATTCAGCCGCATGCCCACGTGCTCGTCCGTGGCGCCCGCGCCCGGGTCCCGTTCCTGCTCGAAATCGCCCGTCATGTTTGAGCCTCCCCGTCGGCAATGGCCCGATCATATGCACGGCTCCTGTGGGCGGACCAAGTCCCCCCGTACACATCTCGATCGGACCTGCGGGCCCGCCAACTCCGGCCCGCACGGCGGCAACCCGGGCCGGCGCGCGGCGAACCCCGCCTCACCCACCGGACCGGGGAAGCGGCGCCGGATCGCGTGGCGACGGGGCCGACACGGGTCGCTCGTGCGGGTGACCGCCACCCCCGTCCGCCGACCGCGCCGCCGTGCCGACGCGTCGGCCGACCCGCCGGTACGAGGGAGGGGGAAGGGACCTCGCCCCGAGCGGTCGGAGCGGTGCGCGCGCCACCCTCGGGGTGTAGGCCGGACGGCCCACCGGCCCCGGGGAACGGCGCGGTTCGGCCACCGCGTGTCTGGTAACTCTGGGGCCCATGCCGTCCCGAATGATGTTGGCTTCCCTGCTGGGCGCCGCCCTGCTCGCGCCCGCCCCGCCCGCCTCCGCCGACGGGCGGACCGTGGAGTACCACGGACTGCGCCTCACCGTCCCCGCGGACTGGCGCGTCGTCGACCTCGACCGGAACCCCGACGCCTGCCTACGGCTCGACCTGCCCACCCTGTACCTCGGGCACGCCGGACGTCAGGGCGAGTGCAGCGGCCGGGCCGTGCGCAGCCGCGCGGACACCCTGCACCTGGAACCCCTCGACGGCGCCCCGGAGCGCGCCGACATCCCGACCGTTCGCGCCGACGGGGCCGAGATGCCGCCGGCGCCCTCCGGCGACAGCCGTGAGGTCCGCTACGCGCTCGGTGCCTCCGGGGTGATGGCCACCGTGTCGTACGGGAACAGCCCCGACGCGGTACGGGAACTCCTGGCCCGGGCCCGTACGATCACCCCCGCCGCCGGGGGCTCCCCGGCGGCCGCCCCCCTCACCCCCGCCCTCGCCCGACGACCCGTCACCGGCCAACCGGCCTTCAACGGAACCGGCTTCGACGCCTGCACCGCCCCCACCCAGAGCGCCATGGACACCTGGCGGGCCGACTCCCCCTTCCGCGCGGTCGGCATCTACATCGGCGGGCGCGCCCGGGCCTGCGCCCAACCGAGACTGACCGCCGGCTGGGTACGCAGCCAGGCCGCGGCGGGCTGGCACCTGATGCCGATCTGGGTCGGTCCGCAGCCTTGGAACAGCTCCAGCACCGGCCTGTCCACCGATCCCTCCGACGCCACCGACGAGGGCGTCGAAGCCGCCGAGGGCGCGGTCGAGGCGGCGCGCTCCCTGGGCCTGGGCGCGGGGACGGTGCTCTACAACGACCTGGAGCACTACACGGACCGCGACACGTGGGACGCCCCCGTCGTCGCCTACCTCACCGCATGGACGGCGCGGCTGCACGCACTCGGCTACCGCTCGGCGGCCTACGTGCACGCCGCGTCGGGCGTCCCGGCCCTGAGCGCCCACTACCACCAGGCCCCCAACGACATGCCGGACGTGCTGTGGGTGGCCCGCTGGAACCTTTCCGCGACGGTGACGGACGCCGATATGGGCCTGCCCGCAGGGGGCGGCCAGTGGCCCGGCCGTCGCCGCGCCCACCAGTTCCGCGGCGGGCACGACGCCACGTACGGCGACGTCACGATCAACATCGACCGCAGCCGGCTCGACATCGACCCGGCCGCCTTCCCGCCGCTCCGCCGGGGCCGGGACCTGATCCCCTTCGCCTGAGGGGCGTCAGCCCTCGCGCGGCGGCTCGTCGTCGTTGCCACGGCGCAGCGTGCGCACGGGGTGGTCGGGAATCCAGGTGCGGATCACCAGGTCGTCGCCCTCGACGGTGACGTGGACGACCTCCGTCAGGTCGGCGTGGAAGAGGTGGAAGGGGTGCGGGGTCTCCGTCTCCTCCGCGTACCGGTGCAACTCGGGCGGGTCCAGCAGCTCCAGCGCGCGCCCGGAGATCCGTACGTCCCCGCCGGGCATGGACTCGTCCTCGCCGGGGTTGGAGTGCAGGGCGAAACGAGGGTCGTGCCGCAGGTCCTTGGCCTTCATCGATCCGGGCATCATGCCGAGCCACAGCTCCCCGCCGCGGATGTCGACATTGAGCCCGCTCAGGCGCGGGGAGCCGTCCCGGCGGAGGGTGGCCAGGACGTGGTGGGGCCGTTGGGCGAAGCGGGCCCGGACGGTCCGTGCGAAGTCCGGTGCCGCCTTCTCGAACGCGGCCCAGTTGTTCGTCGTCATGCGTCCATCAAAGCGCGGCCCCCCGGTGACCGTCGCTCAGGCGCACCGCCGCGAGTCAGCCACCGTCCCCGGGGCCGCGCGCCGCGGCGAGCGCCTCGATGTCGTCCAGCATCGCGGCGGCGAGGTCGCGCTCGCAGGCGTAGTACCGCTCACCCACTTGAGGGTGAGCGTGGGATACGCCCAGGCCCTCCGCGCTCCCGGCGGCGGCCGCGTCCGCCTCCGCGTGTCGGCGCATCTCCTCCGCGAATTCCCGCTGCTCGCACCGCACTTCGCACATCCGCTCGGGCTCCAGCAGGTGACCCGGACACAGCCGCGGCATCGGTCCGTGCTTGAGGACGGGCGGATCGACCGGTGCCTCGCGCGCCCATCGCCGTACGGCCGCCGAACCGGCGTCGATGATCCGGTACGCCCGCTTGTCGCGAGCCCCCTCCTCCTGACCGACCCGGCGCGAGGAGGCGTAACCGGCCTCCTCCAGACGCTTGGGTTCGCCCGGCGGCGGTGACCGCGCTGCGGGCGCCCGGACTCGTCGCCGGTCAACTGCTGGTCTATCCACCGCCGGACGCCTTGATGCGGTCCCGGTCGTCGACCGCTTCGCGCGGGGCTACTTCCACACCGCCGCGCACATGGCCTGGTACTGGGACCAGTACGGGGGCGACCCGTCCCACGCGCACGTCTCGCCGGTGTCGGCCGCCGACGGGTCCGCTCTGCCCCGCACCCTGATGGTCCTCGCGGACTGCGACGTCCCGCGGGACGAGGGCCCGGCGTACGCGCGCCGGCCGGCGTCGGTCCGGCGTCGACTGCTCGGTCCGGCTGTACCCGGGCGTCTTCCACGGCTTCCCGGGCCTGCCGCCTCCGACGTCGGCCTCGGCCCTGGCGCAGACGGCGGCCTGGCTCGCGCCGTGACCGCGGCACGGCGGGCGGGGCGCGCCGAACACGACGGCGCCCGCGCTCCCCTTTCGGCGGGAGGTGAACTCCTCCGCGGGGGCCGGGCGGTGGCCCCGAGAATGGCGGTATGACGACGACCCCCCGCACCCGGGCACGCTCCTTCGACGCCGCCGCCTCCCTGTACGCCGCGCACCGGCCCGGCTATCCCGACGCGCTGTTCGACGCCCTGGAGGAGTTGGCCGGGCGCCCGCTGGAGGGGGCGCGGGTGGCCGACGCCGGGGCGGGGACCGGGATCGCCTCCGGGCTCTTGGGCGCGCGCGGCGCCGATGTCGTCGCCGTCGAACCCGGCGACGGGATGGCCGCCGAGTTCCGCCGCGCGCACCCCGGTATCCCGCTCGTCCGGGGCGACGGCAACCGGCTGCCGCTGGTCGGTGCCGCCTTCGACCTCGTCACGTACGCCCAGGCCTGGCACTGGACCGACCCCGCCCTCTCGGTCCCCGAGGCCCGCCGCGTGCTGCGTCCCGGCGGGGCGCTCGCGCTGTGGTGGAACGACATGGACTACACCGTCCCGTGGGTCGCCCGGCAGGACGAACGGATCGCGGCCTTCTTGGGCGCCGCCCCGGGCAGCGAACCGCGCAGACTGCCGGACCTGCCCTTCTCCACCCGCGAGATCCGCTGGTCGCGGCGCGTCCCGCTGGACTCCCACCTCGCCAACCACGCGAGCCACTCCGCGTTCCTGATGCTGGGCGAGGCCCGTACCCGGGAGTTCACGGACGCCGAACGGGCCCGCCTGGAGTCCCTGTTCCCCGACGGCGCGGTCGAGGAGCCCTACGTCGTACAGCTCAGCGTGGCCGTCCTCTGAGCGGCCGCCGCGCCTCCAGCACCACCGCACGGCACTGCGACGGCGTGCCCCACGCGTCCCGCAAGGGGCGCGCCTTCCGCAGCCACAGCGAGAGGTCCAGCTCCTGCGTGTAGCCGATCGCGCCGTGGACCCGGAGCGCGGTCATCGCCGCCGCGTACGCCGCCTCACCCGCCGTGAGCTTCGCCGCCGCGACCTCGCCCCGGTCCAACGACAGCGCCCCCGCCCACAGGAGCGGCCGGGCGAACTCCAGGGCCAGCAGGGTGTCGGCCAGCCGGTGTTTCACCGCCTGGAAGCCGCCGATCGGCGTCCCGAACTGCGTGCGCTGCTTGGCGTACTCCACCGTGCGGGCCAACAGCGTCTCGCCCGCGCCCAGGCACTGGGCCGCGGTCAGCAGGCGCGCCCAGTCCAGCGCGACCCCGGCCGCCTCCACCACCCGGGGCCCGTCGGCCAGCGGCTCGTCCCCCGCGACGGCGGGTCGGAACAGGCGGCGCGTCGGGTCGGTGGACGACAGGGCTTCCCCCGGCGCCCGCGCCAGCCACAGCCCACCCGCGTCCGACACCCGGAAGCGGTACGCCGCCGCGTCCGCGTCCAGGGCGTACGGGCCCCCGCCCGGCAGTGTCAGCGTGGCGAGCGCCTCACCCGCGAGCAGACTCGGCAGGAACCGTTTGGCCAACGCCCCGTCCCCCAGCCGGGACAGCAACACCGCCACCGCCGCGGTCTCCACCGCCGGCCCCGGCATCCCCGACCGGCCCCACTCGACGAAGCCCAACGCCAACTCCACCGGGAGCGGCCCCAGCCCGTCGTACGCCTCGTCGGCGGCGAGCGCGAACAGTCCCGTGGCGGCGGCCCGGGCCCACACCCGGCGCCCGGGCCCCTGGTCGCCCGCGCCCCACGCCCGTGCGACGGCCGGTACGTCCGCCGCACCGAACAGGGCGCGCAGCGAGCGGGCGAAGTCGTTCTGCTCGTCGGTCGGCAGGAAGCGCATCAGCGGCGGCCCTTCGGGAGGCCGAGCAGCCGCTCGGCGATGATGTCGCGCTGGATCTCGTTGGTGCCCGCGTAGATCGGCCCGGCCAGTGAGAAGACCCAGGGCTCGGCCCACGCGCCGTCCGCCAGCTCCGCGTCCGCGCCCAGCAGGGTCAGCGCCGTCTCGTGCAAGGCGATGTCGTACTCGGACCAGAACACCTTGTTGAGACTGGACTCGGCGCCGATGCCCTCGCCCGCCGCGAACCGGGCGGCACCCGCCCAGGTGAACACCTCGTACGCGCGCGCCCCCACCACCGCGTCCGCCACCCGGTCCCGCATCGCCGTGTCACCCGGGTCGCCGGCCGCCTCCCACAGCGCCACGAGCCGGTCGGCCGCCGCCAGGAAGCGGCCGGGGGAGCGCAGGGTCAGCCCGCGTTCGTTGCCGGTCGTGGACATCGCGATCGCCCAGCCCTGTCCCGGCTCGCCGATCACGTCCTCGTCCGGGACGAACACCCCGTCGAGGAAGAGTTCCGCGAAGGCCGGCTTGCCGTCGAGCCGGCCGATGGGCCTGACCGACACCCCGGGCGCCCGCAGGTCGAACATCAGGTAGGTCAGGCCGTGGTGGGGCTTGGCCGGCCGCGGATCGGAGCGGAATATCCCGAACGCCCGGTCCGCGAACGCCGCACGCGAGGACCACGTCTTCTGTCCGTACAGCAGCCAGCCGCCCTCCACGCGCTCCGCCCGCGCGGTGAGCGAGGCCAGGTCCGAACCCGCCCCCGGCTCCGACCAGGCCTGCGCCCAGACCACCTCGCCGCTCGCCGTCGGCGGCAGCACCCGGGCCCGCTGCCGCTCCGTGCCGTGGGCGAGGAGGGTGGGGGCGAGCAGGCTGATGCCGTTCTGCGAGACGCGCCCGGGGGCGCCCGCGGCCCAGTACTCCTCCTCGAAGACCAGCCAGTGCTCCAGGTCCACCCCCCGGCCGCCGTACTCCTCGGGCCAGGACACCACCGCCCAGCGGTCGGCGTGCAGCAGCGCCTCCCAGGCCCGGTGCGCGGCGAACCCCTCCTCCGTCTCCAGGGAGGGGAGCGGCGAGGCGGGCACGTGGGCGGCGAGCCAGTCCCGGGCCTCGGCCCGGAAGGCCCGCACCTCGGCCGTGTGCGTCAGCTCCATCGGGTGCCCTCCTCCTCGCTTCCCTAACAAGTGTTAGGTAGGTTAACGTACGCCCATGAGCAGCGTCGAGGAGTTCGCCCACCCGCCCCGGCCCACCCCCGGGCACGGACTGCTGCACGACCGCGCCGCCGTCATCACCGCCGCCGCGGGCGCCGGGATCGGCGGCGCCACCGCCCGCCGCTTCCTGGAGGAAGGCGCCCGCGTCGTGATCGGCGACGCCCACGCCCGGCGCCTGGCCGAGACCGAGGCCGCGCTCGCCGGCGAGTTCGGGGCGGACCGGGTGACCTCCCTGCCCTGCGACGTCACCGACGAGGAGCAGGTACGCGCCCTGTTCGCGCACGCCGAGCAGGCCCACGGCCGGCTCGACATCGTCGTGAACAACGCGGGCCTGGGCGGCACCGTCGACCTCGTGGACATGACCGACGAACAGTGGGGCCGCGTCCTCGACGTCACCCTGAACGGCACCTTCCGCTGCACCCGAGCCGCCCTGCGCTCCCTCAAGGCGGCCGGCGCCGGGGGAGTCGTCGTCAACAACGCCTCCGTCCTCGGCTGGCGCGCCCAGCGCGGCCAGGCCCACTACGCGGCCGCCAAGGCCGGGGTCATGGCGCTGACCCGATGCGCGGCACCGGAGGCCGCGCGGTTCGGGGTACGGGTCAACGCGGTCGCCCCGAGCCTGGCCGTGCACCCGCACCTGGCGAAGGTCACCAGCGAGGAACTGCTCGCCGAACTCACCGCCCGCGAGGCGTTCGGCCGCTACGCCGAGCCCTGGGAGGTCGCCAACGTCATCGTGTTCCTGGCCAGCGACTACTCCTCCTACATGACGGGCGAGACAGTCTCGGTCAGCAGCCAGCACGCCTAGCGGCGCGACCGACGACCGACAATGGGCGCGTGCCAACGAACAAGAAGAAGACCCAGGTGACCGCATCGCCCGAGCGGCGCCGTGAACTCCTCGACACCGCCGCGGAGGTCTTCGCCGCGCAGGGCTACAACGCCACCACCGTCCGCAAGATCGCCGACGCCGCGGGCATGCTCGCCGGCAGCCTCTACTACCACTTCGATTCCAAGGAATCGATGCTGGACGAGATCCTCTCGGCCTTCCTCACCGAACTGTGGGAGGGGTACGACACCGTCCTCGCCGCCGGACTCGGCCCCCGCGAGACCATCGAGGCCCTCGTCACCGAATCCTTCCGCGAGATCGACCGGCACCGTGCCGCCGTCGCGATCTACCAGAAGGAGTCCCGCCACCTCTCGGCGCAGCCCCGCTTCCACTACCTGTCCGACTCCCAGCGCAAGTTCGAGCAGGCCTGGCTGGGAACGCTGGAGCGCGGGGTGGCCGCCGAGGTCTTCCGGGCCGACCTGGACATCCGCCTGACCTACCGCTTCGTGCGCGACACGGTGTGGGTGGCGGCCTCCTGGTACCGCCCCGGCGGACAGCACAGCCCCGAGGAGATCGCCCGTCAGTACCTGTCGATGGTGCTGGACGGGATCGCCCTGCGAACCTGACCCGACCCGGAGGAGTCCCGATGCCCGAGGCCTACATAGTCGACGCGGTACGCACCCCCGTGGGGCGGCGCGGAGGAGGCCTGTCGGCCGTCCACCCGGCCGACCTCGGCGCGCACGTGCTGCGGGCACTGATGGAACGGACCGGGGTGGACCCGGCCGCGGTGGAGGACGTCGTCTTCGGCTGTCTCGACACGGTCGGCCCCCAGGCCGGCGACATCGCCCGGACGGCATGGCTCGCGGCCGGCCTGCCCGAGGAGGTCCCCGGGGTCACCGTGGACCGGCAGTGCGGCTCCTCGCAGCAGGCGGTGCACTTCGCGGCGCAGGGCGTGCTGTCCGGCACCCAGGACCTGGTCGTCGCCGGCGGCACCCAGAACATGTCGATGATCCCGATCGCGTTCGCCTCCCGGCAGGCGGCCGAGCCGCTCGGACTCACCGAGGGTCCCTTCGCGGGGTCGGCGGGCTGGCGGGCCCGGTACGGGGACGCGCCGGTCAACCAGTTCCACGGCGCCGAGCTGATCGCCGAGCGGTGGGGGATCTCGCGCCGGGACATGGAGGAGTACGCCCTGCGCTCCCACCGGCGGGCCGTGCGCGCCGCCGACGAGGGCCGCTTCGACCGGGAGACGGTCGCCTACGGGGACGTGCGCGTCGACGAGGGGCCGCGCCGGGACACCACCCCGGAGAAGATGGCGGCCCTGCGGCCGGTGGTCGAGGGGGGCACCATCACCGCGGCCGTCTCCTCCCAGGTCTCCGACGGGGCGGCCGCGATGCTCCTCGCCTCCGAGCGGGCGGTCGCCGAACACGGTCTGCGCCCGCGGGCCCGCGTCCACCACCTGTCGGTCCGCGGGGAGGACCCCATCCGGATGCTGTCGGCCCCGATCCCGGCGACCGCGTACGCGCTCCGCAAGACCGGGCTGTCGCTGGACGACATCGACCTCGTGGAGATCAACGAGGCCTTCGCCCCCGTCGTCCTCGCCTGGCTGAAGGAGACGGGCGCCGACCCCGACCGGGTGAACGTCAACGGAGGCGCCATCGCCCTCGGCCACCCCCTGGGCGCGACGGGGGTCAGGCTCATGACCACCCTGTTGCACGAGCTGGAGCGCACGGGCGGCCGCTACGGCCTCCAGACCATGTGCGAGGGCGGCGGACAGGCCAACGTGACGATCATCGAGCGGCTGTAGGGCGACGGGCGGGGACACCGGGGCGCCGGGGACACAGGTCACACGTCGGTCTTGACCGTCCCCGGTGGCCGTGTGCTAGCTTTGGACGCGTTGCAGTTGTGGTACCCATGAAACTTATGTGCGCCTGACGGGAATGCTCCGACAGGCGCTTTGTTTTTTACCGGGATCTCCGGATGGGGCCCTTGCCGCCTATTCAGGAGATTTAAAAATGGCACTTGGCACCGTGAAGTGGTTCAACTCGGAAAAGGGCTTCGGCTTCATCGAGCAGGACGGTGGCGGCCCGGACGTCTTCGCCCACTACTCGAACATCGCCACCCAGGGCTTCCGTGAGCTCACCGAGGGCCAGCGCGTGTCCTTCGACGTCACCCAGGGCCAGAAGGGCCCCCAGGCGGAGAACATCCTCCCCGCCTAAGTATTTCAGCATGCCGGGGTCCGCACCGCGAGGTGCGGGCCCCGGCTTGTCTGCTGTTTCGACCTTTGTTTTACCTGCCGGTTTCAGGAGGGCTTTCTCGCATGACCAGCTCCAGCTCCGCACGACCCAGCCGCCGTCCCGCCCGGGGCCGAGGAGCGGCCCAGGGACGTCCGAAGGCTGGCGCGGGACGGCAGAAGTCCGCCCCCGCCGCCAGGCCACAGGAATTCACCATGCCCGAACCGCTGACCCCGGCCCTGCAGCCGGTCGCCGCGTTCGAGGACATGGACATGCCCGAGGCGCTGCTGAAGACCCTCGCCGCCCAGGGCGTCACCGAGCCCTTCCCGATCCAGGCCGCGACCCTGCCGAACTCCCTCGCCGGACGCGACCTGCTCGGTCGCGGCCGCACCGGCTCCGGCAAGACGCTGGCCTTCGGCCTGGCGCTGCTCGCCCGCACCGCCGGCCGCCGCGCGCAGCCGAAGGCGCCGCTCGCGCTGGTCCTCGTACCGACCCGCGAGCTGGCGCAGCAGGTCACCGACGCGCTGGCGCCCTACGCCACCTCCGTGAACCTGCGCATCGCCACCGTCGTCGGCGGCATGTCGATCAACCGGCAGTCCGGCGCCCTGCGGCGCGGCGCCGAGGTGCTCGTCGCCACGCCCGGCCGGCTCAAGGACCTGATCGACCGCGGCGACGCGGTCCTCGACGAGGTCGCCATCACGGTCCTCGACGAGGCCGACCAGATGACCGACATGGGCTTCATGCCGCAGGTCACCGCGCTGCTCAAGCAGGTCCGTCCGGACGGCCAGACCATGCTGTTCTCCGCGACGCTGGACAAGAACATCGACAAGCTCGTGAAGATGTTCCTGAGCGACCCGGTCGGCCACTCCGTCGACCCGTCCGCCGGCGCCGTCACCACGATGGAACACCACGTCCTGTACGTCATGGACGAGACCGACAAGAAGGCCGTGGCCACGCGTATAGCCGCTCGCGACGGCCGGGTGATCATGTTCGTCGACACCAAGCGCGGGGTCGACCGCATGGTCAAGAAGCTCCTGGCCGACGGTGTCCGCGCCTCCGGTCTGCACGGCGGCCGCTCCCAGCCGCAGCGCAACCGCACCCTGGACTGGTTCAAGACGGGCGAGGTCACCGCGCTGGTCGCCACCAACGTGGCCGCGCGCGGCATCCACATCGACGACCTGGACCTCGTCGTCAACGTGGACCCGCCCACCGACCACAAGGACTACCTGCACCGCGGCGGCCGTACCGCCCGCGCCGGTGAGTCCGGCAGCGTGGTCACCCTGGTCCTGCCCGACCAGAAGCGCGACATGACCCGGCTGATGTCGGACGCCGGGATCTCCCCGCGCACCGCGCAGATCAAGTCCTCCGACGAGGAACTGTCCCGCCTGACCGGCGCCAAGACGCCGTCCGGCGTCCCGGTGGTGCTGGAGGTGCCGCAGCCCACGCAGCCCAAGGCGCGGTCCGGTTCGGGCCGCCGCTCGGGCGGACCGCGCACGGGTTCCGCGGCGGGCGCGGCTCCGGCCGCCGGTGGCGGCCGTGGCCGCCGCTCCGGTGGCGGCAGCGCCGGCCAGG
>NZ_SSBJ01000082.1 GCF_004795055.1 Streptomyces sp. A1136
TCGGCCTCCAGGTCGTCACCGTCGGCTCGAAGATCGGCGAGGCCACCGCCAAGCTGTTCGAGTCCGACTCCTACCGCGAGTACCTGGAGCTCCACGGCCTGTCCGTCCAGCTCGCCGAGGCCCTCGCAGAGTACTGGCACGCCCGCGTCCGCGCCGAACTCGCCATTGGGGGATCCGATCCGGCGTCCATGGAGGGGATGTTCCGCACCGAATACCAGGGTTGCCGCTACTCGCTGGGGTACCCGGCCTGCCCCGATCTGGAGGACCGCGCCAAGATCGCCGACCTGCTCCGCCCCGAGCGCATCGGCGTCCACCTTTCGGAGGAGTTCCAGCTCCACCCGGAGCAGTCCACCGACGCCATCGTCATCCACCACCCTGCGGCCACCTACTTCAATGCACGCTGAGGTGTACAGACATGCCCCCTCTGCCGTCCCACCCCGGCCTGCGCGAGATCCTCGCGCGGGGCGAGCGGTCCTTCTCGTTCGAGTTCTTCCCGCCCAAGACCGATGCCGGTGAGCGGGCCCTCTGGTCGGCCATCCGCCGCATCGAGGCGTTCGACCCGTCCTTCGTCTCCGTGACGTACGGCGCCGGCGGGTCCTCCCGCGACCGGACCGTGCAGGTGACCAAGCGCATCGCCGCGGAGACGACACTGCGCCCGGTCGCCCACCTCACGGCCGTCGGCCACTCCGTAGCCGAGCTGCGCCACATCATCGGCCAGTACGCCGACGCCGGCATCCGGGACGTCCTGGCTCTGCGCGGCGATCCGCCCGGCGATCCCAAGGGGGAGTGGAGGGCCCATCCGCACGGGCTGGCCCATGCCCGTGAACTGGTCACTCTCATAAGGCAGTTGGGTGACTTCACGGTCGGTGTCGCGGCCTTCCCGGAGCGGCACCCGCGCTCGCGTTCCTGGGACAGCGACATCCGTCACTTCGTCGCCAAGTGCCGGGCCGGCGCCGACTACGCCATCACCCAGATGTTCTTCCGGGTCGACGACTACCTGCGGCTACGCGACCGGGTCGCCGCCGCAGGCTGCGACACCCCGATCATCCCCGAAATCATGCCCGCCACCGACGTACGCCAGATCCGCCGCTTCGCGGAACTCAGCGACGCGTCGTTCCCCGACGAACTCGCCCGACGCCTCGAAGCCGCCAGGGACAACCCGGCCGACGGCCACCGGATCGGGGTCGAGTACGCGACTGCCATGTCCGAGCGCCTGCTCGCCGAAGGTGCCCCCGGTCTGCACTACATCACCCTCAACAAGTCCACCGCGACGGTGGAGATCCACCGGAACATCCAGACCACAAGGAGTGCCCGTGTCCTCGCAGCCGCCCGCTGACTTCACCGATTTCAAGGTCGCAGACCTCTCGCTCGCGGAGTTCGGCCGCAAGGAGATCACCCTGGCCGAGCACGAGATGCCGGGTCTGATGTCGATCCGCCGGGAGTACGCGGAGGCCCGGCCGCTGGCCGGCGCCCGCATCACCGGCTCCCTGCACATGACCGTGCAGACCGCCGTGCTGATCGAGACGCTGGTCGCCTTGGGCGCGCAGGTCCGCTGGGTGTCCTGCAACATCTACTCGACGCAGGACCACGCGGCCGCCGCGATCGCGGCGGCCGGGATACCGGTCTTCGCCTGGAAGGGCGAGAGCCTGGAGGAGTACTGGTGGTGCACGGAGCAGGCCCTGACCTGGCCCGGACACGCCGGCCCGAACATGATCCTGGACGACGGTGGTGACGCCACCCTCCTGGTCCACAAGGGCGTCGAGTACCAGAAGGCCGGGGCCGTCCCCGACGCCTCCACCGCGGAGAACGAGGAGATGGCGCTGGTCCTGGACCTGCTGCGCGACAGCTCCCTCGACTGGGTGCGGCTCGCCTCCGAGATCCGCGGTGTGACGGAGGAGACCACCACGGGTGTCCACCGCCTCTACGAGATGCACCAGGCGGGCGAGCTCCTCTTCCCGGCGATCAATGTGAACGACGCGGTGACGAAGTCGAAGTTCGACAACAAGTACGGTTGCCGGCACTCGCTGATCGACGGCATCAACCGCGCCACCGATGTGCTGATCGGCGGCAAGGTCGCGGTCGTGTGCGGGTACGGCGACGTCGGCAAGGGTTGCGCGGAGTCGCTGCGCGGTCAGGGCGCGCGGGTGATCGTCACCGAGATCGACCCGATCTGCGCGTTGCAGGCGGCGATGGACGGCTACCAGGTCGCGACGCTGGACGACGTGGTGGAGATCGCGGACATCTTCATCACCACGACGGGCAACAAGGACATCATCATGGCCTCGGACATGGCCAAGATGAAGCACCAGGCGATCGTGGGCAACATCGGTCACTTCGACAACGAGATCGACATGGCCGGTCTCGCGAAGATCGAGGGCATCGTCAAGGACGAGGTCAAGCCGCAGGTCCACACGTGGAAGTTCCCCGACGGCAAGGTCCTGATCGTGCTGTCGGAGGGTCGTCTGCTGAACCTGGGCAACGCGACCGGCCACCCGTCCTTCGTTATGTCGAACTCCTTCGCGGACCAGACGCTGGCGCAGATCGAGCTGTTCACCAAGCCCGAGGAGTACCCGACCGACGTCTACGTCCTGCCCAAGCACCTCGACGAGAAGGTCGCCCGTCTCCACCTCGACGCGCTGGGCGTCAAGCTCACCACCCTGTGCCCGGAGCAGGCCGCCTACATCGGCGTCAAGGTCGAGGGCCCGTACAAGCCCGACCACTACCGCTACTGATCCCCACGCGGCAGCGGCAGCCGTACGCCGACGGCCTGAGCCGTCGGCGTACGCGTACGGCAGGCCGTCAGCGGGGAGGCAGACCGGAGCCGGGTGGTGAGGAAGCGGAAGAGGCCTCAGCGGTGGAGCGCGGTCGTCGCGTCCGGTGCCGGATGCTCGGCCAACCAAGCCCCGTAGGCCCGCACACTGAGCCAGCTGCGCAGCATGTCCAGCGCGAGAAGGAGGGAGGAGGGAATCCTCGGCCCCGACCTGCCGCCGCGTACGAGGCGGCTCATGTGGGCCCGGACGATGGCCAGGACGGCGGCGCTGGCGAGGTCCTGGTCCTTCCAGCCGAGCCGGGGCGGCGGAACGTGCGTGTCCTCGCCCGCCTGCCAACGGGTCGGCAGGTCCGGGCAGAGGGCCAGGGCCGTGGCCACGCCGACCACCGCGAAGCCGCGCTCCAGGACCCGCTCGGCCGTCGTGCGGCGGCAGATCCCGCCGGTCAGCATGAGCGGCACGGAGGCGACTTCGACGAGTCGCTCGGCCAGGGAGAGGAAATACGCTTCCCGGTCGAGCGTCGTTTCGTCGGCGGTACGGCCCATGGTCGCCGCGCTCTCGACGCTGCCGCCGGACAGTTCCACGAGATCCACGCCGAGACCGTCCAGGAACCCGAGCACCCGGGCCACTTCGTCCGTGTCGAAGCCACCGCGCTGGAAGTCGGCCGTGTTGATTTTGACACCCACGGCGAAGCCCGGGGATACGCGGGCGCGAACGGCCTTCACGATCTCGATGAGCAGCCGCGCCCGGTTCTCCAGACTGCCGCCCCAACGGTCGTCCCGGCGGTTGACCAGCGGGGACAGGAACTGGCTCAGGAGGTAGCCATGGGCCGCATGGATCTGTACGCCGTGGAAGCCGGCCTCTTCCGCGAGACGGGCGGTGACGGCGAAGCGGGCGATGGTGGCCTCGATGTCCGTCTCGTCCATCGCCGTGGGGCGGGCGAACGCCGAGGTGTGCCGGCCCAGGCTGACACCGACCTCGGAGGGCGCCCACGCGACGCCGGGCAGGTCGGCGCGGACCTGTCGGCCGGGGTGGTTGATCTGCATCCAGACGTGCGCCCCGGCTGATCCGGCGGCCGCGGCCCAGCGGCGGAAGGGCTCAAGCGGGGTGTCGGCGTCGAGCACGATCGTTCTGGGGGAGGTCAACGCCCGTCTGTCCACCATGACGTTGCCCGTGATGATGAGCCCGGTGCCGCCCCCGGCCCAGCGCCGGTAGAGCTCCTCGATCTCGGTGCCCGGCAGTTGTCCGGGCTGGCGCGCCAGGCTCTCTTCCATGGCGGCCTTCGCCACCCGGTTCGGCAGGCAGGACCCGTTGGGCAGTTCAAGAGGCGCGAAAAGGTGCATGGGAGTTCCTCCTGGATCTCGTCCCTGACGACTCTTGTCGGTTTCGGTTCCGTCCCCGTCGCCCGTGCGGTGGCTGTGTGAGCGGTAACTGATGAGCGGTTGTCGATGAGAGGTGGCCGATGGCGTGCCGTGGTCGTACGGGCGCCGGACACCTGCCGGGGCAGGCTGTCCGGCGCGGGGTCACGCGCGGCTCTCGGCCAATGCGGCCCAGCGCCGGATCGCCTGGACCCGGGGGGAGCGGGCCAGGGCGTCGGACATCCGGACGAGGTCCTCGGGGTCCTCGGTGGAGGTCAACATCCACCTGTCCTCCGGATTGACCGCCGGCCGCGAGGCCGCCTTCGCGATGACGGCCCCGGCGATGACCGAGGCGTCGGCCTCACCGCGGGCCCGGCGGCGTTCGGCGTGTTCGGCCAAGGCCTCCGCGTAGACCCTCTTGCCGGTCGACGCGTCGAAATAGGGTCCCAGCCGCAGTACGGCGTCGTGGATGTCCCGCTCCCGCTGCATCAGGCGCAGGTCCATCGACCGCCACCAGCTCATGGGCTTCGGGCAGGTCCGCGGGATCTCCGGCCGGATCTCCAGCCACAGGGGCTTGAGCTGCTGGAACTGCTGGAACATGCCCCAGCGGGAACTGGCCCCCTGCCCGAGGGGCGGAATCAGGAAGCCGGCGGCGACCAGGAGGGCGGAGACGCCGGCCAGCGAGAACGCGACGTGGGTGCTCAGCCAGTCGAGGTTGCCGCCCGTCCAGCGCGCCGCGACGGCCGTGTACTTCAGCAGGTCGAAGACGAACGCGAAGGACGAACCGGCGGCGATGGTGAGCAGGCCGAGGCGCAGGCTGCCGGGCACCTGGCGCGACCAACGCCAGCACAGCACCGTCATGGTGACCGCCGCGACCGAGTGCGCGGCGAGGTAGAGCACGATCATCTCGCGGATGAACGGCGTGGTGGCGTAGTAGGTGTCCAGGTCGCGGAGCCGTTCGACGGGTGCGTCGCCCAGCGCGAAGAGGAGCGCGATCGCCGCCATCACCCCGAGGTAGGCGATCAGGCAGAGACGGGTCTGTCGTCGGGTGCGGGCCTCGTCCTCGTTTCCCCGCCAGTGGATCAACAAGACGATGTTGATGCCGTCGAACGCCGTGAGGATGCAGTACACGATCGGCGCCGCGATATTGGGCGTGCCGAACCACTCGTTGATCTTGGCCAGGTGCGGCGGGGCCGCGGTGACGAAGATGAGCGCCCCGAGGAACAGCGTCCCGCAGACGGCTCGCAGGATCGGGTCCCTGGGGTTCTTCCGCAAGTCCCAGAGCTTGATGAGCATGGCGACCAGAAGGCCGCCGGCCGAACAGAGGAACGCGGTGCCCGCGCTCACCGGGGGCCGCCGGGTTCACCGGGTTCACCGGGTTCGCGGTGACCGAACACCGTGGTGGGGGGCGTGGCGGTGTGGATCGCGCTGACCTGGGCACCGCGGGGGCGAGTGTGCATGATCAGTTGCTCTCCGAGTGGGAAGCGGCGTCGACCAGGAGGTCGGTGGGGTGGATCCGTGAGAAGTGGCGACTGAGTTCCGCGAGCCCGTTCGTCCCGGAGATCCGGATCGGCAGCGGACCCGGGGTGTTCGCGTCCGCGGTGTCGTCCGCCGGTGGACGTCCGGGGTCCGGCGGGCAGGCCACGGGAGCACAGGCCAGCGCTGCCTTGATGGTGGCTGCCTCCGCCACGATCAGGGCGGCCTCGTGTTCGAGTCCCCGCGCGGTCGCATAGCGCTCGGCCGCCGCCCGGTGCCCGGCGTCGAGGTGGGGTGCCAGGTTCAACAGGCGGTCCGCGATCTCCGTGGCCCTGAGGGTGGCCCTCATCTCCAGGGACGAGGTCCTGGCGATCCGCATGGGAGCTCCGGAGCCGACCCAGGGTTCCAGGGCGCGCCACAGCGGCTCCATGAGGCGGTAGGCGCGCCACGCGTCCCACATGGACTCCATGCGCGGCCCCACGACCGGAATGAGGAACCCGACGGTGGTCATGAGTGCGCCCAGGCCGGCGAGGGGAGGGGCGACCTCGGTACTGAGCACGTCCCAGGCGTCGGTTCCGGCCCAGCGCGCGCCGACCGCGACGAACTTGAGGAGGGCGAAGGACAGGCCCAGGCCGAAGGCCGTCACCAGGGTGAGCAGGCCCCACCGGGTCCAGCCCGCCTTCGCCGCGCGGAGTTCGGACGACCAACGCCAGCACTTCGTCATCACGACGGTGGCGGTTGCCGCGTGGGCGGTCAGGTACAGCAGGATCATCTCGCCGATGAAGGGGGTGGTCGCGTAGAAGGTGTCGAGGTCGCGAGGCCGCTCCGCGGGTACGTCGCTGAGGGTGAACAGGACGCAGAAGGTCGAGATGACGCCGGCGGTGGCGGCGATCCACATCCTGGTCTGGCGACGGACGGTCGCTTCGGGTCCGCCGCGCCAGTGCAGCAGGAGGACCATCGAAGCGCAGGACAGGCAGGAGAGGAAGCAGTAGACGATCAGGGCCGACACGTTCGAGATGCCCGTCACCCTGTTGACGCGCTCGACGGTCGGCGGCGCGGCGAAGACGAAGCCCCCGCCCGAGGCGAAGATGATCACGAAGATCGCCTGGGACATGGGCGAGCGTCGGCTGTGCCACAGGGAGGGGAGCTTCACCACGAGTGCGATGGCCAGCGCGAACGCGGGTATGTAGTAGTCCGACCGCTGCATGTTCAAAATCCCCGGCCCATGCTGGACTGGATGCGGCCGGCCAGGCCGGTGTTCGGGAGCGAGGTGGCGCCCGATTCGAGGATCTCCCTGCAACTGCTCCCCAGGAGCAGCCCGAACGCCTCGGCGTCGTTCTCCTCCCGGGTGTCGAAATGGGTACGCGCGGCAAGGGCGAGGATGTCGGCCTGCTCCAACTCGCCGCCGAGGGAACGGGCGGCCGCGGAGACCGCGTCGGGCTGGGCGCCATGGGTCAGGCACTTCCCCATCAGGGCGTGCCACATCTCGTGGGCCAAGATCACCAGCTGATGGAGCGTGGTCGTGTGGCGCTCGACGACGATGACCATCCGGTCGTCGAAGGTGAGCGTCAGTCCGCTGGCGGTCTCCTCGGGGAATTCACGGAAGAGAAGGTGCACCGGCCGGTACGTCCCGTTCCCGCGCACCTCGTTGAACCGTCGTTCGAGGAACACCCTCAGTGACTCGAACAGTTCGTCGGGATCCGACGGGATCGGGCGTCCGAGGTTCGCGAGAATCTCGTTCCGGAGCCTGATCATTTTTCTCTTACCCATGGTGAACCCCATTTTTACGGTAATAGCCTAGGAGTAGTTCGCGCCCGCGGAAACTCTTTCCGCGTCATGTGAAGAGGGGCCGTTCCGTGCATGATGAGGAGCGAGCCCACCAGGGCCCTCCTCCCGCGCGATCCCGTCGACGAAGAGCATCAACGCCCGCTCCACGGGCGGTTCGAGCACCACGTCGCCCAGCCGGTGCTGGATCTCCAAGGCATAGCGGTTCCTGACGGCCGGACGGGGATTCCCGACGACGGCGTCCAGCCGGGGGAGGACCTCGCTGCGCAGGACCCGGTCAAGCGCCTCCGCCGGCTCGTCGGTGAAGAAGTTGACCGGGACGTCGAAGAACCGCGCGATCCGCCCGGCGTGCTTGAGGTTCGGTGAGCTCTGCTTGCGCTGGCTGAGCAGAGTGTTGAGCCACTGCGGGGTCATGCCGATGCCGGCGGCGATCTCCGGCGTCGTGTACGGCCGCTGCCGGACGATGCCCCCCGGCCCTTCTTCCCGGCGAAGACGCGTGTCCATCAAGAACTGGATCCGCCGGGCGACCTCGCGGTGGTCGACCTCCGCGGCCTCCAGCTCCTCGCCGTCCAGCAACCTGCGGACGTCGGCCTCGGACAAGGAGGTGTGGAAGGACAGTCTCTTCAGGTCGAACAGGCTCCTTCGGTCGAGTCCCGTTCTGCGGAGCAGTGTGTCGACGGTCGTGGCGAGGGCCTTGTACCCGTCGCTCATTGACCCTCCAATGGGGACGCGAAGGGGGACGCGGTCGGAGTGGACCCCCGACCCGCAGGTCACTAGACCACGGAAACGGTTGTGGAGGCAACGAAACGATCGTTTCACAAGACGATCGGCCGACCACGGCCCACCACCCCCCACGCGCCCACCACCCCCCACGCGCCCACCGCCCCCCACGCGTGCACCTACTTGCCGGGGCCCGTGGCGGCGGTCCCGGCCGACCGCAGGGGCGGCCGGTCCAGGACCTCCCGCTCCCTCGGCGTCAGTTCGGGCCCGTCGAGCAGGGGCATGCGGGCCCCGAGGGCCGCTGCCAGCAGGACGTCGGGGAGTCCCAGGATGTGGGCGGGCCTCCGCATCGTCATGACGTCGGTGAGTTTCCTGACGACCAGGCCCCGGCCGATGGCCGTGTGGTTGAGGCGGTGGATGTACCGGGACCCCAGTCGGTCCACCGGCGTCGGCCTCCTGCCCACGGCGCCCGGATAGAACCGGTCCTGACCGACCGCCAGCATCCAGGCGGCCGCGGCCGGCCGGGCGATGGCGCGCTGCGCCTTCGCCGCGAACCCCGGCGCGAGCACGGACGTACGCCGCGTGACGTTCCGCAGGCCGACCGCACCGAGCGCCGCGACGGACATGCCGTGACCGTAGACCGGGTTGAGGCTGGTGGCCGCGTCCCCCAGGACGACGAAGCCCTCCGGCAGCTTCGCCCTCTCGAAATGGCGCCGCCTGTTCGCGGTGCGGGTGAAGAGGGAGACCTCGCTCGTGGGCTCGGCCCGCGAGAGGAGTTCGGCGACGAGGGGGTGGCGGACGCGGCGGGCGAACTCCTCGAACAGGGCCTCACCCGCCGGGGGCTCGGCCCCCCGGGTGCCCGAGAGGCTGACGTGCCATTGGCCGTTCTCGATGGAGATGATCGTGGCGACGAGTCCCGGCCGGCCTTGGCGCGGGTCGGCGGGGATGTGGATCACCGGCCAGTCGCTCTCGGCCCCCTCCGGCGCCCGGTACCTGCGGCTCGCGTAGCGGACCCCCGCGTCGACGACGGTTTCCCGCACTTCGGGACCGCCGATGTCCCGGAGCCAGCGGGTGCCGCGCGAACCGCGGCCCGTCGCGTCGACCACGAGGTCCGCCGTGACGAGGTGCCGCTCGTCCCGTGCGTCGCGCAGGACCACCCCCCGGACGCGTGTCGCGTCCCCCTCCAGGCCGCAGACCTTCACGCCCGTCCGTAGTCGGACGTTCGGCATCCGTAGGACGCGTCCGCGCACGGCCCAGTCGATGAGGTTCCGGCTGGCCCCTATCAGGTAATGGGTATCGGGCCACGAGCGGCGGTACCAGCCCGCAGGCGAGAAGGAGACCATCCCGTTGGGGATCGGTATGCGATGGGCGCCGGCGGCGAGCCACTCGTCCGTCACGCCCGGGAGCAGTTCCTCCATGGCGTCGGCACCGCCCGCCCACAGCATGTGCGCGTGGGCGGCCTGCGGGAGCCTCGGCCGTGGCGCCGGGGTCTCGGGAAGCTCCGCGTCGTGCTCCAGGACGAGGACTTCCCGTACGTGGGGCCCGAGGGCCGCGGCGGCGAGGGTGCCGGCCAGACCACCGCCGAGTACGACCACACGGGCGGAGGACGAAGGGAGCGCTGTCATCGGGTGCTGCTTTCTTCAAGGGCGGATCGCCGGAAGGAGCGGACGGTGGCCGAGCCGGCCAACGCGAGCGACATCCGTACGAGACCTTGGGGGCTGTTCGGCGAGACCAAGACCATATGCGTGGCCCGTGCGGGAGCGGGTGCCGCTCCCGACCGGGCCCTTTCCCACGCCACGACGGCGCTCGCCAGGGCCGCGGCGTCGGCCACGGCCGCCGCTTCCTCCGGCGAACGGCCGGCCTCCGACTCCACGCGCAGCGCCCGGTCCCGCAGCTCGGGACGCAGGTACGGGTTGACCGCGAGGATTCCGTCGTGGATGTCGGATTCGCGCTGGGTGAGCCGGACCTCGATCGGGGTCCACGGCCCGGCCGACAGGTCGATGCTGTGCTTCGTGGCCACCCGCAGTTCCTGGTGGAGAGGGTGCAGGAGGCGGTAGCGGCGCAGCATCCGCCACTTGTTCGTGACGTTCTGTGCGATCAGCGGCAGGACGAAGCCGGTCGCGATCAGCAGGGCGGATACGGAGGCGAAGGCCGGGGCCAGCCGGACGCCGAGCACGCTCCAGTCACGGCCCGCCCAGTGGGCCCCTATCGCGGTCAGCTTGGCGATGTCGTAGAACAGGTTGAGCACGTAGCCGATGGCGATGAGCGACAGTCCCGCGCGCAGCCCGCCGTGCACCCCGCGAGCCCATCTGCGACTCAGCACCGTCATGGTGACGGCCGCGGTCGTGTGGGCCGCGATGTAGAGCAGGATCATCTCCCTGATGTAGGGCGTGCTCGCGTAGTAGGTGTCCAGGTCCCGCAGGCGCTCCACGGGGGCGTCGCCCAGGACGAACAAGGTGTTGATGGCCGCGATCACGGCGACCGTGACCACGGTGCACAGCCGGCACCGCCGGCGTGTGCGCCCCGAGTCCTCCGGGGCATTGCTCCAACGCAGGATGAGCACGATGTTGGCGCCGGAGAAAGCCGTGAGGAGGGAGAAGACGAGCGGCGCGGCGGCGTTCGGGATACCCGTGATCTTGTTGACGGCGACGAGGGTCGGGATGGCGGTGCACCCGAAGACGGCGGTGGCCAACGCCAGCAACAGGCACACGGACCGCAGCAGCTCGTTGCGCGGATCGCGTACGAGCGCGGGCAGTTTCAGCAGCGTGGACAGGAACAGCACTGCCCCGGGGATGTAGAAACCCAGGCCGGACGAGTCGTTCACCGGGTGGTCTGCCGAGGGCCGAAGCAGGCCGCCGCCACCAGGGCAGAAGAGACCAGGGCAGACGAGACCAAGGGGGGCAACACCGCGGCCGCCGACGCCACGGCCGCCTCCGGTGTGCGACAGTCCACGCCCCGCATCAGTTCTCCGCGGCACCGAGCGAGGCCTGAATCCTCGCGGGCGCACCTTCCAGGACGCGCTGGTCGGGATCGTGCTCGACGTGGCGCCGCAGCCGCCGGGCCAACAGCCGGCCGAACGTCTCCGCCTCGGCCTCCTCGCCCGGTACCGCGTGCGTCCGCGCGGCAACGTGCCGGACGGCGGCCTCCAGCTCCGCGTCGGCCACCCCGCCGTTCGACAACCGTGTGGCGACCCGGGCCTCCAAGGCGTGCTCGCCACAGTGCCCCTGGAGCATGTGCCAGATCTCGTGGCCGAGGATGACGAGGGAGTGGAAGTCGCTCGTGCTCTTCACGACGACGATCACGTCGTCGTGCTCCCGGTCCACCCACAGGCCCGAGACGGGGCCGACCTCCACCGGGAAGTCGCGGCGTACGATCCGTACCGGGCGACCGCGGCGACCCGAGAGGTACTCGGCCAGCCTGCCGAACAGCCGATCCACATCAGAGGGAACGGGCTCGCCGAGGGCGGCCTCCAACTCCGCGTACAACCGCGCCATCCGCTGGTCCACCTGCTGCCGGCGTCGCCTGCCCCTCATGCCCCCGCCTCTCGACGCTCCCCGGCGCGCACGACGCCGACCGGCAGTCCCGTGTCCCGCGCCCGCACGTCCCGGGGGAGCGCATTGGCGTCGAGCAGGGGGCTGAGGACGGTCACGGATGCTCCCGGCGGGTTGTCGGCACGGTTCCCGTGTGGCGGACTGCGGGCGGGCGGGACGCTGCGCCTGGACACTAGAGCAGATCAATGATCGCTTAACAAGACGAAAGGATCGTCGCCGCGCGGCATGGGCGCGAACACCCGCCTCCACTGGCCGGAACCGTCAACTCGTCCGCGCGCCGCATGAGGTGGCGTACCGCCATGTGGACACGGAACCGCTCCGGCATACGAGGATCGTCGCCCGGTGAGGCGGCGCCGGCGCCGCGCCAGCCGGCCGGCCGGCCGGCGACTGTTAGCTTCTTCCCGTGGGGGAGTACCAGCACGGGCACCAGGACAGGACCAGGGCGGCGTACGACGGGGTCGTCGAGCTGTACGCGTCGATGTTCGCCGATCGGCTGGAGACGCGGCCGTTCGCGCGGGGCATGGTCGCCATCTTCGCCGAGCTGGTACGCGGGACGGGAAACCCCCGGGTGGCCGATGTCGGGTGCGGGCCCGGACATGTGACGGCCATGCTGCACGACCTGGGCCTGGACGCGTTCGGACTCGACCTCTCCCCGGCCATGGTCGAACACGCCCGGCGCGCCCATCCCGCACTGAGCTTCCACCAGGCCCGCATGGAGGCCCTGCCGATCGAGGACCGCGCGCTCGGCGGCGTACTGTCCCACTACTCGATGATCCACACCCCGCCCGGGGAACTGCCCGCGCTGCTCGCCGAACAGGTGCGTGTCCTGGCACCGGGAGGCCTCCTCCTGGTCTCGCTCTTCGCGACCGACGGCCCGGAGCCGGTCCGCTTCGACCACAAGGTCACGCCCGCCTACAGCTGGCCGGCGGACCGTTTCGCCGACCTGCTGACCGGCGCCGGCCTCACCACGGTCGCCCGGATGCTCCACGACCCGGCCTCCGAACGCGGCTTCCTGGACGGCCACTTCCTGGCCCGCCGACCCTGCAACAGTCACCAGGAGCGATCCCGCGTGTGATCAACTGGCGTTCGAGCGTCGTCGAGCGTCGTGGATCTGGGGGATGAAGTGGCAACCGATGAGACCACTCCGGAAACGGCCGTGCCCGCGGATGTCGCCCCGGAGCATCCCGACAAGGTCGCCCGGGACGCGCGCCGGGTCGAGAAGTGGTCGCTGGTGTGGACGCTCCTGGCCATGGTGATCTGGGGATTGTTCGTCTTCCTGATGCTCTCCGATCACGGCCCTGACGTGCCGTCGTACCAGGGGCAGGGGACCCGCGCCCTGTGCCAGGGCCCACTCGTCGAGCCGTCACCTCAAGCGAGGGCGTGCCGCGCCGACGAGTTGCGCCAGTGGCCCGCGCTGCTGGGTGTGCTGGCGCTGGCAGCCGTGGCGACCGTCATGGCCGCGGCGACCACGGTGTACGCCAAGGTGCTCTTCCGCCTGGCACCCGGCAACAGCTCCGGCGTGCGGCCACGAGACTGAGGCGACCGCGAGTGGGCCCGCATCCGGTCGGAGGCTGTGCGGGATCAGTGACGTTGACTTTGCCGTTGCGTCAACTTCTACGGTCGTGTGTGGCCGGAGGGTCCGGTCGGGATGGGAGTCGGTGATGGCCTGGTCGATCGCGGAGGTGGCCCGGATGTCGGGTGTGACGTCGCGGACGCT
>NZ_SSBJ01000083.1 GCF_004795055.1 Streptomyces sp. A1136
GATCTCCCGTACTGCGGTTGCGGCGGCGGGTCGTGCCCGCGCGCCCGCACCCGGTGGCGGGCGGAGGGCACCGGTACGAGGACCACCGCGGCCCGCTCCCCCGCCCCCTCCCCGGCCTCCCGGCCCGACCACGCGGCGCCCGCCAGCACCGCGGCCGCCAACGCCGCGCCGAGGGGGCCGGCCAGGGGCAGCGCGCCGCGCTCCTTGTGCGCCAGCACGACGGCTCGTACCGCGTCCCCGTACACCGCGCCCGCATGGACCACCGGCAGGCCGGACGGCGGCGCCGTGGGCCGGGCCCGCCCGACCCCGCCACCGTCCAGGGCGGCCCGGCACCGCGCGCACAGCACCACCCTCGGCGCCCCGCACCCGGCGCAGTCGGCCGGCAGCACCAGCCCCGCCAGCTCCTGCCACCAGCCCCGCATGGGACGACCCTGCCGCCCGTCCGGGGCCGGCCGCCACCCCTGTGGAAAACCGCCTGTGGACAACCCGCGCCACCGCGGCCACACGGCTCAGCCCGGGTAGACCGGCTCCCGGCCGCCCGCCGCCACCGTGCGCCACTGCGCCCCCGGCGGCAGCCACACGATGCCGTCCTCGTCGGAGAAGGCCACCACCGGCTTCTCCTCGTCCTCGGTCGTCGCGACCCCGGCCAACCCGGAGGCGCCGGGCAGACTCGCGGCGGCCGTGGAGCCGTCGGACAGCATGTAGCGGGCCTGCATGACCCCGCCGCTCTCCCGGCCCACCACGAGCAGGCGGCCCCTGGGCCCCCAGCTCATCGCCATCACGTCGGCCATCTGCGGGGCCGCGGGCCGCAGCTCGCGCACCGACACCGGCGAGGCGTCCGCCTTGCCGTCCGGCCGCTCGATCCGCCCGGTGTACAGGTTCTTGCGGCTGCCGTCCTTCTCGACGAGCAGCGCGATGCGCACCCCGTCGGGCGAGGCCTTGAGCGCGGTGATCCGGCCGCCGTCCAGCCCGGCCACGTCCACCTTCTGCGGTGCCCCGGTACCGCCGGGAACCCGCCACAGCCCCTGGTTGGGCGGGTCGACGTCCGCGATCCACAGGTCGCCGTGCGTGTCCCAGCTGGGCGCGGTCAGCTTGCCGGCCCTGCCCCCCGGGAACTGCAGCGGCTGGGGCATCGGCCCGGCCGTCGTCAGCGTCACCACGTACAGCGCGTGCCGGTCGTCCGAGACGACCGCGGCGCGCTTCTCGTCGTAGGTGACGGCGGCCGAGCCCACCTTGAACCCGGTCGCGGTGGCCAGCGGCCCGGGCACGGGTTCCGGCTTGTCCTGCTGCTGGTCCTCGGCGTTGACGTTGAGGGACATCCGTACGAACCGGTAGTCCTTGTCGACGTAGTACTGGTGCTCGGGGAGCGGCGCCGGGTTGGCGATCGCCACGGCGGCCGAACGCGTGACCCAGCAGAGCGACGTCTTGCCGTCGGGGCGCAGCAGTTCCACGCGGTCCAGCCGGGAGGCCGTCAGGTCCCGGATGGTGTACAGGAGTTGGGTGGCCATCTTCTGGCACTGCGGCTGCCCGACGTTCTTCGCCTTGTCGTTCAGCGGTACGCGCAGCGTGTTCTGGCCGTCGTACGCCAGGGTCTTGGTGCCCGCGCGCAGTTCCGTCCCGGTGGGGAAACTGGAGGTGACGACCGGGGCCAGCCACTTGGAGGGTCCGGCGAGCAGCGACTGCACGGTCTGGGTGGTGGGGTCCATCCGCGAGTCGGGGTCGCTGCGTTGGCGCACGTACACCGGGTCCGCGACGAGCGCGCCGCCCGCGAAGTAGTACTTGTTGACGGGCTTGTAGATGCGTTGGAAGTCGGACTCGCTGAGCACGAGGCTGCTCGGCGGGGTCGCGATCCGCCACTGGTCCTTCTCCCGCACCAGCTGGAGGTACTCCTCGTAGCGTCCCCCGCCGGTCTCCGGCTGATAGGCGCTGCGTTCGTCCACCGTCGCGAGCTTCTTGCCGGTGACCTTCCACCGGGTGTCGTCGGGCTCCTTGGAGCCCTGCACCGGGAAGCGGTCGAGGCCGGAGGAGAGCACGGTGACGGCCGAGCCGGGCTTCCAGTTCTTCGCGGCGTCCTCGGTGAGGTACTTGCGGGCCGTCTCCAGCTGGGGGTCGTCGCTGGTCATGGCCTCCAGGAAGCCGTCGACGATGTCGGCCGCGCCGGCTTTGTCGGCGGGCGGTACGCCGAACACCCGTACCTGGGAGTCGACGCCCTGCGAGGCCTGGACCTGCCGGATCTCCCCGCTGTCGGGCATGGAGGCGCAGCCGGCGAGCAGCAGCGCCGCCGCCCCGAGCACGGCGTGGACCCGCAGGGTCGCGCGCCGCGGCCTGCCCGCCCGCCGGGCCTGTACGTGTGCCGGCCCGCGCTCAACGTCCACGGGGTCCATCCTCCTGTGCTGACGTGTCGGCCGCCGACCGCTCGGCCGCCGACCGCTCGGCCGCCGACTGCTCGGCGGGGCGCGCCACGACCCGGGCCCCGTTGCCGGGCAGCGCCGTCGGGTCGGCGGGGACCGGCAACGCGGTGGTCACCGCCGGGCGCGGCGGTATGGGGGAGCGGTCGGCCGGGCGGGGCCGGTCGCCGCCGGGTCCACCGGTGCCGTTGCCGGAGCCGGCGCGCGCCGCCGCCTCGGCGGCGGCCCTGGCCCGGTTGGCACGGGAGTCTTCCGGTTCCAGCGGGATCGGGGAGCCGCGCAGCGGTTCGTCGGCGGTGCGGGGCAGGGTGAGCCGGAACTGGGATCCGCCGCCGGGCTCGCCCCACGCCTGGAGCCAGCCACCGTGCAGCCGCGCGTCCTCGACGGCGATGGACAGGCCGAGGCCGGTCCCGCCGGTGGTTCGGGCCCGGGCCGGGTCCGCCCGCCAGAACCGGTTGAAGACGCGGGTGGCCTCGCCGGGCTTGAGCCCGACCCCGTAGTCCCGTACGGCGACGGCGACGGCTCCGCCCGCGGACGCGAGCCGGACCACCACGTCGCGGCCCTCGCCGTGCTCCACGGCGTTGACGACGAGGTTGCGCAGCACCCGCTCGACGCGCCGGGAATCGGCTTCGGCGATGACGGGTTGGGTGTCGCCGAGGACGCGGATGCGGGTGCCCTTGTGCTCGGCCAGCGGTTCGGCTCCGTCGATGACACGGCGCACGACGTCGCGCAGGTCGATGGGCTCGGCTTCCAGGGCGGCGGCGCCCGCGTCGAACCGGCTGATCTCCAGCAGGTCGGCGAGGAGCGACTCGAAGCGGTCGAGCTGTCCGGCGAGGAGTTCGGCGGAGCGGGCGGTGACGGGGTCGAAGTCGACGCGGGCGTCGTGGATGACGTCGGCGGCCATGCGGACCGTCGTCAACGGGGTCCGCAGCTCGTGCGAGACGTCGGAGACGAACCGGCGCTGCATCCGCGAGAGGTCCTCCAACTGCTGGATCTTGTGCTGGAGGTTCTGGGCCATCTTGTTGAAGGCCTCGCCGAGCCGGGCGATGTCGTCCTCGCCGGTGACCTTCATCCGCTCTTGGAGCCGCCCGGCGGAGAGGCGTTCGGCGATCCCCGCGGCCATCCGGACGGGTGTGACCACCTGACGCACGACGAGCCAGGCGATCGCGCCGAGCAGGACGACGACGAACAGGCCGGCGGTGGCGATGGTGGCCTTGATGAGGTTGAGGGACTCCTCTTCCTGGGTCAGCGGGAAGAGGTAGTACAGGTCGTAGGGGTCGCCGTTGATGTCGGTGAGGCGCTTGCCGATGACCAGCGCGGGCGCGGGGGCCTTCTCCCCGGAGCCGGCCGTGTAGCGGATCTCGGAAAAGGTCTTGAAGGTGCCGGTGGCGTGGTTGACGGCGCGGCGCAGGGTGATGGGGACGCTGGCGGTCGGATCGACGTTGCCGGAGGCGCGGGCGCCCTTGACGCCCTGGGCGCCGGGCGCGGCCGGCTCTCCGGCCCCCGCGCCGAGGGCGGCCACCTCGAAGGCGGTCTGACCGCCGCTGGCCAGTTGCTTGACGAGGGAGTTCATCCAGGTGCTGGCGTCACGGCCGACCTTGTTGTCGGTGACGTCGGAGCCGTCGGCGGCGAAAGGCGTGTTGGCCTTCTCCTGGGCGACCGCGAAGCCGCCCGCGGCCTGGCTCTGGGCGGCCTCCTCCTTCGCGTCGAGGAGCCCCTTGCTGACCTGCGCGATGACGACGAAACCCAAGGCGAGCACGACGGTGAGCGAGAGCAGCAGGGTGCCCGTGACGACCCGCAACTGGATGTTGCGCCGCCAGAGCCGGACAGCCGGAAGCAGCGGCCGGCGTACGAGGCGTACGCACAGCCGCAGCACGGGGCTGCCGGCCAGTCGCTCCTTGAGCAACCGGCCGCCCCGCAGGACTCCCCGACGGGAGTCGCCCCGGGGCGTGCCGGGCTGCACGTCAGCTCGGTCCGGCCTTGTAGCCGACACCGCGGACCGTCACGACGATCTCGGGGCGCTCCGGGTCCTTCTCGACCTTGGAGCGCAGCCGCTGCACGTGCACGTTGACCAGGCGCGTGTCCGCCGCGTGCCGGTATCCCCAGACCTGCTCCAGCAGCACCTCACGGGTGAAGACCTGCCAGGGCTTGCGCGCGAGGGCGACCAGCAGGTCGAACTCGAGCGGGGTCAGGGCGATGGAGGCACCGTCGCGCTTGACGGAGTGCCCGGCCACGTCGATGACCAGGTCACCGATGGCGAGCTGCTCGGGCGCCGGCTCCTCCGAACGGCGCAGGCGGGCCCGGATGCGGGCCACCAGCTCCTTCGGCTTGAACGGCTTGACGATGTAGTCGTCGGCCCCGGACTCCAGGCCCACGACGACGTCGACGGTGTCGCTCTTCGCCGTGAGCATGACGATCGGCACCCCCGACTCGGCCCGGATCAGCCTGCAGACCTCTATGCCGTCCCGTCCGGGCAGCATGAGGTCGAGCAGGACCAGGTCCGGCTTCGCCTCCCGGAAAGCAGCCAGTGCCTTGTCACCGTCCGCTACGAACGACGGCTCAAAACCTTCTCCACGCAGCACAATGCCGAGCATCTCGGCCAGCGCGGTGTCGTCGTCGACGACAAGGACTCGTCCCTTCATGCTTGACATCATCCCATTAGCTAATCGTTACCTGGCGGTGAGCTGTCCCACAGCCAAAAGGGCTGGAAATCGCCCCCCGAACCTGCGTGGCGATCAGGCCGACCAGTCTGCCCCGGATTCCCGCGACAATCGAAGGCGGGAAGACACCCGATCTCGGGGAACACCCCGTCCGCTCCCCGCTCCCACGTGGCACGATGGCAGCCGACCAGCGCCCCCGCCGCAGCAGACGCACGTGAAGGAGCGAAATGAACGACTCTCCGGGCTGGGCTTCGCCCGGGCCCTCCCCGTCTGAAGGCGAGGGCGGCCAAGCCGGCGGTACGGGCGGCCAGGGCGCGCCGGAGGGCATACAGCCCCCCGCGCAGCCGGCCGCGGACTCCAAGTGGTCCGCCGCCCAACCGCCGCCCGGCCAGTGGGCCGGCCCCGGCGGCCCGACCTCCGAGGCCGCACCCGCCGACGCCGCCCCGCAGGAACCGCGGCAGGACGCGGGCTGGGGATCGTACGGACCCCCGACCGGCCGGCCCGGACAGCCCCCGCAGTACGGATCGCCCTACGGCGGCCAGTACGGCCACCCCGGCGGCCCCTGGGGCCCGCCCCCGGCCGCCAAGCCCGGCGTGATCCCGCTGCGCCCCCTGGGCCTGGGCGAGCTGCTCGACGGCGCGGTCTCCACCATGCGCACCCACTGGCGCTCGGTGCTGTCCATCAGCCTCGTCGTCGCCGTCCTCATCGAGGCCGGCAACGTACTGATCAACAAGTTCGCGCTGTCGGACCTCACCACCGCGTCCGCCACCGGCGACGACCCGGAACAGATACTCCGCGGCTTCCGCGACGCCGTCGTCCCCGTCTTCGCCAACGGGTTCCTCCAGCTCGTCCTCGGCATCATCGCCAGCGCGCTGCTCACCGTCATCTACAGCCGCGCCGTGATCGGCCGGCAGGTCACGGTCGGCGAGGCGTGGCGGGAGGCGCGGCCCCGCCTGCTGCCCCTCGCCGGACTGACCCTGCTCCTCGCCGTCGGCTCGGTCCTCCTCTTCGGCGTGCTGATCCTGCCGGGCCTGCTGATGGGGAACATCGGCGTCGTCCTCCTCGGCATGCTCGTCGCCCTGCCGCTCTTCGTCTGGCTCTGGTTCCGCTTCGTGCTGGCCTCACCGGCCCTGATGTTGGAGCGGGCCGGGGTCTTCACGGCGCTCAGGCGGTCCGCCAAGCTCGTCCGGGGCGCCTGGTGGCGCGTCTTCGGCATCACGCTCCTGACCGGGCTCATCACCGGCCTCGTGTCGATGCTGATCACCATGCCGTTCACGCTCGTCGCGGTGCTCAGCGGCGTCGGCGACCTCAGCTCCTTCACCGACGGCTCCTTCGCGGTGTCCTGGTCGTTCCTGCTCATCAACGGCATCGGCTCGATCATCAGCTTCACGGTCGTGCTGCCGATCTCGGCGGGCATCACCGTCCTGCTGTACATCGACCAGCGCATCCGCCGCGAGGCCCTCGACCTGGAACTCGCCCGGGCCGCCGGCCTGCAGGACTACGGAAGCGCCGGCGTCGGGTACGGAGGCTGACACACCGATGAGCCAGGGGGGACTCGTCATCACCGCGGCCACACCGCCGGTGACGACTCCGCGCGACGCCGCCCGCGAGGCGGCCGAACGCGAACTGTCCAAGCGGATGTACCACCAGAACGACCCGAGCCCGCTCCAGCGCGTCCTGGACCGGCTCTGGGAGTGGCTCGGCGACTTCTTCGACCGTGCCGCCGGGGCGACCCCCGGCGGCACGGTCGGCCTCGTCGCCGTCGTGCTCCTCGCCGCCCTAGCCGTCGGCGCCCTGTGGTGGCGGCTCGGCACCCCCCGCCGCGCCGTCACCGCCGCCGGGACCCTCTTCGACGAGCGCGCGCGCACCGCCGCCGACCACCGGGCCGCCGCCGACACCCACGCCGCCGCCGGCCGCTGGAGCGAGGCCGTCCGGGAACGCATGCGCGCCGTCGTCCGCTCGCTGGAGGAGCGCGCCCTGCTCGACCCGCGCCCCGGCCGCACCGCCGACGAGGCCGCCGCCGAAGCGGCCGCCTGCCTCCCTCGGCACGCCGACGAGCTGCGCGCGGCGGCCCGCGCCTTCGACGACGTCACCTACGGCGGGCGCACCGGCGACGCCGACACCTACGAACGCCTGCGCACCCTCGACCTCACCCTGGAGCGCGCCACGCCGCTCCTGACGGGACCCACGGCATGACCGGCCCAGCGTCCACCGCCACGACCCCCCAGGGCCCGGCCACGACGGCGCCTCCCGCGCCCCCGGCCACCTCCCGGGCCACCACCCTGTGGGTCCGCTCCAGGGGCTTCCTGGCCGCCCTCGGCGTCCTCCTCGTGGGCGGCGTCACCGTGGCCGCCCTCCACTCCGACGGACACCACGGCTACCTCGATCCCCGATCCGCCGACCCGTACGGCAGCCGCGCCGTCGCCGAACTCCTCAAGGCCCGGGGCGTCACCAGCCGGGTCGTCACCAGCGCCGCCGAAGCGGCCGCCGCCACCGGCCCCCGCACCACCCTGCTGGTCACCGACCCCGACGCGCTCGACCAGAGCCGCAGGCGCACGCTGCGCACCGCCGTCGACACCTCCGGCGGCCGTACGGTCCTCCTCGCGCCCACCGGCACCGGTCTCACCGACCTGGCCCCCGCCGCGACGGCCCGCGCCTTCTCCGACCGCGGCGCCCTCGACCCGGACTGCGCGCTGCCCGCCGCGCGCTCCGCCGGCCGCGCCACCACCGGAGGCGGCCCCCGCTACGGCACCGACCTCGCCGGGGCCACCGCCTGCTACCCCGACGGCGGCCACCCCACCCTCCTCGTGCTGCCCGCCACGGCCAAGGGCGGCGACACCGTCCTCCTCGGCTCCGAGAGCGTCCTGCTCAACCGGACCCTGGCCAAGGAGGGCAACGCCTCCCTCGCCCTGCAACTCCTCGGCTCCCGGCCCGAACTCGTCTGGTACCTGCCCGACCCGGCCGAGCAGACCGGCCCGGACGCCCCCGAGCAGCAGAGCCTCCTCGACCTCATACCGTCCGGCTGGACCTGGGCCCTGCTCCAGCTGCTCGTGGCCGCCGCCCTCGCCGCCCTCTGGCGCGCCCGCCGCCTCGGCCCCCTCGTCAGCGAGAACCTCCCCGTCGCGGTCCGTGCCTCCGAGGCCACCGAGGGCCACGCCCGCCTCTACCGCAAGGCCGGGGCCCGCGACCGCGCCGCGACCGTGCTGCGCACCGCCACCCGCGAACGCCTCGCCGCGCTCGTCGGCGTACCGGCGACCCACGCCCATGAACCGGCCGCCCTGCTCCCGGCCGTGTCCGCCCGGCTCACCGCCGACCGCGCCACGGACCTCGCCACCCTGCTCTTCGGCACCACCCCCTCCGACGACGCGGCGCTCGTCGCGCTCGCCGACCACCTCGACGCCCTCGAAAGAGAGGTCCGCACCTCATGACGGCCACCACGGACAGCGCCCGTTCCTCCCTCGAAGCGCTCCGCACCGAGATCGCGAAGGCCGTGGTCGGCCAGGACTCCGCCGTCACCGGTCTGGTCGTCGCACTCCTGTGCCGGGGCCACGTCCTGCTCGAAGGCGTCCCCGGCGTCGCCAAGACCCTCCTCGTACGCGCCCTCGCCGCGTCCCTCGAACTCGACACCAAGCGCGTCCAGTTCACCCCCGACCTGATGCCCGGCGACGTCACCGGGTCCCTCGTCTACGACGCCCGCACCGCCGAGTTCTCCTTCCAGAACGGCCCCGTCTTCACCAACCTCCTCCTGGCCGACGAGATCAACCGGACGCCCCCCAAGACCCAGTCCTCCCTCCTGGAGGCCATGGAGGAGCGGCAGGTCACCGTCGACGGCGTCCCCCGCAAGCTCCCCGAGCCCTTCCTCGTCGCCGCCACCATGAACCCCGTCGAGTACGAGGGCACCTACCCCCTCCCCGAAGCCCAACTGGACCGCTTCCTGCTCAAACTGACGGTCCCCCTGCCGTCCCGCGAGGACGAGATCGGTGTCCTGACCCGGCACGCCGCCGGCTTCAACCCGCGCGACCTGCACGCCGCGGGCATCCGCCCGGTGGCCGGACCCGCCGAACTCGAAGCCGCCCGCAAGGCCGTCGAGAACACCACCGTCTCCCCCGAGATCGCCGCGTACGTCGTCGACATCTGCCGCGCCACCCGCGAATCGCCGTCCCTGACCCTCGGCGTCTCCCCGCGCGGCGCGACCGCCCTGCTGGCCACCGCCCGCGCCTGGGCCTGGCTCACCGGCCGCGACTACGTCACCCCCGACGACGTGAAGGCCCTCGCCCTGCCGACCCTGCGCCACCGCGTCCAACTGCGCCCGGAAGCCGAGATGGAAGGCGTCGTCGCCGACGCGGTCATCTCCGCGGTCCTGTCCCACGTCCCCGTCCCCCGCTGATGGCCCTCACCGGACGCGCCGCTCTGCTGGCGGCCCTCGGCAGCCTCCCCGTCGGCCTCCTCGAACCGGGCTGGACGGGCCTGCTCGCGGTCAACGGCACCATCGGCCTGGCCTGCGCGGTCGACTATGCCCTGGCCGCGCCCGTGCGCACACTCCGGCTGACCCGATCCGGCGACACCTCGGTCCGCCTGGGCGAGCCGGCCGACGTACACCTCACGGTGACCAACCCCGGCGGCCGCACCCTGCGGGCCCGTGTCCGCGACGCCTGGCCCCCGAGCAGTTGGCTCCCCGACACCGAACCCGCCGCGTCCCGCCACGACCTGGTCGTCCCGGCCGGGGAACGCCGACGCCTCACCACCCGCCTGCGGCCCACCCGCCGCGGAGACCGCCGGGCCGACCGCGTCACGATCCGCTCCTACGGCCCCCTCGGGCTCCTGTCCCGCCAGGGCACCCACACCGTGCCCTGGACGGTCCGGGTGCTTCCCCCGTTCACGAGCCGCAAGCACCTGCCGTCACGCCTGGCCCGGCTCCGTGAACTCGACGGCCGTACCAGCCTCCTGACACGCGGTGAGGGCACCGAGTTCGACAGCCTCCGCGACTACCTCCCCGGCGACGACACCCGCTCCATCGACTGGCGCGCCACCGCCCGCGGCCACAAGGTCGCCGTCCGCACCTGGCGCCCCGAACGCGACCGCCACATCCTCGTCTGCCTCGACACCGGCCGCACGTCCGCCGGCCGCGTCGCGGACGCACCCCGCCTGGACTCCGCCATGGACGCGGCCCTGCTCCTCACCGCGCTGGCCACCCGCGCCGGCGACCGGGTGGACCTGCTGGCCCACGACCGCCGCCCCCGCGCCCAGGTCCAGGGCCGCTCGGCCGCCGACACCCTCCCCGCCTTCGTCAACGCCATGGCCACGCTGGAGCCGGAACTCGTCGAGACAGACTCCCGTGCCCTCGTCTCCACCATCCTGCGCACCGCCCCGCGCCGCTCCCTGGTCGTACTCCTGACGAGCCTGGACGCCGCTCCCGTCGAAGAGGGCCTCCTCCCGGCCCTGCCTCAGCTCACCCAGCGGCACACGGTGCTGCTCGCCTCCGTCGCGGACCCGCGCGTCGCCGAGATGGCCCGCGCTCGCGGCACGCTCGACTCGGTCTACGACGCCGCGGCCGCCACCCAGTCCCAGGCCCAACGCCGCCGCACCGCGGACCACCTCACCCGCCTCGGCGTCCACGTCGTCGACGCCACCCCGGAGAATCTGGCCCCCGCCCTCGCGGACGCCTACCTCGCCCTCAAATCCGCCGGCCGCCTGTAACCTCCCGGTCGCGGCCGGCCGGCTGGATACGCTGGTCGATGCACCCCCATCGGTGGTGCGGCTGCGCCGCCAGATCGAGGCCCATTCCCCCGAGGTCATGGCCCTCAACGACACCGATATGGGCGACCCCGTCACGGGCCTGACCAAGGTCCCCGACCCATGGTCATTCGGAGGAGGACGCCGACGACACGGCGAAGGCGTCAACTCCCGTGATGTGCTGATGGTCGTGGAGGTCGTCAGCCGCACGAACTGCCTCACCGAAATCCGCGACAAGCTGCACGACTATCCGAGGATGGGGGTACCGATCTACGTAGTCGTGGACCCGGGTGCCTTACGGCTTCGGGGATACCGTCACAGCCGGCCGATGGACGCTCAGCACGAGCGCCCTCAAGAGCTACCCCGCCGATTGGTGAAGCGCCGGAGGGACGGCCCCTGCGCTACCGCCGAAAAGGGTCCGGAACGCGGAAAAGCCCCGCACCGAACCCGGTAAGGGGCTGGTGCGGGGCTTTCCCACAATGATTGTTCGGCGGCGTCCTACTCTCCCACAGGGTCCCCCCTGCAGTACCATCGGC
>NZ_SSBJ01000084.1 GCF_004795055.1 Streptomyces sp. A1136
GCACTTCTGATGACCTCGCGCGCAACCGCCGCAACCCATGGCCGCCTTCGACCTGCCCCATTCCGAGGTCCACCAGGGCAGGGCGTCCCGGCCGGGGTGGGGTCCTTGCCGGCGTGCTGGTGTACGCCGCCGGTCACGCCCCGACGCCACCCTTCGGCGGTACCTGCACGTGTGACAGCCCCGACCGGCACGTCCCCCTCGGCCCGCGGCGCGGGCACCACGACGACGGCTGCCCGGGCCGGCGCGCCCCAGGTGGTGGCAGCCCAGATGGCGGACCAACCGTGCGGGTGGCGGGTGGCGGGTGGCGGGTGGCGGGTGGCGGGTGGCGGGTGGCGGTGACGGCGCCGGCCACCATGGCGGCCTCGGTGAGGGGAGCTCGACGTCGCCGGCGCGGACCGGTCAGGAGGCCGGCAGAGCGGCCGCCGGGGTCGAGACGGAGGACGGTGGGGCCGGGACGCAGAGGTGGTCCGGGCCGAGATCTGCCCCGAGGGCTCTTCCCTGTTGCTGGTGCGGGTGACGAGGCCGTGGGCCAAGCCGTCCCCCAGGTCGCCTGCGCTGGCCCGGCCTTCCGGCCCGGGGACGGGTTCCAGGGCGGCGAGGGCGCCAAGGACGGCGTCGGCGCAGCGCGATCGGTTCCACGGTGGGGGCATCTTCGGGTGCTGCCGCAGGACCGGGAAAGAGCCCGGGCAGGCCTGCGCCCGTTTGCCATCCCCTCTGGCAACGGCGGCGCGGGCGCGTACAACCCCCCAGGGCACCCGCGTGTCACACACACGACACACGTTCGGGACAAGGGGAATCATGAAGCGCACAACCGCCGCCGCCCTCGCGATCACGGCCGCCCTCGCCGCCTCGCTCTCCGCCTGCGGAGACAGCAGCGATGACAAGGCGGCACCGACCGCGCCCACGGCCGCCGGCACACCCGCGGGGCAGGCGACGCCTTCGGCGAGCGCGTCCGCGGTCAAGCCCTCGAACGGCATCCCGCCGAGGCCGACGGGCGCCGCCCGCGACGCGTATCTCGCCGCGATCAAGATAGTTGCGCCCAACGCCGCCGCCGACCCCGACAAGGCCATCGACGCGGGCCGGAATCAGTGCTCCGCGCTGAACGGGGGTGCCCAGAACCCTGACCATGCCGCGGCGCAGCGATTCGGGAACGACGTCCACCCTCTCACCGACGCCCAGGGCAAGGCCATCAACGCCGCATTGCGCGCGACCATGTGTCCCGCGACCTGACGCGGCACCTACGGCGAGCGCCGACTCGCGCAGTTCCCAGGGTGCCGTTGCTGTCGATCCGGCCGGTGGCGATGTGGCCGTTGTCCGTCCGGTAGGACTGGAGCGCGCGTTCAACGGGGGGAGACCCGCCCGCCGCCAAACGGCCGCACCACGACGTACGGCGGGGCCGCCGCCTGGCGGCAACGGCCCCGCTCGCTGTCCGATCATTGAACAGTCCTGCCGAGAGGGCGAACCCGCTGGTTGCGATGGCGGGTGGGAGGGACTACTTCGGGCAGTTGACGATGCCCTTGGCGATGCCGGTGACCGCGCCGAGGAGCATTCCGCCGGCCGCCGCCTGGGGGCCGCCCACGAGGCCACCGAGAGCTCCGCTGACGATGCCGCTGCCGATCTCCTTCGCCATGCACTTGTCGTGGGCGTCGCTGCTCGCGGCAGTGGGCGAGGCCTTGAAGGAGGCGGTCGGCATCGTGTCGGTCGTCATCGTGTCGGTCGTCATCATGTGGGTCGTCATCATTTCGGCCGCCTTCTTCGCGGGGGCCGGAGAGGCGGCGGTCGTGCCCAGGGAGAAGGTCGGGGGTGAGATGGTGCCGGTGACGGTCTCACCGGTAACGCCTTCGATGGTCTGGGTGACGGTGGCACCGTTGACCGCGAGGGCGACCTTGTGGGCCGCGCCGCTCGTGTCCGTGACGGTGCCGGGCTGCACGGTCGCGATGACGGCGCCGTTCGCGTCACTGACCTGGATGCCGCCCTGTACTGCGACCAGTTCGGCCCCCGCCGGAAGGTCCACGGTGCCCGAAGCGGTCTTCGCCAGAGCGGTGGGCTTCACGTCCGGGCTTGCGGTGTCGCTCCCCGGCGGGGTGGCGCCGGTGTGGGCGACGTACATCGTCGAGCCGGCCGTCGAGTTGATCACGGGGACGGTGACGGTGGCGTCGGTCGTCCACGGCTGGTTGTCGGTGTCGAAGGTCCAGGTGCCGGTGACCTTCTTGCCCACGGCCGCGAAGTCGACCCAGGCGTAGTTCTTGGAGGGGACATCGACCGCGATCCCGTTGATCGTCGACTCGTCCGAGGTGTATGTCTGCGTCGCCGTCAGCTGGTTGCTGATTATGGCCTGGATCGGGGTGGTGACGCCGACCGACGTCGACAGCCCGGCGGAGAACGACTGGGCCCAGCCGGAGTGGTAGATCGTGGTGAAGATCTGCTTCATCGTGGTGCTGGTGTCGTTGTACCAGACCGACGATGCGGGCTGGCGCGGCAGCACCTCGGCCCGGCCCTCGGACTTCTGCGTCCACGAACAGGAGGAGGTCTTCCTGGAACACAGGTCGCTGTAGTAGTCGAGCGCGAGGCTCCTGGCCTCGGCCGCCTTCGCGGCGGGGATCGTCCACTCCTGGCTCGCGCTGCCGTTGCACGGGTTGGGCTGGGCGAGGATGCCCCACAGGTGCAGGCCGCCCCGGTTGTCCATGCAGTACTCGGCCCCGCTGCTCTCGTCGCGCCGGACGATGCCGAAGGTGTTGGGCTTGCCGTCGACCGGGCGGAAGTTCCACTGCTCGCCGTCCTTGCCGCAGGACTGCTGCACGGCGGGTTGGGAGGCGTAGACGCACTTCCCGGAGGAGGTGCTGGCGATGTTGAAGGTGCCGGGGGAACTGAGCTTGATGAGGCGCCAGTTCGGGAAGTTGGTGCCGTCGGGGGTGACGGATATCTGGTTCCCGTCGCCGGTGCCCGTCGCGTTGAGGGTGCCGTCCGTGTTGGTGAAGGTGTAGGCGTCAGTCCCGGCGGCGCTGACCGGGGTCGCGGCGCCCGCCGGCGCCGCGGCGAGGACGGAGCCCAGGAGGGCCAGGGCGACAGTCGGCGCGCTGAGGAGTTTCGCGGCCCTCGTCATATGCCTCTTCATGGTCACTTCCTGTGGTCTCGGGTGTGCTTCCTGTGGGCAGGTGATCGTCCGGGCCGCAGTGGCCGGCTCCCAGGAACCGTTTCGCTCGGCCGGACGGCCCAGCGCCTTCGGCCCTCAGTCACCCACACGCGGGCGCCCCCGTTAACCCGGAACGATCCGGAGTGACGCCGCCAGGCACGGTGCGGGGCGCCCCGGGGCGGGACAGGACCGTTCCGGGGTGCGGGCGGTGACGACCAAGCGGCCGTCGATGTAGCGGACCGTCAGCTCTCGCTCTGCGGCACCTGACACGCTCCGGACCCGCGGGGTCGGGCAGCGCCATCGCGCGCGGCGATGTGGCGGTGCCGGTGTCGGGACCGGCGGTGCGATCCGTCCCGTATTCGGTGCGCTGCCGCCCCAGCGGCGTGTGATGGCCCTCGCGACCGAACGAGAAGGCCCCGCCTGGCGGGACGGACGTCTTCGCCCTGGCGACCGCGGGCATCGAGCTCCGGGCCCGGAATTCGGTGCCGGTTCGCGTCGTCGAGGGGCGCGGGACGGTACTTCCCGGGAGGAGATCGGCGCGCCGTCCGGCATCGGCGCGGACGCTGACCCGAGCTGTGGGCCACTGGGAGTATGTCCCTCCTCGCCACGGATCCCGTCCAGGAAGGTGTCTTTTCGTCCTCTTGACGATATGCAGGACTGCCGATTATCGTCATGATGACGAAATCAAGGGGGTTTCTCACCATGGCCGACATCACCCGTCGCTTCGGCTGGCGTCACCTGCGCTCCGCGCCCACCACCCACATCCGTCACCACAAGCGCGGCCGCCTCGTCCATGACGGCCGGGGGCTCAGCTTCTGGTACCGGTCGCTGTCGGCAGCGCTGTCCGAAGTGCCCGTCGACGACCGGGAGCTGGCCATGGCGTTCCATGCCCGTACGGCCGACTTCCAGGACGTCACCGTGCAGGCCACCGTCACCTACCGGATCAGCGACCCGGCCGCGGCGGCGGACCGGCTCGACTTCTCCGTGGACCCGGACAGCGGCAGCTGGCGCGGCGCGCCCTTGGAGCAGATCTCCACCCTCCTCACCGAGACCGCGCAGCAGCACGCGCTGGACGTGCTGGCCCGGACCCCGCTGGCCGTGGCCTTGGTGGACGGCGTCGCCTCCGTGCGGGGGAGCGTCGCCGCCGGTCTCGCCGCCGAGCCCCGGCTCCCGGACACAGGTATCGACGTTGTGGCCGTACGCGTCGTCGCGATCCGGCCCGAGGCCGAGGTGGAGCGCGCCCTGCGCACACCGGCCCGCGAGCAGATCCAGCAGGAGGCGGACCGGGCCACCTACGAACGGCGGGCCGTCGCCGTCGAGCGGGAGCGTGCGATCGCCGAGAACGAGCTGGCGAGTCAGATCGAACTGGCCCGGCGCGAGGAGCAGCTGATCGAGCAGCGGGGGGTCAACTCCCGTCGTGAGGCGGAGGAGAAGGCGGCTGCCGACAGCGTAAGGACCGAGGCCGAGGCGGCGCGCAAGGTCCGTCTGGCCCGGGCGGACGCCGCAGCGGCGCGAGAGACCGGGTCGGCACGGGCCGAGGCCCAGGCTTCCTGGCTGCAGGTGCACGACGAGGCCGGCGCGGGCACGCTGTACGCCCTGGCGGCGACCCGGCTGGCGGAGAACCTGCCGCGCGTCGAGAGCATCACGCTCACTCCGGACGTCCTCACCGGCCTCCTCGGCAGGCTCGGGCGCCCGGACACCGGGGCGGACGCGTGAGCCTGGCACCCCGGGCGGTGCTCGTGCACCGCAGGACCGAGTACGAGGAGCTGATCGACCGGCACGGGACGCACGGGCAGGCGGCGTTCTTCCTCTCCAGCCGGGGCCGCTCGATCGACGACGTGGTCGGCCGCCACAGCCGGACCCGGCAGGCGCTGCGCGAGGTGGCGGCGGCGGTACCGCTCACCTGGCGCAGCTCCCAGGTGGAACGGGCGGATCTGGACCGCTTCCTGTTCGCCCCGGAGGACGTGGTGGTCGTGGTCGGGCAGGACGGCCTGGTCGCCAACACCGCGAAGTACCTCGCCGGACAGCCCGTGGTCGGCATCGACACGGACCCGGGACGCAACCCCGGAGTCCTGGTCCGTCACCGCTGCACCGACACGGCCGCCCTCCTGCGCGCCGCGGCTGACGGGGGGCCGACGGAAGACCTGACCATGGTCGAGGCCGTCGCCGACGACACCCAGCGCCTCCTCGCGCTGAACGAGATCTACCTGGGCTCGCCCGGCCACCAGACGGCCCGCTACCGCCTGGGCCCCGACGGCGAAGAAGGTCCGGGCGAGGCCCAGGCGTCCTCCGGCGTACTCGTCGGCACCGGCACCGGCGCCACCGGCTGGCTGCGCTCCCTGTGGCTGGAACGCGGCAGCACGGCGCAGCTGCCCGCACCGTCGGACCGCCGACTCCTGTGGTTCGTCCGCGAAGCCTGGCCGTCGCCCGCGACCGGAACCTCGAGGGTCGGCGGCCATCTGGACCAGCGCGAGGGACTGCGGCTGACGGTGGAGTCGGACCGGATCGTGGTCTTCGGCGACGGCATGGAGGCGGACGCCCTGCGGCTGACCTGGGGTCAGAGCGTACGACTGGGCATCGCGGCGACAGCGCTGCGCCTGCTGACGTGAGCACCCCGCCGGCCGGCCTCGCGGCAGGGAGGTCCGCGAAGCAGGAAGTCTCATCGACAACTCCTGGCGAAACGATGGGAAGTTGCCTCACCGGTCAGTAACATCCCACCGGCACGTGACACATCGTCAGAAACGCTACCCTCGAAAGGGACTCCTGCATGCGCCGGACCTCCCGCTTCGCCCCCGTCGCCCTCGGCGTTGCAGCCCTCCTGCTCGGCGTCCTCCCCGCGCAGGCCCAGGCCCACCCCGACCGCGCCCCCGACCGCGTCACCGTCGGCGACCGCACCTTCACCACCGACGGCCAGGGCCGCGCGCTGCAGTGGCGCGGCTTCAACCTCGCCGACAAGAGCAGCCGGGGCACCGACGCGTTCGCCGACATCCACGAGAGCGACCTCAAGGACATGGCCGCCCGGGGGTTCAACCTCGCGCGCCTGGCGTTCTTCTGGGACGATCTCGAACCGGCTCCCGGGCACTACGACCGCGGCTACCTCGCCAAGATGCGCCGCATCCTCGACTGGGCCGACCGCTACCACGTCAAGGTCGTCCTCGACGCCCACCAGGACGTGTACGGACCGCACTTCGGCTCCCGCGGCGTGCCCGCCTGGGCCACGCGCGACGAGGGCCTGCCCTTCCGGCCGATACCCGAGGACTGGTTCTCCGAGTACTTCGAGCCGTCCGTACAGGCCGCCTTCGACCACCTGTACAAGGACACCGACCTGCGCACCGCGCACGCCCGCATGTGGACGACGGTCGCCTCCGCCCTGGGAGGGCACCCCGCGCTGCTCGGCTACGACCTGATGAACGAGCCGTTCGCGCGCTTCCTCGAGGGCGAAGACCTCCCTGCCGCCGCGGCCCGCTTCGAGGCCGGCGAGCTCACCGAGACGTGGAACCGCCTGGCGCGGGCGGTCCGTCTCGTCGACCGGAAGTCGTGGGTGTTCGTCGAACCCACCGTCATCGTCGGTCTCGGCGTCCCCACCCGAATGGGGCCCATCGACGACCCGCACGCCGGGTACGCGCCGCACTTCTACGAGACCGCGATGGAGACCGGCGGTGACTACGACCCCGAGGGCACCTTCATCGCGGCCTACGAGGCCGCGATCAGCGACTACCCGGCCCGTCAGCGCATGCCGGTGATCGTCGGCGAGTGGGGCGGCAACCCGTACGTTCCGCACGCGAGCCGATTCGTCACCGACATGACGGCCTCCCTGGACCGCTTCTCCAGCGGCTGGACGTGGTGGCAGTGGTGCCGGGGCGGCGGCTACTGCTTCCTCGACCAGACGGGCGCGGTGAAGCCCAACGCCCGGCTGCTCGTCCAGCCCTACGCGCGGGCCGTCGCGGGTGACCCGCTCGGCTTCGCGTACGACCCCGCCACGCGCACCTACACCCTCACCTTCCGCACTCGCGACAACGCCGCCGGACCCACCGAGATCACCGTGCCGAAGGAGACCTACCCGAACGGCTACCGCGTCACGGTCCAGGGACGCAACGCCAGGTGGGACGGCCACGGCCAGACCGTCGCCGTGAGCACCCACGGGAGGAGCGGAACCACGTACCAGGTCGCGATCAGCCCGAGGTAGCCCACCGGTGCGGTCACGGCGGGCCCGGTTACGTCGCGAGCGCGTCCAGCACCGCCGCCGCGACGTGCTGTTGACCGGTCGGGGTGAGGTGGACGCCGTCCTCCTCCCAGTGGCCGTGCGCGGCGGCCCGGGTGTCGACGGTGACCTCGGGCTCGGCGAGCAGGAGTTCCGCGACGGCGTCGAGGTCCGCCCCGGCCCAGCCGAGACCGGCCCGCCGGAAGTGGACGTACTCCCCGACCCGCCCGGGATCGACGCCGGTCGGGGTGAGCCAGACCCACCGGGCTCCGGTCCGGCGGACCGTCAGGTCGCGCAGGGCCCGCAGGGTACGGCGGGTCTCGGCGGCGGAGATCAGCGGGACCCCGTCCAGCCGCTGGACGTCGTTCGCCCCCAGCATGCACAGCATCCAGTCGGGCCGCTGGAACGCGAGTGTCGGGAGGTTCGCCAGGGCCTGGATCGTCGTACTGCCTGTCACGGCCAGGTTCGTGCAGCGCACGTCGTCCGGAAGCAGGTGCCGCAGGATCTCGAACCAGGACAGCCGGTCGGCCGTGGTGCTCTCACCCACGGACACGACGTGCTCGCCCGGCCGGAACGGCAGGCCGGCCAGGCGTGCCGCCGCTCCCGGTTCGGCCGCGAGTGCGGCGGCGGCCGCCCGGTTCCGCGCCTCGAAGCGGTTCAGGCGCATCCGATAGCCGGACGGGTCGAGCCTGAACAGGGCTCCGAGCGCGGCCTCGTCGGGCGCGGGGCCGAGATGGCGCAGGACCTTCTCGGGCTGGTGGAAGCGGAGCATGCGTTCCGCCGGGTCGTGGGCGGCGGCGGTGGTGGCACTCGTCATGGCGGTCAGCCCTTCGTACGGACGCGGCGGCGCGGCAGGAGGAACCCGGCCGCGATCAGCCACAGCAGGCCGGCGAACCGGGCGACCGGCAGCAGCAGGGCGGCCCCGTCGGCCAGCAGGACCAGCGTGGACAGTTCGGCGACCACCGCGACGGCCAGTCCCGCCACGGCGAGGGCACGCGGGAGCAGGCCGGCGAGCAGCCCCGGTACGGCGATCCCGGCGACCAGCAGTCCCAGCAGGACGACGTGGCCGGGGCCGCCGAGCCCGAAGGCCAGGTACTGCAGGGCCCGGACGACGTCGCCGTGCCCCGCGACCTCGGGCCGGGACAGCACCCAGGTGACCAGTCCGGAGCAGGCGAGGAAGGCCGAGGCGAGGACGCCTCCGGCGAGCGCGATGGTGGCGCCGGGGGCGCGTACGCCGAGCTTGTGCAGCCGCGCCGAGACTGTCGCGGCGTAGATCGCGAGTGGCACCGATGCCGCGAACTGCAGGGCTCCGGACAGGCGTACCGCGCCGGTGTGGTCGCGGAAGTAGGAGGTCACCGTGTCGGTGGAGCCGAAGGGCGAGGGGAAGGTGTCCCCGTCGGCGAGGAGTGTGCTGAGCACGAGCCCGGCGAGGAAGAGGGCGGTGAAGACCACCGCGAGGATGCCGGGCGGCGGTCCGGCCTGCGGGTCCCGTCGGCTGTGCGTCTCTCGGGCGGCGGCGGTCGCTGGGCTGCTGGTCACGGCAGAATCCGTTCTCTCAAGTTAATCATTCACCGAGGAGAATCATTTTGCGTGGCTTACGATAGGCCGGTGAACAGTTCTCGGCAACCGCTTACGACGGGCTCCGCCCCGGCCACCGTGCCGCGCGGGGCCGCGTTCCTTCTCGCTCAGATCGGCGCGCACGCCGCCGGACGCTTCGCGGAACGTGTCGGCCACCTGGGACTGACCCCGGCGGACGTCGGACTGCTGCGCATGATCGCCGGGCAGCCGGGGCGCAGCCAGCGGGCCCTGGCCGAGGACCTGGGCGTCGTACCGAGCCGTGTCGTCGCACTGATCGACGGTCTGGAGGGCAAGGGCCTCGTCGAACGGCGTCGCAGCGCCGAGGACCGCCGCAACCACGAGCTCCACCTCACGGCGGAGGGCAGGCGCACCCTCGGCGCGGTCTCCCGCGCGGCCGCGACCCACGAGGACGCCCTGCTCGCCGCCCTCGACCCGGAGCAGCGCACGCACCTGCTCGGCCTGCTCGAAGCCGTCGCGGCCGAACAGGAACTGACCCCCGGAGTCCACCCCGGCTACCGCACCCGCGGCTGAGGTCCGGCCGGCGTCGACCGGGGCGGGGGTGGAGGAATGCGCCGAACGTGTCGCGCGCGGCGGCGGTACGGACAGCCTCGACCCGCGAGCGGGCCCGGTGCCGTAGAAACGGACAGCATGATGTCTTCAGGCCCACGGTCCTGAGGCGTCGGCAGAAAGTGACCGCCTCCGCCCGTGCCGTCTCGCCCTCCGGGGCGGACTCCAGCAGCCGCTGCGTCAGCCGCTGCAGCCCCCCGCCCTCACCGGTCAGATGCAAGCCCTCGGCCTGAGCGCGGGAGACCAGCTCGTCGATGAGCCGGTCATCCACCGCCCTCGACGGCTTCGGCTCAGACGGCTCGACGATCTCGGCCCTCGGTCACGTTCTCACGGGTCATCGGTGCATCTTCCTTGAGCGGGAGTTACACCGATTTCCAGTCCCCACCCCACGCGGAAAGTGCTCGCCTAACCCGCCCTGGGCGGCTGCGCTTGGAGCAACGGGAGCTGCTGGTGGACACCTGCCGGCGCACCAGCTCGACACTGCGGCAGGCCGAAGCCGGTTACGGGTAGCGCCGGTTACACGCGGGCGGCGTCAGAAGTGT
>NZ_SSBJ01000085.1 GCF_004795055.1 Streptomyces sp. A1136
CCCGCGCCCGCGCCCGCGCCCGCGCCCGCGCCCGCGCCCCGGCCGGGCGGGGCGCTGACCCGGGCCCACAGTGGTGAATCCCGCCCCCACTGGGGTGAGGTCCCCGCCGCGCCCCGCCCGGCCGGGCGGCGCGGACGGCTACAAACCGCACATGAAGCTCACCCCTCATCTGCCCGGCGCCCTGCTGCTCGCCCTGCTGCTCCCCGCGGCGACGGCGGCCCCGGCCCTGGCCGACGCGCCTCCGTTCGGCGAGATCGCCGCCCGCGCCCACCGGCACACCGCCGCCCAGATCAGCGGTTTCCTGATCGGTTTCTACGGGCACCACGGCCCCTCCGCGTACGACCGCCGTCACCGGGTCTCCTCCCAGCTCAAGGAGAAGCAGAAGAACTACCCGGACACCGACGTACTGCTCTGCGCCCGGAGCAAGCCCAACCGGATCACGGTCGGGCCGGCGACCGTCGCGAAGAACGCCGGCGTCGGCTGGGCCACCGTCACCACCCACTGGGACGGCGGGGCCACCGACACCTTCACCGCGTACGTACGGCTCGACAGCAGGCCGATCCGGCTGGACGACGTGATCTGCGCCGGCTGAGACCCGCTCGACACAGGGCCGGGAAGACGGGGGAGCCGGGCGAGCCCGGGGGGAGGAGGGTGACGGGCCGGGTAAACCGGTGCGCCGGGCGGGGAGGCGGTCCGTAGGGTGGGCGCCATGCCGACGACCGCCGTCCTCTACTGCTCCGACCCGCTGGACGGGCGCCGGGCCGACACCCACTTCGCGGAGGAGGCCCGGCACCTGCGCGCCGCCGGCGGGCGGGTGCTGCTCCTCGACCACGACGCCCTCCTCGCGGGGGACGCCGGGAGGGCGGTGTCCCGGGTACCCGTCGGGACCGGCGCCCTCTGGTACCGGGGCTGGATGATCCCGGCCGCGCGGTACGCCGCACTCGACGCCGCCCTGCGCGAGCGGGGCGCGCACCTCGTCGTCGATCCGGAACGCTACCGGCGCGCGCACGAACTGCCCGGCTGGTACGCGACCTTCGCCGACCTCACCCCGTACAGCTCCTGGCTGCCGACGGCGCCGGGGCAGGTACCCGCCTCGTCCGCGCTCGCGGCGCTCGCCGGCGGGCTCCCGTCACACGCCGCCGTCGTCAAGGACTACGTCAAGTCCCGCAAGCACGAGTGGGACGAGGCCTGTCACGTCCCCGACACACGGCGACCGGAGGTCCTGCACCGGGTGGTGAGCCGCTTCGTGGAACTCCAGGGCGACGACCTGGCCGGCGGTGTGGTGCTCCGGGGGTTCGAGGACTTCGTGACGCCCGACGGGGGACCCGCGGAGATCCGGGTGTGGTGGCTGGACGGGACGCCCCGCCTGGTCACCGCCCACCCCGACTGCGTGCCCGGCGAGATCGGGGCGCTCGACCTGGGTCCGGTGCGGACGGCCGTGGAGGCGCTGGACTGTCGCTTCGTGACCACCGACCTCGCACGGCGCGCGGACGGCGTCCTGCGGGTCGTGGAGGTGGGCGACGGGCAGGTCGGCGACATCCACCGGGACACCCACCCGGGCGACCTGGTCGGCCTCCTGACGGGGGAGCAGGCCGAGGGTGCGGGGCTGCGCGGCCGAGACGACGTCTGGTAGAACACCGGGCATGACCGGCTTCGAGATCACCGGCGCGAGCGCCCACGACATGGAACTCATCCGCTCCTGGGCCGAGGAGGAAGGCTGGAACCCGGGCGTCGGCGATCGTTTCGCCTTCGCCGTCGCGGACCCCGGCGGGTTCCTCGTAGGGCGGCTCGACAGGGAGCCGGTGGCCTGCATCTCGGCGGTCCGCTACGGCGCCGGCTTCGGGTTCGTCGGCTTCTACATCGCCCGGCCCGCCGTGCGTGGCCAGGGCTACGGGATACGGCTGTGGAACGCCGGGATGGCGCGGCTCGACGGTCGCCTCGTCGGCTTGGACGGGGTGGTGGAGCAGCAGGACAACTACCGTACGTCCGGGTTCCGTCATGCCTGGAACAACGCCCGCTACGAGGGGGTTCCGCAGGCCGGGGACGACAGCGGGGTGCTGGTGGTGGACGCGGCGTCCCTGCCCTTCGCGGAACTCGCCGCCTACGACCGCCGGTTCTTCCCGGAGCCTCGGGACTCGTTCCTCGCCGCGTGGACCGGGCTGCCCGGGCGGACGGCCCTCGCCGCCGTCCGGGACGGACGGGTCGAGGGCCTCGGCGTGGTCCGCCCGGGCAGCGGCGCCGCCCGGATCGGCCCGCTGTACGCGGCCGGCCCGGAGATCGCGGGTGCCCTGCTGCGCGGCCTGGCGCGGCACGCTCCCGGCGGTCGGGTCGCCGTGGACGTGCCCGACGCCAACCCGACCGCCACCGCTCTCATGGCCGGGCTGGGGCTGGTGCCCACCTTCGAGACCGCCCGCATGTACACCGGCCCGGCGCCGGCGCTCGACCTGTCAGGTCTGTACGGGGTCACCAGCCTCGAACTGGGGTGACGCGGGCCGGACGGCGGTCGCACGGCGCCGCCCGGCGGGAACCCGGCGGCCTAGACGTGGAACAGGACGCCCTCGCTGGTGCGCAACTCGCAAGGATTCGCGAAGGTGTGCGCGTAGTTCATCCGGACGCCCTGCCACACGCCGTCGACCGTCACCGTCACCGGGTTCCACTCCCTCGTACACCGCACGTTCGCGCGCGGGGCGGTCAGTGCGTCCGGCGAGCCGCCGTTGACCCGTAATTCGGCGCACGCGGCGGCCGGGTCCGGGTGCGTGCCCGCCGGCCGCGGAGCGCACACCAGCGTCGCCGCGCGCATCACCGTCGCCTGGGCGGGGTCCTCTCCGGACGCGACGGCGACCACGAGCGCCGACGGGGCGTAGAGGGTTTCCGCTCCGGTCGGCGCCGCGTCGGCGGCGCCGGACCCGGCCAGCGCGGTGAGAGCGGTGAGCGCCATGGCTCCGGAAGCCAGTCCCAGACTCCTGCTGATGGACCGCATTTCGAACACTCCTCGGGGTTGTGGTGCCGGATAACGGACGCGAGTCTCGCCCATGCGACGCCCAAACGCTCGTTCGGGCCGCGAAATCCCGTCACCGTTCGTGAGCGCATGAGTGCAGTCCGCAGCGGTGTCGGGTCGTTGACCTGTGCGGACGGGAGCATGCGAAACGGCCGAAGACACCCGCTTCGAGGGCCGTCGGGACCGCCGGGGCGGGGTTGTGGACTGCGGCAATCAGCGGGTCGCGGCGATGCGCGGGGCGTACAGGTCGAGGAGGCGCGTGCGCGTCTGCTGGAGCCGCGTCGCCAGCACCCGGCCGACCCAGTGCCCGATGGCGGAGCCGAAGGTGGGGTCGGCGTCCATGAGCATCCGGACCGTGGGCGCGTCGAACTGGTACGCCCGGACGAGGGTCATCGCCTCGGCGCTGAGCTGCCACGTGAAGGGCGGGAAGAGCCAGGACCAGCCGACCAGTTCGCCCGGTCCGAGGCTCTCGATGGGGGTGGCGCGGCGGCCGGGGACGGGGAGCTGCAGCGTGACGGTTCCGGAGCGCACGATCCAGAAGGACTCGGCCCGACTGCCCTCATCGAAGATCCGGGCACCCTCGCGGAAATTGACCTCACGGGCCAAGGCCATGAGCCGCTCGCGGTGCTCGGCGGACAGCACGGCGGCGAGCTTGATGGGTGAAGGTGTGCTCACGACGGCCTCCGATCACGGCCCCCCACGACGGTGCTGCTCACCTCAGTGTCGCCGAATCCGGCGCGAGGGGTCGTGCGAGCCGCCGTCCGGCCCGCGTGCCGTGTCGGCTCAGTCCTCGGCGCCCGCCTCCAGACAGGCCAGCTCCATCGCGTCCAAGACCGCCTCGTGGCTGCGCCGGCTCAGTTCGGCGACGTTCTCGATCTGGGCCGTCGCCCAGGCGGCGAGGGTCATCACCAGGACCCGGAGGCCGTCGGTGCCGTATTCGGCGAGGATCGCGTCCGCCACGATCATGGCCTCCTCGGGGACCTGCTCGGGCGGCTCCATTCCCGCCAGACCGCGCAGCATCGCGAGGGTCCGGCGGGAGATCTCCGGCGTCATCCGCGCCAGCCGCATGTCTTCTTCGTCGTCCATCCGCCCACCTCCGCTGCCGTGCCGAACGCGCCCTCAGGGCACGGTAGAGCGGCGTCCCCCCGAAGGGGGCCGTTTTCGCCCGGCTCCCCCCACCCGAACGACCCCCCACCCCCCGGCCCGGACCCGGTTCGGCCGCCGCCCGGGGCCGGCCCGCCCCCCCGGCCCGGACCCGGTTCGGCCGGCCGACCGAGATCCGGCCCGCTCCGGCGGGGCGGGCCGGCCAAGGTCCGCGCGATGCCGGACCTGCGCCTGCGGGAAATCCTGGTCGTCGCCCCGCTGATCGCGCTGCTGATCGGTCTGGGCGTCTACCCGAAGCCGCTGACCGAGATCGTCGAC
>NZ_SSBJ01000086.1 GCF_004795055.1 Streptomyces sp. A1136
CCGACTCGCGGCGGACTCGACTCCCGACCGATTGGTCGGTCGTTACGTCATCGTAATCTGCCTGTACCTAGCGGTAACATCCGGGCGCGTGTCACCTTTCCGATGCCACCGGCGCCGGCGGTAACCCCCACTTCCCAGCCATGCGACGCCAGTTGTCCTGGCCTCCGCGTGGCCGACCGCAGGAGTTCCGCAGTGATCGGATTCCGCAACGTCAGCAAGGCCCGGACCCGCCGTCGTGTGCGACGGACGGCCGGTGTCGGGATGGTCCTGCCGCTCGCCGTCACGGCGCTGTTGGGCGGCGGCGCCGGCCCGGCCGCGGCGAGTCCCGGCCACGGGCCGACCGCGATCGTGTCCATGGGCGACAGTTACATATCCGGCGAGGCCGGCCGCTGGAAGGGCAACAGCCTGACCAACAGCGGCAGTCGTACCGGCACCGACCGGGCCTGGGTCGGCGGCAGTACGTACGACCCCTCGAAGGTATACGGGAGCACCGCCGGCGGGTGCGACCGCTCGGACGCGGCCGAGGTGCTGAGCGCGGGCGCGGTGGCCGACGTCGCCGTGAACCTGGCCTGTTCGGGGGCCGTCTCGGACAACGTGTTCCGGGCCTCCAACGGCGGTGTGTCCCTCAAGGGCGAGGCGCCACAGGCGGACCGGTTGGCGGCGGTGGCCGCGGCCGACGACGTCAAGGTGATCGCCCTGTCCATCGGCGGCAACGACCTCGGCTTCGCCGACATCATCAAGGAGTGCGCCTACGACTTCGTCCTCTGGAACTCCTACTGCTACGACGACCAACAGGCGGGCGTGGACCAGAAGATCAGCGGGGTCATGACCAAGGTCGGCAAGTCGGTCGACGAGATCCGGGCCGTGATGCGCGGCGCCGGATACGCGGACTCCTCCTACCGGATCGTGCTCCAGTCCTACCCGTCGCCCATCCCGCGCGGCGCGGAGAACCGGTACACCCAGAGCGATTGGAGCCGGCTCAACACCGGCGGCTGCCCCTTCTGGAACCGGGACTCGGACTGGGCGCGGGACTCGCTCGTGCCGCAGATCGCGAACGGCATCAAGGCGGTGGCCGCGGCCAAGGGCGTGCAGTTCCTCGACCTGCGGGACATGCTTCAGGGGCGCGAGGTGTGCGCGAAGGCCTCCCAGCAGGTGAGTACGACGGCGCCGGCCTCCGCCGGGACGAGCGAGTGGGCGCGCTGGATCGACAACAACGAGTCGCAGGGCCTGGTCCAGGAGTCCATGCACCCGAACTACTTCGGCCAACTGGCCGTCGGGCGCTGTCTCGCCCTGGCCCTGGCCCAGCCCGCGAACGCGTCGTCGGGCTGCAAGAACACCCCCGGCGGCGACCAGAGCGGCATGTACCTGACGCCCGCTTCCTGAGGCTCCCCGGTACCGGCGGTCCGCCCCCGGCCGGGGGCGGACCGTCACGGCGTCTTCATCGGGCCGGCCCGGCTCGTCAGGGCATGACGGTACCCGTCCGTCGCCTCGGCCGATCGGCGGAGCGACCGACTCCCGCGAGGGCCCGGGTGAAGGCCGCCCGACAGCGCGTCCAGTCCGGGTCCGGGGTGCCCGTACCGAGCGCCAACAGTTTGGGCAGCAGGTCCGCGGAGAAGGAGCGGGCCGCCTCCTCGGGGACCAGGGACGGCAGGTTGTCGATGGCGATCACGTCCAGCGGGCGCGGGCCCGCGCGCAGCCTGCGGACCGGGACCGACCAGTCGGTGAGCCGGTCGTACACGGGCAGCCGGTGCAACGGGGAACCGGTGTCGCAGGTGATGTCCGCGATCACCGTCAGCCGCCGTTCCCGGTCCGGGTCGAGGTCGGCCGGGGTGAGGAACGGGGGTGCGGGGCGGGTGGTGAGCACCGCGTTGACCAGGATGTCGTGTCCGAGCAGGGCGGCCCGGTCCAACCGGGCGGTGTCGCCGCGGTCCCAGCGGGTCACCCGTACCCCGGCGAGCCTCAGGGCGTCACAGGCGCCCCGCGCGCTGCGGCCCCGGCCGCCGATGACCAGGGCCCGCGGCTCCCCTCCCGGAGTGGGCACGGCCCGCGAGTCCCGTAATCGCGCGTCGAGTTCCGCGCGTGAGAGGGGTACGAGGGGGGCGGCGAGCCGGCCCCGGGCGTGCAGGACGGCCAGGGCCGCGCCCGCGTACCCGGCCCAGTAGCCGAAGGCCGCGAGCCTGCGTCCCTGTTCGTCGGCCAGGTACTCCAGATCGAACAGGGTCCCGCCGCCCGCGGCGAAGCGCCGCAGCAGCGCGGGGGCCTCAGCCTGACCCTTGTAGGCGTGCCCGAAGTACACGTGCCTGTGCCGTAAACGCTCCGGTTCGGGCGGGAGTTCCTTCAGGCCGAGGACGAACGCGGAGCCGGGCGCGTCGGTGGCCCAGGCCCCGGCGGGCGCGGTCCCGCAGCCGGCGTCCGCGTAGTCGGCGAGCGGGAAGACCCGGTGGGCGGACTCCTCCACGGTGATCCGTACGCCCCGCCGCACGAGCTGATCCGCGTCGTGCGGGGTGAGGGGGGCTCGGCGTTCGGTGGGCCGTGTCTCGGTGCGCATCCACAACTGCGGTGACTCTGGCATCGGCGGTACCACCTGTCTGCTCCAGGACGCCCCTCGGGACGTCCGCGTGCACCATGTGACCGGGCCTCAGGATCAGTTCGCCGCTCGCGTTCGGCAAGGAGTACGACCGCGCGAACCGGGGCTCACGGTTCGGGCAGCAGCGCACGCAGCCCGGTCCGTGCGCCCTGCGCGTACGCGGCGCGCAGCGCCCGCGGGGTCATCCGCTCGCGCAGGGTCCGCGGGGCGCCCGGTTCGCGGGCGACCGCGGGGCGGCCACGGCTCACCGCGCCCAGCAGGAGCGCGGGCCGTTCGTCGTGGCCCCCGTCGGCCTCCAGTGCCGCCGGCAACTCGGCCGAGAGGGACCGGCCCAACCGGTCGTCCGGGGCGAGCCGGTCCCCAAGGCGCGCGGTACCTCGGTACGGGCCCGCACCGCGCGGCCCGCGCCGACCTCGGCGACGGCCCGGGCGTACCACTCCCGGGAACGGGCCCACGGGTCGGCGTCCGCGCCGGACGGGCCCTCCGCTTCCTCCGCTTCCTCCGGCGGCGCGTCCGGGGCGCCTGTCGCATCCGCCGTGCCTGCTGCGTCGACCGCGGCCGTGTGCGCGGGCCGGCGCCCGGGCGGCGCGGAGCGCTCCCCGACCCGGCCCGAAGCCCGGGTCCGGGGGCAGCAGTCCCAGCGCGTCGCGGTACTCGGCGGCGGCGTCCTCGTACCGCTCCTGCCACAGTGCCACCGTGCCGCGCGTATGGGCGAGGTAGGCGAGGCACGCGTCCTCGCCCTCCTGCACGGCGGCGCTCCAGGCCTCCACGAGCAGCGGGTCACCGGCGTCCGCCTCCCCGAAGCCGGCCACCAGCCAGGCCGCCGGCCACAGCGCCCGGGCCGGCCGGGGCGCCGGGTGCAGGGCCAGGGCCCGTTCCAGCGCGGCGCCGGCCCTCCTCCACCAGGCCGCAGGCGGACCACAGGAACCACAGGTCGACGGCGATCTCCAGCCCGGCGCCCGGACCGGCCGCGGACAGCGGGTTCATCGCGACCCGCAGCTCCGGAAGCTCGCGCAGAGCCGGCTCGCGCGCCGCCGTCTGCGCACCGCGGCGCCACAGCCCGGCCGCCCGCGCGGCGAGCCCACGCGAGCGCGCGTGGTGGCGCAGCGCGGTGGTGTGCCCGCCGCCCCCCGGGGTTGTGCGCCAGGCGCCGGGCGGCGTACACGCGCACCGCCGGCGGGAGCCGGTACCGGCCCGGGTGTTCGCCGTCGACCAGCAGGGCGGGGGCCAGGCGGGCCGGCGCCCGCGCGGCGGTGCCCGGGCTGTGCTCCCGAAACCGCACACCTCCCGGACTGCGGCCGCTCGAAGGGGCCGGTGAAGGCGGAGAGCCGCTCCCACAACACCCGTTCGGCGGGCGAGGGGAGCCGCAGGGACCGTTCGGCGTCGACCAGGGTGGCCCGGCCCGCGCCGCCCGCGAGGAAGCTCGGGGGCTTCGCCGTCAGCCGCCGGGGCGCGTGGAGCGGCGCGTACCGGTGCGCGCGCCCCGCCGCGAGCTCCAACGCACCCGGGATGCCTCGGACCTGTCCCGGCGGCTGCCGGCGATGCGGATCACGGACTCGGCGGTGGCGCGCTGCGCGTACGCAAGTCGGAGGCCCGGGTGCCGGACGAGCGGGGCCGGCGGACCCGTACGGTCACGCCGGACATCCGGGCGGACCCGATCCCCCCGGAGCATCCCGCACCGGCGGGCCGCCCCGCCTGACGACGCCCACACGCGCACGCGCGCGGC
>NZ_SSBJ01000087.1 GCF_004795055.1 Streptomyces sp. A1136
CCATGGACGCTGTCCGGATCCTCGCCGGAAGCCTCGGAACCACCGCCATGGACGCTGTCCGGAACGCAGCCATGGACGCTGTCCGCCCCTCCCTCCGCCACATCCCGGACCGCGTCCATGGACGCCTTCCGAGCCACCTTCGCGGCGGCCTCCGCCTTCTTCTTCGCGTGCGCCTTCCGCTGCCGGGTGTCCGTGTAGTGGTGCAGATGCTGCTCCCACGGCAGCCCGCCAGGGAGGAACGCGATCGGCAGCAGCTGGTACATGGACGAGGAGTTCGGCCGCCGCTTCCGAGCAAGAGCGCCCACGCCCATGAGGACCTTCACGGCCCGCGTCACGGTCTCCTCGGAGCAGCCGGCCAGGCACGCCAACGTGTCCCGCCCGGGGAAGGAATTCGAGCCGTCAGCGTCCGCGTACGTCGCGATCCAGACGCCGACGCTGACGACCTTGGCCACCTCTGGAATCCGCTTCCCAACGCGCAGCACCTCGGTCCGCATCGCGTTGATCCACGCGGTACGGGGTGCCTGCTGGTGATCGGTGGTGCTCATCGCGCCTCTCAGGTCCGGGCAAGCCGGTGGGGGTGCTTCTCGGCCGTACGCAAGTGGGCTGACCAGGCGTTTCCCCGCCCGATCAACGTGGGGTCCACTATTCCGCGAACTTTAAAGTTTTGCAAGTATCGCCATATTGGTTAAACTGGCCATCCGTTACACTCTGACCATGACCGCTGCTCCAAAGCCCGTCCTCGCCGACGACGGCATCCAGGACCTCCCGCTGACACACGCCCGCGCCCAGCTCACGACGCTGATCGAGGACGCCAGGGAGCGGGACACGATGACCGCGCTGACCGTGCGTGGACGTCGGCGCATCTGCCTCGTCACGCCCGAGTTCGTTGAGGAAGCGCTGCGGCTGATGGGCAAGCGGTCCGGCTGACCAAGGAGCATGCGCGTGCCCGCTCTCACCGACCGTCCGACCGCCCTGTACCGCTGCAAGGACACGACCGGCCGGCTGCTGTACGTCGGCGTTACCACCGACCCGGACGTGCGCTTCAAGCGCCACGAGGCCACGGCACCGTGGTGGCCGCTCGTCGCCGAGCGCTTGGTCGACTGGCACCCGACACGCCCGGCCGCCGAGGAGGCCGAGGCGACCGCCATCAAGGACGAGTCGCCGCTCTACAACCGCGCCGGGTCCGACTCGCCGCAGGCCCTCGCCGAGGACTTCCCCGTCGAGCGCGAGGTCTCGAAGAACCAGCTGCGGCTCCGCCTGGCCGACGTGCTCCACGCCAGCGCCGTTGAGGGTCGCATCACTTACATCACCAGCAACGGCCGCCGCGTCGCAGCGATTGCGCCCCTGGCCGTGGCCGAGGCCCGCACCACCTGAACCCCAGCTCATGGCCGCCCACCCGCCTTGCGGCGGTAGGCGGCCAGGTCGAGGACGCCCGGCGGCAGGACCGCCGGGCGTTGCTGCGTGGGCGTACGAGTGCGGGCCGGGCAGGTGGCCACGTGCGGGATGTGCAGCTTCTCCCAGGCCATGCGGGGCAGTTCCTCGGAAGGGCGGCGGGACCGGTACGTGCCGAGCCCGTCGCGGTAGACCGCGGTGTTCCCCGTGTCGTCCGGCGCGGGGTCGACGGCGAGGCGTTTCCCGGCGTCGGTGACGGTCCACAGCACTTCGCGGTGGCAGTCCATGCAGATGGGGCGCCTGGGCATCCGCGTTCTCCTTCCGAGGAGCAGGTGGCGCGGGGCCGCAGAGCGCCCCGCGCGCGGTCAGTCGGTGAGCGCGTCGGCGATCAGCTCGCCGAACCAGATGAGGACGGCGACGACCAGGCCGACGAGCCACCACCAGGGCGGGACGGTGGTGATGGCGTACGTGATGCTGGCCGCGAGTGCGCCGCCGGCGAGGCCGAGCAGGAAGCGGGTGAAGGGGTACACAGCTGGTTCTCCTTGGGTCAGTCGCAGAGGTCGAAGCCGTGGCCGCGGTGGGCGGGCTTCTTCTTGGCGGTGGGCGTCGGCGTCGGGGACTTCCGCACGGTCGGGGCCTGTACGGCCGGGGCGTCTTGCACCGGGGGCACGGCTTGGGGGCGTGTGGGGACCTTCGAGGCGGTGGGCGCCTTCTCCATCGACGGGGCCTTGCCCACCGGTGCCGGGGCCTTCGGCTGGGCTGCCGGGGCCTTGGGTGCCGGAGCGGCAGGACGAGGAGCAGGCGGCGGGGCCGGCTTGGCTACGGCGGCCAGCGCGAACCAGTCGCACCCGCCGTCGTCGTCGCTGTCGCCGCTGCACGAGCCGAGGAGCAGCACGAGCAGGACCAGGACGAGCACGACGACCGCCGCGGTGGCCGTGGGGCCACGTCCCGGGCTCACTGGTCGGCCGCCTTCGGGCGACGCCGGCGGTTGCGCAGCTCGACCTTGGCCTCCAGCAGCAGCGTCCGCGCCAGGCCGTACGACAGGTCGTGTTTGGCCGCCAGGGCGCGGATCGACGCCCCATCGTTGTAGGCGTCGGCGAGGACCTGGTGCAGCTGCTCGCGGTCCTCGCCGCGCCTCCTCGGCCGCCGGATCAGCTCGTCGCGCCGCTCCTGGGGAGGGGTCGTCAGATCAGTGCTCATGGTGCTCGGTTCCTTCCGTCGGGTGGGGGTGTCGGGCGGCGCGAGCGTCCAGCTCGGCCGCGTAGGTGACCTCGGCGCCGCCGAGCTGGTCGAGGGCCCATGCCTCGCCTCGGCCGGCGTCCGGCCGCCGGTACAGGACGAGGAGCGCCCGGCGGGCCTCGTTGGCCATCACCCGGCACGCGGCCAACAGGTCGAGGGGGCGTCGCCCTGGTCGGCGATCCGGGCGGTGATTTCGCGCGTCAGGTCCTCGTCCTGGGCGTGGGCCGCCTCGAGTGCTCCCCGCGTCCAGAGCGTCAGCAGTCCGGGGCTCAGCACGCCCGCCCCCGTCACAACTGCCCCTGGCTGCTGTACGCCTGGACGATGCCGGCGATGTCGGCCAGGGCATCTTCGGCACACACCTTGTCGGCCGGGACGCCCTTGTCGTCCCGCAGGTGCGTCGGGTGCCCGCAGTACCGGCACGGCCGCTCCTGTGCCGACCAGTGCGCGGACGAGTGCCAGTTGAGGAGACCGTTCACCGGCAGCGGCGACGGCGACGGCTTTGGGACGGACGGCTTCGGGGCTGCTCTACGCCGCCGAGGTGGCATCAGCCTTCTCCTTCTCCCTCTCCAGGCGGCGCTGCTTCTCCGCCGACCGCCGGGCCTGCCTCAGGAGTTCGGCGCGCTCGTCCTCGTCCAGGCCGCCCCACACGCCGTAGTCCTCCCGGAACGTCAGGGCGTGCCCAAGGCACTCGGACCGGACGGGGCAGCGGACGCAGAACTCCTTGGCGTAGCTCGCGTCCACGGAGGCCGGTACCCCGCCCTTGCCGACGGGGAAGAACGTGGCCGTCTCGACACCGGCGCACGCCGCGTCGTCGCTCCAGTGATGAGCCCGGGGCAGGGTCAGGTGATCATTCGGGCGGGGGATTCGCGGCATGGTCGGCTCCTTGCTTCGTCGTCGTGTCCGGATAGGTCGCGCGGACATGTCCGGACACATGTCCGCGCTGGTCAGGGCTGAGGGGAGGGCGCCGAGGCCGTCATGTCAGGAGGGGTGTCCGTGTCGTGTCCGGACGTGTCCGAGCGCCGTGTCCGGCGGTGCCGGCGACGTCGCGGAGTGCGCCGTACGTCCCAGCCGAGGCAGCCCGCGCCTAGCACGAGCGGCCCCCACACGTGGGCCGTCGAGATCACGGCGTCGACTACGCCGACGTACGCCAGGAACACGTCGATCAGCCACATGGCGAGAGCCCCATCTCCTCGCGCCAGCGGTCCACCGTGCGGGCGGCCATCCCCAGCCGCTCACCGATCACGACCGACGACTTACCGGCCTCGGTCATGACCTTGACCACCCGCCGCTGCTCCTCGGGGTTCAGCGGCGGGCAGACGCCCCGGCACAGCGCGGCACGCTCCACCGCGACCAGGTCGATGCCCTTGTCCCACGTCGATCCGTGCAGCATCACGACTCGCCCCCTTCGCGGATCTTGCGGTCCGCGAGGTGTCCGCCGGTCAGGCAGCACGGGTAGTCGCATGTCGGCCGCACGTTGCCCTCGGGCTCTCGCCCGTAGTGCCAGCGGAACGCCAGCCGGTACCCGGTCTCGACCTGGCCGCGCCAGGCGACGACGGGCGTGCCGCGGTGGCCGGTCGCACCGGTCCAATGAAGATGGCCGCCATCGACGGCGACGGTCCGCAGCGCGAACGCGTCCTCCCACGAGGCGGCTGAACCGGGAC
>NZ_SSBJ01000088.1 GCF_004795055.1 Streptomyces sp. A1136
GGCATCGCCACCCGCTACGACAAGTCACCCGAAAGCTACCTCGCCGGCCTCCACCTCCGCGCCGCAATGATTTGGATCGACGACCTCCTCAAACCCCCCGACTGATCACAACCTCACACAGGCCCTAAGTCTCAACAACGCAGCGTTACCGAAGCAAGATCCGCCAAGTACTGCGCTCGTCCGCCAAGTAAAAATCTCGTCGCACATACCGCCATCTTTCGGGGCACGGCTCAGTGGTCGGGCCGGTCGATGTGCGATTGGGGTGCGTTTCATGGCGCGTTCGTGTGCGCGAGGAGTACGACGCGTACGCGGCTGCGGGCCGGTTGCGGATTCCGGTGGCGGCGTGGTGGTGGGCGACCGGCTGCGGTCTGGTCCCGCCGGCGGACGCCGGGCCCTGCCTGTGGTCACGGGCGGTGGTGGAGGCCGCCGGTGCCGCGGTAGCCGCCGTCCGCGATCACCGTGGTCTTTCCGTCGGCAGCCTGCGCCCCGGACAGCTCCGACGCCTTGCAGTCGTTGTGGTTGCCCGGCAGGGGGCGGCCGACGGCAACGACGAGCCGAGTGTCGGCGGCCCTCCAGATGGGGTCCGAGGGGCGGCCGTGACACATAGAAGTCGACCTCCCGGATGCCGGTGATCCGTAAGGAACGTGATCGCGGAGCCGGGTTCGGCCGGAGTGGCCCCGCGTCCTTCCACACGGCGATACCGTGGTGAGACCCGCCAGTTACGCGCCCTGGAGCCCTCGATGAGCGAACAGCCGGCCTCCGCCGACACTGCCCGGCAGCAGCTGGAGCCCGCGGCCGCCGACGCGGTCCGCGCTTACGCGGCTCGCACCCGCGAGAACGCCGACCAGTTGGCCGCCGTCCTGGAGGACATCGCCGCCAACGGCCTGCCCTCAGCGGAGGACTGCACGCCGTGGGAGGAACTGCGCGAAGCCCACCTCGCCCGGCTCGCAGCGCAGCGCCCGGCCGTCGCCTGATGGCCCCGCGGAACAGCCCGCCCCGCGCCCGGATAGCCTTCTCCGACTCCGCCGCCAAGCAGCTGGAGAAACATCACCAGCGAGGCGGAGATCCACGCCCTGGACCGCGCCCTGGTCGTCGTCTCCGTCGACCCCGAGGCTGGCGAGGCCCTTCCCGGCGACACCGCCGGCCCCCAGCTGCGCCAGTACACCGACGACATCGAACAGGTCCGGCTCCTGTACTGGGTCACAGCACTGCGCACCGTGGTCGTCGTCGCCTACGTCGAGGTCTGACCCGGCAGGAGCACGATGCCGTCGATCGTCCACGACTCTCCGGCCGCCTTGACCGGGATGCGCAGGGTCGTGGAGTGCCCGGTCACCACTGTGCTCCGCGAAGGCCCGGGCACAGGGCTCGGGCCGGGCGCGTCCTGGCTCGCGTGTGCCCGCGCACGCTGTGGACCTCGACGGCTGACCCGGACCCACGGACCACCCGGCCACCGGCACCGCGCCGTGCGGCACCGTGCTCGACTACCGCTCCGGCGCGCACTGCACGCGGACCGGTGGCTCACGCCCCTGCCGGAGTGGACCCGGCGGCACACGGCGGCACGTGCGAAGCCTCCGCTGTCGGTGCCCGGCTGGGACGCATGGACAGCGATGAGGAGCTGCTGCGAGGCCGGTCTACGGAACGGACCGCGACGACCCGAACCTGGGCCCCCGGCCCGGCGGCACCTACGCCGAACTCGTCGGCGGCCCGCTCGACGGACTGCTGCTCGACGTCACCGGCTGGACGGCAGACAAGATACAGACCGGCGCCGCGCTGGTGACTGAGCTCGGACAGTTCGGCGCCGGTGGCCGCGCCCTGTACAACCCGCGCCCCGGCGAGCGGAACCGCTGGTACTGGTCCGGCGACACTCCCTGAAGGCTCACCAGGGGTTGGCGGTGGGGGCCCTGTTGTGGGAGTTCTGGCCGACGGGCACGTGCCGGCTCGCCCCAGGCGCTCTCCAGGGCGATGTAGTGGTAGAAGAGCACCGACAGCGCCGCCAGAATTCGTAAGCCGTCCAGCACCACGAACCGGTTACCCGAGTCTACGCCGCGCTGCCGACCAGCCGGATTCAGTCCAGCGCTGTGGTGGTCATCGTGGTGGTGGCCGCTGATGTCGAGGCAGTCTGTCAGGGCTGCAGCCCGCTGCGCTCGCAACCCGCAGGGGCATTGAGCGGCTGTCAAACGGTTCACGCCGGGGTCGGCAGGTCGGCAAGCGCGAGCTTGGCTGGATCGGTGAGGATCGTGACGTGGGTGATCCGGCCGTCGGTGATGGTGAATGCGAGGACCGATAGCGGGGAGCCTTCCTCGTTCCAGCAGACGAGGCCGGGACGCCCGTTGACGAGCGCCGCACGTCCCAGCTTGACCCCACTGGCACCCAGCTGCGCGCCGGCGGCGACCTTGGTGGCGCCCAGGACGACGATCTCCCCGGCGGGGGTGTCGACGCTCAGCCGCACCTCCGGGTCGAGCACCCTCAGCAGTGCCTCGAAATCGCCGTCGCGGGACGCCGTCAGGAAGGCATGGACGATCTGCCGCTGCTCTGGCTCAAGTCCTGTCGGCCGCTCAGTCGCGCGTACTTTCCTGCGGGCACGGCTGGCCAGCATCTTCGCGGCAGCGGTGGACTTGCCGAGGATCGTGCCGATCTCGTCGAACGGCACGGCGAACAGATCGTGCAGTACGAACGCGAGCCGCTCGCTCGGCCGGAGCGACTCGAGGACGACGAGGAGCGCGAGCCCGACCGAGTCGGCGAGCACCGCGTCCTCTTCCGGCGCGGGGCCGTCGTCGAGCGTCACCAGGAGCTCGGGCAGACGATCCTGGTAGGACGCCGTGGGATGGGCCTGGCGCGATCGCAGGACGTCGAGGCTGATCCGGCCGACCACCGTGGTCAGCCAGCCGGCGAGGTTGTCAATGACCGCCGCGTCCTGGCGGGAGAGCCGCAGCCACACTTCCTGGACGGCGTCCTCGGCGTCGGCGTGTGAGCCGAGCATGCGGTAGGCGACCGCGCGCAGCCGGTCGCGCTGGGACTCGAAGGCCTCGGCTATCGGGGCCAGGGTGCCGCTGTCGGACATGTTGTTACCTTCCTCGGATCCGTTCCGTCATGGGTGATGACGGGCCCGGACGGGCTCAGGTAACAGATTCCGTCGCTGCACCGCCGTTAGCGGGCCACCCCAGACCTCACTCAGCCGCGTTCGGCTGACCATTCCCTACCCCGAACTTCCAGGAGTATTGTCATGTCCACTTCCATTCGTCGCGGTGGAATCCTCGCGCTGTCCATCGCTGTGGCCGCGAGTGCCGCCATCGCTCTGCCTGGCGCCGCCTACGCCGCGGACGCGCCTGTCACCTCGCAGTCCGCAACGGTCGGCGCCGTCAGTGACACGCCGTTCACTCCCACGGTTCCCAACCCGGCCACGGCGACGGCAGACGAGCTTGCCGCAGGCGCGAGGAGCGCTGGGATAGCCGCTCCCGGCAGCGACTCGCCGGGCGTGGTCGCAGGCGGGCAGATCACCCGCAACGAGGTGCTCAAGAGGGCGCAGACCTGGATCGACGCGGGCGTACCGTACAGCGATTACTCGTACCACACCGATGACAACGGCAAGTACCGTCAGGACTGTTCCGGCTTCGTCTCCATGGCGTGGGGCCTACCGTCCAGCTCCACCAACAACTACGGCGAGACCACATGGACCCTGCCCAATTTCGCCACCGAGCTGAGCGGCTTCGACGAGCTGCAGCCCGGCGACATGCTCGACAACATCAACAGCCACGTGGTGCTGTTCAAGGGCTGGAAGGACTCCGGCCACACCACCGCCGTGATCCTCGAAGAGGCACACTCCGGTACCAACGCCCGGGAAGACAGCACTTACTACACCCGCAGCTACCTGTCCTCCAACGGATACAAGCCCTACCGCTACAAGAACATCAGCGACGCGCCGTCCGCGGTGTTCACGCAGACGACGGCGGCGGACTTCAACGGGGACGGGCAGGCGGACATCGTCGCCCGGGACTCCTCTGGCACGTTGAAGATGTGGACGCACAACGCGGGCGGCTACTTCAAC
>NZ_SSBJ01000089.1 GCF_004795055.1 Streptomyces sp. A1136
GTATCAACTTCTGGCGTTGATTTTTGGCACGCTGTTGAGTTCTCAAGGAACGGACGCTTCCTTCGTACTCACCCTCGCGGGTTTTCCTCCGGGCGCTTCCTGTGTTCTTCGTTTTGTTCTTGCGTTTTCGACTCTATCAGACTCTTTCGTGTCCGATTCCCGGTCGAAGCGGGATTCGCTTTCCGGTTCTCCGCTTTCGCGTTTCCCTTTCCGGCGAGACCGACTCTATCAGAACTTTTCCACCGGATTTCCCGGCTTCAGAATCCTGGTCGAGGAGTCGAGGTGCCCCGATCGGAATTGCCTTCCTCGGGGGCGTGCTGCCGAACCTCTCAGCTCCAGGCAACCGTTCTACTCTACATCCCTGTCCCCGCACGGGCCAAATCGGGCCTCCCCGTGCCGTGCGGGACCGCCCCGGCTCTACCCGACACGGGCACACCGAGCCGAGGGACGTCCGGCCCGGACGGCACACGCGAAGCGAGCCGGGCCACACGGCCCGGCTCGTCGGGCGGCCCCCCGGCGGGGGCTGCCGGGTTATGGGGTCTTGGGGAGTACCAGGGCCGAGTCGGCGTGGAGCGCGATGCGGACCGGTGTGAGGGTGGTGGCGGTCACCGGCGACTCACCCGTGCCGGGGTTGCGGGCGTAGCGCGGGTGTGCGCCCCCGCTGATCTGCCAGCGTATTCGGTGGCCGGCGCGGAAGCGGTGGGCGGTGGAGCTCATCGGCACAGTCACCCGCGAGGGCTCCTGGCCGGCCGTCTGGAGCCGACCGAGCCCGTCACAGATGTTGACGGAGCGGCCTTGCGGGTCCACGTCGCACAGGCGGGTGAACACATCGGCGTATCCGGTGTCCGTGGAGATGCTCAGCCGTGCGGAGACGGGCCCGAGGACGTCCACGGGCTCGGTCAGCGGTGGGCCGGTGAAGGTCAGGACGTCGTCCCGGTCCTCCAGGGCGCCGTTGTCGCGGGCTCCCGCGGTGCGGGAGAGCAGTGGGCCGCCGAGGGAGGGGGTGGGAGCGGCCGGGTCGTAGCGGAACGCCGTCACGAGTGCGGAGTCCGTCGGGGCCTCCTGGGTGAGATGCCCACCGGCGATCGGGTACCAGGAGGTGGCAGCCGCGGCCGGCGGCCAGTCCTCGAGGTCCCGCCACTCGTCTCCCCCGCCCACGTGCACACGCACCGGCGTGGGACGCAGGCCGGAGGCATCGGCGCCCAGGTGTGCGCGCAGCCACGCGAGACTCTCGCGGAACACCTCGGGCCATCCCTGCTGGAGGGCGGACGTGTGCGTCCAAGGACCGACGAGCAGGGCGGTCTCACATCCGGCTTGCCGCAGCCGGTCGTACTGCTCGAAGGTCTGGTCGAGCAGCACGTCGTGCCATCCGGCGATCAGGGCCGTGGGCACACGGAGCCGCTCCGCCGCTTCCGCCAACGACGCGCCGCGCCAGTAGGCGTCCTTTGCGTCCGGGTGTGCCATCACGTCGTCCAACCACGGCGGCTCGCTCCCGAGGGCGGACGCGTACGCCCCACGCAGCGGCTGCGCGGTGGTGATCTCGCGCAGCCGGCGGTGCAGTCGCAGCGTGGCCTTCAGGAACGATGCCATGCCCCGGTGTTGGTAGGTCATGCCCACGCCGACGGCGAGGACGTTCTCCAGGCACAGCACACCCTCCGCGTAGAACAAGGCGTACGGATCGTGCAGCCCTACTTGCACCACCATTGCCTTCAGTTCCGGTGGGGGGTCCAAGGCCAGGGCCCATTGCACATAGCCCAGGTAACTGGGGCCGACCGTTCCCAGTGTCCCGTTGAACCACGGTTGCCCGCGCAGCCAGGCCACCGTGGCCCGGCCGTCGGCGACCTCGTTGCGCCACAGGTCGAACGTGCCGCCCGAACCTCCGGTGCCGCGGCAGCTCTGCACGACCACGTGGAAGCCCTGTTCGGCGAAGAGCAGACCGTACTGGGCCGACCACGGCAGACCTCGGCCGTAGGGCGAGCGGACCAGGAGAGTGGGGAACTCGCCTCGGCCGCTTGGGAAGTAATGGTCGGTGATCAACGGGCTGCCGTCGGCAGCCGGCACCACGAGCCCCGGCTCCCATCCGACCTCGTGCCGTCTGGCCGGCAGACCTCGCCAGGTCGCCCTCGTCATCCGTGCCGAGAGCGGCGGCTTCCCGGCGGGTGGTACCCAGTCCGTTCCGGCCACGGCGTCGGGCGTGCGTGATGGCATCGTTCCCCCTCCTCTATTCTCGTACAGTGTACGAGAATAGAGGATGCTTGGATGGCCTTGGCAAGAGCGGCCTCGACAAGTGTCGCGACAACCAGGCCTCGACGCCCAGGCCTCGACGACCTAGCGGAGGAGTGCGGAACCGTGTCCAGCGAAGGGAAGTCCGGTTCGGCGGGGGTCGATCCCGAGCAACTCTGGCTACGTCCCACCGAGCCCCGCCGGGGCCGCAGGCCCTCCTTCAGCAGGGAGGCGATCACCGCGGCCGCCGTCGCCCTGGCGGACGCGGAAGGACTCGAAGTGGTCACCATGCGGCGGGTGGCCGCCGAGGTCGGCGCGGGCGTCATGTCGCTCTACAGCTACGCCCCAGACAAGGACACACTGCTGGAACTGATGGTCGACCACGTCAGCGGTGAACTCACGGTCACAGAGCCGCCCAGCGGCGACTGGCGTGCCGATCTGAAGTCCGTTGCCCGCCTGCAGCGCACCCACATGCTGCGCCATCCCTGGCTGCCCGCAGCCTTGATCACCCGTCGCGTTCCGGGCCCCAACACACTGGCTTTCCTGGAACACGTGCTCGCCGTCTTGCGGCCCACCGGGCTCGACGGCGCCGCGAAGATGGAGGTCTTCGCCCAGATCACCGCGTTCGTGGCCGGGCACGTCGCCCACGAGATCATGCAGGCCGGAGCCGCACGATCACCGGAGCGGGCCGCCGCCGAGGGCCGCTACCTCGCGACCGTCGCCGCCGACGGCCGCCACCCGGAACTCGCCGAAGCCCTCTCCGCCCCCGGACGGCCCCTCACTCCCGAGGCCACCTTCACCCGGTTTCTCAACCGCCTGGTCGACGGCCTCGATACCGACTGATGCCACACGGCCGCTCCTACACGGCACGGCGCCGGCGTCGTCAGAGGTTGACCCGCTTGAGGTACACACGGCAGCGGTGCGGGACCGTCTGGTACCAGAGCATCAGGTGCTCGTCCTCATATGTACGCAGTCGCATGGGGTGGGGGTCCTCGTAGAGGCTGCCGTCCTTGGGGTCGATGGCCATGGAGGCCAGGTCGACCAGGCCGTCCATCACGGCGCTGACGAGGCTCTGCTGCTCCGCGGGCATGTCACCCAGTACCCACACCCGTCCGGGATCGCACTCCCAGGCCCAGCCGCTGTCGTTCTCGACGCCCTCCCCCCGCGGGGTCACAGACCGATCTCCGCCTGGGCCTCGGCGAGGATGCGGCTGCTCGTCTCCATGGCGGCCCGGAATTCCTGTTCCGTCGACCCCGGGTCACCGGCGACACGTTCCGCCTCCAGGAGCGCCGCGGACCGCGCCGGCCAACGGTGGATGGCCACATGCGTGGCCCACTTGATCAGGAAGAACCGCAGGGGGTTGATGGCACCGGTCTCGGCGGCGCGGTCGAACGCCTCGTTGCATTCCTTGTCGAGCGCGGCGAGGCTCGCCATGTCGATCCGCCGCACCGCATCCCGCAGCGCCTCACGCGTCATGGCCGGCTGGGGGATGAGCGGGCCGCCGGCGTCCAGCTGCTGTGCTGTCATCTGCCCTCCAGGGAACGTCGCCAGGATACCCAGCCCCACTGCCAGGCCGAGCGGTTTCGGTTGCCCGGCCGATACCAAAAAGGGTCCGGAACGCGGAAAAGCCCCGCACCGAACCCGGTAAGGGGCTGGTGCGGGGCTTTCCCACAATGATTGTTCGGCGGCGTCCTACTCTCCCACAGGGTCCCCCCTGCAGTACCATCGGCG
>NZ_SSBJ01000008.1 GCF_004795055.1 Streptomyces sp. A1136
CGGCCGCCGCCATCCTGGTACACCACCACCGCTGCCGCGCGTAGGCCCTGTCGCCGGGGTCCCTCCCCCGGCCACCGCTGGGAGGTGCCCGCAGGCCCGGGCCTCCCGGTACCGCAGCTCGCCCCGTGGTCGGGGCGCCGGAGTACGTCCAGTACCCCGGCGCCCCTCCGCCTTGCGAGGCACGGACCGGACGCCCCGGGCCCCGACCGCGCCACTTTGACGACAGCACCTGGCCCCTGCCCGGGCCGGCGGCGAGACCCGTGGGGCCACCCCGGCCCGCCCGGGGCGCGCGGGGTGACGCCGCCCTTCACCGGCGGCTCCCGGGCCGTGGGTCGACGCTGACGCATGCCCGGAAGCCGTCTCGCGCTCGGCGTGCGTCCCGCCGGGGTCGACGGCGGGTTCCGGCTCGCCCCGCAGGCCGAGGAGCCGGCGGGCCCGACACCTTCCCCGACCCCCGCCGCACCGGTCATGGCGCGCGAAGGAACCGCCCTTCGCGGGATGGAGGGCGCCGGCACCGGGCCGGTGGGCGCGTAGGGGGCGGGCGGGAGGGGCGCCGTAGGCGCCCGCGCGCCCGGTTCCGGGTGGCGCGACGGGGCACGCGTGTCAGGGACACGCTCGTCCGACGAAAAGGACCTCCATGCTCGCCGTCGCGCTGCTCACTCCCCCCGCCCTGCTGGCAGCCGTACTGGCCCTCGGGCGGTACGAAGAACGCCTCCTGGGCGCACCGTCCGTCTCGCCCCCCGTCGCCGCGACCTCACCCCGCCGACCCTCGCTGCCGCCTCCCCCTCCCCCGCGGGCCCACCGGCCGCCCGGCGCACACGGTCGGCACGCGGCCGCCGGCAGGGTCACCCGCTTCCCCACGCGAAAGCAACTGGTTTGAGATGACTGTCGCCCGGCAAGGGGCGATAGACGACAGGCGAAATAGGAACCTCGTCCCGATTTCACACAGGAAGGACCGTCCCATGCGTGTGGCGTTTTTGACGGCTACGGAGGGCGTCGAGCAGGTCGAGCTCACAGAGCCGTGGCAAGCGGTGATCGACGCCGGCGGGCACCCGCAGCTCGTCTCCACCGAGTCGGGTCACGTCCAGGCGTTCAACCACCTCGACAAAGCGGACACCTTCCCGGTCGACCTCGTCGTCTCCCGGGCCTCGGCGGCCGACTTCGACGGACTGGTCCTTCCGGGTGGCGTGGCCAACCCGGACGCGCTGCGGACGGACACCGGAGCGGTGGAGTTCGTGCGGAGCTTCTTCGACGCCGGCAAGCCAGTCGCGGCGATCTGCCACGCGCCGTGGACCCTGATCGAGGCGGACCGCGTCCGGGGCCGCACCCTGACCTCGTGGCCGAGCCTGCGCACGGACCTGGAGAACGCCGGCGCGTCCTGGGTCGACGAAGCCGTGAAGGTGTGCACGGCCGGCCCCAACACGCTCGTAACGAGCCGCAAGCCCGACGACCTGCCGGTCTTCTGCAAGACCTTCCTCACCGAGTTCAACCGCTGAAGGGACACGCTCGCCCATGGGCATCATCGCCTGGATTCTGATCGGCCTCCTGGCCGGGCTCATCGCCAAGGCCATCACCCCCGGGAAAGACCCCGGCGGCTGCCTGATCACCATGCTGATCGGTATCGTCGGCGGCCTCCTCGGCGGCTGGCTCGGCAAGGTCATCTTCGGGGTGGACTCGATCAACGGCTTCTTCCACCTCTCGACGTGGATCGCGGCCGTCGTCGGTTCCGTCATCGTGCTGCTGGTCTACCGGCTGATCGCCGGACGCAGGAACGCCTGACGGCGTCCGCGTTCGAAGCCGGCCCCCGCTCCGTCGCGAGGGCCGGCTTTCGTCGGTCCGAATCCGGGCGCGGCCGCCATGGCCGGTCACGGGCCGCACACCATCACCCGCCACCGCGACCGACGCCCGCCCGCCCGCCCGCCCGTGGCGCCGTAGCGCCGGGCGGGCTCCGTCACTACCAGCGAAGCCGACGGCTGCGGCTCTCCTCCGCTCCGGGACGGCCGCGCAGCTGACCGGCCAGGCGGTGCAGCCGCGGGAAGCGCTCGCGCCGCATCCGCGAGTGCCGGTCGAGTTCCTCGATGAGCCGCTCGGAACGTTTCTCCACGCCGAGTTCGTCCAGGACCCGGTCCGCTTCGGCGAGCAGCGCGCCCGAGAGCTGCCACTCGGCGGGGTGGGTGCGGACCTGCTCCAGAAGCAGGCCCGCGAGGTGGTCCCGGCTCAGACGGGCCGTCTTGAGCTCCTCGGTCAGCCGGCTCTCGGCTTCCTCGGCGTTGGCGCTGACCTGGGCGGTGATCAGCTGGGCGAAACTCTCGACGGCGACGGCCGTGTGCGCGTACAACTCGCGCAGCGCCTGCGCGATGTGGGTCGGGAAGAGGGGTTCGGCGGGCCGCGCGTGGGCCAGGTCGGTCAGGGTCCGGCAGGAGACGCGCAGCACCACCGCGCAGATCTCCAGGGTGTCCAGCCCGGTGCGCAGCACCAGACGGGACAGGAGGCCTTCGCGCACGCGCGGGTTCAGTCGCAGGCTGTCCTCGGCCTGCCGGAGCGCGGCGTCGACCTGGGCGATGTCGTTGTCGAGCCGGCGCGCCTCGTGCAGACGGGCGGCGGCCTTCTCCACCGTGGTGTGTTGGTCGAGTTCGTCGGTGATGTGCACCATCAGGGCCCGCATCCGCCGGGCGAGGTCGGTGATCGCCTCGCTGGCCGGCCCGACCCACACGGGCGGTACGAACAGCACGTTGAACAGCAGGCCGACGGCAGCGCCGATCAGGGTTTCCAACACCCGGTCCCAGGCGGTGTCCGCCACCCGGGTGACGCCGAGGACCAGCATGGCGCTGATCGCGACCTCCGGCACGAACTCGCCGGCCTTCACCAGCGGGCCGATGGTGAGGGAGACCAGGATGATCAGACCGAGGCTCCACCAGGTCAACCCCACCAGTGCGCTGAACCCGATCGCGAGCAGCACCCCCGCCACCACGGAGTTGACCCGACGGATGCCGGTGGTGAGGGTCGAGTAGAGGGTGACCTGTACGACGAGCAGCGCGGTGAGCGGGGCGGTCAGCGGGGCGGGTTCACCGCTGAGCCGCAGGGCGACGACATAGGCGATCACGGCGGCCGCGGTGGAACGGACGGTCTGGACGACAGCGGGCTCCCGGTGTCGGCGCACCAGCTGACGCAGTGGAGCAGAGAATGACATGACCCGCCCCTTCCCCTTCGTATGAAGATCAACGCCGCCCGGCGCACGCGGTACACACCGGATATGTCACGACACGCTACGTGAGGACCAATCCGGTGGGCGCCCACCTCGCGGCGCTTGACTGGGGGGCCGGACCGGACCGACTGGACGAGCGAGGAGAGACGCATGGGACACGGCGGCGACGTCATCGCGGAACTGACCACGGACCACGAGGAGGTGGAGGAGCTCTTCACCAAGATCCAGGCACTGCCGCCGGGCGACGCGCGCAGGAAGCACCACGCGGATCAGGCCATCATGGAGCTGGTCCGACACTCCGTGGCCGAGGAGTCCTACCTCTACCCGGCCGTCCGCGAGCACCTCCCCGAGGGCGACAGCATCGCGGACAAGGAGCTGGAGGACCACGCGATGGCCGAGCGCACCATGAAGGACCTGGAGGGCTGCGACGCGGACGACCCTCGTTTCGACGCCCTGATGACCAAGCTCATGGCGGAGATCCGGGCGCACGTGGCCGACGAGGAGAACAACCTGTTCCCGCAGCTGCGCGCGGCCTGTACGCCGGACATGCTGAACAAGCTCGGCGACAAGGTGCGTCAGGCGAAGAAGACGGCGCCGACCCGTCCGCACCCCTCGGCGCCCGACAAGCCGCCGGCGAACAAGCTGCTCGCTCCCGGCGTGGGCATGGTCGACCGCCTCCGCGACGCGATGAGCGGACGGGGCAAGGACTGACGTGCCCGCAGGGCGGTGGCGCCGCGGGCCGCCCCTCCGGCACCGCGGCCGCCGCTCGCGCGCGGGCTCGGAGCGGCCGTCCGGCCCGGCACCGCGACGGGGTGGGGACTGCGGCGGCCGCCGCGCGTCACCGCAGGAGGTATCGGGAAAACCGCCGCACACGCGACACATGGCCCGGCAGAGCCACGGGCAGGCGGAGAAGACGAACCTCAAGGCGCCCTCAGGGAGACCGCGCCCATGGACACCTCTCTCGCCCGGCACACTGTCACGCTCCGCCCGGAGCCGGGGGCCAACGCCGTCGCCCGCGACACCGCCACCCGCTTTCTGGCCGACGCCCGGGACCACGGCCGTCCCGTACCGGACCCGGCACCGGACACGCTGCTGCTCCTGGTCACCGAACTCGTCACCAACGCCCTGCGGCACACCGAGGGTCCCTGCACCCTCCGTCTGACGCTCCACCCCCGGGCCATCGACGTCGACGTCACGGACACCAGCCCGCAGCGGCCCACGCCCCGCGCACCCGACCACCGGGGGAGCGGCGGTTGGGGCTGGAACCTCGTGCACCACCTCACCGAATACGTGGACATCCGGCCCACCCCCGACGGGGGCAAGACGATCCACGCCCGGATTTCCCTGGAGTGACCTCCGGACGGCCGGAACCCGCCGCTGACCGCGATTTGACCGCGTACCGGGATACGGGATGCCCGATACCGGGCAGTCTGGCGTGTAACGGCATGACAAGCGGAGGCGACGAGCGGATGACCGAGACACCCACACCCCGTCGTCGCCGAACGTCCGCGGCGGCCGGCGACCCCTCGCTCGACGCCGCGACGGCGGCCCGCGCGCGCATGGCGCGGGCGACGGGAGTCCTCATGGCCCTGGTCCCCTGTAGTGCCGAAACGGCCCGGCGGCTGCTGGCTGCCGCCGCGGAGGAGGCGGGCACCACGGTGGAGGAGAGCTGCAAGGCTGCCGTGGCACTGCTCACCGGCCAGGACGAACCCACTTCGCTCCGGCAGGCGCTGCGCACCGCGATGCGCCTGGCCCGGTCGGGGCCGGAGCAGGGGCCGGGGGCCCGACTGCTGCCCCGGGCGGAGGTGTTGCGCGAGCACATCGCCCGCTTCCGGGCACTGCGCCGGGAGCTGCTGCGGGCTCCGGAGGACCTGGCCCTCCAGAGTCGGCTCGACGACGCCACGTACACGTTGTGCGTGATGATGGGCCGCCGGACGCCCCACGACGCTCTCAAGGCCGCCGAGTCGCTGGTGGGCGCGCGGCCACGGCCCGGCGAGGGTGCGGAGGGCCGCAGCGGCCCACGGGAGAGCTGAGGCTCCCTGACGCCGGCTCGGCCCGGGCGCCTGACGCCGACCCCGGCCGGCTCGACATCGGGACGGCCGCCGACCGGTACGACGACGGCTCCGCCCGGTACACACCGGGCGGAGCCGTTCGACCGTCAGGTTCGGGCGGGTGTCAGAGCGAACCCCTCGTGCCCTTGGTGTCCTTCGCGCCCTTGGCCTTGGTCTTGGTGTCTTTCAGCGCGTCCTTCGCCTTGCCCTTGGCCTGGTCCATCTTTCCCTCGGCGGCCATCCGGTCGTTGCCGGTGGCCTTGCCCGCGGTCTCCTTGATCTTGCCCTTGGCCTTGTCCATACCGCCCTTGCCGGCCATGAGGACCTCCTCCTCGGCTCGAATTCGACTGGGTGTGCCCGCCCGTCAGGCGGGCCAGGTGCCCGAGACGCGTCGTACGGCGGTGGCCCCGCCGCGTTCGACAGCGGCCTTGACCACGGCGAAAATCGCCCCTTGCAGGGCAGCCGCGAGCAGGATCTCGCGCCATGCCCTGCCCTCGTCCGTGGCGTCCGGCGCGTCGTCCTCGTGGCCCGCCAGCTTCCAGACCTGTTTGAACGTCACGCCCGCCAGCATGCCGGCGGCGGCGCCGAGCGCCAGTCCCACCGGCTTGTAGGCGATCTTGGCCTTGTTCACCGTCCGCGCTCCTTCCGTCGGCCCCGCGATGATGTCCGGAGCGACCTCCGCAGCGGCGTCTGCCCCACCGCCGCCGGGATAAGCCCGGCCTCCGGCGGGTTTTCGCGCCGTCAGTGCGGCCCGATCGGCTCCTCGCGGGGCGGCAGGGAGCCCATCGCCCACCGGATGGTCCCGGTCAACGCCCGCCCGGACAGGCGTACGAGGTCGTCGGGCAGGTAGGGCGCGGTACGCAGACCCAGCATGGTGCGGGCCCACGGCGGCAGCAAGCGGACGGCGTTGGACGCCAGGACGGTGTACGGGCCGCGGGCCGCCCAGGGCAGCGGCGGCTCGCGGAGGATGAAACGCGCCGCGTCCAGCGCCTCCGGTGTGGCCCGCAGTTCCGGGCGGTAGGCGGCGAGCCGCGCGGCGAGCGAGGCGCGGTCGTCCGGTGGGTCGGGTATGCCGAGCGCGCGGGCGACCCGGGCGGTGTCGGCGACGTACGCGTCGCAACCGGCGCCGTCCAGGGGGTGGGTGCCGAACCGCTGGTGGGCGCGCAGGAAGCTGTCGACCTCCGCCACGTGGACCCAGCACAGCAGGTGCGGATCGGCCGCGTGGTAGGGCTCCCCGGAGGCCGTGGTGCCCCGGATGCGTTCGTGCACCTCGCGCACCCGGTCGACGGCGTGCTGGGCGTCCTCGACGGTGGCGTAGGTGGTGAACGCGAGGAAGGTGCTGGTGCGCTGGAGGCGCCCCCAGGGGTCGCCCCTGAAACCGGAGTGCGCGGCGACGGCGGCCATCGCACGCGGGTGCAGGGACTGCAACAGGAGCGCGCTGAGGCCGCCGATGAACATGGACGCGTCCCCGTGGACGGTGCGGATGGGCCGTTCGGGGCCGAACCAGCGGGGGCCGGGGGTGCCGTGGATGCGGGCGCGGTTCTGTCGCCCCGTCGGCCCGGCCACATGGGCGAACAGGCTCGTCCCGATCCGCTCCCGCAGGCCCTGGCCCCGGTCCGGTCCCTCGGACATCCTCACGCTCCCATCCTCCCGCGCGGCCGGGCGGCCCGGGAACCCCCGGGACGCCCGGCCCGCGCCGGTCCGGTTCGCCGGGGTCAGGCGGACAGGGCCGCGGAGACCACCGAGCGTGCCGCTTCCTGCACTTCGGCGAGGTGCCCGGGGCCGCGGAACGACTCCGCGTAGATCTTGTAGACGTCCTCGGTGCCCGAGGGGCGGGCCGCGAACCAGGCGTGGTCGGTGGTCACCTTGATCCCGCCGAAGGCCGCGCCGTTGCCCGGGGCGCTGGTGAGCACGCCGGTGACCGCGTCACCGGCCAGGGTGTCCGCGGTGACCTGCCGCGGGGACAGCCGGGCGAGGACGGCCTTCTCCTCCCGGGTGGCCGGGGCGTCGATCCGGGCGTACGCCGGCTCCCCGAACCGGGCCGTGAGCCCGGCGTACCGCTCGGAGGGGCTCTGTCCCGTGACCGCGAGGATCTCGGAGGCCAGCAGGGCCAGGAGGATGCCGTCCTTGTCGGTGGTCCAGACGGAGCCGTCGCGGCGCAGGAAGGAGGCGCCCGCGGACTCCTCGCCGCCGAACCCGAGGGTGCCGCCGGCCAGGCCGTCCACGAACCACTTGAAGCCGACCGGGACTTCCACCAGCTCCCTGCCGAGGTCGGCGGCCACCCGGTCGATCATCCCGGAGGACACGAGGGTCTTGCCGATGCCGGCGGAGGACGGCCATCCCTCACGGTGGCGGTAGAGGTAGTCGATGGCGGTGGCGAGGTAGTGGTTGGGGTTCATCAGGCCGCCGTCCGGGGTGACGATGCCGTGCCGGTCGGCGTCGGCGTCGTTGCCGGTCGTGATGTCGAACCGGGCCCGTCCCTCGATGAGCGAGGCCATGGCGTGCGGGGAGGAGCAGTCCATCCGGATCTTCCCGTCCCAGTCCAGGGTCATGAAGCGCCAGGTGGGGTCGGTCTCCGGATTGACGACGGTCAGGTCCAGGCGGTGCTCCTCGGCGATGCGTCCCCAGTAGGCGACCGAGGCGCCGCCGAGCGGGTCGGCGCCGATGCGTACGCCCGCCGCGCGGACGGCGTCGAGGTCGAGCACGGAGGGAAGGTCCCGGACGTAGGCCCCGAGGAAGTCGTACCGGGCGGTGGTGGGGGCCGCGAGGGCCCGCGCGTACGGCAGTCTCCGCACCTCCTTCGAGCCACCGGCGATGATCTCGTTGGCCCGGTCCTGGATCCAGCCCGTCGCGTCCGATCCGGCGGGGCCGCCGTGGGGCGGGTTGTACTTGAACCCGCCGTCGCCGGGCGGGTTGTGCGAGGGGGTGACGACCACCCCGTCGGCCAGGGCGTCGGTGCGGCCCCGGTTGTGGGTGAGGATGGCGTGGGAGACCGCGGGCGTGGGGGTGTAGCCGTCGGCGGTGTCGACGAGGACGTTCACGCCGTTGGCGGCGAACACCTCGACGGCCGTGACCCGGGCGGGTTCGGACAGCGCGTGCGTGTCGGCGCCGAGGAACAAAGGCCCGTCCACGCCCTGCCGGGCCCGGTACTCGCAGATGGCCTGGCTCGTCGCGGCGATGTGGTCCTCGTTGAACGCGGTGGCGAGGGACGATCCGCGGTGCCCCGAGGTGCCGAAGCCGACGCGCTGGGCCGGGTCGGCGGGGTCCGGGTGCAGGGCGTAGTACGCGGTCACCAGGCGGGACACGTCGATGAGGTCCTCCGCTCGCGCCTGCTGCCCAGCTCGCTCGTTCGGCATCCGTTCGCTCCTCCGTACTGGTCGGGACTCCCGACGGGGTCCGCGCCGCTCCATGGTCGTGCCGGAGGCGGACGCGGCCGGGCCCCGGGCCCCGCCGCTCCGATCCGCCCCCCACACGGCCTACCCAGCGAGGGCGACTCCTACCGGCCCCGTTCGCTGCGTTCGTCCGGGTTTGGGGCAGCGGTGAGCGGTTAGCCGCAGCGTGCCGGGGCACGCGCGGCAGCGTCCGCGTGCTTCGGTACGGCCCCCGCGAGCGGGGGCGTCGAAGCGCTTTCGAGGAGGTTGTGCCACGTGGAACGCAGCAGCGGGGCCCCTGACCCCACCACCATGTACCCCCGGCCGGAATTCCCCCGACAGGAGCAGGAGCACCCGGGACGGACCGGGGCGATGGACCCGGTACCCGACCACGGTGAGACGTCCTACCGGGGCCACGGTCTGTTGGAGGACCGCAAGACCGTGATCACGGGCGGTGACTCCGGCATCGGCCGGGCGGTCGCGATCGCCTACGCGCGCGAGGGCGCCGACGTGCTCTTCACCTACCTGCCCGGGGAAGAGGAGGACGCCCGGCAGACCGAGCGGCTGGTGGAGGAGGCGGGCCGCAAGGCGGTGGCCGTGGCCTGTGACATCCGCGAGGAGGAACAGTGCCGGGCGCTGGTGGAGCGGGCGGTCACCGAGTTCGGTCGCATCGACGTACTGGTCAACAACGCCGCCTACCAGATGGCACAGCCCGAGGGGATCTCCGCGATCACCACCGAGCAGTTCGACCGGGTCGTGCGCACCAACCTGTACGGGATGTTCTGGCTGTCCAAGATGGCCCTGCCCCACATCCCGTCGGGCGGGAGCATCATCAACACCACCTCCGTCCAGGCCTACAAGCCCAGCCCGCCGCTGCTGGACTACGCCATGACCAAGGGCGCCATCGTCACCTTCACGCAGGGCCTGGCCCAGATGACGGCGTCCGACGGCATCCGGGTCAACGCCGTCGCGCCCGGGCCCGTGTGGACTCCACTGATCCCGGCCACGATGCCGGAGACCGGCGACTTCGGCGCCCAGTCGCCGCTGGGCCGACCGGCCCAGCCCGCCGAACTGGCCCCCGCGTACGTCTTCCTCGCCTCGACCCAGGCGAGCTATCTCACCGCGGAGATCCTCAACGCCACCGGCGGGACGCCGCTCCCCTGACATCGGAGGACATGTGTCACACGACCACCAGGCCGACGAGGCCCTGTACGCCCGGATCGACGAGGAGGTGGCCCTGCGCGCCGACCGGCTCTGGGACATCAGTTGCGCCCTGCACCGGGACCCCGAGACCGCCTACGCGGAGCACCGCTCCTCCGCCCTGCTGAGCGCCGAGTTCGAGCGGGAGGGCTTCACCGTCGAGAGGGGCACGGCCGGGCTGCCGACCGCGTTCGTCGCCCGCTCCGGCGACGGGGACGGGCCGCGCGTGGCCCTGCTGATGGAGTACGACGCGCTGCCCGGTCTGGGGCACGCCTGCGGCCACAACCTGATCGCCGCCGCCGGGCTGGGAGCGGCGGCCGCGGTGCGGGCGGCGCTCGGGGACGCCGGGGGGACGGTGCTGGCCGTGGGGACCCCGGCCGAGGAGCGGGGCGGCGGCAAGGTGGAGTTGGTGTCGGCGGGCGTCTTCGACGGGGTGGACGCCGCGCTGATGTTCCACCCGGGGGTCCACAGTTGGGCGTGGGCGCCGCTGACGGCCCAGCGTCAGGTCAGGGTCGGGTTCCACGGCCGCGCCGCCCACCCCACCGGCAACCCGACGGAGGGCGTCGACGCGCTCGCCGCCCTGGTCCAGCTGTTCAACACCACCGCCGTACTCGCCGGGCGGCTGCCCGCCGGCTCGCACGTCCAGGGCATCGTGACGGACGGCGGCGAGTCCACCAACGTCGTACCCGCCTACGCCGAAGGCCTGTTCGGGCTGCGCGGTGCGACGACGGGCGCGTTGGAGGAACTGGCGGCGGAACTCGACTCCTGCGCCCAGGGGGTCGCCAAGGCCACGGGCACCAAGGCCGAGGTCACCCCGGTCGGTACGGGCTACCGGCACTTCCGCAACAACCGGGCGCTGTCGGACCGGTTCACCCGACACATCGGGCGGGCCGGCATCGCGGTCGGTGATCCGGCGCCGGGGGTGTACCTGGGCTCCTCGGACATCGGAGACGTGAGCCACCGGGTCCCGGCCATCCACCCGTTCGTCGCGATCATGGACGAGTCCGGCTCCGATCACACTCCCGGTTTCGCTCTCGCCGCGGCGGCCCCGCCGGGGCGGCGGGCGATGCTGGCCTCGGCGCGGGCTTTGGCCTGCACGGCGGCGGACGTCTTGCTGGACGCCAGGTTGAAGGAGACGGCCTGGGAGCAGCTGCGGCAACAGGCCGCGGCGGGGGCGTGACCGTACGGTGGCGGCATGCGCCTGTTGCTGATCTCCGACACGCATCTGCCCACGCGCGCCAAGACGCTCCCGGCCGCCTTGGTGGCGGAGCTCGGGCGCGCGGACGTGGTCGTCCACGCGGGTGACTGGGTGGACGAGGCCGCCTACGCGCTGGTCGCGGGGCACGCCCGCGAGCTGGTCGCGGTGCACGGGAACAACGACAGCCCGGCGCTTTGCGAGCGGCTGCCGGAGGTGGCGCGGGTGGTTCTGGAGGGCGTGCGCGTCGGGGTGGTGCATGAGACGGGGGCCGCGGCCGGGCGGGAGGCGCGGTGTGCCAGGCGGTTCCCGGACCTGGACGTCCTGGTGTTCGGTCACAGCCACATCCCCTGGGACACCACCGCCCCCGGTGGCCTGCGGTTGCTGAACCCCGGTTCCCCGACCGACCGGCGCCGCCAACCGTTCCACACGTACATGACGGCCGAGGCCGTCGGCGGGGAGCTGACCGGGGTCCGGCTGCACCGGTTGCCACCCGCGCGCTGACGCCCGGGCCCCGCGCCTTCACGGCGGGCCGTGCGGGCCGCCGGGTCGCTCGGCCTCGGCGCCTCCGTCCCCGAGGAGGACCGGGCCCAGGCCGCTGATCTCCAACAGTCTCCGCAGGTGGCCGGGGACTCCCGTGAGGACCACCGATCCTCCCGCGTCCAGGGCCCGGCGGCGCAGTTGCACGAGGGCGCTGAGGCCGGAGGAGTCGCAGAAGGTCACCGCGGAGACGTCCAGGACGAGCCGCGGGTTGACCTCGACCAGACTCGTGGCCTCCTCGCGCAGTTGACGAGCGGTGTGCCAGTCCATGGCGCCGGCGAGCGCGGCGACCAACCGGGGGCCGTCCGCTTCCCGGACGCTCAGACGCAGGACGCTGTGGTTCACGGGTCGGCCGTGCCGGTGTGGGCCGCCGCCTCCCGCGTGCGCTCGGGCCTGGGTCCGAGCCATTCGCACAGCAGGATGGTGGCGTCGTCGTCGAGGTGTCCCTCGTGGTGCTCCATGACGGCCTGGATGAGGCGCCTCAGGGTCTCCGGCACCGGCAGCCCGTCGGCGTGCCGGCGGATGAGGAAGTCGCTGAACCGTTCGAGGCCGAACTCGTTCGAGCCGGGACGGCGCGCCTCGGTGATGCCGTCGGTGTACAGCACCAGCCGGTCCCCGGGTTCCAACTGCTCCCGGCAGACGGTGACCGGCAGTTTGAGGTCGGTGCCCATGGGGTGGGCCGGGGGACACGTCAGCCGGCTGGTCCACCGGCCGCCCCGGATGACGAGGGGCGGATGGTGGCCGCGGTTGACCCAGGTCAGCTCGCCGGTCGAGGTGTCGAGGTCGGCCAGGATGCCGGTCACGTAGGAGTCGTGCCGGAACTGCTCCAGCAGCAGCTCCTCCACCCGCTCGCTCGTGTCGACCAGGTCCGACCCCTGGCGGCGGGAGTTGCGGCAGGCACCGACCGCCAGGTTAGCCGCCAGTCCGGCGGCGGTGTCGTGTCCCATCGCGTCGAAGATCGACAGGTGCACCACCGGACCGGCCAGGGCGTAGTCGAAGGCGTCGCCGCTGATCCGGTAGGCGGGCTCCATGACGGCCGAGATCACCACCCGGCCGTCCGCGTAGGTGCGCGGGGGCATCAGGTGCCACTGCATCTCCGCGGCGACGTTCATGGGAGTGGTCCGCACGAGGCGGGCGTAGGAATCGCTGTGGTCCCGCTTGGTGACGACCAGCAGGGCCAGGAGGGAGGCGAGGGACTCGGCGTCCTGCCTGGCCTGGTCGTCGTCGTGGGGGGTGGTCAGCCTGACCAGGCCCAGCCGCTCGGCGCCGTCCAGCATGGGCACCCACCACTGGAGGTCGTCCCGTACCGTCACGGGCACGATCTCGCCGTACTGGTAGGCACGGCCGGCCAGCGTGCCCTCGATCGGCAGCTCGGGCTCCGCGACGCAGTCCCCCGGGGCGGGTACGTCCAGCCCCATGCCGGTGAGCAGCCGCAGCACGCTGCCCTGCACGTCGGCGACGTAGACGCACACGTCGGTGAAGCCGGCGTACGCGCCGTGGACGCGGGCCTGCTCCGGTACGCGTTCCATCGGCATGAGGTGGCTGGCCGCCAGCAGGCCCATCAGCATGCGTCGGCTGCCGTGCTCGCGCTCGATCGTCACCGAGTCCTCTCGTCCGCTCACGGCCCGGTACGTGACGGGGGTACGTCACAGCCCCGGTGCGTCACGGCCCAGTCCAGCACACCGGGGCCGGCGCCGCCCCTCAGGAGGTCGCGCCGCCCCGGAGCCGGAGGGACCTCAGGGCCGTACGGGCGGCGTTGGCACCGGGCGCCCCGTGTACCCCGCCGCCGGGGTGGGCCGTCGAGGAGGCGAGGTAGAGGCCGCGGACGGGGGTGCCGGGGCGGCCGGTGCCGGGGACGGGACGGAAGAGCAGTTGCTGGTGCAGATTGGTGGTGCCCTGGTTGACGGCGCCGCCGATCAGGGCCGGGTTGAGTTGTTCCAGGTCAGGGGGTGCGAGGACGCGACGGGCCCGTACGGTGGCGCCGAAACCGGGGGCGTAGCGCTCGATCTGCGCCTCGACGCGGGCGGCGATCGCCTCCTTGTCGCGTTCGTCCCACGTGCCGGTGATGGCGCCCGGGCCGTCGTCCGCGGCGTCACCGACGATGTTCTGGGGGACGTGGGTGTACGCCCACGCGGATTCGGTGCCGGCGGGTGAGCGGGTGGCGTCCGCCGTGGTCATCTGGCCGAGGATTACGAACGGGACGCTCGGCACCCGGCTCATCGCGATCTGGGCGGAGAACATGGTCAGCTCGTCCAGGCCCTCGGCCAGATGGACCGTCCCGGCCCGCCGGGCGCCCTCGGACCGCCAGGGGATCGGCTCGGACAGGGCCCAGTCCACCTTGACGGTGGCGAAGTCCCACTGGAAGCGCCGCAGATCGGAGCGCAGCCGCTCGGGCAGGTGCTCCCGGCCCACCAGCCGCTCGTAAAGGATCGGGGCGGGCACGTCGGCGAGCACGGCCCGACGGACCGGGATCTCGACGCCGTCCTCGGTGCGCACGGCGACGGCGCGTCCGCCCCGGACCACGACGCGGGTGGCCGCGCGCGAGCAGTACAGGGTGCCGCCGCGCGCCTCCAGGCGGCGCACCAGGGCCCGGGTGAGGGCCTGGGCCCCTCCGACGGGCACGGGGAAGCCGTACGCCTGGCCGAGCATGCACATCAGCCAGCCGAAGCCGCCGCCGAGGGCCGACTCCGGGCCGAGGTCGGCGTGCAGGGCGTTGCCCGCGATCAGCAACCGGCCGCCCTCGCCGGAGAACTCCTCCTCGCCGAGCCTGCGGGCGGGCAGCAGCATCCTGCGGGCCAGCCGCAGGCCCTCCGCCGCGCGCAGCCGTGCGGCGAGCCGCGCGCCGGCGCGGACGGGCGGGAAGGGGGTGAACAGGCAGCCCAGGATGTCGTCGCCGGTGCGCTGCCAGAGGGCGCAGAGCCGCTCCCAGGCGGCTCCGTCGCCCGGCGCGAAGGCTTCCACGGAGGCCGCCGTGTCGTGGACGTCGCCGCCGAGGACGGCGCAGCGGCCGTCTTCGAGGGGGTGGGCGACCACCGCCGGGGCACGGCTCCAGCGCAGCCCCTGTTCTTCCAGGCGCATGTCCCGGATCACGGGGGAGGCCGCCGCGAGCGGGTAGAAGGCGCTGAACAGGTCGTGGACGTAGTCGGGGTGGAGCCCCCGGTCGCTGCGGACCGCCCCGCCGGGTTCGGGGGCCGCCTCCAGGACCACGACCCGCCAGCCCGCGTCGGCGAGGACGTTGGCCGCGACCAGGCCGTTCGGGCCGGCGCCGATGACCACCGCGTCAGGATTCGCCATCGGGTCGGGCTCCCTTGGACTCCACGGCTCGGGAGAGGCGTCCGAGCATGGTGCGGTGGCGGAGCTGGACGAGGAGGTCGATGGCGGCGTTGTGGAAGGACCCGTTGCGGCCGCGCAGGGGGTGTTCGTCGATGATGACGAGGGTGTCCCTGCCCCAGGGTTTGATCTCGATGGCGATGCGGGCGCTGCCGCCCTTGCCGGCCATCGCCTCCAGTTCCAGCCGGTCCGGTGGCTCGCAGACCCGTACGACGGTCCGCCCCTCGTAGGTGACGGGGCCGAGCTTGACGCGGTAGCCGAGGGTGGCGCCTTCCATGGGCCAGTGCCCCTCGTCCTCCCACGAGTCCTCGGTGCCGACCACCCAGTCGGCGTACCGGCTGCCGTCCTTGAGGACGTCCCACACCCAGGCGGGCGGACGACGTATGAGCCGGTGCTGCACTGCCATGGCTCCTCCAGGTGCTCGGTGGCGCGTCGGTGTCCGGCGCCTACCCCGGGCGACCGGGTTCATACGGCGCGCGGACGGGCGGGCCGGTGGGGCCGGTGCGGCGTGGCACGGCGCCGGGCGGTCCGCCGCGCTCGGGCCCTCGGGGCGGTTCACCGGCGTCCGACGACGGCGCGGGCCCCGAGCAGGGCGGCGCAGCCGGCGGCGGCGGCCGCCGTCCTGCGGGCCGCCGTACGCGTCCCGCTGCGCCGTCCGCCCCGAACCGCCGAGCTCCCCCCGGACGGCTCGCGCAGGTTGCCCGTCCCGTCCGGCGCGGTCCCGGCCCGGCCGAGGTACGCGTGCTCGGTGCGCCGGGCGAGCGCCGCGCGGGTCAGACCCGGGGCGAGGGCGTGGGCGGCCGCCAGGGACCTGGCATAGGGCCCCACCAGCACGCGCGGCCTGGGGTGGCGCATCGCGGAGGTGAGGGCGCGGGCGACCCGCTCGGGCGTCGCCACGGGCGGCAGGGAGCGCAGTTCGCGGCCGGTGTGGTTGGCCGCGTGGCGGAAGAAGGGGGTGTCCACGCCGGCGGGGAGCGCCGTGCACACGTGGATGCCGTCCGCCCCCATCAGCGCCAGTTCGGCGCGCAGCCCTTCGTCGAAGGTCACGAGGGCCGCCTTGGACATCGCGTACCCGGACATGTACGGCGCCTGCACCACCGCTCCGAGCATGGAGGCGACGTCGATGAGGACCCCTTCGCCCTGCCGGCGCATGACGGGCACCGCGGCCCTGGCCCCGTTGACGGCGCCGATGACGTTGACGTCGAGGAGACGGCGCAGGTCGGCCGGCGGAGTCTGGTCGAACCGGCCGAGGATGCCCACTCCGGCCACGTTGGCCCAGACGTCGATCCGGCCGAAGCGGGCGGTGGCGGCCGCGGCCAGGGCGGTCACGGCCTCGGGGTCGGTGACGTCGGTGGGGACGGCCAGCGCCTGTCCCCCGCGGCGCCCGCACAGCCGCGCCACACGGTCGAGTTCCCCGGCGCTGCGGGCGGCGAGGACCACCTGCGCGCCATGCCGGGCACAGGCCAGGGCCGTGGCGCGGCCTATGCCGCTGGACGCCCCCGTGATGACGACGACACGGTTCTCCAGCCTCACACCGGGCGTCTCACCGGTACCGGCGGATTCATGCCCCGGAAGGCGGCCCGCGTGGCGTCGGGCCGGGCCCGGCGGCCCTCGTCCTCACGCTCCGTGGTTCACCGGAATGCAGTGCTTCCGAATGCCCCGTCCTCCCGGCCGGTGGAGGCTGTTGCCATTCCCGGGGCTCCAGCCGCCCGCCGCACGGTGCGGGACCGCTGAGGGAGTCGCCCACCTGCCGGCACGGCGGGGTGGAAGAGCCGGACCCACCTGCCAGAGGAGACCTTCGATGAGCGCCGTCTCGAAACAACGCTGGGAGCACGCCGTCGTCACCGGCGGCGCCGGTTTCGTGGGTTCACACCTGTGCGCCGCGCTACTGGACGAGGGCACGGACGTGACGTGCGTGGACGACTTCAGCACCGGTCGGCCGGAGAACATCGCCGCCCTGACCGGCAGGCCGGGCTTCACCCTGTGCCGGGCCAACGTCTCCGAGCCGTTCACGGTGCCCCGCCCGCCGGACCTCGTGCTGCACCTGGCGTCGCCCGCCTCGCCGGCGGACTACCTGCGGCTGCCGCTGCACACCATGGAGGCGGGCAGCCTCGGCACCCGCAACGCCCTCGAACTCGCCCACCGGTCCGAGGCGCGCTTCCTGCTCGCGTCCACCTCCGAGGTGTACGGCGATCCGCAGGAACACCCGCAGAACGAGCGCTACTGGGGCAACGTCAACCCCGTCGGGCCGCGGAGCGTGTACGACGAGGCGAAGCGTTTCGGCGAGGCGCTCACGACCGCCGAGGCCGGTTTCCACGGGACGGACACCGCGATCGTGCGGCTGTTCAACACCTACGGGCCCCGGATGCGCGGTTACGACGGTCGGGCCGTGCCCACCTTCATCCGCCAGGCCCTGGCGGGCGAGCCGCTCACGGTCACCGGTGACGGGTTGCAGACCCGCTCGCTGTGTTACGTGGACGACACGGTGGCGGGCATCCTCGCGATGGCGGCCCACGGCATGCGGGGCCCCGTCAACATCGGCAATCCGACCGAGATCACGATGCTGGAACTGGCCCGGGTGATCATCGAACTCACCGGCTCCGATTCCGAGATCCGCTTCATCGAACGGCCCACGGACGACCCGAGCGTGCGCTGCCCCGACATCACGCTGGCCCGCGACAAGCTCCAGTGGGAGCCGCGGGTGGCCGCCGAGGACGGGCTGCGGCGCACCATCGCCTGGTTCCGGGCCCAGCCGGACGGCTGACGCCCGAGCGCCAGGGCCCGTCCGTCCCCGCGCCGTTCCCTCCGCCGAAAGGCCCGCCAGACATGCGCATTCTCGGAATCAACGCCCTCTTCCACGACCCCGCCGCCGCGCTCGTCATCGACGGCCACATCGTCGCCGCCGCCGAGGAGGAACGTTTCTCCCGACGGAAGCACGGCAAGCGTCCGGTGCCCTTCTCCGCCTGGGAACTTCCCGTACAGGCCGCTTCCTGGTGCCTACACCGGGCCGGTCTGCGCCCCCAGGACCTCGACGCCGTGGCCTACTCCTTCGACCCGGACCTCGCCCGACCCGCCGGGGAGATGGGCCTGGACGACCCCTGGGACCACCTGCGGCTGACCTACGCCCGCGAGGCGCCGAACTTCCTGCGCGGCGCCCTGCCGGGGCTGGACCCGGCCCTCGTGCGTTTCGTGCCGCACCACATGGCGCACGCCGCGTCCGCCGCGTTCGCCGCCGCCGGGGCCGACACCTCCTCGGTACTGGTCCTGGACGGGCGCGGCGAGCGGGCCTCGCACCTCGCGGCCCGCCGCGTCCACGACCGGCTGGAGCCCCTGCACTCCCAGGAACTCCCGCACTCCCTGGGCCTGGTGTACGAGGAACTCACCGCCCATCTGGGGTTCCTTCGCTCCTCCGACGAGTTCAAGGTCATGGCCCTCGCCTCGCACGGCACCCCGCGGATGCTGGCGGAGCTGCGCCGTCACGTGTACCCGACCGGCGACGGCGGGTTCCACGCGGCCGGGGTCCCCTGGCACGAGCTGTGCTCCCCCCGCGGGCCCGAGGAGGCGTGGACGCGCGACCACGCCGATGTCGCCGCCAGTGCGCAGGCCGTACTGGAGGAGACGCTGCTCGACCTGGCGCGCTGGCTGCACGGCAGGACCCACGACAGCCTCCTGACCCTGGCCGGCGGTGTCGCGCTGAACTGCGTCGCCAACTCCCGGATCGCCCGTGAGGGGCCCTTCTCCCGGGTGTGGGTGCAGCCGGCCGCCGGTGACGCGGGGACCGCGCTCGGCGGCGCCCTGCTGCTGGCCGCGGGCGCCGGGGACGACCCGGAGCCGATGACCGGCGCCGACCTGGGACGCGACTGGTCCGACGCCGAGCTCGGCGCCTGGCTCAAGACGGCCGCCGTGCCCTTCGAACGCCCCCCGGACATCGCCGAGACGGTCGCCCGGGCCCTCGCCGACAACGCGATCGTCGCCTGGTTCCAGGGGCGTTCGGAGTACGGACCGCGGGCTCTGGGGCATCGCTCGCTGCTCGCCCACCCGGGGCACGCGGGCAACCTGGAGCGGCTCAACGACGTGAAGGGGCGCGAGCAGTTCCGGCCGGTGGCGCCGATGGTGCTCGCCGACCGCGCCGCCGCCATCTTCACCGGGCCCGTCCCCAGCCCGTACATGCTGTTCGTGCACGACGTGGCGCCCGAGTGGCGGGAGCGGATTCCCGCCGTCGTGCACGTCGACGGCACCGCCCGCATCCAGACCGTCGACCCGGCCTCCGAGCCTCTGGTGGCCCGGATGCTGGGCCACTTCGAGCGGCTCACCGGGGTGCCGGTGGTGGTCAACACCAGCCTGAACACGGCCGGTCGGCCCATGGTGGACGATCCGCGCGACGCGCTGGAGTGCTTCGGTTCCTCACCCGTCGACCTCCTCGCGATCGGACCGTACGCGATCCGGCGCGGTTCGTTCTTCCGCACCGACGACCGCTCCGACGAAGAAGGTTGGTCCCGATGACCGCGTACGCCCCTCCCCGCACGGCCCCGCCGTACGCCGTGGTGGTACCGACCCTGGGCCGCCCGAGCCTGAGCCGGTGCCTGGCCGCGCTGGCCGCCTCCACCGGGCCCAAGCCGGTCCGGGTCGTCCTCGTGGACGACCAGCCACGCGCCGGCGGGACACCCCTGCCCGTCGAGGTCCCCGACGCACTGCGCGGCGTGACGGTGACGGTGCCCGGCGGGGGCCGCGGGCCCGCCGCCGCGCGCAACACCGGCCGCCGCGAGGTGGGCGGCGTCGCCCACTGGATCGTCTTCCTCGACGACGACGTGCTGCCCGGACCCGAATGGGGCGAGGAGTTGGCCGGCGACCTCGCCGCGGCATCCGAGCGGACCGGCGGGATCTCCGCCCGGATAGCGGTGCCGCTGCCGGGCGAGCGCCGCCCCACCGACTGGGAGCGCGGCACGGCCGGGCTGGCCACCGCGCGCTGGATCACCGCCGACATGGCCTACCGGCCGGAAGTCCTGGAAGCGGTCGGCGGGTTCGACGAACGGTTCCGACGGGCCTTCCGCGAGGACGCCGATCTGGCGCTGCGGGTCCTGGACGCCGGCTGGAGCCTGGACGAGGGCCTGCGCCGCACCACCCATCCGGTGCGCCCGACCGACCGCTGGGTCTCCGTACGCCAGCAGGCCGGGAACGCCGACGACGTCCTGATGAACCGACTGCACGGCGGCGGGTGGTGGAGCCGGGCGAGCGCGCCCCGGGGCCGGCTGCCGCGCCACCTGCTGGTGACCGGCGCGGCGGCCGGGGCGGTGTCCTGCGCCGTCCTCGGCAGACGCGGCGCCGCCGTCGCGTGCGCGACCGGGTGGCTGGCGGGTACGGCCGAGTTCGCGGGGGCGCGGATCGCACCGGGGCCCCGCACCCGGCAGGAGGTGCTGTCCATGGCGGTGACCAGCGTGCTGATCCCGCCGGTCGCCACCTGGCACTGGCTGCGCGGGCAGGTCCGCCACCGCCGGGCGCTGCCGTGGCGCCCCCGGCCGGAGGCGGCGCCCGCGCGGACGCCGCGCACCCCGGTCCGGGAACCGGTGACGCGATGACCCGGCCGCTCCCGCCCGGTCCCTGGCTGTTCGAAGCGTCCCCCCGGATCCGGTCGGACCACGGGGCCGACCCGGAGCTGCCCCGGGCGGTGTTGTTCGACCGGGACGGCACCCTGGTGGCCGACGTGCCCTACAACGGTGACCCGAGGCGGGTGACGCCGATGCCCTCGGCACGCGAGGCCGTGGCCGCCGTACGCGCCCTGGGCATCCCGGTGGGGGTCGTGAGCAACCAGTCGGGTGTCGCCCGCGGCCTGTTGTCGCGCTCCCAGGTGCTGGCCGTGCGCGAACGGGTCGACGGGCTGTTCGGACCGTTCGCGGTGTGGGCGGTGTGCCCGCACGGGCCGCGCGACGCCTGCGGCTGCCGCAAGCCCGCTCCGGGCCTGGTGTTCGCCGCCTGCCGGTACCTCGGGGTGCCCCCCGAGCGGACCGTGGTCATCGGGGACATCGGGGCCGATGTGGAGGCCGCGCGCGCCGCCGGCGCCCGGGGCGTGCTCGTACCGACCGGGCGGACCCTGCCGGAGGAGGTCCTGGCGGCCGGTGAGACGGCGGCGGACCTCCTCGCGGCGGTCCGGCTGGTGCTGGGGGACCGTACCCCGGCGGTGGCGGCCACGAGTCCGCGGAGCGCCCCGTGAACGGCCCCCGCACGCTGGTGGTACGGCTGGACAGCGCGGGCGACGTGCTGCTGGCCGGCCCGGCGGTCCGGGCGGTCGCCGCGGGCTCCTCGTACACCGCGATGCTCTGCGGGCCGCTCGGCGAGCCGGCCGCCCGACTCCTGCCCGGGGTGGACGACGTGCTCGTGTACGACGCGCCCTGGGTGGGGCTGGAGCCCGCCCCGGCCTCCTACCCGGAGTGCGCGGGGCTGCTGGAGGCGATCGGGGCGGCCCGGTTCGACCGGGCGTTGATCCTCGTGTCCTACCACCAGAGCCCGCTGCCGGCGGCCCTGCTGTTGAAACTGGCGGGGGTGCCCTGGGCCGCCGCCGACTGCGAGGACTATCCCGGGTCCCTGCTCGACCTGCGTCACCGGCGCCTGCCGCACCGGCACGAGGCGTGGGCCGCGCTGGACCTGGCCCGGGACTGCGGGTTCTCGCTGCCGCGCGGCGACGACGGGGCGCTGCGCGTGCGCACCCCGCCCGACACCACGCACCTGACCGGGTCGCAGCCGTACGTGGTGCTGCATCCGGGGGCGGCCGCCCCGGCGCGCGCCTGGACCGCCCCGCGGGCGGCGCGCGCGGCCGAGGCGCTCAGTGCGGCGGGCTACCGGCTGGTGGTCACCGGCAGTCGCGCCGAGCAGGACCTGACCGCCCGGGTGGCGGGCGACCACGCGCTGGACCTCGGCGGGGTCACCGCCGACCTGGCGGAGCTGGCGGGCGTCCTCGCGGGCGCCCGGGTCGTACTCACCGGCAACACCGGTCCCGCGCACCTCGCCGCGGCGACGGGCACCCCCGTCGCCTGTCTGTTCGCGCCGGTGGTCCCCGCCGAGCGCTGGCGTCCGTACGGAGTGCCGCACGTGCTGCTCGGCGACCAGGAGGCCCGCTGCGCGCGGACCAGGGCCCGCCGATGCCCGGTGGAGGGCCACCCGTGCCTGGACGGGGTGGGCGACGTGGAGGTGCTGGCGGCGGTGGCGACGCTGGGAGGCGGAACCGCACTGGGTACCGAACCGGCCCGGCCGGGCGGCTCATCCGAGACGGAGCGAGGAGCGAGGGTATGAACATCCTGCTGTGGCACGTACACGGGTCCTGGACCACTGCCTTCGTCCAGGGGCCGCACACGTATCTGGTGCCCGTCACGCCGGAACGCGATCCGGACGGCCTGGGGCGCGCCCGTACCTTCTCGTGGCCGGATTCGGTCAGGGAGGTGACACCCGGGGAGCTGCGCGAGACGCCCATCGACCTGGTCGTCCTCCAACGCCCGCACGAGGCGGAGCTGGCCGAGCGGTGGTCGGGCGGGCGCCGTCCGGGCCGGGACGTGCCCGCCGTCTACCTGGAGCACAACGCGCCCGACGGGGACGTCCCCCTCACCCGGCACCCCTTCGCCGACCGCGACGACCTGGTCCTCGTCCACGTCACGCACTTCAACCGGCTGTTCTGGGACAACGGCTCCACCCGGACCGAGGTGATCGAACACGGCGTCGTCGACCCGGGACACCTGTACTCGGGCCACCTCCCCCGGGCCGCCGTCGTCGTCAACGACCCCGTCCGCAGGGGCCGGTACACCGGGACGGACCTGCTGGCCGCCCTCGGCGAAGCCGTACCGCTCGACGTGTTCGGCATGCGGACCGAGGGCCTGGCCGAACACCTGGGCGTGCCGGCGGACCGCTGCCGCAGCGCCGATCTGCCGCAACGGGCCCTGCACGAGGCGATGGCCGCGCGGCGGATGTACATCCACCCGGTGCGCTGGACCTCGCTGGGGCTGTCCCTCCTGGAGGCCATGCACCTGGGCATGCCGGTCGTCGCCCTGGCCACGACCGAGGCGGTGGAGGCGGTCCCGGCCGGCACCGGGACGCTGTCGACCCGCCCCGAGGTGCTGGCGCGCGCCGCCCGGCTCTACCGGGAGGATCCGCAGGCCGCGGCCGAGGACGGCGCGCGGGCCCGCCAAGCCGTTTTGGAACGGTACGGACTCAAACGCTTCCTCGCCGACTGGGAGCGCGTGATGACGGAGGTCTGCTCATGACGGCGCGACGGAGCCCCTTTGTCACCCGCCCCGCCGGCAGGAGCCTGTCCATCGCCCTGGTGTCCGAGCACGCCAGTCCGCTGGCCGCCCTCGGCGGAGTCGACGCGGGGGGTCAGAACGTACACGTCGCCCGGCTGGCGGGGGCGCTCGCCGACCGGGGCCACCGCGTGACCGTGTACACCCGCTGGGACTCCAGGGACCTCCCGGTCACCAAGCCGTTGCGCCCGGGCGTACTGGTCCACCACGTGCCGGCCGGGCCGGCGGAGCAACTGCCCAAGGACGAACTGCTGCCGCACATGCTGGAGTTCGCCCGCTACCTGGCCCTGCAATGGCAGGAGCGGGGGCCCGACGTGGTGCACTCCCACTTCTGGATGTCAGGGCTCGCCTCGCTCCAGGTCGCGCGCGAGTTGCGGCTGCCGCTGCTGCACACCTACCACGCGCTGGGCACGGTCAAGCGGCGCCACCAGGGGCACGCCGACACCAGTCCGCCGGCCCGCATCCCGTGCGAGGTGCAGGTGGGGCTCGGCTGTGACCGGGTGGTCGCCACCTGCCGCGACGAGGTCATGGAGCTCGCCGGCATGGGGGTGCCGACCGAGAAGGTCGACGTCGTGCCCTGCGGGGTGGACACCGAGGAGTTCTCCCCCGAGGGGCCGATCGCCGAACGCGGTCCGTACCGCCACCGGCTGCTCCAATTGGGTCGGCTGGTCCCCCGCAAGGGCGCCGCCGTCGCGATCGCCGCCCTGGCCGCGCTGCCCGACGCGGAACTCGTCGTGGCGGGCGGTCCCCCGCCGGAGCGGATCGACGCGTATCCGGAGACACGCCGACTGCGGGACCTGGCGCGGGCCGCCGGCGTCGCCGACCGGGTCCGCTTCACCGGCGCAGTGGCCGGCGCCGATGTACCGGCCCTGCTGCGCAGCGCCGACGTGGTGCTCTGCCCGGCGGACTACGAACCCTTCGGGATCGTTCCGCTGGAGGCGATGGCCTGCGGCAAGGCGGTCGTCGCCAGCGCGGTCGGCGGGCAGGCCGACACCGTCGCCGACCGGGTCACCGGCCGGCTGGTACCGCCCGGCGACGCCGATGCGCTCGGCGCCGCCGTCGGCGAACTGCTCGCCGATCCCGCCCTGCGGGAGGCGTACGGGGCCGCGGGCCGGCGCCGCGTACTGAGCCGGTACGGCTGGGCGAACGTCGCTGGGGCCACCGAGACGGCGTACCGCTCGGTGCTCGGCGCGCGCACGGCGGTGGCGGGAGCCCGCTGACAACCCATCCTCCGGACCCCACCGGGCACCACCGACTACCGAAGGAGGGACGGGTACGGCCGCGGCCCCATGGCCCGGCCGGCGCCCGGCCGCCATGACCGATCACTTCGCACTCGACGGCGCTCACCGGCACTGCCAGTCGCTCCAGGACGCCCTGGACCGGCTGCGCGACCACGGCCTCGGCCGGCTCGGCGACTGGGGCGCGCGGCTCGCGGCCGTGCTGCCCGCCGGTGGCCGGCTGCTGGCCGCCGGCAACGGCGGCAGCGCCGCCCAGGCCCAGCACCTGACCGCCGAACTGGTGGGCCGCTACCGGCAGGAACGGCCGGCCTACTCCGCCATCGCGCTGCACGCCGAGACCTCCAGCCTCACCGCGATCGGCAACGACTACGGGTTCGACCAGGTGTTCGCCCGCCAGGTGGCGGCGCACGGCCGTCCGGGTGACGTCCTGGTGCTGCTGTCCACCTCGGGCCGCAGCCCCAACCTGATCTCCGCCGCCATCGCGGGTCGGACCGCGGGGATGGAGGTGTGGGCGATGACCGGCCCGGGGCCGAACCCGCTGGCGGAGGCCGCCCACGAGGCGCTGCACGTCGACGCGCCCGCCACCGCCACCGTGCAGGAGACCCACCTGGTGGCCGTGCACCTGCTGTGCGAGGCCTTCGACTCCGCCGCCGCCACCCCCGGCGCCGCCCGTCCGGTGAGCCGAGGGCGCGAGGTGCGCGACCGCGCCTCGGCGCCGAAGCGGTCCGGGGCGGTCCCCGTCTTCCGGCGGCTGCCGTGACCGGAAACGCACCGCTCGTGGTGGTGGGCGACGTCCTGCTGGACGAGGACATCGAGGGCGTCTCCACCCGTCTGTCCCCCGACGCCCCCGCGCCGGTCGTCGACGTCACGGGCGAGCGGCGCAGGCCCGGCGGCGCGGGGCTCGCGGCCGTCCTGGCGGCCCGGGGAGGCCGGGAGGTGGTCCTGGTCACCGCGTTGGGTGACGACGAGGCCAGTGAGACCGTACGGGCCGCGCTGCGCGGGCGGGTCCGGGTGGTGGAGATCCCGCTCGAAGGCGACCTCCCGGTCAAGACCCGGGTCCTGGCGGGCGGGCGGCCCCTGGTCCGCATCGACCGCGGCGGAGGCACCCCCGGTTCCCCGGCCCGCGCGGTACGGGAGGCCCTGGAGCAGGCCGGGACGGTACTGGTGGCCGACTACGGGCGGCTGACGGCGCGCGCCGTGCGGGGGGCTCTGGAGGCGGTGGCCCCGAGGGTGCCGCTGGTTTGGGACCCACACCCCAAGGGCGACGACCCGGTGGTCGGGGCCCGACTGGTGACGCCCAACGCGGCGGAGACACGGGCGCTCAGCGGTGTGGAGGGCGTCTCCCTGCGGGCGTACGCGGAGCGGGGCGCCGAACTGGCGGACCGGTGGCGGGCCGCCGCGGTGGCGGTGACCCTGGGCGAGCGCGGCGTGCTGCTGACGCGGGCCGGTGAGCAGACGCCGATGCTGGTCCCCGCGCCGTACCGCGCCGAGGGCGACCCGTGCGGGGCGGGCGACTGCTTCGCCGCCGCGACGGCGGCGGCGCTGGCCGACGGGGCACTGCCGGAGGAGGCGGTGGAGCGGGGGGTGGCCGAGGCGGCCGCCTTCGTCGCGGCCGGCGGGGCGGGCAACCGCCTGCTGTGGCGCGGCGGCGGCTCCCCCGCGGCCCCGCGACCGGCTCGGGAGCGGGACCCCTTCGCGCTGGCTCGGGACGTCCGGGCGCGCGGCGGCACGGTGGTGGCCACGGGCGGTTGCTTCGACCTGCTGCACGCCGGGCACGTGGGGCTGCTGGAAAGCGCCCGGCGGATCGGGGACTGCCTGATCGTGTGCGTCAACAACGACGCCTCGCTGGGCCGGCTGAAGGGGCCCGGGCGGCCGTTGAACCCGCTCGCGGACCGGGTGCGGGTGCTGGAGGCGCTCGGCAGCGTCGACGCCGTCGCGCCGTTCGGGGAGGACACCCCGGCCCGACTGCTGAACCGGCTGCGACCCGACGTGTGGGTCAAGGGCGGCGACTACTCCGCCGGGGAGCTCCCGGAGGCGGAGGTGCTGCGGCAGTGGGGCGGCCAGGCGGTGGTCCTGCCGTACCTCGACGGTCGTTCCACCACCACCCTCGCCCACCGCGCCGCCCGCGCCGCCGCGCCCGCGGCCCCGACGACGCCCTGACGTGCGCCCGCTACTCCGGGAGGTCCCATGAGCCACCACCGACGCGACGCCCCCGGGAACCCGCCCCGCCCCTCGGTGCTGGTGTTGCGGGCGCTGGGGCTCGGAGACCTGCTGACCGCCGTGCCCTCGCTGCGCGCGCTGCGCGCGGCCCTGCCCGGCCGGGACGTCGTGCTGGCCGCGCCCGCCCGGTTGGCGCAGGCCGCCGCCGCCACCGGTCTGGTGGACCGGCTGCTGCCCGCCTCCGCGCCCGGCCGGGCGGTGCCCGCCGCGCTGCCGTGGGAGGGTCCGCCGCCGGAACTGGCCGTGGACCTGCACGGCAACGGGCCGCCGAGCCACCTGCTGCTCCAGCGTCTGGGGCCGCGGCGGCTGTTCGCCTACCGGCATCCCGAGACCCCGGACATCGAGGGCCCCGAGTGGTTGGCGGACGAACACGAGCGGGAGCGCTGGTGCCGGCTCCTGGGCTGGTACGGGGTCCGGGCCGATCCCGAGGACCTGCGCATCCCCGCCCCGGACGAGCCGTCACCGGCCCCCGGCGCCGTCGTCGTCCATCCCGGGGCGGACGCCGGGGCCCGGCGCTGGCCCCTGGAGCGGTTCGCGTCCGTGGCGCGCACCCTGCGGGCCTGCGGCGAGGAGGTCGTGGTGACGGCGGGCGCGGGCGAGGCGCGGCTGGCCGGGCGGGTGGCGGCGGAGGCGGGCCTGCCGCCCGGGGCGGTGTTCGGCGGCAGCGGCGACGTACCGTTCGCGACGTTGTGCGCACTCGTGTCGGCGGCGCGCTGCGTGGTGGTGGGGGACACGGGACTCGCGCACCTCGCGACGGCCCTCGGGACTCCATCCGTGGTGCTGTTCGGGCCCGTGGCGCCCCGGCTGTGGGGACCGCCCCACGGCACCCGGCACCGCGTCCTGTGGCACCGCGGGCCGGGCGAGGACGCGCTGCGGCCGGGCGACGCGCACGGCTCGCTGCCCGATCCCCGGCTGCTTCGGATCACCGTGGAGGAGGTCGTCGAGGCGGTACGGGGCCTGCCGACGACCGCGCCCGCCCGCTGACCCGCCGGTCGCGCGCCGGCGCCGGGCCGCCCGCCCCGCGGTCAGGCAGCGGCCCGCAGAGCGGACCGGAGGGGCGTGAGCCCCGCGGCGGGCGCGGGGACGACCACCGGTGCGTCGCGCCGGCCGCGCAGCAGCAGGCCCGAGGTCAGTACGGCGAACACGACCAGTCCGCCCGCGACCAGGGCGCCGCGCACCCCGGCCCACTCCATCAGCAGGCCGAGCGTGGGGGGCGCCGCGAGGCCCCAGAGGGTCTTCACGGTGCTCCAGACGCCCAGCACGCGCCCGCGCATGTGGGCGGGCGGATCGGTTTGCAGGACGGTGGTGCCGGCCGTCTCCGAGACCGACTCGGCCACGGCCATCGGAAGGACCAGGACCAGCAGAACGGTGAGCGAGGGCGACAGCCCGGCGAGGACCTGGAGCAGCGCCCCGGCGGCGGCCAGTACGCCGACGAAACGCACGGTGGGCTTGCGCAACCGGGCGCCGAGCACGGCGCCGAGGATGCCGCCGACGGCCAGGACCGTGGAGACCGTGCCGAAGGCCGCGGCGTCGCCCGCGAGCGGTCCGGTGACGAGCACGACGAGGGTCAGACCGTAGTTGCGTCCCAGCAGGGCGCTGAGGCCGCTGACGGCCGCGAGGGCGACCAGCCGGGGGCGGCGCAGGAAGAAGACCAGGCCGTCGCGGGCGCTCATGCCCTCGGCGGCGTCCTCACGCTCCGCGGCTTTCGGGCGCTCCGCGGTCCCCGCACGCGGTGTGGCGGCCCGCTCGGCGGCGCTCGGCGCGGCGGGTTCGGTCTGCCGGGCGGCCTTGAGGAAGGGGATGACGGCTGCGACGAAGAGGAAGGAGACACCGTTGGCGGCGTAGGCGGCGCCGGTGCCGAGGAAGGCGACGATCACACCGGCGAGGGCGGCCCCCGCCAGCCTTCCGGCGTTGTGCACGAGGGAACCGACACCGATGGCGGAGGGCACGTCCTCGGTGGGGACCAGGTCGTTGCCGAGCAGGGCACAGGCAGGGCCGTCGACGGTGGCGATGATGCCGGTGGTGGCGGCGAGCACCATGAGGACGGCCAGGTCGAGCTGGTCGAACGCGACGAGGAACGCGGTGAGGAAGGCGACGGCTCCCAGCAGTGCCTGGCTGACGGCGGCGGTCAGCTTGCGGGGCCAGCGGTCCACGGCGGCGCCGCCGGCCAGCCCCATCAGCAGGCCGGGGGCCGCCTGGACGGACATGGACAGTCCCGTGGCGGCCGCGGAGCCGGTGATGTGGAGCACGAGCAGGTTCTGGACCGTCAGCTGCATCCACGTCCCGGCGTTGGAGACGAAGTTGGCGACCGACCACCAGCGCATGCCGCGGTGGCGCAGGGAACGCCACGGGGAGCGGGAGGCGGAGGGGACGGCAACGGCGGGCGGCGCGGGGCGGGGGCCGGCCATGAGGGGCGTCGAGGAGGGCACAGTCGTTTTCTTCGGGGAGCAGCCCGGGGCTCGGCAGGCTGGGGTGGAGTGGCCGGGAGGACTTGGCCGGTGTGGCGGTGGCCGGGGGCGGCGGGTCGGGCGGGGTCCGCGCGAGCCGCGCGGCCGACGTACCGGACCGGGCGGTGCTGCGCGCCGGCGGTGGTGTCCCGGCGAAATATCGTGGCAGACGAAAACCCCCGCAGGGGTGTGAGCCGTCTCCCATGCCCGTGGTCCCCGGCCGAATCCCTTGGCCCGTGGGGCTCTTGGACTTCTGGTGGGTTTCATCACAGGAACCGGCGCTGCCGCGAGGGCGGCCTCGGGCTGTGGCGTGGCTCACCGGGGCGACGTCCGCAGGCGGCGTAGTCCGGCGTGCCCGTCGGGAGGGTCGCACCCACAGTGGAGACGAGAGGCGACCGGCCGCTCACCTAGCGCGACCGGTCCCCCGGCCGGGTGCGAGGAAGGGCAGGAGATGGAGAGTCGGGTACAGGTCGATCTACACGGCAAGCGGGCGCTCGTGACGGGCGGGGCCCGCGGGCTGGGCGCCTCGATCGCGCGCCGTCTGTCGGCGGCGGGGGCCTCCGTCGTGGTGGCGGACGTACGCAAGGACCTGGCGCAGGAGCTGTGCGCCGATCTGATGGTGGCCGGGGGCGAGGCCCGGTTCGTCGAGCTGGACGTGTGTGACCCGGCGGCCGTGGCGAGGGTCTTCCGTGATCTCGACGAGGACGGGCAGCCGCTGGACATCCTGGTGAACAACGCCGCCGTGGACGTCTCCAAACCGATCGAGCACCTGACGGCGCAAGAGGTGACCCGGGTCGTCACGACGAACCTGCTCGGGCCCGTGTACCTGTGCCTGGAGGTCTACCGGCGCATGGTCGCCCGGGGCGGCGGCCACATCGTCAACATCCTCTCCACCGCCTCCAACCGCACCTGGACCGAGGCGGGACCGTACTCGGCGAGCAAGTCGGGACTGCGGGCGTTCACGCACACCCTCTTCAAGGAGGCGCAGCGGGACTGTACGGGGATCGGCGTCACGGGGGTCATCGCGGGCGGGATGGAGACCCCGTTCATCATGGAGCGCTTCCCCGAGGCGGACGTGTCGATGCTGCAGAGCCCGGACGTGGTCGCCGACACCGTGTTGTACGCCTTGTCGGCGCCGACCGGCAGCGTGGTGTCCGAGGTCGTGGTGGTGCCGCGCAAGGAGCCGTCGTGGCCGTGACCGGCCGGTGGGCGCCGTGACCGGTCGACGGGCGCGGGCTCAGCCCTCTACGCCGGTGGCGTCGTGCGGGGCGCCCACGGGCTTGGACTCGGGGGACCCGCGCTGGCGCAGGTAGACGGAGAGGATGGCCATGGACGCGACGGCCAGGAACTCCGACTGCCAGTTCTGCAGGGTCCGCGACCAGAAGTCGGCCGAGGTCACGTACTGGTGCCAGGCTATGGGGTCCTGCAAGTCGCGGAGCTGCTGTTCGTCGTGGGCGGCGGTGCCCGAGATGGACTGGGCGAGCCAGGAGAGCAGGAAGAGCAGGGCCATGACGATGCCCAGGGACCGCGAGTACACACCGCCGCGCCATCCCGCGGTGGCGGCCCAGCGCGGCGAGTCCGCGTCGGCGTGCCGGCCGGTCCTCTGCTCCGCGTCCGTCTCGGTGCCCGCCTTGTGCAGTTCCTTGGACTCCGGCGAGCCGCGCTGCAGCAGCCACACCGTGGCGAATATGAAGAGGAAGAACTGGAGGTACTCGGACTGCCAGTTCTCCGCCACGTCGACCCCGAAGTCGGAAGACGCCAGATAGGCGGGGAACCCGATGCGTTGGAGGCCGTCGACGGCGAGCTGGTCGTTGAAGTCGGCCCAGCCCGCCAGGGCCTGTCCGAGGAGCGCGAGCAGGAAGGCGAGTCCGAACGCCAGAGTGAGCGAATTCTCCCGGATGAACCGGCGCATACCCACGACTCCTCCTCCATGCCGACGGAACACCACCGAGCGAGGTCAGCGGTGCATCAGACCCAGGGCGCTGAAGTACACGACTCCGCCCACCACGACGATCAGGCACAGCGCGAACAGGGTGCGCATCGTCCTCATCCACCCTTCAACGTGCACTGGTACGGCTGTCCCTGCCGGGGCCGGCAGCCCGCCGCGACGACCTTCCAGCCGTGGTCGAACTGGGACAGGAACAGCGTGTCGCCGGCTCCGCTCGCCTGCGCCTGGCGGCCGTACACCCGCACGCGTACCAGGTCACCGGCGGCCGGCAGGGCGAGGCCCCGGACGGCGTCCGCGCAGCGCTTGCCCTCGGAGTCCTCCACCTCCTGGCGGGTCTGGGGCGCGAGGCGGGCGCACGCCCCGGCGAAGTCCCCGGTGCCCAGCGCCCTTTCGAAACCGGCGGCGGCCTGCCGGGCGTCCGCCTCGCGGGCCCCGGCCGTGCCGCAACCGCTCAGCAGGCCCGTGGCACACAGGGCGGCGGCCGCCATCACGGCGGCGCGGGCCCCGAAGGACCGAGCCGCCTTCTTCCCGTACGCCGTGCGTGGAGCGGCCACGTCGAGCGGCTACCCACTTCCCGACCGCTTACCCTTTCGACTGTTATCCGCCAATACGCCCACGCGCATGCCTTTCGCGGCAGGGGGTAACCGCCGATCGGTGGCGCCCCTCGGGGCCCCGGAGCCGCGAACCGCGCGGTTCGCGTCCGTGCCACCTCGCCGCCGGCCCGTCCGGGCCGGCGGGGCCACGTGCGCGGGAAGGGCAGAACCATGGGATGGGCATCGTGGACGACGAACTCCGTCGCCGCGGGACCCGGCGGTGTCGCGACGCGGGAGGCGGGGGTGCTGACGGGAACCGTGGACGTCCATACGAGCTGGAACGACGGCCGCGCCCGCGTCACCGTCCGGCGCAGCGGCGAGCCGCGGTGGTTCACTGTGGCCGGCAGCCCGGCCCCGTGCCCCTCCGGCTACCAGAGCCGCCTCCTGCACGACCGTGTCGTCGGGGCCGTCCGGGCCGGCGACGGTGCGAGCGTCCCCTCCGTCCCGTCCGGCGGGCCCGTCGGCAGACGCGGCTGGTACGACTCCCCGGGCCACCGGGCCGGCATCGCGTGAGCCGTCGGCGCACACCCGCGCCACGCCCCACGCCCCGACTCGCTCCCCCGCTCCTCATCGGAAGACCCACCTGACCGGAAGGCAAACCCGTAATGGTTCAGAAGAAGGCGAAGAAGGCGATCGCGGCGAAGAAGAGCGCTCCGAGGACCTCTCCGGTCGAACCGGCCGGCACCCCCGCCCCGGCGGACGGCGTCCCGGGCAGGCCGGCGCCCGAGCCCCCGGCCTTCGCCGAGCCGACCGAGCCGCGTGACCCGCTGCCGCCCAAGGCGGACCAGAGCGGCCCGGACACCCTCGGCCCGACCGGGCAGCCGACCGGCGTCCCCCAGGACGCGGTGGCCCAGACCGGCCCCTATCTGACGACCGCCCAGGGCGCCCGCCTCCACGACACGGACCACTCCCTGAAGGCCGGACCGCGCGGACCGGTCCTGCTCCAGGACCACCACCTGCGCGAGAAGATCACCCACTTCGACCACGAGCGCATCCCCGAGCGCGTGGTCCACGCCCGCGGCGCGGCCGCGCACGGCGTGTTCCAGGCCTACGGCACCGCGGCGCGGATCACCAAGGCGGCCTTCCTGGCGAAGGGGGCCGAGACCGAGGTCTTCGTACGGTTCTCCACGGTGCTCGGCTCGCGCGGCAGCGCCGACACCGTCCGCGACACCCGGGGCTTCGCGACGAAGTTCTACACCCCCGAGGGCACCTTCGACCTGGTGGGCAACAACATCCCGGTCTTCTTCATCCAGGACGCCGTGAAGTTCCCGGACATCATCCACGCCGGGAAACCGCATCCCGACCGGGAGATCCCGCAGGCGCAGAGCGCACACGACACCTTCTGGGACTTCGTGTCCCTGCACACCGAGGCCACCCACCACACCCTGTGGAACATGTCGGACCGCGGCATCCCGCGCTCCTACCGGATGATGGAGGGGTTCGGCGTCCACACCTTCCGGCTGGTCAATGCCAAGGGCGCCACCACCCTGGTGAAGTTCCACTGGAAGCCCAAACTCGGCGTGCACTCACTGGTCTGGGAGGAAGCCCAGCTGACGAACGGCATCGACCCCGACTTCCACCGGCGCGACCTCGCCGACGCCATCGAGTCGGGCGCCTACCCGCAGTGGGAACTGGGCGTCCAGACCTTCCCCGACACCCCCGACCAGATGTTCGAGGGGATCGACCTGCTCGACCCGACGAAGATCGTGCCGGAGGAGCTCGCGCCGGTCCAGCCGATCGGCGTGATGACGCTCAACCGGAATCCGTCGAACTTCTTCGCCGAGACCGAGCAAGTCGCCTTCCACCCGGGGCACTTGGTACCGGGCATCGACATCACGGACGACCCGCTGCTGTCGGGGCGGCTCTTCTCCTACCTCGACACGCAGATCAGCCGGCTCGGCGGCCCCAACTTCGCCCAGATCCCGATCAACCGCCCGCACGCCCCGGTCAACGACATGCTGCGCGACGGCATGCACCAGACGGCCGTGCACTCCGGGACGGCGCCGTACCGGCCCAACTCCCTGGACGGCGGCTGCCCGTTCCTCGCCGGAGCCGACACGGGCGCCTACATCGAGGTGCCGGTCGAGACGCCCGCCGCGCGCAAGGTCCGGGAGGCGCCCGAGTCGTTCGAGGACCACTTCCGCCAGCCCCGGCTGTTCTGGCTCAGCATGACGCCGGTCGAGCGTGAACACATCATCTCGGCCTACACGTTCGAGCTGAGCAAGTGCTACGAGCCCACCATCAGGCAGCGCGTGCTCGCGGTGCTCGCCAACATCGACACCGAGCTGTGCGAGCAGGTCGCCGCCGGCCTCGGACTGCCCGCCCCGGCCGCCACGCGGCCGCTCGCGGAGCCGGAGCCGAGTCCGGCGCTCTCGCAGATCGGGCAGACCTGGCCCCTGGACGGGCGGGTCGTGGGCATCGTCGCCGGACCGGACAGCGATCTGAAGGGGCTGCGCGCGCTGCGGCAGTCCGTGCTCGACTCCGGCATGGTCCCCCTGATCATCGCGCCGACCGCCGGCGCCCTCGGCACCGGCAAGAACGCGCTGCCCGTGCAGCGCACCTTCGCGAACGCCCGCTCCGTCGAGTTCGACGCCCTGCTGGTGGCGGGCGCCCCGGCGCCGGGCGCGGACGCCAAGGGTCCGCGCGACGCCAAGGCCGGGGCCAAGAAGACCGGGCGCAAGGCCGTCCCGGGGAGCGCCGTGGGCACCGACCCGAGGGTGCTCCTGCTCGTGTCGGAGGCCTTCCGGCACGCGAAGGCGATCGGCGGCTGGGACGGCGCCGAGTCGGTCTGGCAGGAGGCCGGTCTGCCGGCCGGCGCTCCCGGCCTGGTCACCGCGAAGAACGGTTCGGCGGCGCTCGCGGAGGTCATCGGACTGCTGGGCACCCATCGCGTCTGGGACCGGTTCCCCGCCTCGGCGTGACGGCGACCGCCTCGGCGTGACGGCGACCGCCTCGGCGTGAGGCGAGCAGCCGGCGGCCCCACCCGCCCGTCGGCCGCCCCCTTACGGGGTGCGGTCGGCGGGCGGGCCGGCGTCCGCGGGCAAGTGGATGTCCAGGACGCAGACGTCGTCGCGCCGGCCCGGGCGCAGCTCCGCCAGGAGCCTGGCCAGTGGTTCGGGGCGGTCGCCGCCCACGGTCTCGACGGCGGCCCGCGCGAGCCGTTCGAGCCCGCGGTCGATGCTCTCCCCCGGTACCTCGATCAGCCCGTCGGTGTAGAGCAGCAGGTGGTCGCCGGGCTCCAGGCGGAGGGTGACCTCCTCGTAGACGGAGGCGAAAGCGGCGCCGAGCAGGCCGCCCTCCGGCAACGGCAGATACCGCGCGCGGCCGTCGCGCACCAGCAGCGGCGGCAGGTGACCGGCCCTTACCCAGGACAGCCGGTGCTCCTCTGGCCGGTAGCGCGCCATGATCATGGTGGCCGTGGCCGAGGTGCCGAACCCGTCCGGAGGCGTGTGGATCAGGAGCGTGTTGAGTCGGGTCAGGGCGTCGGCGAGCGCCGAACCGGTGACGATCATGCCCTTGGCCGTGAACCTGAGTTGGGCCATGGTGCCGACCGCGTCCAGTCCGTGTCCGGCGACGTCACCGACGACGAACAGGGCACTGTGGTCCGGGAGTTCTATGGCGCTGTACCAGTCCCCACCCACGTTCACCCCGCTGTCGGTGGGCAGGTAGGCCACGTCGACGCGCAGGCCGGCGAGTTCCATCGACCGTTCGGGGGTCGGCAGCAGGGCGTGCTGGAGGCGTGCGGCGAGGGTGCGTTCGGCCTGGAGCATGCCCCGCTGGACGAGTACGGCCCGTTCGCTCTCCCGCAGGGCCAGTTCGGCGTCGCGCTGCGCGGTGAGGTCCTGGAAGAAGCCGTGCACCTCCACCGGTGTGCCGTCGGCGTCGGTCTCGGCTTCGGCGACGATGCGCAAGTGCCGCACGCCGTCCGGGATGACCACGCGGAACTTCCGGTCGATCGGGGCGCCGTCGCGCAACAGCCGCTCGACATCGGCGGCGAGCGCGGGCAAGTCGTCGGGCAGCAGGTGTTCGGGCAGCTCCTCCAGCGTCATGGGACCCCGCGCCGGGTCGCGGTGGAAGATGGCGTAGACCTGATCGGACCACTGGATGGTGTTCGTGGTCAGGTTCCAGTCGGCCCAGCCGAGGTTGCCCAGGCGCTGCATGGCGGCCAGCCGGCGCGCCTCGCGCCGTGCGACGTCGTGGCGGATCCAGGTGACCACGAGCCGCCCGCCCAACCGCGTGGCGCGTACCGAGTAGGAGGACTGCTCGGGGACGCCCGCCACCACCTCCTGGTAGGAGAACGGCTCGCCGACGTACGTGGTCCCGGTGGTCAGGGCGTCGAGGTAGCCCTGCCACAGCGCGGTGCCGGCCACGGTGGGGTAGGTCTCCAGGACACGCCGGCCGATGAGCTCCTTGCCCCGGCGGCCCGCCACGTCCACGGAGCCGGGGGCGGCGGCCTCGATCAGGTAGTCCTCGACCTCACCGGTCGGCGCGCGCAGCGGCGAAAGCAGGATGGCCGTGCCGGGAAGGGCCTCGAAGACGGCCTGGATGGCGGCCACCTCTTCGTCCACGGGGACGGTGAGGGGCCTGCGGACGGCCCGTAGCGGCCCCGCGCACAGCGCCGCGGCCTCGCACAGCACGGTGCGGGTGTCCCCGTCGAAGGGGCCCGGGCGGCCCCGGAAGAAGCCGACGACGAGATCGGCCGTCCCGTCGGCGCCCGACAGCGGAATCCAGGCGCGCGAGGGCCACCGCCCGGGGTTGTCCCCGATGAGCTGGTAGCGCTCGGCGTCCGCCGCGGCGTCTTCCAGCCAGACGGGGCGCGCACCGGCGATCGCGTCCAGCGCTGCGATGTTCGCGAGCGGCGGGATGTCTCGCCACTGGCCCACCAGGGCCCGGTCGATCCCCGTGTGGCCGACCAGCTCCAACCGGCCCGCTTCGGTCAGCGCGTAGATCATCAGCCCTTCGATGCCCAGGTCCCCGGACACGGCGTCGCACAGGAAGTCCGCCACGTCGTCGGCGGTGCGGGCGTCCGCCAGCCTGCCGGCCAGCCCCGCCAGCAGCCGGCGCGGGTCGGGGCCTCCTCCCACGACGGCGGGGACACCGACGGCACGGCCGCCCCGGGGGAGGTAACGGGCGGAGCTGAACACGGACCCCCGCGGCTCCGCGATCTCGGAGGGCAGGACGACGCGGGGCGCCGCCGGCTCGGGGGCCGGTCGTGAGCGTCCCTGGCCCAGGGTGATCCAGCACTGCTCCATCAGCGTGCGGCCCTGCTCCTCGGCGGCGGCCACCAGCGCCTCGTACGCCTCTTCGGCCGAAGCGCCCGTGCGGGCCATCAGGACGCCCTTGGCCCGCTCCAGCACGGCCGCCGTGGAAGCCAGTGCCTCCAGGCTCGCGATCTCCGAACGGAGTCTGGCGACGACCTTGGCCAACGCCAGCACCTCGGGCGCAGCGCCGTCGTCGAGCGGCGACGCGTCCCTGTCGGGTACCGCGCCGTCTTCGGGATCAGCGGATTCGGCCTGCACCCTTCGAGCATGACATGAGGACCGGCCCGGAGAGGAACCGCCCCGATGATCAACGGGCGCGACCTCGTACAAATCTCCAAGCGGCCCGGCGGCCCGGGCCGTGGAGGCGGGTCGCTCACCGGGCCAAGAGGATGATCGCGTAGGCGAGGAAGAAGGCCGCGCAGAGGATGGCGACGACGCAGATGGCCACCAGGGGCCCGTTGCCCCAGCCGGGCTTCAGCGGGCGGTAGGGCCCGGCGCCGGAGCTGGTGCTGGCCTCCGCGGGCGGGGTCTCGCCGGGCGGCACTCCGCCGCCGGGTTCGAGTCCGGGGGTGTTCTTCGGGTCGGGGTCGGGGTTGTGTTCTCGCATGCCCGGCGTCTGCCCATCGGGGGCCGGCGAAACCCGCCGCGCCCCCGCTCCGGCGCGGCGGCGCGGCCGGCGCCGTCAGGGAGTACGCCAGCGGTCGTTCTCCAGGTGGGAGCCCGCCATGGGCCCCATGCGGAGCATGCCGCCATCCACGGCCCACGAGGCTCCGGTGACGTAAGCCGCCTCCTCGCCCGCGAGGAAGGCGATGACCGCGGCGACCTCCCGGGCGTCCCCGGGCCGCCCCAGCGGTACGCCCGGCCGGCGCTCGCCGCGCACGTCCCGGTCCTCCTGGCCGGTCATCGGCGTGGCGATCTCCCCCGGCGCGACGGAGTTGACGGTGATCCCGTGCTCCGCGAGTTCCAGCGCCATCACCTGGGTGAGCAGGCCGAGACCGCCCTTGGCGGCACAGTAGGGCGCCGCCCCCACGCGCGGCTGGTGCTCGTGCACCGAGGTGACGTTGACGATCCGACCGCCGTCGCCCTGGTCGATCATGCGGCGCGCCGCGCGCTGGGAACACAGGAAAGGGCCGGTGAGGTCCACGTCGAGGACATGGCGGAACCGGTCGAGGCCGATGTCGAGGAACGGTTCGGCGGTGCCGGTGCCGGCGTTGTTGACCAGCACGTCGACCCGGCCGAGTTCGTCGGCGAGCGCGTCGATCACGTCGGCCGCACCGGGGAGTTCCGTCAGGTCGAGCCTGGCGACGGCCGCTTTGCGGCCGTGGCCCCGCACCTCGGCCGCCGTGGCCCGCGCCCCTTCCTCGTCGGTGTGCCAGGTGATGCCGACGTCCAGACCGGCGGCCGCGAGCCGGACGGCGGTCGCCCGGCCGATCCCGGAGTCCGCTCCGGTGACCACGGCCGCCGTGGGCCGGCGCGCGGTTCCGAGGGGAGTGGTCATGTCCATGCCCTTTCTCGTTCGGCGACAGGGACCCGTCGTCTCGCCCCGGCGACGAGGCACGGGAGATCCCTCGTACGGTGCGGGAGGACGAGGTCCGTCGATGGCCCGGCCGTCATCCGCGGGGTCCGGTGGTCACGTCCCGGCCGGCTCGCCAGCGAGGGCGGCCAGGACGCGGTCGGGGGTCAGGGGCAGCTCGCGCAGGCGCCGGCCGGTCGCATGGCTCACGGCGTTGCCGATGGCCGCCGCGGCGCCGACGATGCCGATCTCCCCGATGCCCTTGCTGCCCATCGGGTTGAGGTGCTTGTCGTGCTCGTCGATCCAGTGGGCCTCGACGGCCGGGACGTCGGCGTTGGCCGGGACGTGGTAGGCGGCCAGGTCCCGCTCCGCGAAGTCGCCGAACGCCGGGTCGAGGCCGCCGTGTTCGGTCAGGGCCATGCCGAGCCCCATCACCATCCCCCCGATGAGCTGGGAGCGGGCGGTGCGGGGGTTGAGGATACGGCCGGCGGCGAAGACGCCGAGCATCCGGCGCACGCGTACCTCGCCGGTGACGGTGTCCGCCTGTACCTCGGCGAAGTGCGCCCCGAACGCGTGGCGGGCGTACGGTGACTTCTGCTTGGCCGACTGGGTGGTGTCGGCGGACGCGGAGAGGCCGGCGGCGGGCAGCGGCCCTTCGTGCCGGGCGAGCCGATCGGTCAGGGCGGTGCACGCGTCGTGTACCGCCCAACCCCATGAGGCCGTTCCGGTGGAGCCGCCGGCGACGGGTCCCGGAGGCAGCGCGCTGTTCGCGATGGACAGCGAGACCGCGTCGAGCGGGACGCGCAGCGCGTCGGCGGCGATCTGGGAGAGGACCGTACGGGCGCCGGTCCCGATGTCGGTGGCGTTGACCTCGACGAGGTAGCTCCCGTCGGGGCGGGCGTGGGCCCGGGCACCCGCCGGGGCGATGTACACGGGGTAGGTGGCGGCGGCCACGCCGCTGCCGATGAGCAACGACCCCTCCCGCGGGGGCGGCCGGCGGCCGGGCCAGCCGAAGCGGCGCGCGCCCTCGCGCAGGCACTCCACGAGGTGGCGGCTGCTGAAGGGACGGCCGCTGTCGGGCTCGGTGTCCGGGTCGTTGCGTACGCGCAGCTCGACGGGGTCCAGGTCGAGGGCGTCGGCCAGTTCGTCCATGGCCGACTCCAGCGCGTACATGCCGGGAGTCTCTCCGGGGGCCCGCATCCAGGAGGGGGTGGGCACGTCGAGCGCGGTGACCCGGTGGGTGGTGCGGTTGTCGGGGGCCCCGTACATCACCCGGGCGGGTACGCCGGCCTGCTCGACGAACTCGCGCACCTGCGAGGTGTGCGTGGTCACCTCGTGGATGAGGGAGGTGAGGGTGCCGTCGGTGCGGGCGCCGAGCCGGACGCGGTGCAGGGTCGGCGCGCGGTGGCCGACCGTGGCGGCCATGTACTGACGGGGCAGGGCCAGGGTGACGGGGCGTCCGCAGTGCCGGGTGGCCATGACGGCGAGGACGACGTGGGGGCGCGGTGTGCCCTTGGAGCCGAATCCGCCGCCCACGTGCTCGGCCAGGACGGTGATGCTGTCCTCCGGCAGCCCGAACAGCCCGGCCAGGACGGTGCGCACCACCGTGGTGCCCTGGCAGGAGTCGTACACGGTGAGCCGGCCGCGGCCGGCGTCCCAGTCCGCGGTGGCGGCGTGCGGCTCCATCGCGTGGTTGTGCAGGGGCGGCACCGAGTAGCGGGCGTCGACCCGTACGGGCGCGGCCGCGAACGCCGCGTCCGGATCGCCCTGTTCGCGGTGCGCGGGGTATCCGCCGTTGACTTCCCCGGGGGTGTAGAGGCCGGGGTGTCCCTCGCGCAGGGTGACGTCGTACGGCTCCGCCTCGTAGGTGACGCGCACCGCGTCGGCGGCGGCCCGGGCCACTTCCAGGGTGTCGGCGACGGCCAGCGCCACGTACCACCCGCGGTGCGGCACCCGCAGGTCCTGGAGCAGTTGGAGGGTGGGGTCGTCGGAGGGGCCCAGGCGCGGTGCGTCGTACGGGGTGAGGACGCCCAGGACGCCGGGGAGGGCCAGGGCGGCGGCGGTGTCGACGGCGGTGATCCGGCCGCGGGCGATCGTCGCGGGCACCGGCCAGGCGTAGGCCCGTCGGGGGAGGTGCTGTTCGGCGGCGTACCGGGCGGCGCCGGTCACCTTCTCCCGGCCTTCGCGCCGCGGGACGGGGGCACCGAGGGAGGCTTGGGCGGTGGTGTCGAGGGTGGCGGAGGTGGGGCTCATCGTGGTCCTGTTCCTGGTCGGTGGCGCGGCTTACGGCGTGGCGGGGGAACCGGGGTGCGTACCGGCCAGCGCGGCGACGGCGTCGCAGGCGAGGTTGCGGGCGAGGGGGACCTTGTACGCGTTGTCGCGCAGCGGCTCCGCCCGGGCGAGTTCCGCGTCGACGGCCGCTCGGACGGTGTCGGGGTGCGGCTCGGCCCCGGTCAGCCGCGCCTCGGCCGTGGTGGCCCGCCAGGGCCGGTGGGCGAGACCGCCGAAGGCGAGGGCGATCCGGCGTACCCGGCCGTCGTCGAGGTCGAGGACGGCGGCGACCGACGCGAGGGCGAAGGCGTACGAGGCACGTTCGCGGGCCTTGCGGTAGAGCGAGACGGCGCCGGGCGCCGCGGGCGGCAGGACGACCCCGGTGATGATCTCTCCGGGGCGGATGACGGTGTCCTGCTCGGGGCGGTCGCCGGGCAGCCGGTGGAACTCGCCGGCCGCGACGGTGCGGGTGGTGTCCGGGCCGCCGTACAACTCGACCTCGGCGTCCAGCGCGGCCAGGGCCACGGCCATGTCCGAGGGCTGGGTGGCGATGCAGTGCTCGGAGTGCCCGAGTACCGCGTGGTCGCGGTGGATTCCCTCGCGGGCCCCGCAGCCGCTGCCGGGTTCGCGCTTGTTGCACGGCTTGGAGAGGTCCTGGAAGTAGGCGCAGCGGGTGCGCTGGAGCAGGTTGCCGCCGGTGGTGGCGACGTTGCGCAGTTGTCCGGAGGCGCCGGCGAGCAGCGCCTGGCTCAGGAGCGGGTAGCGGGTGCGCACGCGCGGGTCGGCGGCCAGGTCGGTGCCCCGGACCATGGCCCCGACGCGCAGGCCGCCGTCGGGCAGTTCGGTGATCTCCCCCAGAGGCAGCCGGGAGATGTCGATGAGGGCGGTGGGGGTCTCGACGCCCAGTTTCATCAGGTCCACGAGGTTGGTGCCGCCGCCGAGGTAACGGGAACCGGGGTGGGCGGCGTAGGCGTCGGCGGCCTCTCGGAGGCTGGTGGCGCGTACGTAGGCGAAGGGCTTCACGCGATCACGTCCGCGCCGGCCTTGGTGGCCGCGGCGTCCGTGCCCGCGTCGGCGACGGCGCTGACGATGCCGGGGTAGGCACCGCAGCGGCACAGGTTGCCGCTGAGTCGTTCCCTGATCTCCTCGGCGGTCAACGTCGCCGGCCCGGCCTGCGCGGCGGTGACGGCGGCGGTGACGTGTGAGGGGTGTCCGGCGGCGGCTTCGCGGAGCACGCCGACGGCGGAGCAGAGCTGGCCGGGGGTGCAGTAGCCGCACTGGAAGGCGTCGTGCTCGATGAAGGCGCGCTGGAGCGGGTGGAGGACGCCGTCGGGGGCGGCGAGGCCTTCCACGGTGGTGATCTCGCAGCCGTCGAGGGCGACGGCGAGCAGCAGGCAGCTGTTGACGCGCCGGCCGTCCACGAGGACGGTGCAGGCGCCGCACTGCCCGTGGTCACATCCCTTCTTGGCGCCGGTCAGGTCCAAGTGCTCGCGCAGGGCGTCGAGGAGCGTGACCCGGTGGTCCAGGTCCAGGTCGTGGTGGACACCGTTGACGCGCAGGGTCACGCGGGAGCGGGCGCCGCCGGCGACCGCGTCGTCCGGCGTGCGCGACCCCGGTCCGGGGTCACCGCCGTGCTCCGGCCGGGATGCGGGCGGGTCGGTTGCGTGGGCCACGACGAACTCCCTTGTCGTCCGTTTGGGGAGGGAATATCCGTCCCACTGCCCAGCCTGGCGCCTCTCACGCCCGCGCGCGCTCCACGCCCCCGCCCGCCTCCCCGGCCTCCCCCATCCGGCCGACGGTCAGGTTTCGTACGAGGGCGGACCGGTAAGACGCGGCCCATGGTGCGAATCGGGTACACGATGATGACCGAGCAGGCCGGCCCCCGGGAGCTGGTCGAGCACGTGGTCGGCGCGGAGCGGGCGGGTTTCGACTTCTCCGTCACCTCCGACCACTACTTCCCCTGGCTGGAGGAGCAGGGGCACTCCCCGTACGCGTGGAGTGTCCTGGGCGCGGCGGCGCAGGCCACGTCGCGGATTCCGCTGATGACGTACGTGACCTGTCCGACCATGCGCTACCACCCGGCGGTCGTCGCCCAGAAGGCCGCGACCATGCAGTTGTTGTCGGGCGGGCGGTTCCGGCTGGGCCTCGGTTCGGGCGAGAACCTGAACGAGCACGTGGTCGGCCCGGGCTGGCCCGCGGCGCACGTCCGGTTGGAGATGCTGGAGGAGGCCGTCGAGATCATCCGGGACCTCTTCGAGGGCCGATCGGTGAGCCATCACGGGCAGTACTTCGACGTGGAGAACGCCCGCCTGTGGGACCTGCCGGCCGATCCGCCGCCCATCGGCATCGCGGTCTCCGGAGCCAAGTCCTGCGATCTCGCGGGGCGGCTCGCCGACCTGGTGATCGCCATCGAGCCCGAACGGGACCTGTTGGAGGCCTTCGACCGGGCCGGGGGCGCCGGAAAGCCGCGGGTCGGTCAGCTGCCCGTGTGCTACGACCCGGACCGCGACGCGGCCGTCAAGCGGGCCCACGAGCAGTTCCGCTGGTCGGCCGGCGGCTGGAAGGTCAACGCGGAACTGCCCGGACCCGCCGCCTTCGACCAGGCCGCCCGGCACGTCCGGCCCGAGGACATCGCGGAATCGGTGCCGTGCGGAGACAATGTGGACGACTTCGTGGACGCCGTACGTCCCTTCGTGGAGGCCGGCTTCACGGAGGTGGCGCTCGTCCAGGTGGGCGGCCGACACCAGGAACCGTTCCTCGAATGGGCGCAGTCGACCCTGCTGCCCGCGCTGCGGGACCTCGGGGCCGACGGCTCCTCCGGATGAGTCGACACGGGACCGATGTCCCCCGACCTCGGGCCGGACGGCCGCATTGTGTCCGGGAGAGGGGTGGGCGGCGGACAGGGCGGGCAGGCGCTCGCTCACGAGCCTGATCCCGATCGAAGGAGGCGCGTCGTGCGCAGCTCCCCCACCGGCCGTCGACGTCCCGTGGCGCCCCGGCCCGGCGGTGTGACCGGATGACCCCGGTCGTCCCGCAGGACCCCACCGCCCTCAAGTTGCTCATCGCGCGGGAGGTGGCGGCGCTGCGCGCCGCCGCCCGCCGCGACGCCGGGGTGCGACAGGACGACGCCCCGCCGCGGGCCGAGGGGTCCCCGACCGGCTGCCCGTGCGGCGGGGGCGAGGGGGCCTCGCACTCCTGCTCCCCCGAGGAGTCCGACGGGCCGTGCGACCACGATCCGTGGGGGTGCGTCTGCGCGGCCCTGCCCGCCGTCCCGGTGTCGGCGGCCCTGCTGGCCCCCGTGCGGGACGAGGACGGCCGGCTCGTGGACTTCACCGTCCGCGCGGGCAACCACGTCCGTTCCGCGCAATGGCTCGACGCCCCCGACGCCCAAGTCGGCCGAAGGCTTGTGGAGGTGCAGCCGGGTGCCGTGGCGGGCGGTCTGGTCGACGCCCTCGGCGGTGTGCTGGACACGGGGCGGGCCGTCCACTCCTACGCCGTGGACTACACCGAGCAGCAGCGTGACGGGCTGCACCGCACCAAGCTGCTGTACGACGCCGCCTCCTGCGGGGACAAGGTGCTGGCGACCTGGCGCCCGGCCCTGAACCGCACGGAGATGATGTCGCTCGACGCCCAGTACATCGCCTCGATGGGGTGGGGTACCTGGGACCTGCTGTCCGGCACCGTCGTCTGGTCCGAGGGGCTGGCGTCGATCTTCCGGACGGACCCGGCCAGGCCGCTGTCGTTGATCGACCTGTGCGACGCGGTGCTCGCGGAGGACGTCCCCCGCTTCGCGAACGTGATGACGGCCATGCTCGACGGGGAGGAGCCGCCCGGCGCCGACGTACGGTTCACGGTGCTCGGCGAGGTCCGCACCCTGCGGCTGGTCGGGCATCCGGTCATCGCCACGGACGGGCTGCCCTGGCTGCTGCGGCTCATCGTCCGCGACCTGACCTCCCAGGTGCGCAGCAGGCAACGGCTGGCGGCGACGCGGCGCCAGACGGAACGGCTGCGCGAGGAGGCGGCGGCCGAGCACCGGGTGGCATCGGCGCTCAGGGAGGCCCTGCTGCCCACGCACTCCGCCGAACTGGAGGCGCTGGGCATCTCGGTCGCGGCCGCGTACCTGCCGGCGGAGGAGGACGCCTCGGTCGGCGGGGACTGGTACAAGTGCCGCCTGCTGCCGGACGGCCGCATCCTGCTGGCGATCGGGGACGCGTGCGGTCACGGGTTGGAGGCGGTGGCCCGCATGGCGCAGCAGCGGCACGCGCTCGCGGGCCTGGCGCACTCCCCCGGCACCCACGCCGGGCAACTGACCACCTGGCTCAACGAACTGCTCTGCTCCGACCCGGCCGCCGAGACCGCCACGGCGGTCATCGGCCACATCGACGCCGCGCGGAACCTGCGGTGGGCGAGCGCCGGGCACCCCGCTCCCCTCCTGCTGCGCGGGCACACGGCCACGACGCTCGACACGGAACACCGCGGGCCGCTGTTCGGCCTGCTGCCGGGGCACGAGTACGCGACGGCGACCGTCCCGCTGCTCCCCGGGGACCTCCTGCTGCTGTACACCGACGGCGTGGTGGAGCGGCGCGGCGAGGACATCACCTACGGGATCGAGTCCCTGCGCAAGGTGCTGGAGTCGTGCGCGGGTGCGGGGGTGCGGGAGACGCTCGATCGGGTGATGTCCGCCGATCCGACCGAGGAGCACGAGGACGACGCCTGCCTGCTCGCGATCCGGCTGGACTGACCGCCGCGACGACCCGGCCGGCGTGCGGGCGTCCTTCACCCGTGCGGGCGGTCCGGACCGAGGTGGTCGTTTCGTGCCGGTGCGGCCGGGCAGGCGCGAGCCATGGACCAGTCAGAAGCCCCCGTTCTCGACGCACTCGCCGCCTATCACGCCAGTGGCCAGACCCCCTTCACGCCGCCCGGGCACAAGCAGGCGCGCGGCGCGGACCCCAGGGTCCGCGCGGTACTGGGTGACGCGGTGTTCCACTCCGACGTCCTCGCGACCAGCGGGCTCGACGACCGCACGTCCTCGCACGGGGTGCTGGAGCGCGCCCAGGAGCTCATGGCGGACGCCGTCGGCGCCGACCACGCCTTCTTCTCCACCTGCGGCAGCTCGCTGTCGGTCAAGTCGGCCATGCTGTCGGTGGCCGGGCCGCACGAGGAGCTGCTGGTGGGCCGCGACGCCCACAAGGCCGTGGTCTCGGGCCTCATCCTCTCCGGCATCCGGCCGGTGTGGGTGGAGCCCAGCTGGGACGCGGAGCGCCACATCGCGCATCCGCCGTCCGCGCAGGCCTTCGCCGACGCCTTCGCCGCGCACCCCGACGTCAAGGGCGCCCTGGTCACGAGTCCGACGCCGTACGGCACGTCCACCGACCTCGCCGCGCTCGCGCGGATCTGCCACGGCCACGGGAAACCGCTGATCGTGGACGAGGCGTGGGGTGCGCACCTGCCGTTCCATCCCGACCTGCCGACCTGGGCGATGGACGCCGGCGCCGACGTGTGCGTCACCTCCGTGCACAAGATGGGCTCGGGGCTGGAGCAGGGGTCGGTGTTCCACCTCCAGGGTGATCTCGTACGGCCGGAGGTGCTCAAGAGCCGAGAGGACCTGTTGGGCACCACGAGCCCCTCGGTCCTGATCTACGCCGCCCTCGACGGCTGGCGCCGACAGATGGTCGAGCACGGCCGGGCCCTCTACGACGACGCGCTGTCGCTCGCGCAGTCGGTCCGCAAGCGGATCTCGGAGATCGACGGGATGCACGTCCACGGCCGCGAGGACTTCTGCGGTCCGGGCCTGGCGCACGACCTCGACCCGCTCCAGATCATCATTGACATCACCGCGCTCGGCACCACGGGCTACCGGGCCGCCGACTGGCTGCGCGAGCACCACCGGATCAACCTGCACCTGTCGGACCACCGCCGCATCAGCGCCCAGCTGACGCACGCGGACGGACCGGACACCGCCGACCGGCTGCTGGCGGCGTTGCGGGACCTGGTCGCGCACGCCGACGACCTGCGTCCGGCCCGCCGGGTGGAGGTCCCCGACCCCGAAGGGCTCAAGCTGGAGTCCGTCGCGCTGCCGCGCGACGCCTTCTTCGGCCCCGCCGAGCAGGTTCCGCTGGACCGGGCGGTGGGCCGCGTCTCGGCCGAGATGCTGACCCCGTACCCGCCCGGCATCCCCGTGGTGGTGCCCGGGGACCGGCTGACGGAAGAGGTGCTGCGCTACCTGCGCACGGGCGTCGAGGCGGGGATGGTGGTGCCGGACGCCGCCGACAGCGAGGTCAAGAGCGTCCGGGTGACGGCCGAGCACTGACCGGACCGCCCCGGCGGCGGGCGCTGAACGCACCCCGGTGCGTACGAGCCCTCCCAGGGGGGTAACCGCCCTTCACGAAACACTCAAGGCACCGGAGGAGGTGGCCGTCGAGCCCGCGCGCCGTGGCCCCCGGTGGAATATCGTGCGCGATGAGGACTGACTGCCGGCCTCCGCGGTCGCGGACACCCCCGCGGCCACTCAGGAACGAGCCAGTGGACGAGTGATTGCAGTGAGCCACTCTGCGAAGAACCGTTCTGCCCGACACGGCGACGTCGACGTCGTCCGGCCCGGCGGCCCGCGTGGCCCCGCGCAGACCGACGGGCCCCTGCCGCACGACCACACGCAGGCCATCCTGGAGACCACCAAGCGGGTCGCGGCGCTGCTGAAGACGTCGGGCCAACGGTTCGCGTTGGCCGGCAGCGTGGCCGCGTTCGCCCACGGCCTGCCGCCGCGCTTCCAGCACGACACCGACTTCTGTGTCATGCGCGAGGACGCCGACGCCGTGATCAAGGCGCTGGAGGAGGGTGGGATCTCCATGCGTCAGGCGCCCGAGGACTGGCTGGTCAAGGGCCGCTCAGGCGGGGAGGAGATCGACCTGATCTTCGAACTCGCCCGTCGCCCGGTCAGCGAGGCGCTCCTCGACCGCGCGGTGGTGCTGCCGGTGGACTCCGTATGGATGCCGGTGCTGTCCCCCACCGATCTCATGGACAGCCGGCTCGCGGCGCTGTGCGAGCACTACTGCGACTTCGGCGACCTGCTGCCGATGGCCCGGATGCTGCGCGAGCAGATCGACTGGGACCGGATGTACCGGGACCACCGGGACGCGCCCCTGGCGGACGCGTTCTTCTACCTGCTCGAACGGCTGCGGGTCATACCGCCGCGCCGAGCCCCTGAAACGGCTCGGGGGACGCGAGGAGCACCAGGAGCCGAAACGGACGACACCGACCTCGTGAACGGCATCAGGGCCATGAGCGCGGTGAGGGCGCAGTGAGGGGACGACCCGCATGAACGGCATGAACGGCATGAACACCGCCGAGCCGATCGAGTACCGCATCCAGCACCTGCGGGACCGACTGGCGCGCGAGGACATCGCCGAGCTGGGTGTCCGGATCGAGATGCACGGCGCCACCGCGCACATCTCGGGCTGTGTCACCAGCACCGACTGCCGGGCCGAGGTCCTGCGCATCGCCGGTGAGGAACTGGCGGGCGTGGCCTGGCACGAGGATCTGACGGTGAACTGCGCCGCACCCCCCGACCACTCCGAAGAGTTGTCGTGATCCGCGTCGCGGCCGTCGGGGACATCCACCTCGGACCGGGCAGCGAGGGGACACTGAGGCCGGCCTTCGAGACGCTCGGCCACCATGCCGACCTGCTGCTGCTCGCCGGGGACCTCACCCGGCACGGCACCGCCGAGGAGGCCCGCGTCGTCGCCCACGAAGTGGCCGGGCTGCCCGTCCCGGTCGCCGCGGTGCTGGGCAACCACGACTACCAGAGCGATCAGGAAGCCGCCGTCACCGAGGAACTCGCCCGGGTGGGGGTGCACGTCCTGGAGGGCGACAGCGTGGTGCTGGACATCGCCGGAACGAAGGTCGGCGTCGCGGGCACCAAGGGTTTCGGCGGCGGCTTCGCGGGGCGCTGCGCCAGTGAGTTCGGCGAACCCGAGATGAAGTCCTTCGTCCGGTACACCCGCCGCAGCGCCGACAGCCTCCGGCAGTCCCTCGACGCGCTGCGCGCCGCCGACTGCGTCCTCAGGATCGCGCTGACGCACTTCTCGCCCGTCGAGGACACCCTGGCGGGCGAACCGAGGGAGATCTACCCCTTCCTCGGCAGCTACCTGCTGGCGGAGGCCGTCGACGAGGCGGGCGCCGACCTCGCCGTCCACGGCCACGCGCACGCCGGCCGGGAGCACGGGATGACCGCGGGCGGTGTCCGGGTGCGCAACGTCGCGATGCCGGTCATCGACCGGGCCTTCGCCGTCTACCACCTCTCGCCGAACGGCCACTCGCGGCACTGAGCACCCCGGCCGAGCCGTCCCGGGCCGTTTCACGCCTCGCGCATCCCGCGTCTCCCGCCTCTCCCGGCCGTTTCGCCCCCCGTGTGGCGGGCAGCCGCGCCCCTGGGACAAGAAGGACGTCCGCCCGGGTCGAAGACGCCCCGCGGCGGCGCCCGACGAAAGGAAACGGCTCCATGATGAACTCGGCCACCGCGCTCGCGATGAGCGCTTCGGGAACCGCCTTCGCCCTGGCGGTCGGCGTGATCGTCGTCGTCGTGTTGATCGGTGCGGTGTGGTGGGGCATGAAACGGCGCGCCGTCGAGCCCAAGCCGCCCACCCCGGCCCAGCAGCCCCGACGGCCGGCGGACGCCGGGCGCCCCGAGGAAAGCCGCGAGGTCGAAGCGCAGACGTTCCCCTCCGACGGCAGCCGGCGTACGGCGCACGAGCTGAAGGGCTACGGCAACTTCGGCTCCCCCGAGGACGAGCGGTCCTGACCCGGGGCCTGACGCGAGGAACCGGCGTCCGAACCCGACGTCCCCACCCGACGTCCTGACCCGTGGCGAGGGGACGACGATGAGCGGAACCGGCCGCCGCGAGGGCCGCTTGCGACATCGCGGGGCCGAACTGGTCTACGACGACCTCGGCGAGGGCCCGCTCGCCGTGTACGCGCACGGCGGGTTCGTCAGCCGGGCCGTCGAGGACCGGATGGGGCTGTTCGACTGGGCGCCGCTCCCGCGTGCGGGGCGGCGCCTCGTGCGCTACGACGCCCGGGGGCACGGGCGGTCCACCGGCGGCGCCGTGGACGCCGACTACACCTACGAGAGCCTCGCGCAGGACCTGCTCGCCCTGCTCGACCACCTGGGCGCCCCCGGGCCCGCCGCCGCCCTGGGCTCCTCGATGGGCTCCGCCACCGTGCTGCACGCCGCGCTCCGCGAGCCGGGACGGTTCTCGGCGCTGGTGCTGCTGATCCCGCCCACCGCGTGGACGACGCGCGCGGCGTACGCGCGGGCCAACCGGTCGGCCGCCGAGACGATCGAACGTCGTGGGGTCGGCGCATGGCTCGCCGGGAGGGCCGCGGGGCCGCGTCCGGAGGTGGTGGCGGACGTCCCCGAGTTCCCGCCCACGCCCCCGCCGGAAGTCCTTCCCGCGGTCCTGCGGGGACTGGCCCTCTCGGACCTGCCCGACCCGGCCTCGCTCGCCACGCTGCGCCTGCCGGTCCTGGTCCTCGCCTGGGAGGGTGACCCCGGGCATCCGTTGTCGACCGCACGCACCCTGGCCCGGTCGCTGCCCGAAGCGGAACTGCACGTCTCCCGCACCCGGGCCGAGGTGGCCGCGTGGGGGGAGCGCGCCGCCGTCTTCCTCACCGCGCGGGGACGTCCGCCAGCAGCTGGGGGCCGTTGTTGCGGACACTGTTGACCTCGGTGGACACCGCCCGGACCGCGAGCCGGCCGTCGGCCGGGGTGTGCAGCAGGGCTCGGAGGGCGTTGACGTCCTGGTGGGCGGGGTCCAGCCAGGCCTCGTAGTCCGCGGCGTCCAGTGCCAGGGGCATACGGGGGTGGACGCGGCCGGCCGCGTCGGCGGCCTCGGTGGTGATGACCGTCGCGGTCGCGAGCCAGGCCGCCGGGTCGTCGTCATCGGCGACGCCGCGGTCCCGCCAGAACTCGTACAAGCCGGCCATGGCCATCACGGAGGCGTCCTCGGGACTGATGAAGTAGGGCTGCTTGTAGGTCTTGCCGTCGTTGCCGGTCGGCTCGGTCCGCCACTCGTAGAAGCCGTCCGCGGGCAGCAGGCATCGCCGTTTGGCGAGTGCCCGGCGGAAGGCCGGCTTCTCGTGCACCGTCTCCACGCGTGCGTTGATCATCCGGGCCCCGACACCCGGGTCCTTGGCCCAGGAAGGCACCAGGCCCCAGCGCACGGCCCGCAGTCTGCGCTCCACCGCGTGGGTGGCGCGTTCCTTTCGTTCGACGACGGCCCACACCGGATCGGTGGGGGCGACGTTCCAGCTCGGGGCGAGCGTCTCCCGCGGGTCCCAGCGGGCTTCGAAGAGGTCCGCCAGGTCGGCGGGGGCGCGGGTGGATGCGTATCGACCACACATGCCCTCCACTGTGCCACCGGCGGCGCGGGCGCGGGCGCCTGCCGCGCGGCGGGGCCGGCCCGGTCAGTCGTCGCCGGGTGCCCAGAAGGCGGCCAGGCGCGCCGCACCCGGCGCGACCGCGTCCCAGCCGCCCCGCACGGTCAGCACGGCGACGGCGGAGGTGGGGAAGGCGGTCCGCAGGCGCCGTACGGGCTTCTTCGGGCCGCCGCCGCACAGGCCCAGGGCGACCTCGTGCACAGCCGGGTTGTGGCCCACCAGCACCAGGCCGGTCACGTCGGCGGAGGCCTCCGTCAGGGCGGACAGCAGATCGTGCGCCTCGGCCTCGTAGAGGCGGGCCTGGTACAGGGTGGGGGGTGGTTCGCTCAGCCGGGGCAGCATCAGTTGCCAGGTCTGGCGGGCCCGCCGGGCCGAGGAGCACAGGGCCAGGTCGACCGCGTAGCCGGACCGCTCCAGCCAGTCGCCCGCCCGGGGTGCCTCGTGGGTGCCCCGGTCGGCGAGCGCGCGCTCGAAATCCTCGGTGACGTGTTTGGGGACCGCCTTGGCATGCCGGACCAGCACGATCCGGCGTTCACCCTGTTCCGGCACGGTCCGATCCTCCCGCCTGCGCCGACCTGGGGTCGGCCGCGTCGTAACCGGGGGGTGAGCCGGCTCGCGGGCGCGGTGGTTCGGAGAGGGGTGCGCGCCCGTGGCCGGGCCCGGCGGTCGGGAGGCCGCTCGCGCTCCGGCCGCCGTTTCCAGCATAGGTCGCACCGCCCGACCTCGCGGGGCCGCACGTGGCGGCCGCCCCCGCCCCTCACCGGTCACGTCGGCGAGACGCTCCGAGGGCGGGTGTCGCGCGGCGCCGTTTCGTCCGGGTCCAGCAGGTCGCTCAGGGTCTCGGCGGCGCGTACGGCGGCGTCGCCGCAGCAGTTGTTGAACAGGACGTGCAGTTGCTCGACCCGGTCCGCCAGGGAACGCAGGCGCGGCAGCCACGCGCGCAGCTCCTCCCGGGTGTACGCGTGCCGGAAGCGGTCCTCCTTGCTGCCGGTCCCCCACGCGGCGCTGCGGCCGTGGAAGCGGACCACTCCGAGCCTCGATGACGTGACGGGGGTGACGGGGGGCATGGAGCCGGGCAGTCCTTGCGCCGTGTCCACGGCCACCGCGGTGGCGTCCACGTCCCGCAACAGGGCGGCGGTGCGCTCCCGCCGGTCGTCCCCCCACCAGTCGGGGTGGCGGAACTCCACGGCCAGCGGCCACCGCGGCGCCCGCTTGCGGATGCGGTGGAGCACGGTCTCCGCCCGCGCGCCGGGGGCGAACCAGGGCGGGAACTGGAACAGTACGGCGCCCAGTCGACCGGCCTCCCCCAGCGGCCGCAGGGCCGCGCCGAAACGGTGCCAGACCTCGTCGAGGAGCTCCGGGTCCCCGGCTTCGTAGCCGCGGAGGTCGGCGGGCAGGGCGGCCTTGCGGGTCGGGTGGCCGGTGAGGAGGGAGAACGCCTTGACGTCGAAGCGGAAGTCCGGCGGGGTGCGTTCGGCCCAGAGGGTGCTGTTGCGCACGCTGGGGAGGGCGTAGTAGCCGGCGTCGACCTCCACGACGGGAAACCGTTCGGCGTAGTGCCGCAACCGCCCCTCCGGGTCGCGCCGCCCGGGTGGGTACCACCCGCTGCCCACAAGGGCCTTGTCCGTCCAGGAGCACGTCCCGATCAACATCTCGCCCATCTCGGCCGTCCTTTCCTCACGGCCCGTCTACCCCGGAACGCCGTCCGTCCCCCGGCGGCGCCCCGGGAACACCTCGGTGCGGGGGGTGTTGACGGTGGGTCGGGCCGCCCGGCCGGGGCGGGGCGGTCAGGCGCCCACGTACGCCGCGAGGTGTTCGCCGGTGAGGGTGGAGCGGGCGGCGACGAGGTCGGCCGGTGTGCCCTCGAAGACGATCCGGCCGCCGTCGTGACCGGCGCCGGGACCGAGGTCGATGATCCAGTCGGCGTGCGCCATGACCGCCTGGTGGTGCTCGACGACGATGACCGACTTGCCCGAGTCCACGAGTCGGTCGAGCAGGCCCAGCAGTTGCTCGACGTCCGCGAGGTGCAGTCCGGCGGTCGGCTCGTCCAGGACGTAGACGCCGCCCTTCTCCGCCATGTGCGTGGCCAGCTTGAGCCGCTGCCGCTCGCCACCGGAGAGGGTGGTGAGCGGCTGGCCGATGTTCAGGTATCCGAGCCCGACGTCGGCGAGTCGTCGCAGGACGCGGTGCGCGGCGGGGGTGCGTGCCTCGCCGTCGCCGAAGAACGCCTCGGCCTCGGTCACCGACATCGCGAGGACCTCGCTGATGTCACGACCGCCGAGGTGGTACTCCAGTACCGAGGCCTGGAACCGCCTGCCTTCGCACTCCTCGCACGTCGTGGCGACGCCCGCCATCATGGCCAGGTCGGTGTAGACGACCCCGGCGCCGTTGCACGTGGGGCAGGCGCCCTCGGAGTTGGAACTGAACAGGGCCGGCTTCACCCCGTTGGCCTTCGCGAACGCCTTGCGGATCGGGTCGAGCAGGCCGGTGTAGGTCGCCGGGTTGCTCCGCCGCGAGCCGCGGATCGGGCTCTGGTCGACCGACACGACAGCCGTGTCGGCCGCGTCCCGCCCCTTGACCAACGACCCGTGAACGAGGGAGCTCTTGCCGGAGCCGGCGACGCCGGTGACGACGGCCAGTACCCCGAGCGGGATGTCGACGTCCACGCCCCGCAGGTTGTGCGTCGTCGCGCCGCGGATCTCCAGCCTGCCGGTGGGCTTCCGGGTCTTCTCCTTGAGGGCGGCCCGGTCGTCGAAGTGGCGGCCGGTGACGGTGCCGCCGGTACGCAACTGCTCGACGGTCCCCTCGAAGCAGACGGTGCCGCCCGCCGTTCCGGCGCCCGGACCGAGGTCGACGACGTGGTCGGCGATCGCGATCGTCTCCGGCTTGTGCTCCACCACGAGCACCGTGTTGCCCTTGTCCCGCAGCCGCAGCAGCAGGTCGTTCATCCGCTGGATGTCGTGGGGGTGCAGGCCGGTGGTGGGCTCGTCGAACACGTAGGTGACGTCGGTCAACGAGGAGCCGAGGTGGCGGATCATCTTGACGCGCTGTGCCTCGCCACCCGACAGCGTGCCCGACGGCCGGTCGAGCGAGAGGTAGCCGAGGCCGATCTCCCCGAAAGAGTCGAGGGTCCGGCGCAGCGCGGCGAGCAGCGGCGCCACCGAGGGCTCGTCGAGGCGGCGGACCCAGTCGGCGAGGTCGCTGATCTGCATCGCGCACGCGTCGGCGATGCTGATCCCCTTGATCTTCGAGGAACGGGCGCCCTCGCTCAGGCGGGTGCCGTCGCACTCGGGGCAGGTGGTGAAGGTGACCGCACGGTCCACGAACTCCCGGATGTGCGGCTGCATCGCCTCCCTGTCCTTGGAGAGCATCGACTTCTGGACCCGGGGGATCAGCCCCTCGTAGGTCATGTTGATGCCCGCGACCTTCATCCGGGTCGGCTCGTGGTGGAGGAAGTCGTGCAGTTCCCTCTTGGTGTACTCGCGGATCGGCTTGTCCGGGTCGAGGAGGCCCGACTCCTTGTAGAGCCTCATGTTCCAACCGTCCGTGCCGTAGCCGGGGATGGTGACCGCGCCGTCGGCGAGCGACTTGGAGTCGTCGTAAAGCCGGGTGAGGTCGAGGTCGGAGACCGTGCCGCGGCCTTCGCAGCGCGGACACATGCCGCCGGTGCGGCTGAAGGTCGCTTTCACCGCCTTCTTGGCGCCGCGCTCGACGGTGATGGCGCCGCTCGCCTTGGCGGAGGGGACGTTGAAGGCGTACGCGCCGGGCGGACCGATATGCGGCAGTCCGAGCCGGCTGAAGAGGATGCGCAGCATCGCGTTGGCGTCGGTGGCGGTGCCGACGGTGGAGCGGGGGTCGCCGCCCATCCGCTGCTGGTCGACGGTGATGACGGTCGTCAGCCCGTCGAGCACGTCGACTTCGGGGCGCGCCAGGGTCGGCATGAAGCCCTGCACGAACGCGCTGTACGTCTCGTTGATCAGCCGCTGCGACTCGGCGGCGATCGTGCCGAACACCAGGGAGCTCTTGCCCGAGCCGGAGACGCCGGTGAAGACCGTCAGCCGGCGCTTGGGGATCTCGATGCCGACGTCCTTGAGGTTGTTCTCGCGCGCGCCGTGCACGCGGATCACATCGTGGCTGTCGGCGACGTGCGGCGCGGGCCGGTCCGTCTTCGTGGCCATGCTTCTCGTTTCTCCATCCTCACGACCGGTGTCCATGCGGGTCACGCTACGGGCGGCCGGCGGGTCGCGCTTCTCCGTTCCTGACCGGTTCCCACGGGGAGACCGTACGGTGACCCCCGGTCGACGGAAAGCGAAAGGCCCCGGTCTCCATGAGGAGGCCGGGGCCTTGATCGAGCGCTGGGCAGGCCTTGCACCTGCATCCCCCCACGGGAAGTGGGGTGTCTTTCCTTGGACCACCAACGCGTGTTCCCCGAGCCGCGTTTCGCGGCCCTGAGCTCAAGGTCGACTATACCGCAGGGATCACGGCGCTCGCGCCGACCCGCCGGGGCCCGACCGACCGCCTGCCCGGATTTGTTCAGGTGTCCCGGGCCGGCCCCCGCTTCGCCCAGGCGATCGTCGCGCTGAGCGCGATCAGGGCTGCGGCCCACGCGGCGGCCTTCCACGGGGCGGTCTCGCCCTCCAGCTCGGGGAGACCCGGTGCGCGGGATCGTAGGCGACCCGGATGCGCGCGCCGACCGCCGCCACGGCCCGGTCCTCCTTCAACTCGGCCGGGTAACCGCCCGGGCAGCCCAGCACGAAGCGGTACACCGTCCGTTCGGGCGGGGCGCCGTCACCGGCGGAGCCCCGCACCTTGGTGTGGACCTCCCGCACCGCGCAGGTGGCGGCGGCCGGCCGCTCCGCCGCCTGGTCGGCGGCGGCCACGGCCAGCAGCATCCCCGGGGACAGCAGCAGCGCCCCGAAGAACCCGCCGGTGCCCCCACACCAGCACGAAGTAGGCGACGCAGCCGCCGAGGAGCAGGACCACCCCGCCCACGAGCGCCGACGCGCCCGACGGCGCCGAGGAGCCGGCGAAGCACCAGCTCGCCCATCCGTACACGGCGGCGGCGGCCGGCGCCGGCAGAACGGCCGTCACCACCCGCCGCACCCGGCGTTCCTCCGGCACGACCATCACCCCCGCCGGGGAGGACGCCGGCCGCCCCCTACCCGGTTGCCCGGATCAGAGGCGCTTGGCGCTGCGCAGGGTGGTGGCGTAGTAGCCGTTGCCGTCGAGGCGCGAGGCGCCGCCCTTGTCGCCGATGGTGGGGCCGTTGGCCTCCTCGCGGCTCGATATGAAGACCTTGTGGCCGTCCGTGTCGTTGCCCAGGTACATGCCGGTGTGGTCCAGCCGTTCGCCGGTGCGCGCGTCGAGTTTGAAGAACACCAGGTCGCCCGGCTGGAGGACGTCGATGGAGGCGGGCCGGTCCTTGGCGGCGACGCCCTTGAGCGGAAGGACGTCCACGCCGATCTTCGAGCGGGCCATGCCGTTGGCGGTACGGGGCAGCCCGGTGCCGCCCGCGTCGGTGGCCATCAGCGGGAAGCGGCTTCGGTAGCCGAAGACGGTGCGCATGAATCCGGAACAGTCCATGTCCCGGAACTTGGCCTTCTCGGGCTGCTCCGTCGTGCCGTCGCGGAAGGTGTACGGGATGCCGAGGTAGTCGTAGAAGTCGGACTGCTCCAGGCGCAGGTCGTTCCCCTCGGAGCCGCTCGGGTTGATCGGCCCGAACGCGGCGTCGCCCGCGTACTGGACACCCGCCGCGTCCTTCTTCACCGGGGCCTTGTCGCCGTACTGGAAGGCGATCGCGAAGATGTCGTCCTCCTCGCTGCCGTAGTACTTCTTGAACCAGTCCTGGAACCACTGTTCGCGTTCCGCGCCGACCCGCCAGGGCTCGGGCAGGAGGCGGACCCAGGTGTCGGTGACGACCCGGGTCTGTGTGGTGGCCGGCTCGGCGAAGGTACGGCTCTTGCCGGTGAGCGTCGCGGTCCGGGCCCCGTCCGTGAACGTCGCGAGAACCGCGCCGCCCCCGCTGCGCAGCACCGAGCGCTGCGGGTTCTGTAGCCGCTCCCACTTCTGGGTGCCGTCCTGGCCGCCCTTGGCGCCGCCCTTCGCCGCCTGGTCGGTCACGCGCACGGCGGCGGGCGCCTGGGCCTGCTCCTGCTCACGCAACTCGTAGGTGAAGTAGGCGCTGGCGGCCAGCAGGCTCGTCACCACCAGGGCGTGCAGGACGGGACGTGCGCGACGGGCGGGTTTGACGGTCATCGTTGCTCCGGGCGGTACGGCGGACGGCGGTGCGGGGGGTCGGGCGCGGCGTCGGTCAGGCGTGCGGCAGGAAGCCCAGCAGGATGCCCGACGTCAGGACGACGTACGTCATGAGGGTCGCGGACCCGGTGGCGAGGAGCGTGGCGCCCTTGGGCTGGCGGACCAGCTGGTAGGCGATCAGTCCCGGGACGATGAAACCGAGGGTCTGGTTGGCGTACAGCAGGGGGAACTTCATCTGCAGCACGATGACCACCGTGGCCTGCAGGAGCACGCCGATGAGGACGACGGCGGCGAACAGCCGCTTGCCGTAGAGGATCACGAACTTCTGCGTGACGAGCGTCAGCACGTACGTCAGGACGGTGATGCCCACGACGAGGGCCGCGCGCTGAAGGTCCTCGATGAGGGTGAGGGCGAGCCATCCCGGGGTGATCATGCCGCCGGGCGAGAGGTTCGTGGTCAGGTAGCACAGCAGGGAGAAGAGCAGGCCCAGTGCGATGCCGATCGCGGCGATCTCGGGGGTGAGGACTGCGGGGATCAACGGGGCTCTCCTGGATAGTGCTGCTGCGGGTCGTACCACTGCGGGTCGTGTGACTGCGGGTCGTGTGACTGCGGGTCGTGTGACTGCGGTTGGTACGGCTGCGGTTGGTACGGCTGGGGGGCGTGCGACTGCGGGTGGCCCGGCCACGGCTGTTCGAGCGGCGGCTGCTGCCGGGGCCCGGGGTACGGCGGCTGGTGGTACTCGGCCTGCGGGTACTGGGGCTGGTGGTGGGCCGGCTGCCGGTACTGCGCCGCGTCCCCGGGGGGCTGCTGCCGTACGTACTGCCTCGGCACGGGCGGCGGCGCGTACCGCGCCTCCTGAGCGGCGGTGAGGTCCGCGTACGGGTCCAGGTGCGGGGCGTACTGGGGCTGTTGCGTTCCGGCCTGTCGGACCGGCTCGGGGGCGGGCTCGTCCTCGAAGCCGGGGAGTTCCGCGAGGTGCTCCAGGAGGATCTCCCCCTGACCGTGGATGTTGCCGATGGCTACCAGCGAGGACTGCTCGCCCAGGTGGCCGAGCAGCTCGTGCATGAACTCCTCGCCGTCGCGCTGGTCGCCCCCGAGGTCGACGGCGCGCGAACGCCACTCGGCGGGGATCGCGTCGATGGCGCTCTTGGCGGGGTGCCCGATCACGAAGACCTTCTCGGGCATCAGGTCGGGCACGATCTGACCCATCTGACCGTTGCGCTCGACCCGGTCCGGCCGGCAGTTGATCACCACGTTCAGCGGGCGGTCGACGGCCCCGAGGTCGAGGAGCTGGTTGATGTTCATCAGCGTGGACTCGGGGTCGTTCGCGGCGAAGACGTTGGCGAAGCGCACCCGCTTGCCGCCGGGCGCGACGTACCGTTCCACGGACAGCACGCCCGGGTCCGGCGGGGCGTCGTACATCCCCTGGAGGGCGGTCTCCCGGTCGACACCGAGCAGTTCGGCGACGGTCAGCGCGATGGCGACGTTCTCCTTGAAGGTGAACCAGCTGAACCCGCGCAGCTCCTCGTCGCTGACGGTGTCCGGGTCGGCGTAGACGAGCTTGCAGTCGCGCGCGTCCGCCTCCTCCTGGAGGACGTGGAAGCGTTCCTTCTCGGCGGTGACGCAGATCCCGCCGTGCGGCATCGACCGCGACAGGGAGCGCCCGATGTCGTCGAGCGTGGGGCCCATCTCGGCGACGTGGTCCTCCCGGACGTTGCACAGCACGCCGATGGTCGACTGGATCAGCTTGGACTGGTTGATCTCCTGGAGTGCCGGCATGACCGCCATGCATTCCATGACCAGCGCGTCCGGCCGGTAGGCGGCGGCGCGCCGGACGATGCCGATCTGTTCGACGACGTTGGCGATGCCGAACTTGCGGTAGACGGGCTCCTCGGTGGCGTCCGGGTGGATGAAGCGGGCCGCGGTTCCGGTGGTCTTGGCGACCGTGCGCAGCCCGCCACCGCGCAGCGCCCCGGCGCAGAGCCGGGTGATGGAACTCTTGCCGCGGATGCCGTTGACCAGGACCCGGTGGGGTATCCGGTCGAGGTTGGCGTAGTGCCGCCGCTGCTCGACGATGCCCGCGACCAGCATGACCAGGCAGCTGACGAGCAGCACGCAGTAGAGGAAGAGCACGGCGGATCAGTTCCTTCCGGCCGGGGCGGCGCCGGTCCGGCCGGCGCCGCCGCCGGCGTCCCGCTTGCGCTGCTCCTGCAGCTGCTGACGGATGACTTCGAGGCTGCGGGTGACGGCTCCGACCTCGTCGTGGTGGGTGGGGTAGAGGACGGTGCGGCGGTCGCCGTCGGCGAGGGCCTCCGCCCGATCGGCGAGGGAGCGCAGCGGTCGCACCACGATGATGTGCAGCCAGCCAAGGCAGGCCGCCGCGCCGGTGAGGCCGAGCAGTCCGGCCAGTACGGTGCGGTTCTGCGCGGTGTACGCGGCGATCTCCAGGCCCTTGGCGGGTTGCAGGCTGACGACCGTCCATCCCAGCGGCTGGGCCACTCCCCCGCCGGTCAGCGGTGCGGCGGCGGCGATGGAGGTCCCTCCGTCGCGGATGACGCCGGCGCGGGCGCCGGGGCCCTTGCCCGTCTTCTGGTTCGCACTCGTCACCAGCGCGTCGAGCCGGTCGTTCGGCAGTCGCGCGAAGGCGAGGTAGCCGCTGTTCCCGCCGACCACGCGGTGCTTGCCGTCGACCACGCGGACCTCGCCCAGGCCCGGACGCCTGAGCAGTGCGTTGATGAAGTCGATGCGCAGCTCGCCGACCACCGCCGCGCCGCCCAGGGCTGGCGCCTCGGCGTACTCGGTGATCACCGGCTCGTGCCCGCTGTCGATCACGGTCACCGGTTCCCGGGAGGGTCCCTTGCCGCCGAGGTGGTGGGGCGCGGCGCCGGCCCGGGCCATGACGGTGCCGTCGGACTTCAGTACGTAGAGCGACGCGTACCGCGCGTGTTGGGTGCGGGTGCGTTCCAGTAGGTCCGTCACCTCGGCGGGGGTGGTCTTGGCGCCGAGGACGGAGGCCACGGAGGTGAGGTCGGCGTGGCCTTCGTTGAGGCCGCGGCGCACTCGGTCGGCGAGGGTGTCGGTGCGCTCGCGCTGGTCGTCGACGATCGTCTGGGGCACCTTGACGGAGGTTCCCGCGCGGTTGAGCGTCAGCAGGAGCGGCGCGGACCACGCCAGTAGGAGGACGGCGCACACCGCGATCAGGGCGCGCGTTCCGATCCGACCGCGGCGGCCCGGGCGGGGGCCGTCGGCGGGTGCGCCCGGCTCGCCGAGCGCCTGGCGGCGCAGCCGGTCGAGGGCGACGCCGATGCGGGCCGCCTCGCCGTACTTCGGGAGGGTGACCGGCCGGTTCAGGTCACCGCGGCCGATCCGCCGGCTTTCGAGGAACAGTTGGAGCAGCGGGCGCTGCACGGTGACGACGAGCAGGGCCACGGCGATCGCGCCGAGGACCAGCAGGGCCCCGGCGGCGGCGAGCCAGAAGAAGGAGTCGCCGACGGCTGAGCCCTGTTCGGTGACGCCGACGAACGAGACGACGGTGAGCCCGAGGGCGGTGGCATCGGTGCCCTCGCCGGGCGCCGGTCCGGCGAGCTTGGCGTAACCGGCCACGGAGCGGTGACCTGACGCGGCGTCTCCCAGCAGGCTGCCGCTGACGCCGGGGAAACCGCCGGAGCCCGGCTCCTTGGACTGGAGCGGGTGCTGCTTCGCCTTCTGCGCCGTCGTCTTCGCGAACGCGTCGAGCTGCTTGCGCTCGCGTCCCGCGTCGCCGACTCCGCTGCTGTCCAGGACCTGCCCGGAGGCGTCGAGGACGGCGATGGCTCGGCCCTTGCCCAGGCTGACGCCCGGCACCCGCAGGCTGCTGGAGGCGACCAGGAGCTGTTGCGGGTGGCCCTGCCAGGAGAGCAGGGCCAGGGTCAAGAGGCGGGTCTCGCCGTTTTCGAGCCGCACCATGCGGGGGGCGAGGCCGTTCGGGGCGTTGAGGGTCGTCAGGTCGAGGGCGGTCAGGGGCAGGTTCTCGCCGCGTTGCGCCGCGAGCCGTCCCGACTTGATCTCGATCACGGCCGTGCCGCGCCACTTCTGGTAGACGTTGCCGAGCTTGTCGAGCACCGAGTCCGGTGAGACGGGCTCGCCCGCGCTGAACAGCGAAGCGGTCCGGCCGATGTCGGTGACGCTCTCGTCGAGCGAGGCGCGCAGGGCGATGGCGCCGTCCTCAGCGAAGTGCTGCTGGGAAGTGAGGACGGCGGGCGGTACTGTGCCCTTGCCCACGTGGCCGAGTTGGAACGCGGTGAGGGCGGCGAGGGTCAGCAACAGGGCGGACAGGGCTGCGATGGGCGGGCGGATGCCACCCAGCAGGGACATGTCCGCCCTACGGCGGGTCCGGCGCCGCCGCCTCGATCGCGACGCGGCCAACAGAGGCTCCTCTTCGTTCTGTCCTGGAGCCGGTGTGGCCGAGGGATTGCGACGGTCTGGGTTACGGGGCGGTCCGGAGAAGCTCGGGTTGTCGTGCCGCCGGGTAAACGGAGTACGCCACTCCGCTATTTTTATATGACTATGAGCGCACAGTCGACCAAACGAATAACAATTGCGGCACTGTGCGCAGTCTTTGCTCTGCTATGTACCGGTTTGACGGTTTTCCTGGTGCGGCCGGACGTGACTCCGCCCCCTCGGCGGGCCGCGCCGGCGCCACAGCCCTCCCCCGACAACGACCTCGTGCGGCGGATGGCCCTCTTCACCGCGGGCTTCGGCGAGCACGGGGGCTACCGCGTCCCCACGAGCGAGGAACGATCGACGCTCACCCGGGGCGTCGCCCTCCTGCTCGACGGTGACCCGCAGGCCGCACGGGCACGGCTCGAGACCGTCGGCTTCACCCTGCACACCGTGACCGACGACGTCAGCGGCCGACGGTACGCGGAGGTCGCGGACGGGGCGGGGGAATCGGGCCGCGGCAGCCGCGGCTGGGGCCGGGTGTACGTGGACCTCGACCACCCCCCGCGCTGGTCGGTCCAGGTCCCCCACCCCATCGCCGACGCCCGCACCGAGCTCCTCGGCGCCCGCGTGCTGCGCGGGGCGCCCGGCGGGGTGATGGTGATCGCCGGGGCCCACCGCAACGCGGCCAAGGACGGGTCGGCCGACATGGCCCACCGCACGGACTCCGTCTTCCACGGCGTGATCGACGAGCTGATGCGCCGCGACCTCCCCGGCATCCAGTTGCACGGCTTCGCCAACGAGTCCTTCCCCGGCCGCGACGCGGTGGTCTCCACGGGCGCCGGCGACAAGGCCGTGGCGGACGCCGCCCGGTTGACCGCGGCCCTGCGGGGCGACGGCCGCCAGGTCTGCACCGCGTACTCCGAGCGGTGCCGGCTCTCGGGGACGGAGAACGAACAGGGCCAGGTCGCGGCCGGGGAGAACGTACGGTTCCTGCACCTGGAGCTGAACAGGACGGTCCGGGGGGACGACGAGGGACTCGACCGGACGGCGGCGGCGATCGCGACCCTCACGAACAGCTGGGCCGCGGGCTGACGACGCCGACAGGGGTTCACCCGCACGGTGTCTGCGGCGCCGCCCCCGTCCGCGTCCCGTCGCCGCCTCCGGGCGGCGCCGCCGCTCTCAGCGTTTCGCCGTCGCCTCGATCCGGTCGGCCGCCCACCGCGCCCAGTCGCGGCGCATCGCGTTGAAACGCAGGCCGTACTCCAGGGCGATCCGGCCGTAGAGCGACAGGTCGTCATCGCCCCATTCGATGCCGTCGGCCAGCCGGCGCAGATCCTCGCCGCCCTGTTCCGACATCTCGATCAGGTCCGCCAGGTACGCCTGCGCCTGCGCCGGCTCCAGCACCCCGAGGAAGAACACCCTCAGCAGGACGTCGCTGCGGGTGTTGCGCTGGGGCTTGGTCTCGGTCAGCCAGTGCCGCAGTTCGGCGAGCCCCTCACCGGTGAGGGTGTACTCCTTGCGACCGCGGGGCCCCTCGGCCGCCACCGAGATCCAGCCGACGCCCGCCAGCTTGGTCAGCTCGGTGTAGATCTGGCTCTGCGTGGCCGGCCAGACGTCGGCCAAGGAGGTCTCGAACCGCTTCAGCAGGTCGTAGCCGCTGGCGGGACGCTCCGACAAAAGGCCCAGAAGGGCGTGCTTGAGGCTCATGGACCCAGCCTACCTTCCACAGTTGACATGTCGCAGCCGACCTTCTACTTTTGACATGTCAAGGCAGAACCCAGACCGGGCGTCATCACGAAACGGGGAATCATGACCTACCTGCGCACCTTCCTGCCGTGGATCGTCTTCGCCGTCCTGCCGTCGGGGAGCTGGCAGTGGGCGGCCCTGGCCGCCCTGGCGGTCGCCGTGGCGGTCATCGCCCAGCAGGTGCGGGCCGGCGCCGGATTCGACGCGCTGATCATGGAACTGGGCTCGGCCGTCTTCTTCGCCGTGCTGGCCGCGATCGCCTTCGCCGATCCGCGCTCCGGCGTCCACGACTACTCGACCGCACTCTCCTCCGGCACCCTCGCGGTCGTCGCCGGTGTCTCGCTGGCCATCCGCAAGCCCTTCACCCTGGGCATCGCCAAGCGCACCACTCCGCGCGAGGTGTGGGGCCTGCGGCCCTTCGTCCGCACGAACGTCGTCATCACCGCCGTGTGGACCGCCGCCTTCGCGCTGACCGCCGTGGTCCTGGCCTTCGTGGCACACGCCGGGAACGCCCACTCGACCGCCGCCACTGCCATCCAGGTCGCCGGGTTCGCCGTCCCGATGCTCTTCACCGTCCGCTACGTCGCCCACGTCCAGGCGAAGGCCGGGCTCGCGGGCCGCTGAGCCCGCTCCCTCGTTCGGCGCCCGTGGGCGGTGAGGACCGGTCAGACCAGGGCGGGCGAAAGGGATTCCAGGCGTTCGAGGCGTTCGCGGGTCTCCGAGTCCAGCGGGACGTAGGTCACCAGGCGCGGGCCCGCGGCGGGTCCCAGCCACAGGTTGGTGTGCTCCAGGTGCAGCAGACCCACATGGCGGTTGCGGATGTACTTCGACTTCCCGCCCTGACCGACCACCTCGTGACGCGCCCAGATCTCCCGGAACTCGGGCGACGCCGCTTCCAACCGCGCCAGCAACGACTTCCACGCCGGCTCGGCCAGGTGCTCGGCCATCGACGCCCGGAACTTGGCGGCCATCAACCGGTTCGTCTCGGGCAGCTCCACCACGGCCGCCCGCCAGTCGTCGTCGGTGAAGGCCAGCCACATACAGTTGCGGTCCTCGGGCGCCACCCGGTCGAGGTCGCACAGCAGGCGCCCGTACGTCGTGTTGTACGCGAGGATGTCGTACCGGCTGTTCTGCACGGCGGCCGGGATCGGGCCCAACTGGTCGAGCATCGCCCGCAGGGCCGGGGTCACGCTCGGGCAGGGGGTGAGCGGCGCCGGGTCGACGCTGCCGGCCAGGGCGAACAGGTGCGCGCGCTCGCTGCGGTCCAACAGCAGGGCGCGGGCCAGCGCGTCGAGCACCTGGGTGGACACCTGGATCTCGCGCGCCTGCTCCAGCCAGGTGTACCAGGTGACCCCGACGGCGGCGAGCTGCGCGACCTCCTCGCGACGCAGCCCCGGGGTACGCCGGCGGCGGCCTCGTACGAGACCGACCTGCTCGGGAGTGATGCGCTCGCGGCGGCTGCGCAGGAAGTCCGCCAGTTCGTGCCGGCGCATGTCGCTTTCCGGGGCCACAGTGGTCATGGGTCCAGGGTGCCGCACCGCGCAGCCGGTTGCCAGGTACTGCCTGTACCAGGATAAGGAGACTCTGGTACCAGGCTGGGCACGGGTGGATCGTCTACCTCGTGAGCGAAGCAACCGAAACCATCCAAGCGACCGTACGCGAGAACCCCGCGTCCTCGCCGACCGCGACGGGCCCGGCCACCACCCCGGCACCCACCGCCGTCCCCGTCGTCCGTCACGAAGCGGTACTGGGGCGCCTCGGGCTGTTCACCGTGCTGCTGGGCGCGGCCCTTCCCCTGATCGACTTCTTCATCGTCAACGTGGCGCTGCCGGCCATCGACAGCGACCTCGCCGCGGGCCCGGCCCTGCTGGAACTGATCGTCGGCGGCTACGGGGTCACCTACGCCGTGCTCCTGGTCCTCGGGGGCCGGCTCGGGGACACGATCGGTCGCCGCAGGCTGTTCCTGACCGGCATGGCCGCCTTCGGCGTCACCTCCCTGGTCTGCGGCCTGGCCCCCACCGCCTGGACGTTGGTGGCGGCGCGGGTGGCCCAGGGCGCCTCGGCCGCGCTGATGCTGCCGCAGGTGCTCGCCACCATCCAGGCCACCACGCGGGGGCCGCGCCGCGCCCGCGCCATGAGCTTCTACGGCGCGACCGCCGGGCTCTCCATGGTCGCCGGGCAGATCCTCGGCGGTGTCCTGGTGGCCGCCGACGTGGCAGGAACCGGTTGGCGTTCGGTGTTCCTCGTGAACGTCCCGGTCGTACTGGTGGGACTGGTGCTCGCCGTCCGCGCCGTGCCGGAGACCCGTTCCGACCGGCCCGCCTCGGTCGACGTACCGGGAACGCTGCTGCTGGCCCTGTCGCTCGTGTCCCTGCTGTTGCCGCTGACCGAGGGGCGGGCCGCCGGCTGGCCCGTGTGGACGTGGGTCTCGCTCGGCGTGTTCCCGTTCGCGGCCGGGGCGTTCTACGTCACCGAGCGCCGCGCCGACCGCCTCGGCCGGACCCCGTTGGTCCCGCCGAGCCTGCTGCGACTGGAATCGTTGCGGCGCGGGTTGTTGATGGTGGTGCCGTTCTCGATCGGCTTCAGCGGGTTCATGTTCGTCATCGCCGTGACGTTGCAGCAGGGGTTGCGCATGGGGCCGGTCTCCGCCGGGCTCGCGCTGGTGCCGATGGCGGTCGCCTTCTTCGCGGCCTCGCTCGCCGGCCCGCGGCTGATCGGCAGGTACGGCAGTCGGGTGGTCACCGTGGGCGGCGTGCTCCAGGCGCTCGGCATCACCTTGTTGGTCCTCGCGGTCCTGCGCGACTGGCCGGGGCTGGGCCTCCTCGGGCTCGCACCGGGAGTTGCCGTGGCGGGTCTGGGACAGGGGCTCCAACTGCCCGTGCTGATGCGCCTGATGATGTCCGATGTACCGGCCGACCGGGCCGGCGTGGGCAGCGGTGTCATGATCACCACGCAGCAGTCGGCTCTGGCGCTGGGTGTCGCGACCCTGGGCAGCCTGTTCCTGGCGCTGGCCCCCTCGATCGGGATGCGGGACGCCCTCACGACCACCCTGTTGGTGCAACTGGGCCTGATCGCGCTGACGGTGCTGCTGAGCCTGCGCCTCCCGCGTGTCATGCGGTGAGCGCGGACGGGGAGGGCGTCAAGGGTGCGCCGGAGCAACCGTGCCGGCGCCCGCTCCTCCCCCGTCGCGCGGCGCCGGCGCCGAACGATCCATGTTTTCCCGGCGATGACGAGGAGCAACAGTGCGGCTTTCGGGTAAAGAAGGGCTTGCGGCTGGGTAGCATCCGACAGCACCACCGTGAGGTATGAGGAAAGTGAGCCGCACATGGCCAATGAGCCTGTCACCACGCCCATCCACGACCTGTACGCACAGCGGTTCGCCGCCGATCTCGAAACCAATCGCAAGGAACAGGCGGACCTCACCGCGCAGATCAAGGATTTGGAAGGGCGCCTGAACCAACTCAAGGCGGACGAGCTCTGGCTCTGCGGCGTGCAGGGTGTAATGCCGCCCGCCGGTGAGAGCGCACCCGCGTCCGAGACGCCGGCGCCCGCGAAGGCGCCGACGACGAGCGCCGTCCCGCGGCCCCGTCAGGCGAGGAAGAGCACGGGCGGTACGACGCGGGCGAAGAAGGCGGCCCAGACGAGGAAGGCCTCCGGCGCCGCCGCGCCGGACACGGAGACCAAGACCGCCGCCCGCAAGCCCGCGACCCGCAAGTCCGCCGCCAAGCCGGCCGCCGCCAAGGCCGCCGAGGGCAAGGCCGTCGAGGGCAAGGCGAAGCCGACCGTCGCGGCCGCGCGAACCGTCGATGCCGCGTCCACCCCCGCCTCGGAAAAGACCGCCGGGGCCACGAGGACCGCTGCGCGGGCCAAGAAGACGGTCAGGACGGACGAGCCCCCGTTGCGTGAGCTCGTCCACGCCATGCTCGTCAAGGCTGCGGAGCCCCGCATGGTGAGCGAGGTCGCCGCCGAGCTGACGCAGACGCACCCCGGGCGGGCCGCCTCCGGCCAGGTCGTCCGCAACACGCTGGAAGGCCTGGTCAAGAAGGGGCAGATCGAGAAGGAACACCGTCAGGGCTCGGTGATGTACACCGCCGTCCAGCCCACCACCGCCGATCCGGCGGCCGGGGTGACGGTGGCCGCGGGGCAGGGGGCCGAAGGGCCGGTGGCCGACGCGGTCGCCGAGCCGCCCGTCGCGGACCCCGCGACCGCGCCCGCCCCGGCCTCGTAGCCCTCGGGCGACCGCGTCAGACCGGGTCCGTGCGACCGAACAGCAGCGCGTACCCGGGCGGGAGTTGGACGAGCGCGCGCCGCAGCACGTCCGCGTCGACCACGTCGGCGACGGTGCTGAGGACCGCGCCGCTGTCCCAGTGGGCGGTGTCAGGGGTCGCGCCCTCGATCAGGAGCGCGACCGCTCCCGCGAACTCCGGCGGGGCCAGTGGCGCGGTCGCCGGGACGGCGTCCAGGAGCGGCGGCCCGCAGGGGGCGGGCAGCTGGGCTGCGAGTTCCGTGCGCTCCTTGTCCGCGAGGTGGCCGCCCAGGGTGGCCAGCACCGCGCGGGTGGAACGCTCGGCCTCCCGCGCGGTCGGGTACTGACCGCGTTCTTGGACCTGGGCCAGGTACTCGTCCCATGCGATGGCCACGGTGGTCTCCTTCGTCCTCGGGTGTGGTGCTCTCTTACAGGGCGAGCCTGCCCCGGACCGCCCGGCGCAGACTGCCGACCGGGTATTCCTCCCGGCCCGTTTCACCGCAGGTGGGTCTTGACCTCTTCGTAGACCCGGGCGTCGACCGGGAAGTCCGTGTGCCGGATGCACCCGGTCTCGGTGTTCACCGCGCCGGCGAGGGCGACCGTGCCGCTGTCGGGGTTGATGACGCTGTCGCACGGCGACCACCAGGTGGCGTAGCGGGGTGCGCCGGGCGTCTCGTCGCCGGCGTTGAGCTCGTTCAGGAAAGGCGAGCCGGGACGCATTTCGGGGCAGGACGCGCCTCCGCAGAAGTAGGCGGTGTTGGTGCCGTGGTTGGGCCCGGCCAGGGAGACCCAGGCGTCGACCTTGCGGTCCCCGCCGAGGTGCTTGAGGTAGTAGCGCGAGGAGAGGGCGCCCATGGAATGGGTGACCAGGTCCACCTTGGCCGCTCCGGTGGCGGCGAGGACGCGGTCGATCTCGGCGGCGAGCCGGTGGGCGGTCGTGACGTTGGACTGGTTGGTCGGGTAGGTCCACTGGTCCAGGCGCCCGGCGGGCCGGCCGTCGGCGCGGAAGCGGCCGGCCATGGTGTCCCAGGTCGAACCGTCGCTGTTCCACCCGTGTACGAAGACGATCGGATCGGGTTCGGCCGTCGCCGGCGCCGCCGGAGCGGCGGCGGCCTGGGGAACGGACGCGGCGAAGGCGAGGAGGGCGGCGGGCACGGCCCGCAGACGGTTGTTCACGCCGCCAGGTTGTAGCGGAGCCGACCGGGCCGGGACGTGGTCCCGGGAATCCCGTCACCCGACTGGAGGCCACATTTCACCGCGGGAACGTTTCCGTGCGCCGGGGTCGGGCTCGATCACGGCGGCGGGCCGGGCCGCCCGGATCGCGCCCCCGGCACCGACCTCAGTCCCCCTCCCGCCCCAGCGCCTCGCGGAGGGCCGCCAGCACGAGTCGGGTCGCGGGAGAGCGCTGGTCGGGCCGGATCACGAGCCCGAGGCAGGCCGGCGTCGCCGCGTCGAGGACGGGTACGGTACTCATCCCCTCCTCCGCGCCGGAGGACCGCGTCAGGACCGCGACCCCCGCCCCGCGCCGGGCCAGACCCGTCAGCGCCGACGGTGACGCCGCCTCGATCGCGACCTGCGACCCGAGGCCGACCCGCGCGCACGAGCGGTCGTACGCCGCCCGGATGCCCGTACCCGGCGGCAGGCAGAGCACCTTCTCCGCCCGGAGGTCGGACAGGCGCACCGACGCCCTGTCCAACCGGTGGCCGACGGGCACCACCGCCGTCAGGGGCTCGCGCAGGAAGACGGACACGTCCAGGCCGGCGCTCCCGGCGCCGGTCTCCTCTCCGCCCGCGAAGGCGATGAGCGCCAGGTCGAGGGAGCGCGCGAGGACCCGTTCGCGCAACGCCTCCGAATCGTCCTCGTGCAGGCCGAGTTCGACTCCCGGGTGGGAAGTCGCGAGCCCCGCCACGACGTCGAGGAGCCCCGGGATAGAGCAGCCCCTGATCATGCCGAGGCGCACCCGCCCCCGTACGGCCTCGGCGAACTCGGCGGCCGTGTGCGCGATGGAGTCCAGCGTCTCCAAGGCCTGCCTGGCCAACGGCAGCACGGCCTCCCCGGCCGGGGTGAGCCGCGTCCGGCGCCCCGAGCGCTCCAGCAGCCGCTGACCGAGCTCCCGCTCCAGCTTCCCCACCTGAGTGCTGACACCGGACTGGCTGACGTGCAGCCGCGCCGCCGCGGCGGTGAACGAGCCCTCTTCGACCACGGCCGCGAAGTAGCGCAGCTGATGCATTTCCATAACCGACAATGATACGAACCATCACTTCCATCTGTTGGACAGATGGATCATCGGTGGACAGCATGGAGACATGACGATGACTCCGACTGAGATCTCCGAGACCTACTTCACCGCCTGGGAGGCGGGCGACTTCGACACCATGAGCACCCTGCTCGCCCCCGACGTCGACTTCGTCGGCACGCTCGGAACCGCGCGGGGCGCCGAGGAGTGCCTACAGGGCCTCAAGCGCATGGGGCAGATGCTGGAACGGATCGAGGTCCACGCGCGCGTCGCCACCGACACCGACGTGATCACATGGTTCGACCTGTACGTGCCCGGCGCGCCGGCCACCCCCACCGCCAACTGGAGCCACGTGGAGGACGGCAGGATCACCCGCATTCGCGTCACCTTCGACCCCCGGTCCATCCTCACGACCCTCACCTGACCGCCACCCCCGCCGGCAGTCCACGCCCCCGGCCGCCGTCCGGTCCCCGAGTGCGACGGGCACGTCACGGAACTGCCACAACGGGGGCCCGGGAGAACCCCGAGGGGCGTGGCGGCGTGTCCGATGGCAAGTGCCGGCGCGGGACCGGTCGGGAACATCGGGGAGACCTCATGCAGTACTCAGCAGGCGTCGGCCGGACCGCAGGGGCACTGGCGGCGGCGGTGGCGGTCACCGCCCTGATGACGGGCTGTACGCCGACCGGCGCGGACGCCGCGATCGCCAAGCCGTCGTCCACGTCGTCGACGCCGTCGGCGCCCGCGGCCCCGGAGCCGGCCAAGCCGGCCCCCACCGGCGGTACGTCCGCCGGCGGCGGCACCGGTCACGTCACGCCGAGCCCCTCGGCTCCCGGCCCGGTCGGCGGCGCCAAGGCCTGCACGATCGACCAGATCAAGGTTTCCGCGGCCCACCAGGCCGATGTCCGACCGCCGGGTACGGGCACGGGGGCGGCCGTCGTCTCGGTCACCAACACCGCGAAGAGCCCCTGCACGCTCCACGGCTTCCCCACGGTCGCCGGCGCCGGCAACGGCTCGCCCGACCACAACGTCCCGCTGGCCACCACCACCAGCGGTTCGGCCGCCACGGTGTCCCTCGTCGCGGGCGCCCGCGCGTGGACCAAGCTCACCTTCGTCAACGTGCAGGGTGAGGCCGACGGCTACTGCGTGTCCGGCGCCACGCCCGCCTCCTTCCCCACGCTCGTCCTGGGCGTTCCCGGCGCGGGCTCGCACCAGATCTCCATGGACGACGGCGTCTTCGCGGAGTGCGACAACAAGGTGACCGTCACCGCCTTCTCCGCGACCAAACCCTCCTGAGGACCGGTCCCTACGACGCGGTCGCGGCCTCGGAGTACTTCTTGACGAGCTCGTAGGAGCGCAGGCGGTCACCGAGGTCGTGGACCGGCGTGGTCACCATCAGTTCGTCCGCCCCGGTCTCGCGCACCAGCCGGTCGAGCCGGTGCACGACGCTCTCTGGCGTCCCGACGGCCTGCTGCGCCCGGAAATGGGCCAGCGCAGCCCGCTCCTCCTCCGTGAAGGGGTGGGCCGCGGCCTGCGCCGGGGTGGGGAAGGGTACGTCGCTCACCCCCTTGAGGAGTCCGGCCTTGACGACGTCCATCGGTCCCACGCGCCACACGGCTTCTTCCTCCGTGTCCGCGCACACCGCCTCGACGCACAGCAGCACCCGAGGCCGCTCGCACCACCGGGACGGGGTGAAGTCCGCGCGGTAACGCTCCAGTACCGCATGAGTGTTGTCCGGCCGGATGTGGTGCGCCACGGCGACCGGCAGGCCGAGTGCCGCCGCGAGAGCGGCGCCCGCGGCGCTGGAGGCCAACAGCCAAGGCTCCGGCAGCGGGCGTACGGCCACCTCGTCCACCAGGTAGGACAGGATCGAGGCCACGTCGCTCCCGTACTCCGCGTCGGTCGTCGGTCCGGCGCCGCGGCGAAGCGCCCGCGCGATGGCCTCGTCGAAGGTGCCGGGGCCGCGGCCGATGCCCAGGTCGACGCGGCCCTCGTGCAGGGCGGCCAACGTCCCGAACTGCTCCGCCAGCATGAGAGGGGCGTGGTTGGGGGCCAGCACCCCGCCCGAGCCGAGACGGACGACCGAGGTCATGGCGGCGGCGTGCGCGATCAGCACGACCGGCGGGAACGCACCGATCGCGGGCGAGTGGTGGTGCTCGGCATACCAGATCCGGTGGTATCCCAGCCGTTCCAGTCCCTGTGCGAAGGCCGCGGTGTCCCGCAAGGTGTCCACGGCGCCGGTGCCCGTCTGGACCATCGCGACTTCCAGCGCTGAAAGAGGTACGTCAAGCATGGCGCCAGCATAGTGATCACCCGTTCGGCGGGAAGCTCGTTGATCACTTTTGCGCCACGGGCGGGCGGGTGCCCTACCCGGCCGTGTGAAGCGGTCGATTCCGGCCGTCCTGGGATCGACACAGGCCACGGGTCCGCGCCCCGCACCGGGCGGGGGCGCGGGTGGTGCCAGACTGGCCGGGTCGGTACGGCCGCGCTTCGCCCGTTACCAGGAGGTGTCACGAGGTGGCGTTCGGTGCCCAGGAGTCCTTCCCCGTCATGCGGCCCGCGGTGCGGGAGACGTACGGACCCGCGGACCTCAGCAGGGAGCCGGTCTTCGCCGGCGGGTTCATCAACTTCGGCTACTGGCGGGGGATCGATCTGAAGGCCCCGCTCGGTGAGGCGGAGCGCGTCCGCAGCCAGCAGGACCTCTACCGGCGGGTCCTGGACGCCGCGGCGCCGCTGCGGGGACAGCGGGTGCTCGAAGTGGGCTGCGGGCTCGGGATGGGCTGCGCGCTGGCCCTGCGCGAACACGGTCCCGCCCACGTCACCGGCATGGACATCCACCCCGCCCAGCTGGGGCGGGCCCGTGAGGCGCACGCGCGCCTCCTGGAGGAGGTACCGCGGCGGTTGGAATTCGAGCAGGGCGCGGCGGAGCACATGCCCTTCGAGGACGGCGCCTTCGACGTCGTCGTCAGCGTGGAGGCCGCACAGCACTTCCCGGACCTGGTCGCCTTCGCGCAAGAGGCGGCGCGCGTGCTGCGTCCGGGCGGACGGGTCGCCGTCGCCAGCTTCTTCGCCGCGGATGACGCTCCGGCCCGGGACGAGGAACTGGCGCGGCTGCTGGACACCTACGCGAAGGGCCTGGACATCGCACGCCCGGTGACGGCGCTCACGGACGCGCTCACCGCGTCCGGGCTCTCGGGGGCGCGGGCCGAGTCGATCGGCCCGCAGGTCTGGGCCGGCTGGGACGCGTGGCTGTCGCGCCTGTGGGCGCCGGACACCTGGCCGCGGAACTTCCTGCGGGCGTACGAGCGGCGGATCCTGGACTACTACGTCGTCACCGCACGCCGCCCCTAGGGCGGCCCCGGGCGGCGCCGGCGTCCCCTCGGCGCGTGTTCCGACTCGCCCGGATGGTCGCGGGGGCGACAGCATGGAGAGAGGGCGGTCGGCGGGACGCACCCGGGAGGAGGCGATACGGCCAGTGAGCGGTCCTCGCTTTGCGTTCTGCGGGGCTGAGCTCGCCGCTGTCTACGTGGTCGCCGACCAGGGCAGGGAACTCCACCTGGCCGAATTGACCGGAAACCGCGGCATCCTCTACGGACTGCCCGCGATCCTCGCCGTGGGCGGCCACTCGCCCACCGCCGACGCCTTCCGCTCCGGTCGGCCGCTGTGGCTGACTCCCAGGGAACTCGCCACCTTCATCGAGCGCGATCCCCACCACTTCCCGACGCAGGTCCGGGACGGTGCCCCCAACTCGCCGGCCAGGATCTCGCTGGGCGCGCTGCCCCTGGGACACGGCGACCATGAGCTCGGTTGTCTGATCGTGGCCGGGGAGGTAGGGAACGGTTTCAGCGCCGACGACCGCAGCCTCCTGGAGCTGTACGCCGATCAGGTGGCCGCCGGACTCGCGTCGGTAGCCGCGCGCGTCCCCGGACGTGAGGCCCCCCAGGCACATCTGAGTCAGTCCCTGGTGCCCCACCAGGGCGGCGCGTTCATCGTGGACCTGGGCACCGGGCGCATGGAGGCCCACGCGCACGTGCTGGAACTGCTCGGGCTGCCTCCGGAGCAGTTCGACGGACAGGTGGAGACCCTGCTCGCGTGCGCCGTCCCCGACGACATGCCCGCGCTGATGGCGATCGTGGAACCGGACCGGCTGGTCGCCGCCGGACAGCAACTGGCGTTCCGTATCCGCCGCCCGAACGGCGAACTGCGCTGGCTGGGGCTGCGGTGCCGCGTGGAGGTGGACTCCGACGGCATGCCGCGGCGGGTCCTGGGTGTGGTGGCCGACGCCACCTACCTGCGCCCCAGCGCCGACGAGGTCTCCCTCGTGCAACGGCTGTCGGCGACGCTGGCGGGAGCCGCGACCATCCGGGAGGTCAGCCGGCTGGTGGTCGCCTCGCTGCGCGAGCCGCTCGGCGCCTCCCGGGTCGCGATCGGCGAACTGGAGCCCGAACGGCTCATCGTCACCGCCCTCGATCCCCCGGAGCCCGATGCCTGGCCCGAGGTCTGGCGCGCCGAATGGCGGTCCGAGTGGCCCGACGCGCCGCTCAGTGACCTGCCCACCCTGCAGGGCGCGCTGCGCGGGGGGCACCTGAGTCTGTGGCCGCCGGGCGCGGACCTGGAACCCGGTCTTCTGGGCGTGGGGCCCGGCGGACTCGCGGTGGTTCCGCTGCCCGCGGACGGCCGGTTGGTCGGGGTGTGCCTGGTGGGCTGGGACGCGGAGCACCGGTTCGGCCCGGAGGAGCGGTCATTGCTGACCGCGACCGCGGGGCTGGCGGGGCAGGCACTGGTGCGTGCCCACGCGCTGGACGCGGGCCACGAACTCGCCACCATGCTCCAGCGCAGTCTGCTGCCCCGTAAGCTCCCGGAGCTGCCGGGCGGCGTCGCCGTCGCCCGCTACCTGCCGGCGACGGCCGGACTGGAGGTCGGCGGCGACTGGTACGACGTCATTCCGCTCGCCGACGGTCATGTGGCGTTCGTCATCGGGGACGTACAGGGGCACAGCGCGGGAGCCGCCACCATCATGGGCCAGATGCGTACGGCGGTCAGGGCCTACGCGGTGGAGGGCCACCCGCCCGATGTGGTGGTGGCGCGGGCCAACCGGCTGCTCGTCGGCATGGAGACCGATCTCTTCGCCACCTGCGGGTACGTGGACTTGGACATGGAGGAGGGCATCGCCAAGGTGGTACGGGCCGGCCATCTGCCGCCGATTCTGCGCCGTCCCGACGGCGTCACCGAGGAGATGACCGTCGAGGGCGGCCCTCCGCTGGGAGTGCTCGCGGAGGCCGAATACCCAATGACCGAGGTGGGGTTGGTCCCGGGAACCCTGCTCGTCCTGCTGACGGACGGTCTGGTCGAGTCCGCCAGGCTTCCCCTGGAGGAGGGCATGCGGCGGGTGTGCGGCGTGCTCGCCGCGGCCAACCCGGTCGATGCCGGAGGGGTCGCCGACGAGTTGGTCGTCGGCGTGGGCCGCCGCGACGACGACGTGGCATTGCTGTTGCTGCGCTACGACGGCGCCCGGGGCCGGCCGATGCGGACCCACTGGACGGTGTGGCGGGTACCCAACGCGGTCCTGCACGCGCGCCGCTTCACCACGCGCACCCTGCGGTCCTGGGGGGTGGAGGAGGAGCTGGACTCGGCTCTGCTGGTCGTGTCCGAGCTGGTCACCAACGCCATCGCGCACACGCAGGGCGAGGTGGGGATGGATCTGACCCTGTCGGCGGACCGGTTGCGGATCGCCGTGAACGACGCGTCGCCGCGCAGCCCGGTCAAACCGGTATGGGTGAGCTGGGAGTCGACCGGCGGTCGCGGACTGCTCATCGTCGAGGCCACGACGGCGGCCTGGGGTTCGGTCCCGCTCAGCGGCGGCAAGCAGGTGTGGGCCGAGATCCCCTGGCGGCGCGCGGACGGCGGGAACACGGGATGAGCCTTCTCGCGTCGGTCGGGTGAGGCGATTGTTAACGCTAACAATTCTGCCGTCAAGCCCGTCGCCGATCATGCCCCGACCGCCCCCCGCGCTATACGCAACGGTGATCTCCGAGCCCTTGACGCGGTTTCTGTGAGCGTTAACACTCATGTAACGCCAGCCCCGAGCGGCACCCATCCGGGCCGCCGGCGGGTCCACTCACCCCGCCGCCCGGTCGGCCGCACCGACCCCGAGCGAATCCGGCCACCTCCCGCCCCCGGCCGGCGCTCGACCCCGCTCGATCCGATCCGAGGCTTCGCCGAGGTCGCGTCGACCGCGTTTCACCACTGGAGGAAGAGTGCGAAAGGTTTTGACGGGCCTCGCCGCCGCGGGCCTCACCTTGGCCCTGACGGCATGCGGCCAGAGCGCCAACGGCGTCGGTGACGGAGCGAAGGGCGCAGACGCCAAGGGCGGTCTCGTCGGCATCGCGATGCCCACGAAGTCGTCGGAGCGCTGGATCAACGACGGCGACAACATGGTCAAGCAGTTCCAGGCCAAGGGCTACAAGACCGACCTGCAATACGGCGACAACGTAGTCGAGAACCAGGTGTCGCAGATCGAAAACATGATCACCAAGGGGGCCAAGCTGCTGGTCGTCGCCGCCATCGACGGCTCCTCGCTCACCAACGTCCTCCACCGGGCCGCCGAGGCGAAGATCCCCGTGATCTCCTACGACCGTCTTATCCGCGGCACCGGGGACGTCGACTACTACGCGACCTTCGACAACTTCAAAGTCGGTGTGCTGCAAGGCACTTACATCGTCGACAAGCTGGACCTCGCGAACGGCAAGGGGCCGTTCAACATCGAGCTGTTCGCCGGCTCGCCGGACGACAACAACGCCACCTTCTTCTTCCAGGGCGCCATGAGCGTGCTCCAGCCGTACATCGACCAGAAGAAGCTGGTCGTCCAGAGCGGTCAGACGGGCTTCAACCAGGTCGCCACCCTGCGCTGGGACGGCGGCGTCGCCCAGTCCCGGATGGACAACCTGCTCAGCAAGTCGTACACCTCCGCCCGGGTCGACGCCGTGCTCTCCCCCTACGACGGCATCTCCATCGGCATCCTGTCCTCCCTCAAGGGAGTCGGCTACGGCGGCTCGGGCAAGGCGCTTCCGATCGTCACCGGCCAGGACGCCGAGCTGGCCTCGGTGAAGTCCCTCATCGCGGGCGAGCAGACGCAGACCGTCTACAAGGACACCCGCGAGCTGGCCAAGGTCGCGGTGCAGATGGGGGACGCGCTGCTCACCGGCGGCAAGCCCCAGGTCAACGACACCAAGCAGTACGACAACGGGGTCAAGGTCGTCCCGGCCTTCCTGCTGCCGCCGGTCAGCGTCGACAAGGAGAACTACCGGAAGGTCCTGGTCGACGGCGGGCAGTACACCGCCGACCAGCTCAAGTAACCCCCGCGCCCCGCACGCGGGGTCGCACCAGAGCCGGGCGCGTCCGGGCGGGGCCGTCGACCTGACAGGCCCCGCCCGCCGCGCCCCTGTCGAACGGATGCACCACCATGGCCGGACCCGTCCTAGAGATGCGTTCGATCAGCAAGTCGTTCCCGGGTGTCAAAGCGCTCTCCGACGTCAACCTGAGCGTCGCCCCCGGTGAAGTCCACGCCGTCTGCGGTGAGAACGGCGCCGGGAAGTCCACCCTGATGAAGGTGCTCAGCGGGGTCCACCCGCACGGCTCCTACGAGGGCGAGATCCTCTTCCAGGGCGAGCCCTGCGCCTTCAGGGACATCCGGGCCAGCGAACAGCGCGGCATCGTCATCATCCACCAGGAACTCGCCCTGGTTCCGTACCTCTCCATCGCCGAGAACGTCTTCCTCGGCAACGAGCACGCCACCCGGGGCATCATCAGCTGGAACAAGACGCTCACCCACGCCACGGCGCTGCTGCGGCGGGTGGGCCTGGACGAGAGTCCGCACACCCGGGTCGCCGACATCGGCGTGGGCAAGCAGCAGTTGATCGAGATCGCCAAGGCGCTCGCCAAGGAGGTCAAGCTGCTGATCCTGGACGAGCCCACGGCCGCCCTCAACGGCGAGGACAGCCGCAAGCTCCTCGACCTCATCCTGGAGCTCAAGGCCCAGGGGATCTCCTGCATCCTCATCTCACACAAGCTGGGTGAGATAGCCCAGGTCGCCGACTCGGTGACGATCCTGCGTGACGGCCGGACCATCGAGACCATCGCGGTCGGCACGGAGGGCATCTCCGAGGACCGGATCATCCGGGGCATGGTCGGCCGCGATCTGGAGCACCGCTATCCCGAGCGTACCCCCGAGGTGGGCGAGGTCGTCTTCGCCGTCGAGGGTTGGACCGTTCAACACCCCATCGACCACCAGCGCAACGTCGTCGAGGGGGTGTCGCTCCAGGTGCGGCGCGGCGAGATCGTCGGCATCGCGGGCCTGATGGGCGCGGGCCGCACCGAGCTCGCGATGAGCGTCTTCGGCCGCTCGTACGGGCGCCATACCGGGGGCCGGGTGCTGATGAACGGCAAGGAGATCCGCACCCGCAGCGTCCCGGAGGCGATCGGCCACGGCCTCGCGTACGTCACCGAGGACCGCAAACACCTCGGGCTGAACCTGATGGACGGCATCAGCCGCAACATCTCGCTGAGCGCGCTCGGCAAGGTCGCCCGGCGCGGCTGGGTGAGCGAGCACGAGGAGACCCGGGTCGCGGAGTCCTTCCGCGCGGCCATGCGCATCAAGGCACCGTCGGTGTTCGCGCAGACCGGGAAGCTCAGCGGCGGCAACCAGCAGAAGGTCGTCCTCAGCAAGTGGATCTTCTCCGAGCCGGAGGTGCTGATCCTCGACGAACCCACCCGGGGCATCGACGTCGGCGCGAAGGCCGAGATCTACGCGGTGATCGCCGAACTCGCGGCCCAGGGCAAGGCGGTGCTGATCATCTCCTCCGAACTCCCCGAGCTGCTCGGCATGTGCGACCGCATCTACACGATGGCCGAGGGCCGGCTCACCGGCGAGGTGGACCGCGCGGACGCGACCCAGGAATCACTCATGCGCCTCATGACCGTGAGCGCTGCGACCCGGAACGAGCAGGTGTAGGGCATGGCCCAGACAGAAACCACGGACACCACGGACACCACGGACCTCAAGAGGGTCCGGTCCGCGCGGCCCGGAGGCGGTGGCGGCCTCGGGCCCCTGCTGGCGCGGGCGCTGCGCGGCAACATACGCCAGTACGGCATGCTGGTCGCGCTGGCCCTGATCGTCGCCGTGTTCCAGATCTGGACCGACGGCATCCTGCTCCAGCCGCTCAACGTCACCAACCTGATCCAGCAGAACAGCTACATCCTGATCCTGGCGATCGGCATGATGATCGTGATCATCGCCGGGCACATCGACCTCTCGGTCGGTTCGCTGGCCGCCTTCGTCGGCGCCGCCGCGGCCGTGATGATGGTCAGGCACGACGTACCGTGGCCGCTCGCACTGGCCGCCGCCCTGCTGATCGGCGCGGTCGCGGGGGCCTGGCAGGGGTTCTGGATCGCGTACGTGGGCATCCCGTCGTTCATCGTGACGCTGGCGGGCATGCTGCTGTTCCGCGGCGGGACGCAGATCGTGTTGCAGGGCCAGTCGGTGGCGCCCTTCCCGAAGGGCTTCCAGGAGATCAGCAGCGGCTTCCTGCCGGAGGTCGGCCCGCACACCGACTACCACAACCTCACCCTGCTGCTGGGTCTCGGCGTACTCGCCCTCGCCGTGCTCCAGGAGGTCCGGGGTCGCCGGCAGGCCGCCCGCTACGGCCTCGAACTGCTGCCGCCGGCCTTCTTCCTGGCGAAGCTGGGTGCCATCGCGGCGGCGGTGCTGGCGTTCACCCTGCTGCTGGCGAGCTACCACGGTTTCCCGATCGTGCTGCTGATCCTGGGCGTGCTGCTCGTCGCCTTCGGCTACCTGATGCGCAACTCCGTCCTGGGCCGCCACACCTACGCGATCGGCGGCAACGAGGCCGCGGCGAAGCTCTCGGGCGTCAAGAGCAAGCGGGTCGTCTTCCTCGCCTTCGTCAACATGGGCGTGCTGGCGGCGCTGGCCGGGATGGTCTTCGCGGCGCGCCTCAACGCGGGTACACCGCAGGCCGGCATCAACTTCGAACTGGAGGCCATCGCCGCCGCGTTCATCGGCGGCGCCTCGGCCTCGGGCGGTGTGGGCACCGTACTCGGCGCGATCATCGGCGGCCTGGTGCTGGGCGTGCTCAACAACGGCATGTCGCTGGTCGGCATCGGCACCGACTACCAGCAGGTCATCAAGGGTCTGGTGCTGCTCGCCGCGGTCGGGTTCGACGTCTACAACAAGCGCAAGGCCGGTTCCTGATCGGTTGCGTCCCCCTCCGGCGCGTCCCCCTCGCGGGGGCGCGCCGGCCCCGTTCTCACCGCCGGCCCCGTTCTCACCGCCGGGACCTGGCCGGGGCAGGCGCGGTCGTGTCGACCACCGTGAACGCGCCGGGGTGGCCGGCCACGTTCGCTCCCCCGGCATGACGTCGGCCGCCGCCCCTCCCGGTCGGGAGGGGCGGCGGCCTCGGACCCGCTCGGCGTCAGAAACCCTGGGCCAGGCGGTGGTACGCCTGGTTCCAGCGGATCTCCTGGGCGAACCGGCGGATCGTGGTGTCCGCGTCGATGACCAGCAGTTCGGTGGCGAGGATGTCGGCGAGGTCGGCCAGTTCCTCGGTACCCAGCGCGCCGGACAGCACGGTGTGGTGGGGCGCGCCGGCGGTCAGCCACGCCTCGGTCGAGGTGCGCAGGTTCGGTCGCGGCTGCCAGACCGCACGCGCGACCGGGAGGCGGGGCAGCGGTTCGAGGGGCTCGACCACGTCGATCTCGTTCACGACCATACGGAACCGGTCGCCCATGTCGGCCAGTCCGACCACGACGGCGGGGCCGGTGCGGGCGTCGAAGACGAGCCGGACCGGGTCCTCGCGGCCGCCGATGCCCAGCGGGTGGATCTCGCACGTCGGCACGTCCGACGCGATGGTCGGGCAGACCTCCAGCATGTGCGCGCCGAGGATCAGCTCCCGCCCCGGCTCCAGGTGGTAGGTGTAGTCCTCCATGAACGAGGTGCCTCCCACCAGCCCGGTGGCCATCACCTTCAGTGTGCGCAGCAGGACGGAGGTCTTCCAGTCGCCTTCGCCGCCGAATCCGAAGCCGTCGGCCATCAGTCGCTGCACGGCCAGGCCGGGGAGCTGACGAAGCCCCCCGAGGTCCTCGAAGTTCGTGGTGAAGGCCTGGAAGCCGCCGTCCGCGAGGAAGGAGCGCAGGCCGAGTTCGACACGGGCGGCGTAGCGCAGCGAGTCGTGCCGGTCCCCGTCGGCGCGCAGCTCGGGCGCGAGGCGATAGGTGCCCTCGTACTCCTTGACCAGTTCGGTGACGTCCGCGTCGGTTGCCGCGTCGACGGCCTCGACCAGGTCGTTGACGCCATAGGTGTTGACCGAGACGCCGAAGCGCAGCTGGGCCTCGACCTTGTCGCCCTCGGTCACGGCGACGTCGCGCATGTTGTCGCCGAACCGCGCCAGCTTGAGGCCGCCCAGCTCGGCGCGGCCCGCGGCGGCCCGGGCCCAGGAGGCGATCCGGGCGGCGACCGAGGGGTCGGTGACGTGCCCGGCGACGGTCTTGCGCGCGACGCCGAGACGGGACTGGATGTAACCGAACTCGCGGTCCCCGTGGGCCGCTTGGTTCAGGTTCATGAAGTCCATGTCGATCGACGCCCAGGGCAGCGCGGCGTTGGCCTGGGTGTGCAGGTGGAGCAGCGGCTTGCGCAGCGCGTCCAGGCCCGAGATCCACATCTTCGCCGGGGAGAAGGTGTGCATCCATGCGATCAGGCCGATGCACGCGTCGTCGGCGTTGGCGTCCAGGCAGACCCGCCGGATCGCGCCGGCGTCGGTGAGCACCGGTTTCCAGACGATGTGCACCGGCATGCCCGCATGGTCGCCGAGCGCGTCGGCGATCCGGCGGGACTGCTCGGCGACCTGACGCAGGGTGTCGTCGCCGTAGAGGCCTTGGCTGCCGGTCAGGAACCAGACCTCGCGGCCCTCGATTGCCTTCAGTGCCTTCATGGGGGCGGGTTTCTCCTTAGCGGGCGGCGGGGCGCTGGCCGTACACGTTCCGGTAGCGGTGGTTGAGACGGTCGATGTCGCTCTGCGCGATCGGCAGGGGTTCACCGAGCTGGCGGGAGATGTGGACGGTGCGCGCGACGTCCTCGCACATCACGGCGGCCTTGACGGCCGCCGTGGCGTCCTTGCCGATGGTGAAGACACCGTGGCTCTTCATCAGGACGGCGGGTGAGCGGTGGCCCCGGAGGGTCTCGACGATGCCCCGGCCGATGGAGTCGTCGCCGATCAGCGCGAAGGGGCCCACGGGGATCGCGGCGCCGAACTCGTCGGCCATGGCGGTCAGTACGCAGGGCACCGCCTCACCGCGCGCGGCCCAGGCACTCGCGTACGTCGAATGGGTGTGGACCACTCCCCCGACCTCGGGCATGTGGCGGTAGACGTAGGCGTGCGCGGCGGTGTCGGAGGACGGGGAGTGGTCGCCCTCGACGACCTCGCCGTGCAGGTCGCAGACGATCATGTTCCGGGGCGTCAGTTCGTCGTACGGGACACCGCTCGGCTTGATGACCAGCAGGTCCTCGCCGGGGACGCGGGCCGAGACGTTGCCCGCCGTCCAGACGACGAGCCCGTAGCGGACCAGCTCCTGGTGGAGCTCGCTCACCTGACGGCGCAGCAGGTCGATCGGGGAACTCATGGGCGGACCTCGCTCTCGTGGACGGCGGCGGCCGGGGCGGCGCCCGGGGTGGCCTTCGGATCGGCTCGCCCGGCGGCCGACGCCGCGTTGCGGAGGGCGCGCAGGCGGTGGAGGAGCTTGTCGGGGCCGGCCCCGAAGTGGTCGTGCAGAGCGCGGTATTCGGCGTAGAGGCGGTCGTACGCGTCGGCCCGCGCGGTGTCCGGCCGGTAGGCGCCGCGCCGCACCCGGCCCATGGCCGCGGCCGCGGTGCGTACGTCGGGGTGTGCGCCGGCGGCCACGGCGGCGTGGATGGCGGAGCCGAGGGCCGGGCCTTGGGCGGACTCGGCGAGGGAGACGGGACGGCGCAGCACGTCGGCGTAGATCCGCATGAGCAGGGGGTTCTGCTTCAGTCCGCCGGTGACGATGAACTCGGTGACGGGGACGCCGCCCCGCTCCAGGGCTTCGACGATGGTGCGGGTGCCGAAGGCGGTGGCCTCCAGCAGCGCGCGGTAGATCTCCTCGGGGCGGGTGGCGAGCGTGAGGCCGACGATGACACCGGAGAGGTGGTGGTCGACCAGGGTGGAGCGGTTGCCGTTCATCCAGTCGAGGGCGACCAGACCGTGGCCGCCGACGGGCTGGCCGGCGATCTTGCGGGAGAGCAGTTGGTGCAGGTCCTCCCCGGTGGTCTCGGCCTCGGCGAGGTAGTCGGCGGGTACGCCCTGTCGCAGCCACCAGGCGAAGATGTCCCCGACCGCGCTCTGTCCGGCCTCGTAACCGTAGGCACCTTCGATGATGCCGCCGTCGACGACTCCGCAGATGCCGGGGACGTCGGCGAGGACGGGACCGTTGACGACGTGGCAGGTGGAGGTGCCCATGATGGCGAGGAGCTGCCCGTTCTCGACGGCTCGGGCGGCGGGGGCGGCGACATGGGCGTCGACGTTGCCGGCGGCCACCGCGATGCCCTCGGGCAGCCCGGTCCAGGCGGCGGCCTCGGCGGTCAGGGAGCCGGCCCGGGAGCCCAGGGGGGAGAGCGGGTGCTCCAGGCGGGTGCGCGCGAAGTCGGCGAAGTCGGGGTGCAGGGCGGCGAGATAGTCCTCGCTCGGGTAGTGGCCGTCCTGGTGGATTCCCTTGTACCCCGCCGTGCAGGTGTTGCGGGTCTCGACGCCGGTCAGCTGCCAGACGATCCAGTCCGCGGCCTCGATCCAGCGCTCGGTGGCGGCGTAGGTCCGCGGGTCCTCCTCCAGCACCTGGAGCGCCTTGGCGTACTGCCATTCGGCGGAGATCCTGCCCCCGTAGCGGGAGATCCACTTCTCGGCGCGCAGGTGGGCGAGGTGGTTGATCCGGTCGGCCTGGCTCTGGGCCGCGTGGTGCTTCCAGAGCTTGGGCCAGGCGTGCGGTCGCACGCCCAGCCCGGTCTCGGCGAGGGGGGTGCCGTCGCCCCGTACGGGCAGGACGGTGCAGGCGGTGAAGTCGGTCGCGATGCCGATCACGGTGGCCGGGTCCACACCGCTCGCGGCCAACGCGGCGGGGACGGCGGTGCGCAGCACCTCGCGCCAGTCCTCGGGGTGCTGAAGGGCCCAGTCCGGTGGCAAGGGGCGCCCCGTCGTCGGCAGTTCACGCTCGATGACGCCGTGCGGGTACGCGTGGACGGCGGAGCCGAGCTCCTCGCCGTCCCGTACGCGGACCACCACGGCCCGGCCGGAGAGCGTGCCGAAGTCGACACCCACGACATGGCTCTCCGCGGTCTGGGTGGGTGGGGTCACGGTCACTTCACATCCTTCGTACGGAGCGCCGCGCGGGCGGAAGGCGCGAGGACGGGGCACCCGCTCGGCGATTGTTAGCGCTAACATCCACCGTGTCAAGGGTGCGCAAAAGGCGTACGAGCCGGCGGCGCGCGGTGGCCTCGGCACGCGGCCGGCCCGAGGCGACCGCGCCGCACCGCCGACTACGGGCGCGCCACGGGGTACCGCCGACTACGGGCGCCGCCGACTACCGGCGCGCCGCGGGGCCCGCGCTGTGGCGCAGCACCATCTCCGGGGAGATCAGCACATGACTGCGGGCGTGATCGACGCCTGTCAGCTCCTCCACCAGCAGTTCCAAGGCGCGCCGTCCCAGTTCGCCGAAGTCCTGACGGACGGTGGTCAGCGGCGGGGCGAAGTACGCGGCCTCCGGGATGTCATCGAACCCGACCACGCTGATGTCGCCCGGAATCGCGCGGCCCGCCTCGTGGAAGGCGCGGAGCAGTCCGAGGGCCATGTGGTCGTTGGCGCAGAAGACCGCCGTGACGAGGGGGTCCTCGGCGATCCGCAGGCCGGCCTCGTACCCGGACCTCGCGCTCCAGTCCCCGCTGAGCACCGGCGGCACCTCGGCGCCGCAGGCTTCCAGGGCCTTGCGCCAGCCGTCCTGCCGGGTCTTGGTCTCCAGCCAGCCGGACGGGCCGGCGACGTGCTGGACCGTGGCGTGCCCGAGGTCGAGCAGGTGGCGGGTGGCGGCCAGCGCGCCCGCCTCGTTGTCGACGGCGACCACCGGCACCCGGGACTGACTGCCGGACCCGACGGCGACCACGGGCACCACGCTGGACAGCTTCGCCACCGCGCTCACCGCGGAGATCTGCGGGGCGATGACGACGATGCCCTCCACGCCCTGGTCGCGGAGCCGGTCGACCGCCTCCTGTACGGAGCGGCTGTCCAGCGACCTCAGGCTGGCCACGCTGACGAAGTACCCCGCGCTGCGCGCGGCCTGTTCGATCCCGTCCAGCATCGACGCGGGCCCGTACAGCGCGCTGCCGAAACTGACCACACCGAGGGTCTGGGAGCGTCGGGTGACCAACGCGCGGGCCGCCGAGTTGGGGCGGTAGTCCAGCTCGCGGATGGCGGCGAGGACCCGGTCCCGGGTGTCGGGCCGGACGTGCGGTGCACCGTTCAGCACCCGCGACACGGTCTGGTGGGAGACGCCGGCGACCCGCGCCACATCCGCCATCACGGGCTGACGGGACTCCGGCTCGGTGCTTGCGGTTCCCACTCAGGGCCCCCCTCGTCGGTCATGCGGTGCGGATCGGCCGCCGGTGTCCGCAGGTGACGGCGTTCGCGTACGGGCCGTTCCCGGGAGCAGGCCGCCGCGTCCGCCGGTCACCGGTCGTCCGTCACCCGTGCCCCGCGGACACTACGACTGTCTCACGAGTGCCGACGAGAGTGTATTTGTTCGCGATCACGAGGCAACCGTCCCCGTGGCCCCGGGGAACGGGCGCCAGGGGCCGTCTTGCGGCCGGAACGGCCCGCCCGGTTCTACCCTCGACTGACGCCGGGGCGGAGCAAGCGGGTGCGGACCGTACGGCTCTCCGTTCGATGGAGTCGTCGTTCTGCGCGGTCGGTGAGCGGGAGACGAAGGGCGCTTACCCGAACCCAAGCACAAGTCCTGAACCAGTGGGAGCGCTCCCACTGTGCAAGGCGGACCCGACGGCGTCAAGGTGTGTGAAGAGTCGAAGCCTTACGTCGGGGAATTTGGGCGATCCCTCTGTTGCTCGGCGCCCGTTGCCGCTACGGTCTGGCCGAACCAGTGGGAGCGATTCCGTCAGTCGGCGCGTCAGCACGCGCCCTCGCTGCAAGGAGTCGCTCATGCGACGCCCCCCACGTCTGTCCGCGCTGTTCACAGGAGCAGCGCTCGCGATGGCGAGCTGTCTGTTCGCCATCGTGGGTACGGCCTCAGGAGCCGCGGCCGCACCCGTCTGCACGGTGAAGTACTCCGTCGTCGGCCAGTGGGCCGGCGGGTTCCAGGGGTCGGTCACCGTCACCAACAACAGTTCCGCGTTGAACGGCTGGAGTCTCGGCTTCGGCTTCCCCGCAGGTCAAACCGTCAGCCAGGGCTGGGGCGCCAAGTGGTCCCAGACCGGGACGGCCGTCACGGCCGTGAACGAGGAATGGAACGCCACCCTCGGCGCCGGCGCGAGCGTGACGGCCGGATTCATCGCCTCGTGGTCGGGCGCGCACACGACGCCCACGGCGTTCACGCTGGGCGGAGCGCCCTGCGAGTCCGATTCCGGACCCGAGCCGACCCCGACCTCACCCACCCCGACCTCACCCACCCCCACCCCCACCGACCCGACCGGGTCCCCCGGCCCGGCCTCCGGAGCACCCGAACTGGCCGTCACCGGCAACCGGCTCACCGATCGGAACGGCACCCCACGCCGCCTCCTCGGTGTCAACCGCTCCGGGGCCGAGTTCATGTGCGTCCAGGGGCACGGCATCTTCGACGGGCCCGTCGACGACGCCTCCGTGCGGGCCATCGCCGACTGGAAGGCGAACACCGTCCGTATCCCGCTCAACGAGGAGTGCTGGCTCGGTCTGGCGAACATCAAACCCGAGTACGGCGGCGCGCGCTACGTGGACGCCGTCAAGGGCCTGGTCGACCGGGTCCTCGCGCACGGCATGACCCCGGTCGTCGAGCTGCACTGGACGTACGGCCAGTACACCGGCGACTCCTCGGGCTGCGCCGACGTCCACGCCTCCTGCCAGAAGCCGATGCCCGACGCCCAGTACGCCCCGGCGTTCTGGACCTCGGTGGCGAACACCTTCAAGAACGACCGCCGGATCGCCTTCGACCTGTTCAACGAGCCGTATCCCGACCGGGCGACGGCCGGCGCCGCCCAGGCCTGGAACTGCTGGCGCGACGGAGGCACCTGCCCGGGCATCGGTTACGAGGTCGCCGGTATGCAGGACCTGGTGGACGCCGTCCGCTCGACGGGGGCCCGCAATCTCGTCCTCGTCCCCGGCATCGCGTACTCCAACGACCTGAGCCAGTGGCTCACCCACTCCCCTACCGACCCAACGGGCAACCTGGCCGCGGCCTGGCACGTCTACAACTTCAACATCTGTGCAGACGAGGCGTGTTGGGACAACGCCCTCGCCCCGGTCGCCGCCCACGTGCCCCTGGTCACCGGCGAGATCGGTGAGAACACCTGCGGCCACGCGTTCATCGACCGAGTCATGGCCTGGGCCGACGCCCACGCCCTCTCGTATCTCGGCTGGACCTGGAACACCTGGAACTGCTCCTCGGGTCCCTCCTTGATCACCTCGTACGACGGCACACCCACCCCGTTCGGCACCGGGCTGCGCGACCATCTGCGCGCCCTGAACTGAAAGGCACCCACGAGATGAGCCGCTTACCCCGCCACACCGCCCTGCTGGCGGCCCTCGGGCTGATCAGCGCGACCGGCGTCACCGCCACCGTCCTGACCACCGACGCCGGAGCCGCCACCGGCGGCTGCAAGGTCGAGTACCGGATCACCAGCCAGTGGGGCACCGGCTTCGGTGCCGATGTCGTCATCACCAACACCGGCGACCCGGTCGGCGCCTGGACCCTGGAATGGTCCTACGGAGGCGACCAGAAGGTCACCCAGGGCTGGAACGCCTCGATTGTCCAGTCAGGGCCGGCCGTGACCGCCCGGAACCTCTCGTACAACGGAAGCCTGGCCACCGGCGGTACCACCTCCTTCGGCTTCAACGGCTCCTACAGCGGAACGAACCCCGTCCCCGCGACGTTCAAGCTCAACGGCGTCACCTGCGACGGCGCGACACAGCCGACCGAGCCCCCGACCACTCCCCCGACGACACCGCCCACCACCCCGCCGCCTTCGGGCGGCAAGGCCGACAACCCGTACGCCGGCGCCAAGGTGTACGTGAACCCCGAGTGGTCCGCCAAGGCCGCCGCCGAGCCGGGCGGCACCAAGGTGTCGAACCAGCCCACCGGCGTCTGGCTGGACCGCATCGCCGCCATCGCCGGCACGACCGGCGGTATGGGTCTGCGCGACCACCTGGACCGGGCACTGGCGCAGAAGGGCAGCGGTGAGCTCGTCGTCCAGCTCGTAATCTACGACCTGCCCGGACGCGACTGCGCCGCGCTCGCCTCCAACGGCGAGCTGGGTCCCACCGAGATCGACAAGTACAAGACGCAGTACATCGACCCGATCGCCGCGATCCTCTCGGACCCCAAGTACGCGGGGCTCCGGATCGTCACCACGGTCGAGATCGACTCGCTGCCCAACCTGGTCACCAACGTCTCCGGGCGCCCGACGGCCACCGCCGGCTGCGATGTGATGAAGGCCAACGGAAACTACGTCAAGGGCGTCGGTTACGCGCTGAACAAGCTGGGCTCGATCGCCAACGTCTACAACTACGTGGACGCGGGCCACCACGGCTGGCTCGGCTGGGACGACAACTTCGGAGCCTCCGCCGAACTCTTCAAGCAGGCCGCCACCGCCGAGGGCTCCACGCTCTCCAAGGTTCACGGCTTCATCGTGAACACGGCCAACTACAGCGCGCTGAAGGAGGACCACTTCACGATCGGCGACTCCGTCAACGGCACCTCCGTACGCCAGTCGAAGTGGATCGACTGGAACCGGTACACGGACGAGGTGTCGTACGCGCAGGCCATGCGGGCCAAGCTGATCTCCCTCGGCTTCGACGCCAACCTCGGCATGCTGGTCGACACCTCCCGCAACGGTTGGGGCGGCGCGGCCCGTCCGACCGGCCCCGGGGCCCTGACCAGCGTCGACACCTACGTCAACGGCGGTCGCTACGACCGGCGCATCCACCTGGGCAACTGGTGCAACCAGGCCGGCGCCGGGCTGGGCGAGAGGCCGCAGGCCGCGCCGGCGCCGGGCATCGACGCGTATGTGTGGATGAAGCCGCCGGGCGAGTCGGACGGATCGAGCAAGGAGATCCCGAACAACGAGGGCAAGGGCTTCGACCGGATGTGCGACCCGACGTACACGGGCAACGCCCGCAACGGGAACAGCATGTCCGGCGCCCTGCCGAACGCGCCCCTCTCGGGCCAGTGGTTCTCGGCCCAGTTCCAGGAGCTCCTGAAGAACGCCTACCCGGCGCTGTGACACGGCGTCGGTGAGCAGACCACGGCCGTACGGGACCCGAGGGGTTCCGTACGGCCGTGGGCCGTGTCCCTGCCCGGGTGGTGACGAGCGGATCGGCGCTTCGGGCGGTGATCCCCACCCTCCGCGCGCGTGGCCGAAATACCGTGCTGCCGGCTCGGGTTGGGGAGCGCGATTTGTTTGGCGAACGCCTAATCGAGTAGGCGTACGTCTGTGCGTCCACCGTTTTCCGCCGTGCTCTCGTCACCCGCGGTCGGTGCGCGGTGACACCGCGTGCGGATCGTCCGCCGGCGACGCCGTCGCACCACGCGGCGTCCGCCCCGACCCCAGGAGCACCATGACCCCGATCCTCTTCGTCTATGCCAAGGGCGGCCCTCCCCTGGAGTACGCGGTCCCGAGAATCGCGGCGCACGCCGAGGTGCACGTCCTGGCGCTCGCGCCCCTGCCCCGAGCCACCGAGGCGGCGTGGCTGCCGGGGTGCGCGTCGGTCACCACGGCCGCGCCGGGCGAGGGGGTGGAATTGGTCGATCTGATCTGCTCCCACGCCCGCCGCGTCGGCGCGGCGGCGGTGCTGACCCTGTCGGAGTACGCGGTGGTGGCGGTCGCCCACGCCTGCCTTCGGCTCGGTCTGCGCGGCGCCGGCGAGCGGGTCGCGGGAGCCCGGGACAAGCGTCTGATGCGCCGGATCTGGCGTGACGCCGGGGTGCCCGTACCGGGGTTCGCGGAGGTCCACGGCCCGGAGGACATCGCGACCGCCTTCGAAACCCTGCGGCCGCCGCTCCTGCTGAAGGCCGCCTGGAGCGCGGGTTCCACGGCCCACCTCACCGTGTGGAACGAGCAGCAGGCCGAGGAGGCCTGGAAGACCGGACGCTCCGTCATGGAGGCCTCCTCCGCCCAGGGATACGCGGAGCTGCACGCGGCGGACGAGGGCGTCAGCGATTTCCTGCTGGAGGAGATCGTGACGGGGCAGGCATCCGACTGGTTCGAGGGGACCGGTTGGGGCGACTACGTCAGCGTGGAGGGGATCGTCGCCGACGGCCGCTACCACCCGTTGTGCATCACGGGGCGGATGCCGACCGTCGCGCCCTTCACCGAGCGGGCGAGCCTGGCTCCGGCCGCCCTCCCGAAGGCGTTGCAGCGCCGGATCGAGGAGGTGTCGCGCGCCGCCGTCGACGCCCTCGGACTCGACACCTGCGCCACCCACACCGAGATCAAACTCGGCGCCGACGGGGCGATGTGGCTGATCGAGACAGCGGCCCGCTTCGGTGGGGTGATGACCACCCGGCAGGTGGAGACCGTCTTCGGGTTCGACATGATCGGCATGTTGGTGCGCCAGTTGCTCGGCCGGGACGTCTCCTACCCGGAGCGGATGGCAACCGAGGGCGTGGGGGCCGCCGGGTCCCTCGTCGTGCTGGCCGTCGACCCCGGGGGCCGGCCCTGGACCGAGTTACCGGCCTGGGACTTCGGGGCGGTCGACTGGCCCTCCCTGGTAGCGCCGGGATCCCGCGTGGAGCAGGTGCGCGAGCACAGTCTCGCGCCGGGCAGTCCGGTCCCGCCGTACGAGGAGGCCGGAGGGGCCAATTCCATGGCGGCGCTGTGCTTCCTCACCGCCGAGTCCGGGCCGGAGCTGCTGGCCGACTGCGGCCGCATCGTCGCGGCCCTGCCCAAGGCCCTCACCGCCGCGTCCGCCGACCCCCCGGCCGCCGGCCCCGCGTCCCCCGACACCACCGCCACGTCCGCCGACCGCTCGACACCCGGGAGCACCGCATGACGAACGCCGGCGCCACCACTTCCGCGACGTCCCCCCGGGGCGCCGCCGTGGACACCCTGCTCACGCTCCCCCTGTTCGAACAACTGGCCGGGGTGCTGGGAGGGCACCCGTACGTGAAGGTCGTCGTGGACCGGGAACAGGGCCTGTGGCACGTACTCGACAGCGCCGTGCACTCCTTCCACGTCAACTACATAGCCACCGAGATCCAGGGGCTGACCCTCGACCAGCTCGACGCCGAACTCGACCGCTTCAACCACGACGTCTACCAGGACCCGGCACGGCGGTTCCTGCTCGGCGTCCTGTCGCTGCACTCCCGGGGCGGCCCGGAACGGGACGAGCCGTTCATGGTCCTGGAGACCACCGAGGCCGACACCATGGGCGCCGACCTGCTGATCGAGTTCCACGCCTTCGTACGGGCTCACCTCGATCCCGCGCTGGAGCTGTTGGTGAAGCCGGCCAACCACGGCCAGGAGAACGCCCTCGCGGCGGTGCCGGAGACCGTGGTGCCCCGCGCCCGGGGACACGCGCTCCTGGCCACCGCGCCCTTCGTGCCGTTGACGCTCGCCTCGGCCACCGGTCGGCTCCGCGCCTTCGCCTCCGGCGAGGAGTACCTGGCCGCCCGCGCGGACCTGACCTGGTACGACATCGTCGCCATGCCGGTGGTTCCCGACGACATCCCGCGGCTCGCCGGTCTGATCAACGCCCTGCCCACCACCCCGCTGTCGCACACCAACATGCTCGCGGCCGGTTGGGGCATCCCCAACGCCATCGTCCGCGGCGTCCTCGACACGATCGCCGACGAGAAGCTGGACGGTGCCTGGGTCCGGTACGAGGTGAGCGCCGAGGGGTACGTCATCGAGCGCGCCGAGGAGCCGTCGGACCTCGCCGAACCGACGTGGCACACGCAGCGGGTCCGCCTCGACGCGCCGCACGTGACGGACGTACCGCTCGTGCCTCTGGCGGCGTTGCGCGCCGGGGACCGCAACCGCTACGGCACGAAGGCGGCCAACCTGGGGGAACTGCACCACGTGCTGCGCCACGGCTCGTCCCGACTGACCGGCTACTACTCCGTGCCCCGCCCGCCCCGGTCCGACCTGCTCGGTCACCTGGCCGCGCGGCTGGGGATGCCCGAGGACGGCGACCTCGCCCAGTACGCGGGCGAGTTCCTGACCCGTCACGTCCAGGCGCCGGAGGGCATCGCCGTCCCCTTCTCCGTCCAACGGCGATTCCTGGACTCCTCGCCGGCGGTGCAACAGAGCATCGGGAAGCTGAAGATGGCCCTGGAGCTGAACGCCATGGACGCCGTGGACACGGTCTGCGTCCAGTTGCAGCACCTCGTGCGCACCCTTCCGGTGCCCGAGGACCTGGTGCGCGCCCTGGACACCCAGGTGGTCGAGCACCTGGCGGGCACGAGCCGCTTCGCCGTGCGCTCCTCCTCGAACGCCGAGGACCTGCCGGGCTTCTCCGCGGCCGGCATCTACGAGTCCCACACCAAGGTCACCGACCTGCCGGGGCTGCTGGACGCCATCCGCCAGGTGTGGGCCTCGTTGCTCTCCCCGCGCAGCGTGCGACTGCGCCATCAGGCCGGCATCTCCCTGGACGACACGTACATGGGGGTGATCGTCCAGCGCTACGAGCCGTCCCCCCTCGGGGGCGTCATGGTCACCTGCAATCCGACCAACCGGGCCGACTTCCGCAACGTGTACCTCAACTGCGCGCACGGGTCCACGGCCGACGTCGTGGACGGCCGGACGATGCCCCTGCAGTACCTGTACAACACGGTCGAGGGCGGCGGCCGCACGATCTCGCTGGGCGCGGCCGAGGAGGACCTGACGCGGGAGACACGGGACCACCTCGGGCGGCTGGCGCTGGCGGGCCGCCTGCTCCAGTCCCATTTCGCCACGGACTACACCTTCGCGGGGCCGCTCGACATCGAATGGCTGCTCGGGCCGGGGGGCGCGCTCCACATCCTCCAGCTCCGGCCTTACAGCACCTGACCTGTCCGGACTCCCCCGCGTACCGCCCCACCCGAAGGTCGCCGATGCCCCTCTCCCTGCCCGCCCGCGTGAAACGCCGCGTCCGCCCGCCCACCGCGGTGCTCCGCGTCATCCGTCTGAACAACGGCTTCCAGTTGTTGTTCAACCTGCTGTGGTGGATGCCCGTCTTCTACGAGTACCAGAGGCGGGCAGGCCTGTCGGACAGCCAGATCTTCGGCATCCAGAGCGTCTACTACGTGGCGTTCTGCCTGCTGGAGATACCCACCGGCTTCATCGCCGACCGGATCGGGCAGCGCCGTTGCATGCAACTGGGGGCGGCCGCGATGACCGCGGCGAATCTCCTGCCGGTCGTCTCGCCGTCCTTCGCGGGCTTCATGGCGCACTTCCTGGCCATCGCCGTCGCCCGCTCGCTGGTGTCCGGGGCGTCCAGCGCCTACCTGTACGAGTACCTCCACGAGCACGGTGCGCGGGCACACTACGTACAGGCCGAGGGCACCGCCCGGGCGCTGGGCCTCTGGGCGAAGATCGCCTGCTGGCCCCTGGTCGGCGTACTCATGCACGTCCGGCACGAGGCCCCTTACGTGTTGACCGCGCTCTCCGCGCTCGGTTCGCTGGCCTGCGCCGCGGCCCTCCCCGCGATCGCGGCGCCCCGCGACGGCGCTCACCCGCCGCCGGAGCGCGTCGGGCTCCTGGCCTCGGCCCGGCAGGCCGTGAAGGTCCTCGGAACGTCACGGTCCCTCGGACCGTTGATGGTGCAGGGCGTGGCCGTGTTCACGCTCGCCCGCATCTGCCAGGTCAACCTCTTCCAGCCGCTGCTCCTCGAAAAGAGCCTCCCCGTCGCCGACCACGGTGCGGTGCTGTCCGCGATGACGGTCGCCGAGGCCGTCGGATCGGCCAGGACCGGCTGGTTGCGCGGCAGGCTGTCCGACACCACCCTGGTCACCGTCCTCAGCGTGGTCATGGCACTCACCCTCGCGGCCACCACGCTGTCGGGGGGTCCGGGAACGATCCTCTGGCTGTGCGTGTTCGCCGCCGCGGCGGGGCTGGCCTACCCGGTGCAACGCAACCTGATCAACGCGGCCATCCCCCCGACCCCGTACCGCGCGACCCTGCTGTCGGTGGAGTCCATCATCGACCGCGGCGTGTGCGCGCTGGTGGCGCTGGCCGTCGGCGCCTACCTGGCGGCGGACCGTCTCGACGCGCTCCTGGTGCACGCGGCGGCGGGCACCTGTCTGTTGCTGCTCGTCGTGGGCGTCGTCCTGGGGCGGCTCCGCCGGCGCGGGGCCGCGCCGGCCGCCGGACAGCCCTGACACCGCGGTCAGCCGCGGAGACAGCGGCCCAGTTCACGGAGTTCGTAGAAGTGGCTGCCCGCGGAGACCGGCTTGCAGGCGGGCTTGAAGGCGGTCTCCTGCTCGTTGTAGAGCATGCGGACCAGGAAGGTGGCCGGTTCACCGCCGGAGGGGGTGTTCCGGTAGAGGTCCCACTGGATGTTCGCGGCCATCGGCGCGACGTCGGCGCCGCGCCAGGGGTTGTTCCGGTAGGAGTAGGGCTCGCCCGGCTCGGCCGGTTCCGTACTGCCCGGCAGGCCCATGAGCGCCGCAAGGGGTTCGATCTCCTCCGCGTGGGTGAAGCGGAGCACCGCGCCCTTGTGGTCGGCGCCGGCGGCTTTCGTCTCGGCCTGGGTGAGGAGGTCGTCGAGGAGGACGCCGGCCATCTTGTAGGTGATGGTGCGCCCGCTGAGGGCGGGGCCCTTCCGGTAGAACTCCTCGGCGTCGTCGAGGTAGGCGAACCACCGGGCGTCGCGAGGGGCGAGGAAGCGGGTGAGGTCGACGTCCGGCGCCTCGACGCGGAGGTCCGGCGCCGCGCTGTAGAGCTGGTACAGCGAGCGCGCGAAGGAGACCCGCGTGGCGGCGGGCAGCGAGGCGGTGAAGTCGTCGTGGAAGAGGGACGCGACGACGTGGTGCGCCGCCTCGGCGGTGCGCGGGTCGGCGTCGATCTCCGCGAGTACCGCGGCGAGGTCCGGGTCGTGGGCCAGGTAGTCCTGGTAGTCGGCGTTCTGCGGCTGCTTGTGGAAGTACAGCAGGTCCTTGTCGGTGACCGGCGCCTGGATCAGACCGGTCAGCTCCGGATCGCCGGCGGCCAGGCCGCCCGTGAAGGCGTCGGCGCTGGCCACGGCGCGCCCCACGCCCGACGTCTCCACGACGATGGGCTCGTGCTCGGCCGTGATGGTGTCGAACAGCGACGGCAGTCGCTGTTCCATGCGCAGCGCCGTCTGCCGCTGCTCCTGGGCCCCGCGGCCGGAGAGGTTGCCGTAGCCGATCGCCGAGGCGGCGCCCAGCAGTGACCGCACTTGCGGGCCCAGTCGGGCGCCGAGGCCGGTGAGGGCGCCGCGCTCCTGTGCCGTCCGCAGGACGGCCAGTACGGCGTCACCGTCTCCGCTGTCCGACATGGCGCGGGAGCCGTGGCGGGCGACGGTCTCGGTGAAGATCGGGCTGAACCCCTCGGGCGGCTGCTGGTACCGGCCGGGCATCCCCTTCGGCTCGTACGGCGTCTTCGTGCCGTAGAGGACCGGTTCGATGTGCGAGGGGCCGGGCCGCTCGCGCGCGGACGCGCTTCCCGTGGCGGAGAGCAGACCGACGGCCAGGGAGACGGCGACGGCGGCGGAGAGGGGGGCGGTGCGCTTCAAGGCGGCCCTTCGGGTCGTCCCGGTCCGCCGGTCGGCAGGGTGGGTCCACCGCACGTTCGCCCCGAAGTCGGAAGTCGCGCCCACGTCCGGCCGTGGCCCGGATGAACGACGGTTGAACGACGTCTGCCCGGGCGTGTCCCGCGGCGCTCCCCGGTCACCCGGGGACCCGCGGATCGGCGGGCCCGTCCGGGAAGCCGTTTTCAGCGGTGGAGGGCATCGAGTGCCTCGTTCAGAGTGGTCGCCGCCATGATGAGCGACAGGTGGGTGAAGGCCTGGGGGAAGTTGCCGAGTTGCTCGCCGCTGGGACCGATCTCCTCCGCGAAGAGACCGACGTGGTTGGCGTACGTGTGCATCTTCTCGAAGGTGTAGCGGGCCTGCGGCAGCCGTCCGGCGCGGGCGAGGGCGTCGACGTAGAGGAACGTGCAGAGGCTGAAGGTTCCTTCCGAGCCGCGTAGACCGTCGGGGGAGGCCTGGGGGTCGTACCGGTAGACCAGGCTGTCGGAGACCAGGACGCGGTCCATGGCGTCGAGCGTGGACAGCCAGCTCGCGCTCCTCGGCGCGAGGAACCCGACCCGGGGAACCAGCAACAGCGAGGCGTCGAGGACGTGGCTGCCGTAATGCTGGACCAGGGACCGTTCCTTGTCGCTCCAGCCGCGTTCCATGACCTGTTCGAGGATGTCGTCGCGGGCCTTGGTCCACAGGGCGGTGTCGGCCGGCCTGCTGAACTCGGCGGCGATCTTGATTCCGCGGTCGAAGGCGGCCCAGCACATCACGCGGCTGTAGGTGAAGTCCTTCCGGCCGCCCCTGGTCTCCCAGATGCCCTCGTCGGGCCGGTCCCAGGAGTCGGCGAGCCAGTCCAGGGTCCGGGCGAGCGCCTTCCACCCCTGGTAGTCGGCTTGTCCGGCGACCTCGCGGCCCTGTGACAGGGCGTACAGCGCCTCGCCGTAGATGTCGAGTTGCAGCTGGTCCATAGCCGCGTTTCCGGCCCGGACGGGGTACGAGCCCCGGTAGCCCTCGAAGTGTTCGAGGATCTCCTCGGTCAGGTGAGGGTCACCGTCGACCCGGTACATGATCTGGAGGGGCTCCCCGTCCGGGCCCTCATGGGCGCTCAGGCGGGCACCGAGCCAGTGGGTGAAGCGGGTCGCCTCCTCCACGAAGCCGAGGTCGAGCAGGGCCCGCACGGACAGGGACCCGTCCCGTACCCAGGTGAAGCGGTAATCCCAGTTGCGCTCGCCGCCGACCTGCTCGGGAAGGCCCATGGTGGCGGCGGCGACCGGCGCGCCCGAGGGGGCGTAGGTGAGTAGCTTGAGCGTGATGGCCGAGCGGTACACCATCTCCGCCCAGCGGCCGTGGTAGCGCGAAGTGCGCACCCACTTCTGCCAGTAGTCGATCTGCTCCCAGATCTCCTCGGTGATCCGGTCGCCGTCCGGAGGCTGCGGCGCCGCTCGGTCCTCGGCGTCGGTGGTGAACACCGCCGCCGCCACCTCACCCGCGTTGAGCGTGATCGACGCCCGGACGTCCCGGCCGTCGCGTTCGAGCGGGAAGGTGCTCTGCAGGAACGCGGTGACCCCGGGGGCCCGGAAGGTCGCCGTGTTCCCCGCCAGGTCGAGTCGGTGGGTCGCCCGCGCGTAGTCGAACCGGGGGCGGCATTCGAGGGTGAAGTTCACGGTGCCGCGTACCGTGCGGATCGCACGGACCAGAGTGTGCCGGTCGGACGCGGTGAGACCCCGGTGGACCGGCATGTAGTCGATGATCTCCCCGACCCCGTCGGGGGACATGAAGCGGGTCACCACGACCGCCGTGTCCGGGTAGTAGAGCTGTTTCCACGTGCCCTCGCCCTGTTCCGGTGCTAGCAGGAAGTACCCGCCCCCGTCGTGGTCGAGCAGCGAGGCGAAGATGCTGGGGGAATCGAATCGTGGCGCCGCGAACCAGTCGACGACTCCCTTGGACGACACCAGGGCGGCGGTCTGCAGGTCCCCCACGAGTCCGTGGTCGGCGATGGGCGGGTATCGGTCCATGTCTCTCCTCCTCCGGACGCCTCAGTCGTGCCCGGTCGTCACGGTTCGGCGGCGCCCGGTCACAGCGGCTCGGCGGCGGTGCCCGTCATCGCAGCCGCTCCGCGAGGTGGTCCCCCACGCGCAGGGCGTTGGCGATCGCCGTCAGCGAGGGGTTGACCGCACCGATGCTCGGGAAGAAGCTCGTGTCGACGACGTAGAGGTTGTCGAGGTCGTGGGCCTTGCAGTCGATGTCCAGGGCGGAGCTGCGCGGGTCGTGGCCGAAGCGGACGGTGCCGGCCTGATGGGCCGTGGCCCCTATGGGCATGCCCTTGTGCAGGTAGATGCTGTGTGACAACAGATGGTGTTCGTGCATGCCCAGATGACCGAGCATGTGCTGCAGTTTGCCCCGCAGCCGGTCCAGGCCGGCGATGTTGTTCTTCTCGTCGAGGGCGAGGTGGATGCCACCGTCCCCGTCGAGGGTGACCCGGTTGTCCGGCGTCGGCAGGTCCTCACCGCACAGCCAGAAGTCGACGGCGTGGTGTGCGAGCACTTCGAAGGGCATGTCCGGGGTGACGGCGCCGGCCCAGCGGGGTGCCTCGCCGTGGATCTGCTCGGAGTCGGATTTGCCCAGCATCTGGATGCCGCCGAGGGGGTAGTTCCAGTCGTCGGATCCCAGGTACCAGTCGTGCAGCGCCAGGGTCTTCTGGAACCTGGTGGGGTTCGGTTCCTTGGAGACCGCCATCAGGGCCAGGTTGTTGTGCCGCATGTAGTGCCGGCCGACCACGTCCGAGCTGTTGGCCAGGCCCCGAGGGTGCCGGTCGTCTGCCGAACGCAGCAACAGGGCGGCGGAGTTGACCGCCCCACAGGCCACTACCACGATGTCGGCGGCGAACCGGACGGTCGAGCCGTCCCCCAGTTCCGCGACGACCGTGGTGACGCTCCGCCCGGTGGCGTCCGTTTCGAGCCGGCGCACATCGGCGCGGGTGACCAGTTCGACGTTGGCGTGTTCCAGGGCCGGGTCCACACAGATGACCTGGGCGTCCGACTTCGCTCCCATCAGGCAGGGAAAGCCGTCCACGCGGTCGCAGCGGATGCAGGCGCTGCCGTGCGCCGCCCGCCCTTGCTCGTCCTGGAGCAGGTTCACCCCGATCGGGAGGTGAAAGGGGTGCAGGCCCCGCTTCTCCAGGTCGTCGCTCAACTGCTGGATGCGCGGCTCGTGTTCCACGGGCGGATAGGCGTACGGGGCACTGGCCGGTCCCTCGGTGGGGTCCTCGCCGTGCCGGCCGTGGACGAGGTAGAGGTGCTCGGCCTGCGTGTAGTACGGCTCCAGGTCGCCGTAGTCCAGCGGCCAGGCCGGTGAGATCCCTCCATGGTGCCGGATCTCGCCGAAGTCCTCGGGGCGCAGGCGGAACAGCGCGGCGCCGTAGAACTTGGTGTTCCCGCCGACGTAGTAGTTCACCTCGGGCGGGAACCGCTTCCCGTGCCGGTCGTACCAGAACTCCGGTGCGCGGTACTTCGCCTTGACGAAGACCTGGGTGGAGTCCCAGTTGTCCCGTTCGCGCGGCAGGTAGTCACCGCGTTCGAGGAGGAGTACCCGTTTGCCGGTGGGTGCCAGGCGGTGGGCGAGCGTGCCGCCGCCGGCGCCCGTACCGATGATGATGACGTCGTACTGCCGCGCCTCGGTCATGCCGCCACCGTCCCCGGAGCACGGTGTGCTCCTGTCAGGTGAGTTGGGTCCGCTCGCATCCACTGCGCTCGCATCTACAACGTAGCCCCGCGCGTGTGGCCCGGCGAGTCGGCTCGGCCGGGGCGCCGGTCCCCCGGGCCGGTCACAGGATCGCCAGCGGATTGACGGGAGAACCGGTCGCCGCCGGCAGTCGTAGCGGCGCGATTACGCAGAGGAACGACCAGCGCCCCTCGTCCGCGCAGAGGCGGGCCAGTTCCTCGAACCGCAGGTAGTCGAGCAGGTGCAGTCCCATCGCGTGGATGGCCAGTACGTGCACCGGGTACGCGACGCCCCGCACGGCGCTGGGGGCCGTGTCGTTGTTGCCGTCGCTGCCGAGGACGGCGACCCGGCGGTCGGCCGCATGACGCAGAGCCGTCGGATGGAGCCCGGCCCGCGCGGCGCCCGCGTCCCAGGCGCCGAGTTCCTCGCGCCGGCGGCGGTGCCCGACGCGTACGAGGAGGATGTCGCCCGCGCCGACCCGTACTCCCTGTCGCGCTTCGGCGGCGGCGAGGTCCTCGGCGGTGACGTGCGATCCCGGTTCGAGCCACTCGCTGCCGTGCAGACGGGGGATGTCCAGGAGCACGCCCCGGCCCACGATCCCGTCGCGGGCCAGGTCGATGGTCAGGGCCCCCGCTCCGTCCGGGGACAGGACGTCGGCCGCGGGCACGCCGCCGTGCAGGGTGCCGTCGTAGATGACGTGGCAGAGCGCGTCGATGTGGCTGTCGACGTCGCCGTGGATGTTCAGGGCGATGCGGTCCCGGGCGAATTGGAGGCCGTGCGGGTCCGGGACGCCGCCGGCGGGCGCGATGAGCCGATGCGCGGCCGGTTCGGCGTTGTCGGGTCCCTTGCGGGTGTCCAGGGGCGCGGCGAGCGAGACCGTACGGCCGGAGCGGACCTCGCGGACGGCCGCCAGGGTCCGTTCGGGGGTGAGGGTGACCAGTGCTCCCCGGGGCGCCCGGCCGCCGGGCGCCGTGTCGCGCAGTTCGCGACAGAGCGACCGGAATTCGGCCTCGGTCATCTGGTCGGGCGTACCCATGCCCTCACCATCGTGCACACCGGTGGCTCGCGCGCGCCGAACGGCGAACCGGCCGAACCCGAATTGCCGAGCCCCGGGGGCGCCACGTTAATGGACGAGCGGCCCGCGTCCGGGCCCCGCGCACCCGTGCGCCTGCCTCTCACACGCGGAGATCCGCTTGGACATGCTGCAGGTTCGTTCCCGTCGCCGCCGGACACCGCCGTGCTGATGCCGGTCGGAACGGGGGCACGCGCCAGCCGGTGGGCCGGTCCGTGAGCTCCGCCTCCGCCCTTTCGGACGACCAGGTGCTCCTGGGCCTCGGCCTGATCGTCGTTCTGGCCGTGGGCTCCCAGCTGCTGGCGAGCCGGCTGCGCGTCCCCTCGCTGATCATCCTGCTGCCCGTCGGGTTCACCGCCGGGGCGCTGACCGATGAGGTGAACCCCGAGGAACTGCTGGGAGCCGGCTTCTCGCCGATGGTCTCGCTGGCCGTCGCGGTGATCCTCTACGACGCCGGGCTCGGCCTTGACCTGAAGAGGTTCAGGGCGCACACCCGCCGGGTCGTGGTGCGGCTGATCTGGTGCGGCGGGCTGCTCACCGCGGTGTCGGCGGCGCTGCTCGCCGGCGTTCTGCTGGGGATGTCGGACGGTGCGGCCGTGATGCTCGGGGCCATCCTGATCGTGTCCGGACCCACGGTCGTGGGACCGCTGCTCCACTTCGTACGCCCCACGGACCGGCTCCAGCACGTCCTCGTCTGGGAAGGGACGCTCATCGACCCCTTGGGGGCCATCCTGGGCGCCCTGGTGTTCCACGGCGTGGTGGTGGCGGGCAGACGCAAGGGCCTGGGGAGCGAGCTGGCGGAGTTCGCCCTCAGTGCCGTGGTGGGCCTGGCAGGCGGCGTCGTGGGAACCGCGGTGCTGGTGACGCTCCTGCGCAGGCTGCGCCCCGGGGCGGTCCTCGGCACCACCGTCCAGTTGGCGGCGGTGATCGGGGTGGCGGCGGCCTGCGATGTGATCCGGGACGACACCGGCCTGATCGCCGCCGTCCTGATGGGGCTGGCGGTGGCGAACCTGCCGCGGTCCGGTGTCGCCGCCCGGGACCCCTTCTTCGAGACCCTGGTCCATCTGGTCATCGGTCTGCTGTTCATCTCCATCTCGGCCACCGTCAGCCCTCAGTCCTTGCGGCACGTGGTGCTGCCGACCCTAGGTCTCGTCGCGGTCCTGGTCCTGGCGGTCCGGCCGCTCGTGGCGGCCGTCGCGTCCCTCGGTACGGACCTGACCCGCGGAGAGCGGGGGTTCCTCGGGTGGATGGCGCCGCGCGGCATCGTGGCCGCGGCCACCGCCTCGACGTTCTCCGCCACGCTGGCCGACAAGGGCGTGGGCGGCGCCTCGAAGATCCTTCCCGCCACCTTCCTGGTCATCGTGGCGACCGTCACGCTGTACGGGCTGACCGCCGCGCCGGTGGCGAAACGGTTGGGGGTCGTGCGCCCGTCGCGCTCCAGGCCGCTGCTCGTGGGCGGTGATCCGTGGGTGGTCGATCTGGGACTGGCCCTGCGGTCGGCCGGGCTGGAGGTCGTCATGTGGGCGGGGCACGACGCGCAGCGGGAGCGGATCGCGGCCGCCGGGCTGGAACTCGCCCCCGGGGAACTGTTTGCCGCGGCCACCGGCTCGGGCGCCGAGTTGGAGGGGCTCACCGGCGTCCTGCTCCTCACCGACGAGCCCGACTTCAACGCCCTGGCTTCCGTCAGTCTCCAGGGCGGTGTCGAGGGCGCGGTGTACCGCCTCGGGCCCGCCGCCGACACCGAGGGGGTCGTCGCCCCGTACACCGGTGGCCAGGTGCTCTTCGACGCCCCGCTGACCGGCGCCGAGCTGGCCCGCCGCTACGACCGGGGCGCCCGCCTGGTCACGCGTCGCCTCGACGGGCCGGTCCCCGCCGCACACCACCTGCTGTTCCTGGTGCGCCTGGACGGCACACTGCTGCCGGTGACCCGCTCCGGCGCTCCGACGCCGCGGTCCGGCGACATCGCCGTACTCCTGCGCGGCTGACCCCGGCCGAGAAGAACCGGTTCCTCAGCGCTGCGGCCCCCCGCCGAGGCGGGCGACGGCGCCGCGCGCCCGGGCCACGGTGTCCTCCGGGGCGGCCGTGGCGTCGACGGTCGCACCGGACTCGTCCGGTTCCAGCGGGTCGAGCGCCTCGAACTGTGAGTCGACCAGCAGGGCGGGCATGAAATGGCCTGGACGCCGGGAGACCCGCGCCCGGGCGGTGTCGCGGTCCAGCGCCAGGTAGAGGAACCAGACGTTCGGGGCGGCCCCGCGGAGTTCGTCGCGGTACGCGCGCTTGAGCGCCGAGCAGGAGACGACCAGCCCCCGGCCCGCCCGGGAGGACTGCCGGATCCGCTCCCTGAGCACGCCGAGCCAGGGGGCTCGGTCCGCGTCGTCCAGGGAGCGGCCGGCGGCCATCTTGGCGATGTTCGCGGTGGGATGTACATCGTCACCGTCCAGGAACGGCACCCCGAGTGCCTCTGCCAGGGCTTGGCCGACGGTGCTCTTCCCGGCGCCGGACACGCCCAGCACCACCACGATCACCGGTTCGTGCCCGGGCCCCGTCACGCGCCACCCGCTGTGTCCGCATCGGCCCCGACGGCCGTCCGCCGAGACCCGGTCACGACGGTGGGGTGCCGGACCCACCCCGGTCGGCGGCCGTGCGCCGCAGGTCGTTCTCGGCGAGGGGTTGCAGGGCGCCCTTGGTGTCCAGCCGGTAGAGCAGGACGAGGGGCGGTCCGACGAGCACCACCGCGATGACGGTGACGAGGAGCAGCCAGCGCAGGGTCGTCGACGCTCCGGCCGCCTGCTCCACGGTCAGCGAGGTGGGGATGAGGTAGGGCCGCTGGGCCAGCCCCCAGGCGACCACGACGAGGGCGACGCTGCCGACCGCCGTCAGCCTCGCCCAGCCGGTCGCCGTGCGGTACAGCAGTCCGGCGGTGGCCACGGCGCTGACCGCCGCCACCAGAACCAGGGCCAGGCCGATGCCACCGGTGAGGCCGTCGTAGACGTACCGCGCGTCGCGGTGGGTGACGGCGAGGCCGACGACCGCGAGGACGGCGATGACCCCGAGGCTGCACCAGGCCCGGAGCCGGAAGTAGCGAACGAGGTCGGGGGCATCGAAGCGGCGGGCGTCGGCGGTGAGGAACACCGCCCCCAGGAAGGCCGTCGCCGCGACGGTGAGCAACCCCGCGAGCACGGAGGTCCCGTTGGACCACGCGTCTGCGGAGGCCTGTGTTCCAGGAGCGACCCGGCCCGTGGCCAGGCCGCCGACCACCGCCCCGAGGAAGAAGGGCGTGAGCAGGGAGGACACCGCGAAGGCGGCTCCGTAGATCCTGCGCCGCGAGAGGCGTGTCATGGGCTTGCGCAGGGCGAAGCCCGCGCCGCGCAGGACGAGCCCGACGGCGGCGAGCGCCAAGGGCAGCCACATCGCCGAGAAGACCGTCTGGAACAGCACCGGAAAGCCCGTCCACATGATCACCAGGACGAAGATGAGCCAGACGTTGTTCGTCTCCCAGACCGGCTCCATGGCGTGGTCGATCAACCAACGGGGACGCCTGCCCCGTTCGGGGCCGCCCGCGCACAGGTCCCAGAAGCCGGCGCCGTAGTCGGTCCCGCCGGCGCACGCGTAGCCGGCCACCGCCGCCAGCAGCACCCACGCGACGACATCCTCGATCATGGCCCTCCTCCGTCACCGTGCGCGGTGCCGTGGTCCGGTGCGGCCGCGGCGGCCGGCCGGCGCGGACCGTAGGGCGTGTCGCCCTCCGGGGAACCCGCGGCGTGGGAGCCGACCGGTTGTTCGTCGGCGGCCCGCCACCGTGTGCGCATCGTGAGCAGGACGGCCAGGAAGGTGCCGAGGATCAGTGTGTAGACCACGACGACGATCGCGAGCATCGCCCACAACGACGCGGCCCGGGTGCCCGTGACGGCTTCGGACACCCGCATGTTCTGGTAGACGATCCAGGGCTGGCGGCCCACTTCGGTGGTGATCCAGCCGCATTCCACCGTCACCAGGCAGGCCGCTCCGGCCACCGCGGCGCACCGGAAGAACCAGGGTGAGCGCGGCAGCTCACGGCGGCGCAACCAGCACCACCCGTACCAGAGCGCGAGCAGGACGAGCAGGCTCCCGATCGTCACCATGATGTCGAACGCCCAGTGGGCGATCGTCGCCTGGGTCGCCGTCGGGCGGTCGCCGGCGGGCACCGCCGTCAGTCCCGTCACCCGGGTGTCCGGGCTGAAACCGGCGAGGATGGAGTCCAGTTGGGGGATCTTGATCCCGCCGGAGATCGACCCGTCCGGATGCAGGCGTCCGAACATGTATTCCGGTACGTGGGTATCGGTCTTCCAGACGATCTCGGTGGCCGCGAACTTCACCGGCTGCTTGTGGAAGACGGAGCGGGCGATGGAGTCCCCGAGCACGAACTGCACGGGGGTGAGGATCGCGGCGACGGTGAACGGCACGGTGAAGCCGAGCCGGTGGTAGCGGTCCCGCCGGCCGCGCAGCCAGCCGACCGCGTACACCCCCGCGACGACGTACCCGGCCGTGAGGACGACCCCCGCCACGAAGTGCCAGTACTCGGGCCCGAACATCGGCGTGAAGATCGCCCTGCGCACGTCGACGTCCACGGGGTCGCCGTCCGCGTCCAGCGTGAAGCCCCGCGGCGTGTTCATCCAGGAGTTCGCGGCGATGATGCCGAACGCCCCCATCAGCGCGGTCAGCGGCAGGGGCAGACCCAGCCAGAAGTGCGTCCACGGCTTGAGTCTGCGCCAGCCGTAGAGGTAGATCGCGATGAGGACGGCTTCCAGGAAGAAGGCCCACGCCTCGACCCCGAATCCGAGACCGAAGACATCGCCCCAGCGGCCCATCAGTCCCGGCCACAGCAGGCCGAACTCGAAGGAGAGCACGGTACCGGTGACGATGCCGATGGCGAACTGCACGGCCATGACCGCCGACCAGCGGCGGGCGAGCAGCAGGGCGACCGCGTCGCCCTTGCGCAGCCCGCGGTAGTGCATCAGGAGGGTGATGGCCGGCAGGGCCACGCCGAAGGGCACGAGCAGGATGTGGGAGGCCAGGGTGAAGGCCATGAGCTCACGGGCGGGGAGCAGCTGCGGCGGGGTGTCCGCCATGATCGCGATCGCGCTGTTCATGTGGGCCTTGGCGGTTCGTGTCGGACGGCGGGCGGACTGCGGGCTCAGCCGCCGGTGGCGAAGCCGGGGAACAGCGTCATTCCCCCGTCCACGAAGATCGTCGTCCCCACGACGTAGTCGAGCAGGTCGGAGGCGAGGAGGGTCACCGCGTTCGCGATGTCCTCGGGGTCGCCCACGCGGCGGTACGGGATGAGCCGCAGCAGGTCGGCCTCGGCTTCGGGGGTGTCCCAGGCGCTGCGGTTGATGGGGGTGCGGATCGCGCCCGGGGCGACGGCGTTCACCCGGATCCGTTGCGGGGCGAGTTCCTGCGCGAGCGTCTCCATGAGCATCTGCACGCCGCCCTTGGACGAGGCGTAGTTCACGTGCCCGGCCCAGGGGATGACCTGGTGCACCGAACTCATGCAAATGATCTTCCCGGCGGAGCGGGACACTTCCGGGACGACGCCGCGGCGCAGGAACTCCTTGGTCGCCTCGCGGGCGCACAGGAACTGACCGGTGAGGTTGACGTCCAGCACCTTGCGCCACTGGTCCATGGTCATGTCGGTGAAGGCGGCGTCCCTCTGGAGACCGGCGTTGGCCACCATGACGTCGATGGTCCCGAACTCCTCGACCATCCGGGCGACCATGTCGACGACCTGGTCCTCCTGCGACACGTCGGCCTCGTGCGCGTAGGCGCGGACCCCGAAGCCCTCGATCTCCCGGACCACCTCCTCGGCGGCGTCCTGCCCGGCGACGTAGTTCACGACCACGTCGGCGCCCGCCCGCCCGAGACCGATCGCGGTGGCCTTGCCGATGCCGGAGTTCGCTCCCGTCACCAGCGCCTTCTGCCCCTTGAGGATCGGGGGAACGAGGAGCGTTGGACCGTCACTGCCGCTGGCTTCCACTGAATCTCTCCCTGAGTGCCGAGGGGGCCACGCAATCCGCGCCACCACCAGAGCATCGCGTCCCTGCCCCGGCCCGGTGGCACGACTGCGGCTGCCCCTATGGTGTGCTCCCCCCGGCCGAACGGCTCAACGGCGGCTCGGGAGCCCCGCCGGCGAACGCGCCCACGGCGGGGCCGCCCCGGCCGAGGTGCGCCGCGATCCGGCCGGTGCTGCAATGGAACCACCCGGTGTGCGGGCTCCATGTGCTGTTCCCCCGCATCCCGACCGCCACCGGCGAGGACGGCGAAGATGCATCGGACGGGTGCCCAGTTCCGGCTGACCTGTGGTCCACAGACCGTCGTGGTCGTGGAGTCGGGCGGCGCCCTGCGCCATTACGCGGTCGCCGAGCGCCCGATCCTCGACGGCTTCGACGCCGACGACCCGATCGAGGGCGGACGCGGACAACTCCTCGTGCCGTGGCCCAACCGGATCGGAGACGGCCGGTACCGCTGGCACGGGCGGGAACTCCAATTGCCGGTGAACGAGGTCGAGCACGCCAACGCCATCCACGGCCTGCTGCGCTGGACGTCGTGGCAGCCGGTGGAACAGACCGACGGCCGCGTGGTGCTGACGACCACGCTCTGGCCGCAACCGGGGTACCCGTTCCATCTGGTGGCCCGAGCCGAGTACGCCCTCGACCGCCAGGGCCTGACGGTCACGCTGACCGCACGGAACGTGGGCGACACCCCCGCGCCGTACGGGGTGGGCCAGCACCCGTACCTGGCCGTGGGACCGGGCACGGTCGACGACACCCTGCTGACCGTGCCCGCCCGGACCTGGCTGCGCACCGACGACCGCGGCCTGCCCGTCGCGACCGAGACGGTCTCGGGGACCTCCAACGACTTCGGCGCGCCTCGGCCCATCGGCCCGCAGCGGCTGGACACGGCCTTCACCGACCTGCGACGGACCGCCGACGGGCGCGCCGTCGTACGTCTGTCCGAGCCGTCCGGTGCGTACGGTACCGATCTGTGGCTCGGCCAGGGTGCCGACTTCGTGCAGGTGTACACCGGGGACACGCTGGCCGAGCCCTACCGGCGCCGGAGCGTCGCCGTGGAGCCGATGAGCTGCGGACCCGACGCCTTCCGCCGCGACCCGGCGCAGGTGCGTCTCGAACCGGGGGCCCGGCACACCCTGCGGTGGGGGCTCGCACCCTGGCGAGGGTAGGGGTGGGGGGCGCCCACATGCGGTGGGCGGGAAGTGTGGTGGTGGGCTACATGTGCGGCCGACCTGGGCGTTCCTATGGTGTGGCGACACGGAACGTCCCCGTCAACGCCCCCGGAAGTGGTGCACATGGCCTCCAGCGCAGGCATGAGAAAGATCGTCGCCGCCAGCCTGATCGGGACCACCATCGAGTGGTACGACTTCTTCTTGTACGGCAGCGCCGCCGCCCTGGTGTTCAACAAGTTGTTCTTCCCGACCGCCGACCCGTTGACGGGGACGCTGATCGCCTTCGTCACCTACGCCATCGGCTTCCTGGCCCGCCCGCTCGGCGGGGTCGTCTTCGGGCACTTCGGGGACAAGGTCGGCCGCAAGAAGCTGCTCGTACTCAGCCTGTTGATGATGGGGGGCGCCACCTTCGCGATGGGGCTGCTGCCGACCTACGCGGGAATCGGCGTCGGGGCGCCGGTGCTGCTGACGGTGCTCCGGCTGGTGCAGGGGTTCGCGCTGGGCGGTGAGTGGGGAGGCGCCGTGCTGATCGTCTCCGAGCACGGCGGTGAGGAGCACCGGGGGTTCTGGGCCTCGTGGCCGCAGTCGGGCGCCCCCGGCGGGAACCTGCTCGCCACCGGGGTGTTGGCGCTGCTGGCGTCCGTGCAATCGGAGGAGGCCTTCCTCTCCTGGGGCTGGCGCGTCCCGTTCCTCCTGTCGGGCGTGCTGGTAGCCGCCGGTCTGTGGATCCGGATCTCCGTCGCGGAGTCCCCCGTCTTCCTCGCCGCGCAGGCCCGGGCCCGGCGGGACGAGAGCGCGGGCGGGGCGAAGGCCCCGGCCGTCGAGGTGCTGCGCAGGAGTTGGCGCGAGGTGCTGACCGCCATCGGCACCCGGTTCGGCGAGAACATCTCGTACTACGTCCTGACCTCCTTCCTCCTCGTCTATGTCACCACCCACCTCGGACTGCACAAGAGCAGCGCGCTCGACGCCGTGCTGATCGGCTCGGCCCTGCACTTCGTCACCATCCCCGCCTGGGGCGCGCTGTCGGACCGGATCGGCCGCCGGCCGGTGACGATGATCGGCTCGGTGGGCATGGCCGGCTGGGCGTTCGCCTTCTTCGCCCTGGTCGACTCGCGATCCTTCGCGGTGATCACGGTGGCGGTCACCGTCGGGCTGCTGTTGCACGGGGCGATGTACGGGCCGCAGGCCGCCTTCATCTCGGAGATGTTCGACACCGACGTCCGCTACTCGGGTGCCTCGATGGGCTCCCAGCTCGCCTCGATCGTCGCGGGGGCGCTCGCCCCGATCATCGCCGTCGAGCTCCTCAAGGACTTCGGCTCCTCCGCGCCCGTCTCCGTCTACCTCTGCGGCGCGGCCCTGGTCACCACGCTCACGGTGGCGTTCGCGAGGGAGACCCGCGGCCGGAGCCTGACGGCGGTCCGCGCCGCCCCGGCGGTGCCCGGTCAGCGGACATCCGCCCCGGCGGGGCAGCCGTTCGACGCGGCCTGAGCGCGGAGCGGGGGCGACCGCGGCAGCGGGTCCTCGCCGAAACCGGCCTCCCCGTCGGAGGCCCCGGGGAGGGACTGTCAGCATGGGCCGCGTGAACGATGCCTCCGACTCCCGCCCCCGCGTCGCCAACCCGGCGGCGGCCGCGCTGCGCACGCTGCTCGACCTGCTGGCCGAGGGCGCCCCGGCCGAGCGGTTCGCGGCGGCCGCCGGGCAGGCCCGTACCGACGGCGCCGACGAGGCGGAGCTCGCCTTCGTCGAGGACGCCACCCGCGTCGCGTCGGCCGTCAGCCGGACCCTCGGTCAGCATCGGCGCAGGGAGGCGGAGTTGACCGCCCTGTTCGACACGGCCGGCGACCTGGCCGCCCTGCGCGACCTGGACGCCGTACTACGGGCGATCGTCCGCCGGGCGAGGACCCTGCTGGGCACCGACGTCGCCTACCTCACCCTCAACGACCCGGCCGCGGGCGACACGTTCATGCGGGTCACGGACGGCTCGGTCTCGGCCGCCTTCCAGCAGTTGCGCCTGGGCATGGGAGAGGGACTCGGCGGTCTCGTCGCCCAGACGGCCCGGCCTTACGCGACCAGCGACTACGGGTCGGACGGCCGGTTCAAACACACCACGGTCATCGACCGCGGCGTCGGCGAGGAGGGGCTGCGGGGCATCCTGGGCGTGCCGCTGCGGGTGGGGACGCGGGTGATCGGCGTGCTGTACGCGGCCGATCGCGCCGTCCGGGCGTTCGCCCCCGACGCGGTCGCCCTGCTCTCCTCGCTCGCCGACCACGCCGCGGTGGCCATCGACGGGGCCCGCCTGCTGGAGGAGACGCGGGCCGCACTGCGCGAGCTGGGCGACGCCAACGAGACGGTCCGCGCGCACAGCGAAGCGATGCGCCTGGCGACCGAGACCCACGACCGGCTCACCGATCTCGTGTTGCGCGGCGGTGACGTGGGCGACCTCGCGCGGGACGTCGCCGGTCTCCTGGGCGGCGGCATCGTGGTCCACGACGCCGACGGCACCGAACTGGCCCGGGTCCGCGCCGACCCCCTGGCCGCACCGGACCGGGGGGTGGCGCGGTCCCGTACCGGCGGGCGCGCCGTGGTCGTGGACGGCGTATGGGTCTGGGCGGTCATGGCCGGTACCGAACTCCTCGGCAGCGTCGCCCTGACCGGTCGGGCCGGCCTCACCGACTCCGAACGTCGCCTGTTCGAGCGGGCCGGTCTGGTCACAGCCCTCCTCCTGCTGCTGCGGCGTTCCATAGCGGAGGCGGAGGACCGGGTACGCGGCGAACTGCTCGGCGACCTGCTCACGCCGGAGGTCGCGGGGCGGTCGCACGACGGGGCGAGCCGGCACCTCCGGGCCCGCCGGCTGGGCCTGGACCTGTCCCGACCGCACGTCGTGCTCGCGCTCCGGTGCGACGCGGGGGTACGGGGCCGCGTGGCCTCGGAGGCGGCCCGCCGCGCACGCGCCGCCCAGGGGCTGTCCGGCGTGCACCAGGGCCTCGTCGTGATGGTGACCCCGGCGCGAAACCCCGGTGAGCTCGCCCGGTCGCTGGCCGCCGAACTGGGGCACGCCCTCGGGGTCCCGGTGACGGTGGGCGCGGCCGGCCCCGCCGACCACCCGGGCGCCTTGCCGGCCGTGTACGCGGAGGCCCTGCGGTGTGTGGAGGCCCTGCACTCCCTCGGACAGTCCGGCCGGGGCGCCGGCATGGCCGATCTGGGTTTCCTCGGCGTACTGCTCGGGGAGCGCGCCGATGTGAGCGGCTACGTCGACCGGGTGCTGGGCCCCGTCATCGCGTACGACGCCCGGCGCGGGACGGAACTCGTCCGTACGCTGGATGCCTACTTCGCCCACGGCGCGAGCCTGTCCAAGGCGAAGGAGGCCCTGCACGTGCACGTCAATACGGTGGTGCAGCGGCTGGACCGGATCGGTCGGCTCCTCGGTGACGACTGGAACGCCCCCGCCGCCGCGCTGGAACTCCAGCTCGCCCTTCGTCTGTACCGTCTGACCTCGTGACTCACCGGTGAGCTATGTTTGATCACGAGTGATGAGAAGGAGGCCCGTCGGTGTCATCCGGGCAGCAGGAACGCGCTCAGGCGGCCGCCATCACGCCGAGCGGGCAGGCCGCGGAGCACGAGCGCGCCCCCGCCGACCGGGTCCGGGCGCTGTTCGACGGACACCCCCTGTCCCCGGGTCAGCGGCGGATCGCCCAGTACCTGATCGACCACCTCACCGAGGCCGCGTTCCTCTCGATCACCGAACTCGCGGAACGGGTCGGCGTGAGCCAGCCGTCCGTGACCCGGTTCGCCTCGGCGCTGGGCTTCAGCGGTTATCCCGCCCTGCGCGAGGTGTTGCAGCCGATCGCGCTGAACGCGGTTGCCGGCTACCCGGAGAGCCGGGAGCAGATCCGCCACAACGAGCTCCAGGCGGCGGTGGACGCCGAGATCGAGAACCTGGAGAACGTGCGCCGGTTGCTGGCCGACACCAATCAGATCCTCGACATCGGCCGGGACCTGGCCCGGTCGGTCCCCCTCACCGTGCTCGGTCTGCGGATCTCCGTCTCCCTCGCCGAGTACTTCGCCTACGCGGCCCGGCGCATCCACCCCGACGTACGCCTGGTGACGGGGGGCGGCAGCGTCGCCTACGACGCGCTGCTCCAGGCCCGGGCGGCGGGCGGCACCTGGGTGTTGGCCTTCGCCATGCCCCGGCACGCCAAGGAAACCCTGTCCGCGGTGCGGGCGGCCCGCAGCGCCGGGCTGCGCGTGGCGCTGATCACCGATCCGACGCTGGGCCCGCTGGTGGAGGAGGCTGACGTGGTGCTCACCGCGGGCACCGGTTCGCGGCTGGTCTTCGACTCGTACGCGGCGCCCGGGGTGCTGTCGGCGGCCCTCCTCCAGGCCATGGCGGACGCGGACCCGGAACGGACGCAGGCGCGCCTCGAAAGCTATGAGCAGGCCGCTGACCTGCACGGTTTCTTCCTTTAGAGCGGAGGCTCAGCCTCCTTTTCCGGATGGAACCGTTCATTCAGCGGAGGTATGAATTTTTTCATACGCTTGCTTACTCGACGGTATATATGTTTACTGAGCGCGCGGCCGGAATCCACCAGATGCCAGGGAGAGCGACCCCACGCCTTCCCGAGCGAGCACCCAGCAGCGAGCGCCTCCTCCTCACGCCCGCTTCCGGGTACCCGATCCGGGCTTTCGGATCCCGTCGACCGCCGTGGCGGCCTCGATCAACCCCTGGGTCGAGGCCGCCCACCCCCTCTCGATCAGAGTTCGACACCACTCGGAAGCGACGAGAATGCCCCAGACGGCCTCTGTCACCCTCAGCCCGGACTGGCCCTGTCAGGTCAAGGCCCCCGGAAACCACGACTGGGAGCGCACCGCCATCCGCTGGCTGCGCGACCTGCTGCCGGCCCGGTACGCGGGCTACTCGACGCTCAACCGCCACCCCGTGCTCCTGACCCGGCACGCGCGCCTCCAACTCCAGCACGAGATGCGCGCCGTGCGGGTGGCCCTGGAGACCTGCCGGGCCGAACTGCCCTCGCTGGGTGTCGCCGAGGCCGTCATCGAGAACACCATCCGGATGTACGCCGTAGAACTCGACCAACTCGCCCGGCTGGCCAGGGGCGTACGCCTGATCACCGACGCCCTCCTCGTCGGCGGCGCACCCCGCCGACGCTAGGCCCCCCGTCGAAAAGGGCGCCGTCCGGGCCCGGGCCGTCAGGCCGGCATCCGGGGCAGGGTCGCCACCAGGCGGGCGCCGCCCGCCGGGGCGGTGTGGACCGCGAGGGAGCCGCCCAGGCTGCCGGCGATGTCCCGGGCTATGGCCAGGCCCAGGCCCGACCCTCCCGCGTCCCGGCTGCGGGCGTCGTCCAGCCGAGTGAACCGTTCGAAGACCCGTTCCCGGTCCGCGACCGCGATCCCCGGCCCGTCGTCGGACACCTCCAGCACGACGACGTCCCGCGCCGCGTCCTCCCGTAGAACCAGCGATACCCGCCCGGCGGCGTGCCGTTGGGCGTTGTCCAGCAGGTTCGTGACGAGTCGGGCCAGCCACAGCGTGCTTCCGCGCACCGTGACGTCGGGCGCGAGTTCCGTCTCTACCGGGACGCGGTCGCCCCCGCGCGGGCGCGCGGCCTCCCGGGCGACCCCGGTGAGGTCGACGACGGCGGCCGGGGCCGGTTCGGCGGTGTCCAGACGTGCCAACAGGAGCAGGTCCGCCGCGAGGTCCTGCAGCCGGACCGTGTCCTCCAGCGCGCCGCTCACCAACTCGCCCCACAGGGCCGGGTCGGGATGCGCCCGCGCGACCTCCAACTGCGTACGGAGCACCGTGATGGGGCTGCGCAGCTCGTGCGAGGCGTCCGCGATGAACTGCCGCTGGCGGATGCCCGCGGCTTCGAGCCGGTCCAAGGTCGCGTTCACCGTCACGGCGAGCCGGGCCACCTCGTCCTCGCTGCGCGGCACGGGAACCCGTCGGTGCAGGTCACGCTCGCTGATCTCGGCGACCTCGGCGCGGATCGCCTCGACGGGCCGCAGCGCCCAGCCCGTCACGCGCCAGGTGACCAGGGCGACGGTCAGCACGAGCAGCGGCACCATGACCGCCAGTGCGGCGGTGATCATGTCCCCGGCGGCGTCGGCCTGCCGCAGTGAGGTGCCCGCGTAGACGGTGACCGGCCCCGACGCGGTGGCGGTGGTGACCTGTACGACGCGCTGGCGGTGTTCCCCGCGTACGGGGCGGCCGTTCCACGCGCCCCGGACGGTCCCGGGGCCGCCGGGCCGGGTCCCGGAGACCGCCGGACGGCCGAGGAGGTTCGGGCTCGCCGCCAGCACCCGGCCCCCGCCGTCCACGACCTGGAGGAAATCCGTTCCGCGCCCGGCGGGCAGTACGGGGTCCAGACGGCCCCCCGCCGCCAGTGCGGCCGTCGCCATCGCCTGCCGCTCGGCGTCGTCCTGGGCGCTGCGCATCAGGTTGCCGTGGAGCAGTCCGAGCAGGGCGAAGGAGACCGCCCCGAGGGCGAGCGCGACCACGGCGGACGCCCCGAGCGTCGCCCGGGCGCGTACGGAACGGGGCCACAGCCCCCGGGCCAGGAGGCGGCGTACGGCCAGGGCCCGCGCGCGCGGCCGGGCGGCGGGCCGGGGGGTCGGCTCAGCCACCGTCGGCCGCCAGCCGGTATCCGGCGCCGCGCACGGTCTCCACCGAGGCCCGGCCGAAGGGCGCGTCGATCTTCCGGCGCAGGGCGCTGACGTGGACCTCGACGACGTTCAGGTCACCGTCGTAGGCGGCGTCCCAGACGTTCTCCAGGATCTCCCGCTTGGGAACCACCTCCCCGGCCCGCCGGGCGAGGTACTCCAGCACGGCGAACTCCCTTGAGGTGAGGCGGGCTTCGGCCCCGCCGCGGGTGCACCGCTGCGCGGCCGGGTCGACCACCAGGTCCCCGAAGGTCATGACCTGCGGGCTGCGGCGGCCGGTGCGCCGGATCAAGGCACGGAGCCGGGCCACGAGGACGACGTAGGAGAAGGGCTTGGAGAGGAAGTCGTCCGCGCCGGTGTCCAGGGCCTCGGCCTCGTCGTACTCGCCGTCCTTGGCGGTGAGCATCAAGATCCCCGATTCGCAGCCGGCCGCGCGCAGCCGGGCGCAGACCCGGTAGCCGTTGAGGCCCGGCAGCATGATGTCGAGCACGATGGCGTCGTAGTCGTGCTCCGCCGCCAGCCACAGCCCCTGGGTGCCGTCGTGGGCGACGTCGACCGAAAAGCCCTCGGCTCCCAGCCCCCGCTGTAGGGCGGCGGCCAGCCGCCGCTCGTCCTCGACCACCAGTACGCGCATGGGGTCAAGGTACTCAGGTTCGCCCGGGAGGTCGCTGAAGGGGTCTTCAGCTCGCTTCAGCGCAGCTTCAGGATGCGCCGCGCACGATCTGCCCTGCCGGGCGGTGCGCCCGGAGTACGCGAGGAGCGATCAGATGACCCAGTCCACTCCCCAACCGCCCGGACACCCGGCGGACGCGGGCGAGACGAAAGCGGTCGCCGCGGGGCGTCGTGGCCGGTTCGTGCGGCTGACCCGGCGGGGGCGCACGCGATGGGTGGCCCTCGGCCTGGTGGTGCTCGTCGGCGGCGGCGCCGCGGCGGCGGCCGTCGCCGTGGCGGAGCACCGCCACGAGGCACGCGAGGGGCACCCGGCCTTCGCCGCCGGGCACGAGCGGGGCGACGGCCCGAAGGGCGGCCGCGGCGACGGGAAGTCCCACGCCTTCGGTCGCCACGAGGGTGACGGCGCGCCCGGACGGGCCCGCAACGGCCGCGGGTTCCCCGGGGCCGACGGCGCCGGGACGGTCGCCCCGGCGCCGCTGCCCGCGCTGGCGGCCTCCCAGGCCGCGGACAAGGCGGCGCAAGCCGTGTCGGGCGGCAAGGTGCAGTCCCTGCGCGTGGTGGTGGAGCAGGGCGGGGCGAGCGCGTGGGAGGCCGTGGTCCTCGGCCCCGACGGCGTCCGGCACGACGTCACCCTCTCCGGGAGCGACGGCACGGTGACGGGCAACACGGTGCTGGAGAAGGGTGTGAAGGCGCCGCGCTGACGCTCAGTCGGCGTCGAGGAGACGCCGGGCCGTCTCGCGCATCTCGACCTTGCGGACCTTCCCGGTGACGGTCATCGGGAACTCGTCCACGACCTGGACGTAGCGCGGGATCTTGAAGTGGGCGAGGCGGCCGGCGCAGTACGCGCGGACGGCTTCCGCGGTCAGCGGCTCGGCGCCCTCGCGCATCCGGACCCAGGCCATCAGCTCCTCCCCGTATTTGGCGTCGGGGACACCGATGACCTGCACGTCCAGGACGTCGGGGTGCCCGTGGAGGAACTCCTCGATCTCGCGCGGGTAGATGTTCTCGCCGCCGCGGATCACCATGTCCTTGATCCGGCCGGTGATGCTCAGGTAGCCGTCGTCGTCCATGACGGCCAGGTCCCCGGTGTGCATCCACCGGGCCGCGTCGACGGCTTCGGCGGTCCGCTCGGGCTCGCCCCAGTAGCCCAGCATGACGGAATAGCCCCGGGTGCACAGTTCGCCCGGCTCGCCCCGGGGCACGGTCCGTCCGGAGGACGGGTCGACCACCTTGACCTCCAGGTGGGGACCGACACGGCCCACGGTCGACACCCTGCGTTCGACGGAGTCGTCCGCGCGGGTCTGCGTCGACACCGGTGAGGTCTCCGTCATGCCGTAGCAGATGGAGACCTCCGTCATGCCCATCCGTTCGATGACCTCCTTCATCACCTCGACGGGGCACGGTGAGCCCGCCATGATGCCGGTGCGGAGACTGGAGAGGTCGTACGCGGCGAAGCCCGGGTCGGCGAGTTCGGCGATGAACATCGTCGGTACGCCGTACAGCGAGGTGCACGCCTCGGCCTCCACCGCGGCCAGGGTGGCGCCCGGTTCGAAGGACGGGGCGGGGATGACGAGCGCCGCCCCGTGGCTCGTACACGCGAGCGCTCCCATCACCATGCCGAAGCAGTGGTAGAAGGGGACCGGGACGCAGACCCGGTCCTGCTCGGTGTAGTGGCACAACTCCCCCACGAAGAAACCGTTGTTGAGGATGTTGTGGTGGGACAGCGTCGCGCCCTTGGGGAAGCCGGTGGTCCCGGAGGTGTACTGGATGTTCACGGGGTCGTCGGGACTCAGCGCGGCCTGCGCCCGGGCCAGCTCGGCGGGATCGCCCAGCCGGCCGCGCTCCAGCAGGGCGTCCCACCGTGCGTCGCCGAACAGGACCACGCGTTCCAGCTCCGGGCAGCGAGGGCGGGCCTCCTCGATCATGGCGGCGTAGTCGGAGGTCCTGAACCGGTCGGCGGCGGCCAGCAGCCGGATGCCCGACTGCCGCAGCACGTACTCCAACTCGTGCGAGCGGTAGGCCGGGTTCACGGTGACGAGGATCGCCCCGATCTTGGCGGTGGCGTACTGGACCAGCGTCCATTCGGGGCGGTTGGGTGCCCAGACGCCGACCCGGTCGCCCTTGGTGATGCCCAGGTCCAACAGGCCGAGCGCGAGCGCGTCGACGTCCGCCGCCAGCTCCGCGTACGTCCAGCGGCGCCCGGAGGCCATGTCGACGAGGGCGTCCCGCCCCGGGAACCTGCGCGCGGTGCGGTCCAGGTTCGCGCCGATCGTGTCGCCGAGCAGCGGCACTTCGTGGACCCCGTACGCGTAGCTGGACTCTGCGGACACACGCCCTCCCGGAATCGGTGGTGCGCACGGGCCCGGTGGGCCGGCGCCCCCCTATGATCACCGCGCGGGGCCGTCGGGGCCAGGGGCTCGCGCGGTGATCGTGGGGGCGCCGGGTCAGGCCGAGGGGACCTCTCGCGCCAGTTCCCGCGCCAGCTCCTCCGGGAGGCGGCCGGTGTGCAGGACCCCGAGGGTCTGCGTCGCACGGGTCAGCGCCACGTACAGGTCGCTCGGCGCGATGTCCGCCGGCTCCACCACGAGGACCGTGTCGAACTCCAGCCCCTTGGCCTGGCGCGGGTCGAGGAGCACGACCGTGTGGGTGAGGTCCGGTTCCGCGCCGGCCCGTACGCCCGGCAGCGCCGCGGCCAGGGCCTCGTGCAGCGGGCGCGGGGCGATCACCGCGAGCCGGCCCTCCGCCGGGGTACCCGCGCGCACCGCCTCGGCGACCGCGGCGGGGAGGTCGTCGGCCGCCCCGGCCCACGGCCGTACGCCGGTGGAACGCACGGAGCGGGGCGGTTCGAACCCCGGGTGCCGGGCCAGCAGGACGGCGGACGCGACGTCCATGATCTCGGCGGGCGTACGGTAGTTCACCCCGAGCCGCACCAGGTCCCAGCGGTCGCCGACGTACGGCGCCAAAATGCGCTTCCAGGAGCCGCAGCCCGCCTCGTCGCCCGTCTGGGCGGGGTCCCCGACCAGGGTCATGGAGCGGGTGGGGCAACGCCGCAAGAGCAGCCGCCAGGCCATCGCGGACAACTCCTGCGCCTCGTCGACGATGACGTGGCCGAAGGCCCAGGTCCGGTCGGCGGCGGCCCGTTCGGCGGCGCTGCGGTGGTCGGCCTCCTCGTGCCGCTCGGCCATCCGCTCGGCGTCGATGATGTCGTGCGCGGCGAGGTACTCGTTCTCGGTGTCCTCGAACTCGTAGGACTCCGAGCCCTGGGAGAGATCGAGGACGCCCTGCGCGTACGCGATGCGCTCCAGCCGCTCCCGCTCGCGGGCGGCGCGGCGCGCGCTGTCGTCCTCGCCGAGCAGTTCGGCGGCCTCGTCGAGCAGCGGGATGTCGGCGGGGGTCCAGCCCGTCTCCGTCGCGGGCCGGCGGATCAGCTCGGCGTCGGCGGCGTCCAGGTGCGTGGGGTCTTCGAGGAAGTCGGTGATCAGCTGCTCGGGGGTGATCGGCGGCCAGAGGGCGTCGATGGCCGCGTGCACCTCGGTGCTGGTGGCGATCTCCTTGCCGAGCTGGGCGATGTCGTCGGGTCCCAGCAGGTTGGGCCCGCCGTACGGGTCCGCGCCGAGCCGGTCGGCGAGCTGCTCGGTGAGTGCGTCGATGATCCGGAAGGCGAAGTAGGGCCGCGCCAGGTTGTGCGGGAGACCGGTGCCGCGCGCCCGGTCGCGGGCCTCGTGGGCCATCGTCCGGTCCAGCAGCAACGTCCCGTAGTCGTCGTGGTCGATCTCCAGGGCCGGCTCCGGGACCACGGAGCTGTCCTCGCCGCTGCCGGCCGGGACCGTTTCCGGCAGCGCCTGCCGGTCGCTCACGACGCGGGCGAGTACCTCCGCCATCGCCGCGCGGCCCTTCACCTCCGCGGCGCCGGGGCGGTCGACGCCGGTGGCGTGGACGCCGGGGAAGAGCTCGCCGACCGTGGCGAGGAGCACGCCCGTCTCGCCGAGCGAGGGGAGCACCTCGCCGATGTAGCCGAGGAACGCCGGGTTGGGGCCGACGATCAGCACGCCGCGCTTGGCGAGCAGTTCCCGGTACGCGTACAGGAGGTAGGCGGCGCGGTGGAGGGCGACCGCCGTCTTGCCCGTGCCGGGGCCTCCCTCGACCACCAGGACGCCGGCGTGCGGGGAGCGGATGATCCGGTCCTGCTCCGCCTGGATGGTCCGCACGATGTCGTGCATCCGCCCGGTTCGGGCGGCGTCGAGGGCGGCGAGCAGCACGGCGTCCGCGTCGGCCCCTTCGAGGCCGGTGCGTTCGGTGTCGGTGAGGTCGAGGATCTCGTCGTGCAGTGCGGTGACCTCGCGGCCCCGGGTGGTGATGTGCCGGCGCCGGCGCAGCCCCATGGGGTGGTGTCCGGTGGCCAGGTAGAAGGGGCGGGCGACGTCGGCGCGCCAGTCGAGGACGAGGGGGGTGCGGTCCGGGTCGTCCTGCCTGATTCCGATGCGGCCGATGTGGTGGTCCCGGCCGTCGGAGAACTCCAGCCGCCCGAAACACAATCCGTTCTCCCCGGAGTTCAGAGCGGAAAGGAGACCGGACTGCTCGGCGACCAGCACATCCCGTTCCAGGCGCGCCTGGAACCCGCTGCCAGGCTCGGCGAGCGCGCTCCGGACGGCGCGTTCGGCCTGGTCACGCAGGGCGTCGAGGCGTACGTAGAGCCCGGTGATGAATTGCTGCTCATTCCGGAATTCCTCGGTTGACAATTCCACTCCTGACGCGATACAGTGTCCACGTAAAGCTTCTCCACGTTCCCTCGCGGGTCGACGTGAAATAACCAATATACGCAGAGAATCGCCCCGGCCGCCATTGAGGCCCGGGGTTTTTTGTTGTGGGCGCCCGACTCTCGTCCGTCTCCGCCGTCCCACTAGGGTGGGTCGGCCGAAGTACCCACATATGCCGGGCCGCGGTGTCGCCGCGTGGCAGGAGATGGAGCCCCCATGGACGTTCAGCACTTCACGCGGATCACCGCCTTCATCGAGGCGCGCCTCACCCCGCTGTTCGCCGCCGAGACCGGCAGCGAGAACGGCTTCGCGATGGACGACACCTCCCGTGCCCTGCGCGCCTTGCGCGGCGCGGTGCTGGAGGCGTCCGCGGTCAAGGGCCTCATCGGGCGGCGGGCCGAGGCGGAGCCCGCCCTCCGCCGCGCCATCGACCAGTCGGTGGAACACCACTGGGACGTCCTGCGCGGCATCGCCCGCCAGTGGGAGGACCACCCCGACTTCGCCCGCGAGTTCAAGCGCCACGCCTGGGAACTCGACGGGGCGCCCGCCGCGGGCTGACCGCGCCCGACACAGGCCTCCTGACGCCCCGCGGGCGCCCGGTGCGTCATCGTGGCCGTATGACGGAGCGAAGGTTCGACGTGTGGGCGGCGGGAGACGCCTACGAGAGGTACATGGGGCGCTGGAGCCGCCTCGTCGCCGGCCGGTTCGTGGACTGGCTGGGCGTCGGGGACGACGGGGTGTGGCTCGACGCGTGCTGTGGCACCGGGGCCCTGACCTCCTCGATCACCGGTCTGGCCCGGCCCCGGCTGGTCGTGGGAGTCGACCGGTCCGCCGGGTACGTCGCGGCGGCGCGCGCCGTCGCGACGGGTCCGGCGGCGCGGTTCTTACTGGCCGACGCGCTGTCCCTGCCCGTTCGCGACGGGACCTGCGACGCCGTGGTCAGCGCGCTCGCCCTCAACTTCCTGCCCGCACCGGGCGCCGCGGTCGCCGAGGCGGCGCGCGCGGCGCGCCCGGGCGGACTCGTCGCCTGTTACGTATGGGACTACGCCGAGGGCATGGGGCTCCTGCGCCGCTTCTGGGACGCCGCCGCATCGCTGGACGCGGCGGCGGTCGAGCTGGACGAGGGGCGCCGCTTCGGGCTCTGCAGCCCGGAGGCACTGCGCGCCCTGTGGACGTCGGCGGGGTTGGACGGCGTGCACGTCGCCCCGATCGAGGTGCGGGCGGAGTTCGCCGCCTTCGGCGACCTGTGGGAGCCGTTCCTCTCCGGCCAGGGCCCCGCCCCCGGCTACGTCGCCGCCCTCGCCCCGCCCGACCGGGAGAGGCTGCGCGAGGCGTTGCGCTCCTCCTTGCCGGCCCGGCCGGACGGGTCCCTCGCGCTGGGCCTGCGCGCGTGGGCCGTCCTGGGCCGGAAGCCGTCCGCCGGCGCGGCCTGAGTCGGCCGCGCGGGGTCAGGAGATGCGCATGTTCGCCATCATGCCCATCGCGCCGTGATCGAACAGGTGGCAGTGGTAGACGTACGTGCCCCGGTAGCCGGTGAAGGTCGCCTGGATCTTGACCGTCTCGCCCGGCTTGAGCGGCACGGTGTCCTTCAGCCCCGTCTCGGGGCCCTCCGTGACCGGCCGGCCGTTGCGCTCCAGCACCCGGAACTGCACCAGGTGCATGTGGAAGTTGTGCGGCGCGAACTGGTTGGAGTTGTGGACGGTCCAGATCTCGGTGGCACCGTAGGCGATCTCGGTGTCGATCCGGTCCATGTCGTACGTCTTGCCGTTGATGTACGCCATGCTGTTCGGGGCGCCGGTCTCGTCCATCTTCATGTCGACGGTGCGGTTGACGGTGGGCGTGGGCAGCGCCGGGAGCGTCCTGAGCGTGTCGGGGACCACGCTGTCGTCCTGCGCGGTACGGGTGACGCGGAACTGGAGGACGGCGCCGATCTCGTTGGCCGGCTCGTCCCGGTCGATGTGCTTGTTGCGCAGTTCGATGGTGGTGCCCACGGGGTAGCGGGAGAAGTCGATGACGACGTCCGCCCGTTCGCCCGGGGAGATGGACACCGTGTCGGTGCGGTAGGGCGCGGTCAGCAGGCCGCCGTCGGTGCCGATCTGCACGATCTCCGAGCCGTCGGCGAGACTCAGGCCGAAGAACCGCTGGTTGGCCGTGTTGGTGAGGCGCAGCCGGTACTTGCGCGCCGCGACCTCGAAGAACGGCCAGGCCTTGCCGTTGGCGAGGATGACGTTGCGGTGGCGGAAATCGCCCATCTCGTAGACGAGTTCGCCGGTGTCGGTGAAGCGGGCGTCGCGCAGCGCGATGGGGATGTCGTAGCCACCGGACGGCAGGCCCAGCCGGCGTTCGGTGTCGTCGGTGAGGATGTAGGTGCCCGTCATCCCGCGGAAGACGTTCTCCGACTCCATGTGGTGGGCGTGGTCGTGGAACCACAGGTTCGCGTGCGGCTGCGTGTTGGGGTACGTGTACGTCTTGGTGCCGCCCTTGGCCGCGATGAGGTCCATCGGGGAACCGTCGCTGTCCTGCGGGACGTGGGCGCCGTGCAGGTGGATCGAGGTGGGCACGTCCAGCGCGTTGGTCTGCCGGATCACGACGCGGCGGCCCGACTCGGCCTTGATGACGGGGCCGGGGAAGGAGCCGTTGAAGGTGCGCAGCATGGTGCTCAGGCCGGGCACGACCTCCTTGGTCGCTTCCTTCAAGGTCATCCGGTAGTAGCTGGTGGTGCCGTTGGTGAGGTACGGCCGGAGCACGGGCGCCAGGGGCATCCGCTGCGTGAACTTCGCTATGCCGGCCGGGTCGAGCTCGGCTCCGGCGACACGGGGCTCGTTCGCCGCGGCGTTCACGACGGGCAGCAGCATGCCGCCCGTCCCGATGACGCTGCCGGCGGCCACGCCCGCCCGGACGACGGTCCTACGACTGATCACTGTTCCCCCGAGGGTGCTGCCTTGGCGACTACGCGCCGGCGGGACGGCATGTACGTACTGGTGGACGGGGTCAAGTGTGCGAGTGGCCGGTCGTGACTCGCTGGTGCCCCGCACAAGGCCCGCACGAACCGGCGGCGGTCACCCGCCGGCCGGCGCCATTCGGCCAAAGTTTTGACATGGGCCTGACATTTCAAGACCCCTGTGACACCTTCCGTGGACGTGACCGGACCGCGCCGGTCCCCCCGTACCTCTGCGGTCCGCGCACGAAGGCTCTCTCCCCCGGCCCGCCTGCGGGAACCCCACCCCGCCACGGCCGGGCGCACTGCGGCGCGGCCCCCCGGGCCCCGCCCGTACATCCCCACACGTACGTGGCAAGGAGGAGCGACATGAGGAAGTTCTCGACCTGGCCGGGCGTCACCGCCCTGGCCGCCGCCGTGCTGCTCGGCGGTTCCACGACGGCTCTGGCCCTCGGGCCCAACGTCGACCAGAAGATGGACGGCGTCATCGTCGTCGCCGGCAACACCTGTAGCTGGACGAACGCGCGAACCAGCGCCGTCCCGCCCGCCGCCCTGACCGTCGACAGGAACACCGTCAACGCCCCCGGCGGCAATCTGTCCTGCGGGGGCGGCATCACCGCCACCCTCAACAACAACCCGGCCTTCACCTTCGACGACGCGAGCGGTGTCGCGAGGGTGGACGCCATCGACATCAGCGGCAAACAGAGCTTCGTCTCCTGCCGGTTCAAGGCCACCGGCATCGTGTGGGACCGTGACGCCTCCACCCGCAAGTACGTCAACCAGGCCTTTACGGCGACCAAGGTCTCGGGCGGTTTCCTCTGTCCCGGCTCGGTCACCACGGCCGCGGGCGACGCCTCCATGCTGTTCCACTGAGCGTGCGGTCCCGCTGAGCCGGGTGCGCGCCGCGGGCCGACGAGACCGCGGCGCGCACCGGTTCCGCACGGACGCGGGGAGCGCGAGGAACACGGGGAGCGCGGGACGCCGACTGCCGTCCCGGGAGTGGCCTGTCGGCCTCGGCCGGGTCGCTCCCGTACGCGCCCGACAACCGGGGCGGGACGGCCTCCGCGCCGAGCACGCGGTCGTCAGGGGCGCGGCGTCAGCCTGACCACGGCCGCCCGGCCGTCGGCGCGGAGCGCGCGGGCGCCGGGACCGGTGACCGAGGCGGCGTCGTAAGGGCCGAGTCGGACCCGGTCGCCGAGCGCCACCGGCCCGTCCAGGGCCACGACCACGAGCGTCGCGCTGGGCGGAACGGCGAGCGACAGATCGCCGCGGACGACGGCGACTTCGGCCTCGACGGCCTGCCCGCGGTACATCACGTTGAAGTTCACGACGGGACCCCCGAGGAGCCGGCACTCGGTGGGCCGGCCGCCGGGGAAGTGCTGCGGGACGAAGCGTTCGTCCACGAGGCGCCGCACGCCGCCGACCGTCAGGACCATGCCCGCGCCCTCGGCGAGGGTGAGGACCCGGTCCACGCCGGGAAAGACGGAGAACGGCCCGTCGGCGGTCACGTCGGCGAGGCTCACCCGCCAGAGGAAGTCCTCCATCCCGGCGCCCTCGGGCCAGGCGGCGATCTCCCGGGTGACTCCCCCGCCGTTCTTCCAGGGAGCCGCCGGCCGGCCGGCCGCGCGCAGCACGCGCACCCCGCCGCTCCCGTCGTCGGTCGTGCCGTCCGTCATGTCGCCCTTCCGGGCCCGGGGGTGCGCACCCAGGGCCCGGCCGAGCCTACTCCTCAGCCCACCGCGAGGTCGTCCGCGTAGACGGCGCCCTGCCCGTACCAGCCGTGCACGTAGACGGTGACCGTGCCGGAGGCGCCGGTGGTGAACGGCACGCCGAGCTTGGTCCAGCCGGCCGAGTTGGTCCACGTACTGCCGGTGGCGCCGCCGCGCACGCCGAGGTAGGCGTACCCGCCCTGTACCCAGCCGCTGAGGGTGTAGGCGGTGTTGGGTGCGAGGGTGAGCGTCTGCGCGCATTCCCCGGTCTGCGCGGAGGTCGGGACGGCCTTGAGGGCGTACGAGCCCCCGTGCGCGGGGGCGTTGACGATCGCGCCCCCGTTCTCACAGGTCCACGGTGCGAGCGAGCCGCTCTCCAGACCGCCGTTGACCAGTGCTCCGCTGCCGCCGCCGGGTCCGGGGACGGTCAGGGTGAATCCCGCGGAGCGGGCGAGCCGACCTCCGCCGGCGGTGACGGTGAGCGGATAGACGCCCGGCGCGACCGAGGTGCCGACGGCGAGGGTGAGCCGGGTGGAGCCGCCCGCCGTGACGGTGGTGGGGGCCAGGGTGGCCGTCACTCCGGCGGGGGCACCGGTGACGGTCAGGGCCAGGGGTTGCGCGGCGCCGGAGACGACCGCCGTGGCGACGGTCGCGCCGGCGGTGCCGCCGGGGGCGACGGAGGCCGATCCCGGCGTGACCGCGACGGAGAAGTCGTCGACGACGGGGCCGCCGCCGCCCGTGAACGGCGCGAAGGTGTGGCTGAAATACCACGGATCCTGGGCGATGCCCGAACAGGTGTCGGAGCCGCCGGTTCCGGGGCAGCCGCCGTTGTCGCGCTGGAGGGCCCAGAAGGAAAGGGTGTTGATGCCCTTGGCGGTGGCCCAGTCGTAGACGGCGGTCGCGTCGGCGGTGGTGAAGGTCTCGGCGGGACCGTAGTCGTCGATGCCGGGCATCTCGGTGACGCCGACCATCCCCCAGAGTTGGGCGGGGGTCTTGGTCGGGTACAGGGTCGCGAGCTGGTTGTAGAGGCCCTCCGCGGCGGTGCGGGTGTCGTCGGCCATGTGGTGCGTGGCGCCGTCGTAGTAGTCGAAGGTCATGAGGTTGACGACGTCGACGCGCGCGCCCGCGGTCTTGGCGCTCTTGAGCACGGCCAGTCCGCTGCTCGCGAGGCCGCCCGTGGTGGTGGGAAGGGTGTAGGAGACCTGGAGGGGGCGGCCGTTGGCGGCGGCCCAGTCCTGCACCTTCTTGATGGCCTGGTTGCGGCGGTCGATGCCCGCCTTGTCGGTCAGCGAGTTGTCCTCGATGTCCATGTCCAGGCGGGTGACGTCGTACGTGGTGATGACCTTCTCGTACGCGGCGGCGACGGAGTCCACGTTGGCGCAGCTGTCGGCGATCTCGGTGCCGCCGTTGTCGGCCGCGTAGCCGCCGAACGAGGGGATGACGTCCCCGCCGCGCGAGCGGATGGTGGTGAAGTCGGCGCCGAACACGGCGGCGGAGACGGGCTGGGCGGTGCTGCCGTTCCAGTACGGGGTGCAGGAGCCCTTGGCCTCGGTCTGGACGAAGGCCATGGTCAGGTACTTGGCACCGGACTTCTGGGCGAGATCGGCGGGGCTGTCGGAGGAGTACGCCTCGAAGTACGGGGCGAAGACGTGGGCGGGCAGCGGCGTCGCGGCGTGCGCGGCGCCGCTGCCCGCTGTGAGGACCAGGCCGGCCGTGGCGGCGACGGTGGCGAAGGCAGTGAGTAAGCGGACGGCGTGGGGACGTCGTCGGGTCATCGAAGCTCCCGGTGGGGCGCGAGCGAACGGGCGGACGCCTCATGATTGGTCTGGACCAGCCGGAGGTCAAGAGGTCCGGAGCCATCCGCGCCGGCGTGCCCGCCCCGCCGATCCCGCCATGGGGGCCGGGGGTTCGGGGCGGGTTCCCCGATCAGCGCAGGATGCCCGCCTGCCGTGCGGCACGCATCCAGGACGGGAACTCCGACAGGAGCCGGTCGTAGAGCTCGGGGTCGGAGATCCGGTCGATGTCGTCCACTGCGAAGAAGCCGACGTTGTCGACACGGCGGCCGGGCATGGTGTCGAAGCGCTCCAGCACCCCGAAGCCGGCCCGGCCGAGCCCGACGAACTGCCAGAACACCGGCTCCTCCACGGCGGCGCGCAGTTCCCGTTCGATCTCGTCGTTGCGGTAGACGCCGCCGTCGGAGAAGAACAGCACGAGGGTGGGGGCGGGCACGGGGTGGTCGCGCACATAGGCGCGCACCTCGGCGATGACGCGCTGTTCCTCGTTCTGGAAACCGACGTCGCGCATGTCGACCTGACCGGGCAGGAGTGTCTTGTCCGGCTTGTTCCGCCCGAAGAGACTCATCCGGCCGACCCGGACGTGCAGCCGCAGCCATTCCGGGAGTTCGGCGATCGTGAGGTCGGGCAGCCGGGCGGGGTGGGTGGCGAACGTCCAGGCCTGCATCTCGCCGTCGTCGTCGAGTTGGGCGGCGACGGCGGCCATGCGCTCGACCACACCGGCCACCGTGCCGCGCGCGTACAGCGTGGACATCGAGCCGGAGGCATCGAGAACGAGGACGACCCGGGCGCTGACCCCGGTGGCGCCGCTCTTGGTGAGGCTGACGGCGACCTGTCGTTTGCGAAGGGACAGGCGCTCGCGCATCTCAGGGGGGAGCCGCTCCTCGCCCTTGACCAAGCGGACGGGAACCGCGGGCTCCGGCCCCGACGCGCGAAGCGGCCTGGGCGTGAGGGCGGGCACGGGGGCCGGCACGGGGGCCGGGGCCACCACCGGTGGCGGCGGCCCCTCGTCGACGGTGATGCCGAAGTCGGTGGCCAGCCCGGCCAGACCGCTCGCGTACCCCTGCCCGACCGCCCGGAACTTCCAGGCGCCGGCTCGACGGTAGAACTCGCCGCTCAGGTAGGCGGTCTCGGTGTCGGCGGCCATGTCGAAGCGGGCGAGTTCCGCCTCGGACACCGAGTCGAGCAGCCGCAGGTGCAGCCCGGGCACCTGACCGAAGCTGCCGCCGTCGGCGGACGCGCACAGGACGACCCGCTCGATCTCGGGTTCCAGGGCGGCCAGATCGACGTCGACCGCGTCCGCGCCGGGCCGTTTTCCGATGTGGCGCACGGCGCCCGAGGCGTGCCGCGGCTGGTTGTAGAAGACGAAGTCGCCGTCGGAGCGCACGCGCCCGCTCCGTGTCAGCAGCAGCGCGGAGGCGTCCACTTCCGGCACGCCCGGCCCGGCCGACCAGCCGAGCACCGCTCTGACGGAGGAGGCCCCGACGGGCAGATTGGCACCTTTGCTCAGTATCGTCACGGCGCACAGTCTGCCCGCCGCCCCGCCCGGGCGGAACGTGTCCGGGACACGAGGCTCCCCCGACAACGCGTCGAGGCCCGCACCTCACGGTGCGGGCCTCGACGACGGTCACACGCCCGGAAGGCGTCAGGCGGGAACGATGTTCTCGGCCTGGGGGCCCTTCTGGCCCTGCGTGACATCGAAGTTCACCTTCTGGCCTTCCTGAAGCTCACGGAAGCCCTGGGTGGCGATGTTCGAGTAGTGGGCGAACACGTCAGCGCCGCCACCGTCCTGCTCGATGAAGCCGAAGCCCTTTTCCGCGTTGAACCACTTCACGGTGCCAGATGCCATATGAGTTTCTCCTTTGGGGCTGTTCCCGGACCCACACTGTGCGGGCACCGGAGTCGAAGTAATGATTGCCCCGTCCGAAAATCATCGGAAATAAAAAGTGCACCCGGCGGAAGGGAATCCGAGGGGAGCACTTGAAGTCTTTGGGAACCACAACTGCAACTGCGTTGACCGTAGCACAGTGCAGGAGCTCCGGCACGGAAGGTTTCCTCGTCGTTTTTTCCCAACGCCGCGAATCTCGACCGCCATTCGATGAATTTCTGCACCGGCGGCGACAGATATTCGAGGGCGGCGGATCACGACCGGCGTGGGCGGGGCCGCGGGGAGCGGCCGGCCTCCCCCGTGGCTCCGCCCCGCCCGGGTCAGCCGCGGAAGGCCTGCGGGCGCTCCGGGGAGGCCTCGGCGAGCGCCTTGGTGACGGCTTCGACGCCCGCGCGCAGCCCGTACACCGGCGTGTCGGGCTGCTGGCGCCACGACTCGTCGATGCCGCCGGCGTCGACGGTGTCGAAGCCGAGTTCGTCGATGAGGTCCCGCACGGTCTTCTTGGCCGTCTCGTCGTCCCCGGCGACCGGCAGGGCCATCCGGTCGGGATCGCCGGCCGGACGGGGCCGTTCGAGGATGTCGGCCGCGTACGTGCCGTTGAAGGCCTTGACGACCGGGTGACCCAGGTGGCGTTCGGTCCAGCGGCTCTCGGTCAGGCCCTCGTCCTCGATGCCGGGGATGCGGCCGTCCCGCTCACGGGGGTAGTAGTTGCACGTGTCGAGGACCGCGAAGCCCTCCGCGGCGCCGTCGAAGAGCCCGGCGGGCAGGTCGGGCACGTTCTTGAGGGGGACGGTGACGACCACGACCTCCGCGCCGCGGGCCGCCTCGGCGACCGTGACGGGCGTGGCGCCGGTCTCCTCGGCCAGCGCCGCGAGGGTCTCGGGTCCGCGCGAGTTCGCCACGGCGACCTCGTGCCCGAGTGCGGTGAGCCGACGGGTGAGGTTGCCGCCGATGTTGCCGGCGCCGATGATGCCGATCTTCATGAGCTCTCCAGTGCAGTGCGCGGTTTCGGGTATCGCTTTTCTCCGAACCGCGCCGGGCTCCGGGGCATTCCGGCTCACCCGACACCATCGGGTGGATTTTCGGCCATTTTCCGCGGAGCGAGAACCGACATGTCCCGAGTGGCGGTCTTCGGGTGCGGCGCCGGGGATCGTACCGGCACGCATCAGGTCACGGGGAAAGGTACGAAAACATGTTCAAGCGTCCGACCAAGCGCACGACCATCGCCCTCGCCACCGCGGCGACCGCCGCCGCGGCCGCGCTGTCCCTCGCTTTCGCCACCGGAGCTTCCGCCACCACGCCGACCCCGAACACCGGGTCGGCGGCGGCCGCGCCGCCGTCCGTGTCGGGCAGCCCCGAGGGCGCGTTCACCCGGATCGCCGACTTCTACGGCTCCTACATCGACGCCGTCTACGACGGTGACGGCAAGACGGCCGACCAACTCCGCGCCTTCTACCTCGCCAAGCCCCTGCAACTGGAGCTGAAGCAGTGGGAGGCCGCGAACCACGCGAACGGCGTGCTGCGTGCGCAGAACGTCCCCCTCCAGTGGAAGGTCTCCTCCACCGGCAGCGGGACGGGCAAGACCAACGCCACCGTCACCCTCACCTGGGGCGCCGGCGACACCACGGAGATCCACGTCCAGGCCGACCTCAAGACGCGGAAGATCACCTCGATCAAGGACTGATCCGCGGCCGGACGCGCGAGGGGGCCCGCCGACGGCGGGCCCCCTCGCTGTTGCGCCTCGCGCTCACGCCTCGCGCTTACGCGCCGCTCGCGTCGAGCATGTCCTCGCGCTCCACCAGCTTCACGCGCTCGCGGCCCTGCGGCTCGCCCAGCGCCTTCTCCGCGGCGTCCAGCCTGTACCAGCCCTCCCAGGTGGTGAAGCGGACCCGGCGCTCCGCCAGGAACGCCTCCACCGCCTCCGGGTCCGGCGAGACCGGGGTGAGCAGGCGGCCTTCGGCGTGGTCGGCGAGGAGGTTCGCCACGGTCTCGTTCGCGTCGCCCTTGGTGTGGCCGATCAGGCCGATGGGGCCGCGCCGGATCCAGCCGGTGACGTAGGTCGAGGGCAGGTGCGCACCGGCCTCGATCACGCGGCCGCCCTCGTCGGGGACGGTGCCGGACTCGACGTCCCAGGGCAGCTTGGGCAGCTCGTCGGAGAGGTAGCCCACGGCCCGGTACACCGACTGGACGTCCCAGTCCGTGAACCGGCCGGTGCCCGTGACGTTGCCCGTGCCGTCGAGTTCGGTCCGCTCGGTGCGCAGTGCGACGACCTTGCCGTCCTCGCCGAGCACCTCGACGGGGGATTCGAAGAAGTGCAGGAACAGTTTGTGCGGGCGGTCGCCGATGTCGCGGATCGCCCAGTTCTCCAGGGTCTTGGCGACCATGTCGGCCTGCTTGTTGGCGCGGCGGGTGGCGATCGAGCCCGCGTCGTAGTCGATGTCCTCGGGGTTGACGATGACCTCGATGTTCGGCGAGTGGTCCAGTTCGCGCAGCTCCATCGGGCTGAACTTCGCCTGCGCCGGGCCGCGCCGGCCGAAGACGTGCACTTCGAGCGCGCGGTTGGCCTTGAGCCCCTCGTAGACGTTCGGCGGGATCTCGGTCGGCAGCAGTTCGTCGGCCGTCTTCGCGAGGATGCGGGCGACGTCGAGCGCGACGTTGCCGACGCCGAGGACCGCGACCTTCTCGGCCTCCAGCGGCCAGGTGCGCGGCACGTCGGGGTGCCCGTCGTACCAGGAGACGAAGTCGGCCGCGCCGTACGATCCCTCCAGCTCGACGCCCGGTATCCGCAGCTCTCGGTCGGCGGTGGCGCCGGTGGAGAAGATCACCGCGTCGTAGAAGGCGCGCAGCTCGTCGAGCGAGATGTCGTTCGGGTAGTCGACGTTGCCGAAGAGGCGGACCTGTGGCTTGTCGAGCACCTGGTGCAGGGCGGTGATGATGCCCTTGATCCGCGGGTGGTCGGGGGCGACGCCGTAGCGGATCAGGCCGAAGGGGGCCGGCATCCGTTCGAAGAGGTCGATGGAGACGCCCGGTTCGGCGGCCGCCTCGGACTTCAGCAGCGCGTCGGCCGCGTAGATACCGGCGGGGCCGGCGCCGACTATCGCTACCCGCAGGGGGCGAGGCATGGTGTGGTTCCCTTCGACCGACAAACAGGCTGATCAAGGGAACCCTAAGCTAAGGCGACCCTAACCCGGCACCCGGCCCCGGCTTATGACCTCATAAACAGCTCTTATGGCATCCCAAAGCAGTGCTTTGGGATGCCGGCGCCTCCCGCTCGGGGTCGGGTGGCCGCCCGGGGCTCAGGCCTCGTACTCCGTGAGGTCGATGGAGTGGACGTCGAGCAGGGCGCCCGTCTCCGGGGCCTCGACCCGTCGTTCCGACTCCATGCCCAGCTTGCGGATGACGTTCTCGGACTCCTCGTTGCCGGCCCGGTTGATCGCGATCACCCGGTCCAGGCCGCGGTCCTGGAGGGCGAACTCCAAGGTGGCCTGGGCGGCCTCCGAGGCGTACCCCTGGCCCCAGAACTGTCGGCCGAGACGCCAGGTGATCTCCACCGCGGGCATCACCGCGGGCAGCCACTGCGGCACCGTCAGACCCACGACGCCGATCAGCTCACCGGAACCCAGCAGCTCGACGGCGAACAGGCCGAAGCCCTCCTCGTCCCACTCGTCCTCCCAGAGCTCGATGGCGTCGGCCGTCTCCTCCAGGTCGAGCGTGGAGCCGTCACCGATCCAGCGCATAACCTCGGGATCGGCGTTGATCTCCGACAGGGGGACGAGGTCGTCGTCGGTCCAGCGGCGGAGCAGGAGGCGGGGGGTACGGATCTCGGTCATGCCCACATCCTGCCGAACGCGGCCCCACCCGGGTTAATCGGGCCCCGCTCGGGCCCCCTCGGGCCCGCCGCGGACCCGACACGCGCCCCACGCAGGCTCAGGGCCGGCGAAGGAGGTAGCGGACGGTGCCGTCCTCGGAGCCGTCCCGCCGGAACCCGGCCCGCCGCACCACGGCGTGCGAGGGGGCGTTGCCCTCCTCGACGACCGCGCGCAGCGCGGTCAGGCCCGGCCGCGCGAAGGCCCGGGCCGCCAGGGCGCGCACCGCGTCCGTGGCGTGTCCGCGGCCCCGGGCCGACGGGACGAGGTCGTAGCCGATCTCCGCCTGCCCCTCGGGGTCGGGGGCGCCGTGGAAGCCGATGCCGCCGATCGCCAGGCGGTCGGCGGCCCGGATGATGGCGTACGGGCCCCAGCCGGGGTGGTACTCGCCGACCTCGCGCGCCAGGCCCAGCATCCCGGCGGCGATCCGGGTCCCCTCGGGCGGGCCGTCCTCGGCCCACACGAAGCCGCCCTCCCCGCCGGTGTGCAGGTCGGCGGCGGCCGAGGGGCCGATCTCGCACAGGACGACGCCCGCTCCCCTGATCGGGTCGCCGTACCAGCGCCAATTTCGCCGGCGGGGCAGGCCCGGGAGGTCGGCCCGGCCGGTCGCGGCCAGGAGCGAGCCCCACGCGTCGGCCGAGGCGGGGCGCGGGGCGTGCGGGAAGAGCCGGTCGAGGATCAGGGCGCCGGTGTGCGCGGAGCCGGTCCAGTCGGCGCGGCCCAGGCCGTGCAGGATGTCGTGTGCGTGCAGCAGCAGCTCGGTGGCGCCCATGGCGGCGAACCCGTCGGCGCCGGCCGCGCCCGCGCGGTGCCAGGCGCGGTCTTGCGGGTCGGCGGCGAAGACGGCGGCCGCCAGCAGGCGTCCGCTCGCCTCCACGAGGTCGATCAGGGCGTCGGGGGCGGCCTCGGCTGCGGCGCCGACCGTGAGCGGCAGCCAGGAGTCGGCGCGCCCGGCCAGTTGGGCGGCGAACGCGGTCAGGTCCGAGGTCAGGTGGACGGCCGTGTCGCGGCAGCTCCACTCCAGCCCCGCCGCCGGCAGGGACCAATCCCGGTCCGCCACCTCGCGCAGGGCCCCCACCGCTTCCGCGACGGTGCGGGTGAGGTCGCCGGCGGTGAAGAGCGTCATGAGGTCGACCCTAGGCCTTTCGCGACGGACCCGGGGGGCCGGGTCCCCGTCTCGGCTCAGTCGGGGAGGGCCGCCCCGCAGCGGGAGCAGTGGCGGGCGTCCCGTTCGGAGGCGAGCCGGCCGCAGTCCGCGCACACCCGGTGCAGCAGACAGGCCGTCTCGCCGCCTTCGGCCGGCGCGGGCGGCGCGCCGATGCCGAGGCCGGGGCGGCGCGGGTGGACGGTGAGGTAGGCGATGCCGTCCGGGCCCGCGCTGAGGGAGCGCGGGGTGTTCTTGGTCAGCAGGGCCGCGGTGTGGGGCCGCAGGTGGTGCGCGCCGGCGTCGGTGTCCAGCCGGCCGCTGCCCTCGACCACGACCAGGAGCACGTCGAGCGCCGGTTCGCGGTGCTCGGCGATGACGCCGCCGGGCGGCAGGCGGATCAGGTTCGCGTCGAGAACACGCCCCGCATCGGTCAGCCGCCACAACGCACCGGTGGCCCCGGCGGGGGCTTCCGCGATGACCGCGTCCAGGTCGGTGGGGGCACCGGCGGGGTGCGAGGGCGTCGTCATGTTCGTCCTTCCTGGTCCCACGGCGGGACTGCCCGGTGACCCCCGCAGTCATACACGATCGGTTCCGGTCATTCGTGGCCGATGGGCTCTTTGCCCACCCCGGCGACGCTCGTCGTACTTGTGACCGATAAGATCCGGACACCGCCTCCCGCCCCGCCCTCGCCGCCGTGTACCCCGGCTCGGCTCCCCCCGCACCGGAAAAGTTCCACCCTCACATGAGTTCCGACACCGCCCTGTACCCGTCCCCGGCCGCCGCCGACGGCTTCGCGCCGGTCGGTCCCGTCGCCCCCGAGCCGTCGCGGCAGATCCGGGTGCCGACCCTGACCGGCAACGCTCCGGCGCGGCCGACCCCGGCCGCCGCTTTCCACAGCGTCAGCGCCGTGACCACCGTGCTCCTGGCTCTCGTGGCGATCGGAGCGATGATCCACGAGCCGGTGCTGATACCGCCGCTCGCCGCGAGCGCCGCGCTGGTGCACAGCGCGCCCACCCTGCCGCTGGCGCAGCCGCGCGGGGTCGTGCTGGGCCACCTGCTGGGCGCGGGCGTCGGCTACGGGGTCCTCGCCCTGGCCGGCGGCAGCGCCTGGGCCGCCGCCGTCGCCGCGGGCGTGACCCTGGCCCTGCTCATGCTCGCGCGGACCCCGCACTCGGCGGCCTGCGCCACCTCCGTCATCGTCGTGCTCCAGGCCCCGGCGCCGGGCAGGTTCCTGCCGCTGCTGTTCGGTTCGACCGTGCTGCTCGTGCTCACCGGCTACGCCGCCTCCCGCGTCCGCCGGAAGGCCCCGAAGTACCCTGCCTATTGGTGGTGAGTCCGCGATGGCGCGCCTCCGCGCCACCGAGGGTGCTCGGGCGCTACTTCTTGTGACCGGACGGCGCGGTCACGGTGGCGGTGAAGGGCGGAACAAGTGGTGGAGATCTCGACCAAGGACGTGTTCGGGGCACCCTGCTGGGTGAGCCTGATGGCCCGCGACCTGGAGGCCTCACAACGTTTCTACGCGGCGGTGGTGGGCTGGAGCTTCCGGCGGACGCGTCTGGGCGAGGGCTTCTCCGTCGCCCGGGTCGACGGCTCGCCGGTGGCGGGGATCGGCGCCCTCGCCGGAGACCTGGAGGTGGCCGTCGCCTGGACGCCGTACTTCGCCGTGGACGACGCGGACGTGGCGGTGAGCCGGATCAGGGAGCGCAGCGGAACCGTCGCCGTCGGGCCGGTCTCCTTCCCCATCGGCGGTCGCGGCGCGCTGGCGGCCGATGTCGACGGCGCGGTGTTCGGCATCTGGGAGGGGCCGGTGGCCTCCGACTGGCGGGTGGGACGCGGCCCCGCCCCGGCCTGGCTGGAGCTGCGGACCCGCAACGCGTTCGACGCGGCCCTGTTCTACGGGGCGGTGCTGGAATGGGCCACCGGCCGTCCGGGCTGCTGCGAGGTCTCCTACGAGGAGGACCAGGTCGTGCTGCGGCAGAACGGGGAGCCCGTGGCCCGGCTGAACAGCGGCCCCGTGGAGGCGGCCTCCTACAGCCCGCACAGCCGGCCCCGCTGGCACGTCCACTTCCGGGTGCCGCGCCTGGAGCCGGCCGTCGAGGCGGCCGTCTCGCTCGGCGGGCGCACCGTCTCGGACATCACCTCCAACGCCCGGGAGCGGTGGGTGGCGTTGCGCGACCCCGACGGGGCCCTGTTCACCCTCACCACGTCCCTGTCGACGCCGCTGTCGCCGTGATCTCCGATGTGCCCGGTCCGGCGTCCCTTGCCACACTGGGCCCAGGAGGTGTGCGATGGACCCGGTGGCGGCGCTGAACCGCATCGCCTTCCTGCTGGAGCGCGGCCAGGCCCCCACGTACCGGGTCCAGGCCTTCCGCACGGCGGCGGGCGTGGTCGAACGGCTCGGCGCGGACGAGGTGGCCGGGCGGGTGGCCGCCGGTTCGCTGGAGGCCGTGAAGGGGCTGGGGCCCAAGACCGCCCAGGTGGTACGGGAGGCGCTCGCCGGGGAGATCCCCGGCTACCTGGGCAAGCTGGAGGACGAGGTCGCGGCGCATCCCGAGGGACCGCCCGCCTCCGAGGCCGCCCGCGCGCTGCGGGCGGCGCTGCGCGGGGACTGCCACCTGCACTCCGAGTGGTCGGACGGCGGCAGCCCCATCGAGGCCATGGGTCGCACGGCCGTCGAGCTGGGTCACGAGTGGGCCGTGCTGACGGACCACTCGCCGAGCCTGAAGGTGGCCCGGGGGCTCTCGCCCGAGCGGTTGCGCGAGCAGTTGGACACGGTGGCGGAGCTGAACGCGGCGTGGGCGCCGTTCCGGCTGCTCACCGGCATCGAGTGCGACATCCTGGCCGACGGGTCGCTCGACCAGGAGCCGGAGCTGTTGGACCGGCTCGACCTGGTGGTGGGCTCCGTCCACTCCAAGCTGCGCATGGAAGCGCCGGCCATGACCCGGCGGATGCTGGCGGCGGTGCGCAATCCGCTGATGGACGTCCTGGGGCACTGCACCGGGCGGCTGCTCACGGGCAGGACCCGGCCTGAGTCGGAGTTCGACGCGGCCGCGGTGTTCGCGGCGTGCGCGGAGTCCGGCACGGCCGTGGAGATCAACAGCAGGCCGGAGCGGCTGGACCCGCCCCGACGCCTGCTCCGGCAGGCCGTCGAGGCCGGGACCCTTTTCGCCATCGACACGGACGCGCACGCGCCGGGGCAGTTGGACTGGCAGCTGACGGGCTGCGAACGGGCCGTGGAGTGCGGGGTGACGGCCGAGCGGGTGGTCAACACGTGGCCCGCGGAAGACCTGCTGGCCTGGACCCGTACCCGGCAGCCGCCCGTACGGCGGTCCGCGTCCCGCTCGTAGCCGGCGGGACCGGCGCCGCCTCGTATACGTGGGCGGGCGCCGGGGTTCACGTCCGGCGGTGACGGGGCAGACGTACCCGACACAGCAACCGACCTCTTGCGAAGGGACCTACACCGTGTCTCGATCGAGGATTCTCGTAGTGGGCGCCGGCTTCGCCGGGGTGGAGTGCGTACGGCGGCTGGAGCGCCGGCTGTCCCCCGCCGAGGCCGAGATCTCACTGGTCACGCCCTACTCGTACCAGCTCTACCTGCCCTTGCTGCCGCAGGTGGCGGCCGGGGTGCTGACCCCGCAGTCCGTCGCCGTCTCACTGCGCCGCAGCGGCAAACACCGGACCCGGATCATCCCGGGCGGCGCGATCGGCGTGGACCCGAAGGCCAAGGTCTGCGTGATCCGCAAGATCACCGGCGAGATCGTGGACCAGTCGTACGACCTGCTGGTCCTCGCCCCGGGCAGCGTCACGCGTTCGTTCGACATCCCGGGGTTGGGCGAGCACGCCCGCGGCATGAAGACCCTCGCGGAGGCCGCGTACCTGCGCGACCACGTCATCGCCCAGCTCGACCTCGCCGACGCCGGCCAGGACGAGGCCGAGCGCACGGCGCGGCTGCAGTTCGTCGTGGTCGGCGGCGGTTACGCGGGGACGGAGACGGCCGCCTGCCTTCAGCGTCTGACCTGCAACGCGGTGGGCCGCTACCCCCGGCTGGACCCCCGACGGATCAAGTGGCACCTGGTGGACCTGGCACCCAAGCTGATGCCGGAACTGGGTGACAAGCTCGGCAAGGTCGCCCTGGACATCCTGCGGGCCCGCGGCATCGAGGTCTCGCTGGGCGTGTCGGTGGCCGAGGTGGACGCCGAGAAGGTGACGCTCACCGACGGCCGGGTGCTGCCGAGCCGGACCCTGATCTGGACGGCGGGCGTGGCCGCGAGCCCACTGGTGGCGACCCTGGGCACGGAAACACTCAAGGGCCGGCTGGTGGTGCGCCCGGACCTGACGGTGCCCGGCGCCGACGGGGTGTTCGCCCTCGGGGACGCGGCGGCCGTGCCGGACCTGGCCAAGGGCGGCGACGCCATGTGCCCGCCGACGGCGCAGCACGCCATGCGCCAGGGGCGGGCCGTCGCCGAGAGCGTCATCGCGACGCTGCGGGGCGAGACGCCGCGCCCGTACGTGCACAAGGACCTGGGCCTGGTGGTGGACCTCGGCGGACGCGACGCCGTCTCCAAGCCGCTCGGCATCGAGCTGCGGGGCCTGCCGGCCCAGGCGGTGGCACGCGGCTACCACTGGTCGGCGCTGCGGACGAATGTGGCCAAGACCCGGGTGCTGACGAACTGGCTGCTCAACGCCGTGGCCGGGGACGACTTCGTCCGTACCGGCTTCCTCGCGCAGCGGCCCGCCACGCTGCGGGACTTCGAACACACGGACGCCTACCTGACGCCGGAACAGGTCCGCGAACACACGGCCGCTCTGCACGCGCGGAGCTGATCCGAAGCCGATCGGGCGCCCGGCGCCGCTCTCGGAACACACCCTTCAGAGCCGGCCGGCGCCGCGGGCCAGCAGGAGGGCGACGTCGGCTGCCGCGACCGCCAGCGTGCCGACGAACGGGACGCGGCCCGGACACCGGCCGGTGGCGAGCAGCAGGACCGCCGTGAGGCCCAACAGCACCCACCGAGCGGCGGTCACCGGTCCGGGCGGTCCGACGGTCAACGCGGCGGCCGAGCCGAGCACGAGGAGGGCGGCCAGCGCGGCGGAGCGGCGGGCGCCGAGCCGCTGCGGGAGTCCGGTCACGCCCGTGGCCAGGTCGTCCTCGATGTCGGGCAGCACGTTGGCGAAGTGGGCGCCCGCGCCGAGCAACGCGGCCGCCGCGGCGAGCCAGAGCGGCGGCCACGGCCGCCCCGGGAGGCCCAACGTCACGAAGGCCGGCAGCAGGCCGAAGGCGAGGGCGTACGGGAGCCAGGACGCGACGGTGCTCTTGAGCCACAGGTTGTACGCCCAGGCGGCCGCCACCGCGCAGAGGTGCACGGTGCCCGCGAGCAGGCCCGAGGCCAAGGAGAGCGGCACGCACAACGCCAGAGCGGTGAGCGCGGCGGCGCCGACGGTCGCGGGCCCCACGGTCCCGACCGCCAGGGGCTTGTCCGCCCGGCCCGTGGCCCGGTCGCGCCGCAGGTCGGCGCGGTCGTTGCACCAACCCACCGAGAGCTGGCCGAGGGCGACGGCGCCCGCGCAGGCCACGCAGCCGGCCACTCCCCGGCCGGTCGCGGCGGCCAGCACGGCGGTGAAGAGGGTGACGGCGGCGGTCGGAAGCGGGTGGCAGGCGGCCAGCAGCGCGCCGGCGACGCCCACCCGGCCGGCGCGCACGGGGGCACCCCTGGGCGGTGCGGTCTCGCGGGTTGCGGGCACGGCCCCACGTTAGGTCTTCGGACCGCCGGGAGCGGGCCGGACGGGCGGCGGCACGCCCGGTTCATACGGTTCGGTGGAAAACGCCCACTCTTGCCTAGAGTTGCGGCGATGACACGTGTCCTGGCAGTGAGCAGCGTGTTTCCGCCCCACGCGTACCGACAGTCCGAGATCACGGAGGCGCTCGCCCGCTGCCTGCCGCCGGGCCGCGACGCCGGTCCGCTGCGCCGGGTCCACGCCTCGGTGCGGGTCGACAGCCGTCATCTGGCGCTCCCGCTGGAGCGGTACGGTCCGGGGAACGACTTCGGGACCACCAACGCCCTGTTCGTCGAGACGGCACTGGACCTCGGTGCCCGCGCCGTCGGGCTCGCCCTCGCCGAGGGCGCGCTCGCGGCCCGGGACGTGGACCTGGTCCTGTCGACGACGGTGACCGGGCTCGCCACTCCCTCACTGGAGGCGCGGCTCGCCGCCCGCACCGGTCTGCGGCCCGACGTGCGGCGCCTGCCGCTGTTCGGGCTGGGCTGCGCGGCGGGCGCGGCCGGCCTCGGCCACCTGCACGACCACCTCACGGGCCGACCGGGGCAGGCCGCCCTGCTGCTGTCCACGGAACTGTGCTCGCTCACGCTCCAGCCTACCGACACCTCGATGGCGGCCCTGGTGGCCGGTGCGCTGTTCGGGGACGGCGCGGGAGCGCTGCTGGCGGTGGGCGCCGACCACCCGCTGTACGGGAACGCCGTCGGGCCCACCGTGGTGGACGCGCGCAGCCGCCTCTACCCGGGTACCGAGGACCTGCTCGGCTGGGACATCGGCCACTGGGGTTTCCGCATGGTGATGGGCCGCGAGCTGCCGGGGCTGGTCCGGCTGCACGTCGCGGAGGAGGTCGAGGCCTTCCTCGCCGGGCACGACCTCAAGCCCGCCGACGTGACGGCCTGGATCTGCCATCCGGGTGGTCCCAAGATCCTCGACGTCCTCGGGGAGTCGCTGGGGCTGCCGGACTCGGCGCTCGCCGCGAGCCGGCGTTCGCTCGCGACCGCGGGCAACCTCTCCTCGGCGTCCGTGCTGCACATCCTCGGCGACGTCCAGAGGGCCGGTCCCCCGCCGCCCGGCTCGGTCGGGCTGATGCTCGCCTTCGGCCCGGGCTTCGCCTCCGAACTCGTTCTCCTGCGCTGGTGACGCCCGCATGCCCATGACCTCGTACCTGCTGCTCCTCGCCCTCGTGGCGGGCGAGCGCCTCGCCGAACTCGCCGTGGCCCGTCGCAACACCGCCTGGAGCCTGGCGCGCGGCGCCCGGGAGTACGGCCGAGGCCACTACCCGGCCATGGTCGCCCTGCACACGGCGCTGCTGGTCGGATGCGCCGTCGAACCGTGGGCCGCCGGCCGCCCGTTCCTGCCGCTGCTCGGCTGGCCCGCGCTCGCCCTGGTCGTGGGCGCGCAGGGACTGCGCTGGTGGTGCGTGGCCACCCTCGGTCCGCGCTGGAACACCCGGGTGCTGGTCGTGCCCGGGCTCGCGCCGGTCGCGGCCGGACCCTACCGGCGGCTCCGGCACCCGAACTACCTGGCGGTGGTGGTCGAAGGGCTCGCGCTGCCGCTGGTCCACTGCGCGTGGCTGACGGCGGCGGGTTTCTGCGTACTGAACGCGCTGCTGCTGCGGGTGCGCGTCCGCTGCGAGGATGCCGCGCTCGCCTACGCCGGTACCGGTGGCAGCCTCGTGGGCAGCGCGCCGTGATCGACCTGCTCGTGGCGGGCGGGGGTCCGGCCGGCTTGGCGACGGCCATCCACGGGGCCCTGGCCGGGCTGGAGGTGGTGGTGGCCGAGCCGCGTCCGACGCCGATCGACAAGGCCTGCGGCGAGGGGCTGATGCCGGGCGCCGTGCACCGGTTGGCGGAGCTGAGCGTCCCGGTGGCAGGCCGCGATTTCCGCGGCATCCGCTACGTCGACGGGGTGAGCGGTCTGCGCGCGGAGGGCCTGTTCCGGGAAGGCCCCGGGCGCGGGGTACGGCGTACGGAACTCCAGGCGGCGCTCGCGGACCGGGCCGAGCGTCTGGGTGTACGGGTGGTCGCGCGGCGCGTGGAGGAGGTCCGCCAAGACGAACACCGCGTCGGGGCGGCGGGCCTGACCGCCCGCTACCTGGTGGCGGCGGACGGCCTCCACTCGCCGGTGCGGCGCGCCCTGGGCCTGGCGGCACCGCCCGCGCCGGGGCGGCGGCCCCGCTACGGGCTGCGCCGCCATTACGCGGTGGCGCCGTGGAGCGACCTGGTGGAGGTGCACTGGGCACCGCGGTGCGAGGCGTACGTCACACCGCTCGGGCCGGACCGGATCGGGGTCGCGGTGCTGACCTGCGAGCAGGCGCCGTTCGAGGAGCAACTGGCCCGGTTCCCCATGCTGTCGGCCCGGTTGCCGGCGCCGAAGCCGGGCGACGCGGTACGCGGGGCGGGGCCGCTGCGCCAGCGTTCCCTGGCCAGGGTGGCGGGGCGGGTGCTGTTCGTCGGCGATGCGGCGGGGTACGTCGACGCGCTGACCGGGGAGGGGCTCTCGCTGGCGCTGGCCGCCGCGGGGGAACTCGTGCGGTGCGTGCGGGCGGGGCGGCCGCAGGAGTACGAGCGGGCCTGGCGGCAGGTGTCGCGGAGTTACCGGGCGCTGACCGGGTCCCTGCTGTGGGCGCGGGGGCAGCCCTGGCTTGCCGGGCGGATCGTGCCGCTCGCCGCCCGGCTGCCCGGGGTGTTCACCCGGGCGGTGAACCTCCTCGCCTGACAGCGGTTTGTGGGGCCCGGGCGATGTCCCGACGACCGTCGGGCCCGGGCGGCGTCCTGCCGCCCGGGCGCCCACGGTGGGCCGATCCGGGCACCTCAGGCGCCGTCGCCTTCCTCGGCCACCGCGGCACTGCGGGGGCCGTACATCAGGGCCAGTCCGGCGAGGACGGAACCGGCTCCGGCGCACAGGACGGTCGTGACGCCCGCCCAGGCGTGGGGGCCGCCCAGGGCTCCCGCCAGCGGGTCGAAGACGGCGATCCCGCCCACCAGGTGCAGCGCGACGACCCCGAGCGCGACGACCGCTGCCGCCCGCCACACCACCTCGGTGTCCCGTACCGCCAAGAGCAACCCGAGCCCCAGACAGAGCACCGAGACGGCCGTGGGCAGGTAGCCCACCGGGTCCACCGCCGGCAGGGCGGCGAGGTTCCCGGGCAGGTGCATGACCCCGCACAGCAGCAGTGCGGCGGCCACCGGCCAGCGCAGGACGTGGCTGAGGACGTCGCCCCGCGGCGCCTCGGGGCCTCGCCCGGGCGGCGGGGGCGGGTCCGGCCGGTCGCGCGGCGCCGCGCCCGGGTCCTCGGGGAGGTCATCGCCCGGGTCGCCGCCGCCCCCGTCCACGCCGCTCTCGCGGTGGGCGCCGTGCGGTGCCAGGGCGTGGGGGTCGTGGGTGCGGGGGTCGTGGGTGCGGGGGTCGTGGGCGGGCGGCCCGCCGGCGGCCGGTCCGTCCGCCGGGGTTTCGCCGGCGGACCCTCCGGTCGGGGCGGCCGCGGGTTCCGTGGGCAGGTCGGGACCGGCGCCGAGGGACCAGGCCAGGAGCGCGACGTCCTCGATGGGCCGGCCGAGGGCCGCCGCGCGCAGCGTGATGCCGGCCTCGACCTCCCCGTCCGGGGGTTCGCCCAGCAGGGTGACCATGTGCCGGACGTCGTCGACGGAACGCGACACGGCGGCCGCGGCCAACGCCTCCTGGCCCGACCGGGACAGCAGACCGGTCTCCTTGAGGAGGCCGACCAGGGCGGTGACCTCCTCGACGGGCCGGCAGGCGGCCGCCGTGTCCAGGAGGGTCCGTACCGACTCCGGCGGGTCGTCGGACGGCCCGGCGGCCGGGGAATGCCCGGGGCTGTCGGACACCCCGGCCCGTTCCCGGAGGGTGGGGTCGCGGTCCTCGTGGTTCTCGGGGGTGCCGTCGCGGTCGTCGTGCTGCGCCGCCGCGCGGGTGTTGCGGTCATCCATGGAAAGCTCCGTTCGACGCACGGGGTCTACCATCGCGCGCCGGTCATCGTGCGTCACGGGAATCGCACGCTTGGTTGCATTGAGCGGCATATGCGTCCACTGCGCCATTCGGGGCGGGCAAACGGGGGGTGACGCGGGCCCCGGTGATTTCCCCGGCCGTGCGGGGGCAAGCGGTCTTCCATGACTGTCTATCTCGTCACCATCCCCGGCACCTTGTTGACCGAACTCAGCCCCGACGCCCGGAGGCGGCTGGTGGGCGCGCTGCGGCCGGCGGACCCGCGGGGCACCGAGCTGGGGGTCGCGGAGGACCTGGACATCCTGTCGTTCTACTCCGGCTCCTCCGCGTTCAGCCTGCACCTGGAGGTCGAGGCCTCGGACACCGCGTCGGCGACGGACAAGGCCCGGGACCTGGCCTCGTCGGCACTGCGCGGCGCGGGGCTGGACGCCGAGGCCGCCCCGCTGGGCGATCCCGTGATCACGGGGATCGCCGGCGAGTAGCCCACCTGCGGTGACGGGCCCGGGAGCGCCTTCGAGATGCGTGCGCGCCGCGCTGCTGATTCCCTGGTTCCGCCCGCTCTCCACCACTGAGCCAAGGAGCAGATCATGAGCGTTGCAGGCGGATCCGGTGGCCGGTCGCGGCAGTTGCGCGAGAAGGCACAGGAGATGAGGACGGCGGCGGCGCGGACCGCCGACCCCCAGGAGCGCAAGCGCCTGGAGGACAAGGCCCGCCGGCTCCAGGAGCAGAGCGAGATGGAGAGTCGCATGATCGACGACCCCGGCATGGACCTGCGGTAGCGGCCGGGCGTGGCGTGAGGCCCACGGAGGTGCCGTGAAGGCCACGGAGGTACTGGCCGACGCCTACGGACGTGTCCGTGAGGTGGTGCACGAGGTGCTGGACGGGCTCTCGGCCGAGGAACTCAACGCGCGGGTCGACCCGGCGGCGAACTCCGTCGCGTGGCTCGTCTGGCACCTGACCCGGGTGCAGGACGACCACGTGGCGGACGCGGCCGGGCTGGAGCAGGTGTGGCACGCCCAGGGCTGGGCGGAGCGGTTCGGCCTCCCACTGCCGGCCGACGCCACCGGTTACGGGCACACGGCGCGGGAGGTCGCGAAGGTACGCGTCGACTCGGGTGAGTTGCTGCTCGGGTATTTCGACGCGGTGCACGAGCAGACCCTGCGGTTCGTCGGGGGGCTGGGCGCCGCCGACCTGGGCCGGGTGGTGGACGAGCGGTGGGACCCGCCGGTCACCCTCGGCGCGCGTCTGGTGAGCGTGCTGGCCGACGACCTGCAACACGCCGGGCAGGCCGCCTTCGCCCGGGGCGTGCTGGAGCGCCGGTAGCGGCGGCGGCCCGTCCGGCCGCCCCAACCGACCGCCCCGCCCGGCCGTCGCGGGCGGGCGGGGCGGCACCTGGCGGAACGCGTGTGCGTCGGACCGATGAGTACGGGTGGCCCCGGGAGTCCTGATGTGCGAAGGGGCCGGTCCACACCGCCGGCCGCACACCCGTCCAGCCATCGGGAAGGTGGAGCCATGACCGGCCTGCGCGACATCCTGGCATCGCACGTGGACAGCGGATACCTGCCGGGGGCGGTGGGGCTGGTGGCCCATGGCGACCGGGTCGAGGTGGCGGCGGTCGGCTCGGCCGGGATCGGTGACTTCGCCCCCATGGCCCGGGACACGATCTTCCGGGTGGCCTCGCTGACCAAACCGATCGCGGCCGCGGCGGCGATGCTCCTGATCGAGGAGGGGCGGCTCGCGCTCGACGAACCGGTCGGCGGGTGGCTGCCGGAACTCGCCTCGCCCGTGGTCGTCCGTACGCCGTCGAGCCCGCCGGACGACGTGGTGCCGGCCGAGCGGCCCATCACCGTGGAGCACCTGCTGTCGTGCCGGGCCGGGTACGGATTTCCCTCGGACTTCTCACTGCCGGCGGTACGGCCGCTGTTCACCGAGCTCAGGCAGGGCCCCCCGCAGCCCCGGCTGGTCGCCGAGCCGGACGCCTGGATGAGGACGCTGGCCGGGATCCCGTTGCTGCACCAGCCGGGCGAGGCCTGGCTCTACAACGCCTGCTCGGACATCCTGGGCGTGCTCATCGCCCGGGCCTCCGGCCGGACCTTGCCCGAGTTCCTCGCGGAGCGGATCTTCGAGCCGCTCGGGATGCGGGACACGGGCTTCGCCGTTCCGGCGGCCGACCTGGACCGCTTCACCGGCTACTACCGGGGCGGCGGCGAGGGCGGCGGGGGCGGCCTGGAGCCGGTCGACGCCCCCGACGGGCAGTGGAGTCGGATGCCGGCCTTCCCGTCCGCGGCGGGCGGGCTGGTCTCGACGGCGGACGACCTGTACGCCTTCGGCCGGATGCTGCTCGCCGGCGGGACGGTCGACGGGCGCCGACTGTTGTCCGCCGGGGCGGTCCAGCGGATGACCACCGACCGGCTGACCGCGGACCAGCGGGCCGGGGGCGCGCTCTTCCTGGAGGGCCAGGGCTGGGGGTTCGGGGGCAGCGTGGACGTGGAGCGCCTGAACCCCTGGAACGAGCCCGGCCGCTACGGATGGATCGGCGGCACCGGGACGGCGTCGCACATCGTCCCGGCCACCGGCTCGGTCACGATCCTGCTCACCCAGCGCGAACTGGCCGGCCCCACCTCGCCCGCTCTGATGCGCGAGTTCTGGCGGTACGCGGCCGGGTCCTGACCCGGCCTCCGACCCGGCCTCCCGAGGCCGGGCCGGGTCCGCGAACGGGTCCCCGCGCGCGGGCTCCGGTCAGCGCCTGACGCGCCACCCGAGCGTGGCGCGCAGGTTCGCGGCGATCTTCGGGTCGCGCACCGAGGGGGTGCGGTCCTCGGCCGTGACCTTCAGTTCGTGCGTCCGCGACCCGGAGAGGGACAGCTCCGCCACCCGTATGTCGGTCCGCCCGGCGAATCGTTTCAGCTCATGGCCGTCGAGATACCAGCGCACCACCAACTGGCGGCCGTCGGGGCCGGTGAGGCGGGGCACGGTGACCTTGGCCCGGTCGCGCGTGCGCAGGGTGCGGTCGGTCGGGGTGAGCGGGGTGAGGATGTGGGCGTGCCGGTGGAAACCCGCGATCATCGCCTCGACGCCGGGCAGGCTGAACGGCTTGCCGAGCACCCGCATGATCGAGGCGTCGGTCGGCCGGTAGAGGCCGGTGACGAAGTACCCGCCGCCCTCGTACGCGCCCACCGTGCCGCCGTCCGGGGACGGTTCGCCGAGCCAGCGGTACCACTTGGACCGGGCGTCGCGCATGCGGTCGGCGGTGAGGACGGAGGTGTTGGACTCGGCGGTCTCGGGGCCGGTGTACTCCTCGTAGCCGGGGGTGCCGGGGTAGAAGTACTCGTCGGCGAGCTTGCCGAGCGAGTGGCCGGTCTCGTGGACGGCGACCTGGCCGGACTTGGCGTTGCCGGCGGAGGCGGTGGAGATGCCCTCGTAGCCGAGGGTGGGGCTGGGTTCGTTGTAGCCGGCGCCGCCGTACTTGGTGCTGTTGGACAAGACGATGACGAGATCGGCGGCGGGGGCCTTCGCCACGTACGCGTCCACCTTGGGCTGGTCCACGCACAGCAGCCGTTCGACGCCGTCGCACCAGAAGTACGAGCCGAGGGCGGTGTCGCGGGTGGTGGCGGCGTCCGGGTCGCCGGAGACGCCGGACTCGCGGGAGACGGCGTCGACCGTCCAGACGTTGAACAGGTCGCGGTAGGTCGCGTACGGCTCGACGGCCGTTACCTCGGCCCACTTCTGCCGGGCGTCGTCGTGGAACTTCCCCAGTTCGGCGGCGGTGTATCCGTCGCCGATGACGACGACGTCGAGGCGGTCGGCGGTGGGGCCGTTGTCGACGGTCTTGGTGACCTCCCCGTCCGCCTCGCGTTCGGCGGCGGACAGCTTGGGCGGGGCCTTGTCGCGGCCGGCGGCCGGGACGCGGATGTGTCCGGAGCCGGCCTCACCGCCCTGTTCGGGCCCCGGCACCTCGACCTCCACCGTGTGGGGTGCGGACGGTCCGGGCGGCGGGGCGGCCGCTCCGGCGGGTACGGCGGCCAGCAGGACGGCGCTCGTACCGAGGGCGGCGACGGCCAGGCGGACGGTCGAGCGGATGGGTGACCCCATGAAGCCCCTCCCCGAGGAACATAAACAATAAGATAAGCAGGCTTAACCGGGTGCTTAAGTTAGGGGCGTCCGGATGACGTGCGCAATGGGCATCTCCCGCTGAATACTGGGGAGTTCATTCGAGCAGGGGGAATTTCATGGACGAACCGGCAGCTATCGGTCGCCGCGTTCAGCGTCTGCGGGCCGAACGCGCCCTGACGCAACGGCAACTGGCCGAGCCCGTGTACACACCGGCCTACATCTCCACCCTGGAATCGGGCCGCGTCCGCCCCTCCGAGGCCGCCCTGCGTTTCCTCGCCGGGCGCCTCGGCACGTCCTACGAGGAACTCGCCACCGGCCGCCCCGCCCGTCTGGCCACCGAGTTGCGCCTCGCACTGACCGACGCCCAGCGGGCCCTCGCGACGGGCGCCGCCGACGAGGCCGCCGTCCTCTTCCGGCGGCTGCTCACCGACGCCGAGCAGCTCGACCTGGACCCGGAGCGGGCGGAGGCCCTGCTGGGGCTGGGGGAATGCGCCCTGGAGGGCGGCGAACTCGGCGACGCCATAAGGCACTTCGAGTCGGCGGAGCGGCTCCTGGGACACGAGCCGCTCCCCCGCCGCGTCCGCGCCGTCCGCGGCCGGGCCGTGGCCCACCTGCTCGCCGGGGAACTGCGCTACGCCTGCTACCTCCTGGAGACGTCCATCGACGAGCTGAACTCCGGCGGGCTGGGCGACCCCGAGGCGCTCGTACTGCTCTACGCCGCGGTGATCGGCCCGTACATGGACATGGGCGCCCACGCCCGCGCGGCCCACGCCGCCGAACTCGCCCTGGCGCTCGCGCCGCAGGTCCAGGACCCGGCGCTGGTCGCGGGAATGCACCGGCAGGTCGCGCGGACGTTCCTGGCCGAGGGCCGCACCGCCGACGCCGACGCCTCGCTCGCCAAGGCCCAGGCGGTCTACCGGCAACTGAGCTTGCGCACAGATCTGGCGCACTGCCACTGGATGCGCGGCTACGTGCAGGCGCAGCGGGGTGAACTCGTGGAGGCCGAGGTCCAGTTGCGTACGGCACGGGACATGCTCGCCGCCAAGCGGGCGACGCTGTACACCGCCCAGGTGGAAGTCGAGCTGGCCGACGTACTGCGCCGGCTCGGCCGGTACGACGAGGCCACGGGGCTGATGTCGGCGCTGCTGGAGCTCGATGAGCGCCACGGCGCCGTGCACGCGGGCGGCGCGCACCGGTTGCTCGGTCTCATCGCCGAGGAGCGCGGGGACGTCGAGGGCGCCGAGGAGCAGTACGTGCGGGCGCTGGCCCTGTTGGAGCGCAGCGGGGCCGACGGCGACCTCGCGGACCTGTGCCGACTCCTCGGGGACCTGCTGCGGCGCGCCGGTCGCACCGAGTCCGCCCTCGACGTGTACCGCACGGGTCTCGGGCACCGGGCGGTCCCGGGCACCACGACCCTGGGCCCGGCCCCGGCGGCGCCGGCGGGCGCGCCGTCCGCGCCGCGGGACCCCGACTGAGCGCGCACGGCCGGCCCCGGTCGGGCCACCCCGTGGACCGCCCCGGTCAGGTCCGTTCAGATCCGGACGCGTACGGCGTCGGCCGGTCGTCGGCGGCGCGGGCGGTGCAGGAACGGGCGACCTCGTCGGCGAAGAGGCGGGCCGGCGGGGTCAGGGCGCTCCAACGGCGGACGGCCCAGCCCACCGCGAGGGGCGGCAGGGCGGGGACGGGCAGCAGGCGCAGCGGCCCATCCGAGCCGGGGACCCGCCAGCCCGGCAGGGCCGGGACCAAGGCGTGCCCGAGGCCGAGTTCGGCCAGGAGCAGGGCGGTGTCCCAGTCGGCCACGCTGGTGTCGGAGCGGCTGATCCGGACCCCGCGGGCGGCGAGGGCGGTATCGAGCTGGGCGCGGGAGGCTGAGTTCTCCGGGAGCCTGATGTGGCGGATACCGCCGAGCTCGGCGGGTTCGATGCGTGGCCGGCCGGCGAGGGGGTCGTCGGCGCCGACCGCGAGGACCCAGGGCAGGTGCATGACGGGGCGCTGTTCGATGCCGCGGACGGGGTCACCGATGGTGATCCAGGCGAGGTCGAGGTCGTCTGCGGCGAGGGCGGCGAAGCAACCGCGGCTGGAGTTCTCGGTCTGGAACTCCAGGCTCACCTCGGGGTGGCGGCGTCGGAAGGTGACGACGGCCTCGGACATGAAGTGCCGGACGGTCGTCGCGCCCGTGGTGACGCGTACCGATCCGGCGTCCCCGTGGACCAGGTCGTCGAGGCGGCGCAGGGCCCCGTCGAGGCCGGCGATGCCGTCGGCCGCGGCGGCGAGCAGGATTCGACCGGCCTCGGTGGGGACCACCCCGCGGGCGTGGCGTTCCAGCAGCGCGGCGCCGGTCTCCCTCTCCAGGCGTCGGACGTGCTGGCTGACGGCCGGCTGGGTCCGGCCGAGATCACGGGCGACGGCGCTCAGGCTGCCGGTACGGCACACGGCGACGAAGACACGGAGGTCGTCGAGGGTCATGAGAGCCAAGCTACAGCTTGGGTCTGCGGACGAAATCCGGGGATTGACTTGGGTTTTGCGCTCGGTGACGATCGATGCAGGGCCCGGGCGGCAACCCGGACCCGCGCCCGCCGGGGAGTCCGGACTCCAGGCGGGCGCGGTTCCGGGTGCCGACCCACTACGGGCCCGTTCGGGCGCCGGGGCGTGGGGCTACGGCGTGAAGGTCCACCGTTGGGCCGGTGTGCCGGCGCAGGCGACTCGGGTGAGGCGGGTGCCGTCGGCGGTCGCCGACCCCTGGGGTGTCAGGCATTGGCCGGCGTTGCGCAGGCTGCCGTCGGGTCCGGGCTGCCAGTTCTGGCCGGCGGCCGTGCCGCAGGGTTGCACGGTGACGGCCGCCGCGTTGGTGGCGTCCAGACACACGCCGCCGAGGCCGGTGAGCCGGCCGTCGCTCCGCAGGGTCCAGCGTTGGTTGGGGCCGCCGTGGCAGGTGTAGAGGGTGGGTTCGGTGCCGGGAGTGGTGCTGCTGTGCGGCAGGTCGGCGCATGAGGTGGACGCGGAGTTGACGAGGGTGGCGTCCTCCGGGAGGGGCGCCGCCCGTCCGGTGGCGGTGAGTTCGGCCGCACTGGTCCACGGTCCTCGGCCGCCCGCCTCGCCCAGGGCGCGCAGGCGCAGGTAGCGGCCCGTCCTCGCGGGCAGGGTGATCCGTTTCTCCGCCGCGGTGTCGGCGAAGGTCCCGGTGGCCACCGGTGCGCCCCAGTCGGTGGTGGTGTCGGACAGGTAGACCTCGTAGGAGCCGATCCGCCCGTTGACCCCGCCGTCCTGTCGGGGCAGGTAGCCCAGGCCGTCGACGGTGTAGCGGGCGCCGAGGTCGATCCGCAGGTCGTGCGGCAGTGGCGCGGCGGTGCCGGAGGACCACGCCGTGTGCCACATCGTGGACGGGTCGCCGTCGAAGGCGTTCACGGCGGCCCCGTTCTCGGCGGCGCTCTCCTGGCTGTCGGCGGAGACCAGGCTCCAGGACGACCGCGGCAGGGGGGTGGAGCCGGTCGGGACGGCGCCCGCCTCGGGGAGGCGCACCCCGGAGGCCGTGACGCTGAAGGCGCCGTGTCGGGTACCGGTCTTGACCCACAGGACACCCGACCGGTCGGCCGGGTCGAAGAACCATCCGGTGGTGGCGGCGTCGTACGCGCTCTTGGAGGCGAGCGGGGCGAGCGCGGCGCCGTCCACGGTGAGAGCGGAGGGCGCGGAGGCGACGTGCAGGGTGAACTCGTATCCGCGCGAGGCAGGTTGGCCCGCGTAGCTTCCGACGGGCGCGCCCACGGAGACGGTGACGGCGCCCGTACCGGCGGTGGGGGCGCTGACGTCCACCTGTTGGCGGGCGGACGCGCCCGACTCGTACGCGCGGGTGCGACCGTCGTCCTCGTAGAGGCTGAACGAGGAGTGCCCGCGCGGGTGGATGTCGTAGGTGAGGGTGGAGACGGGCTTCTCGCCGGTGTAGTTCATCTGCGGCCACATCGGCACGATCGCGCCGCCCTTCACGAAGAGCGGCAGCGTGTCGAGGGGCGCCTGGTAGCCGTTGAGCCAGCCGGGGCCGGAGTAGGTCGTGCCGGTCCAGTAGTCGGTCCAGGTGCCGGCGGGGAGGTAGATGCCGTCGCGTACGGAGGTGTGGGAGACGACGGGTGCGACGAGGAAGGAGTCGCCCGCCATGAACTGGCCGCTGGTGAGGTTGCCGCGGGCCACCGGGTCGTCCGGGTACTCCAGGACCATCGCGCGGGTGCTGGGCACGCCGGTGTCGTGCGCGACGCGGCTCATCGTGTACAGGTACGGCATCAGCCGCATCTTGAGCCGGAGGTATGTGCGGTTGACGGACAGGTAGGGCTCGGCGAACCGCCAGGGCTGCTTGTCCTGGTATCCGGCGGCCGGGTTGGTCGCGCCCCAGCCGGACATGGTCATGAACGCCGGGGTGAAGGACTTCCACTGGAGGTCCCGGACGTAGGTCTCGGGGCTGCCGCCGAAGATGCCGTCGACGTCACCGGAGGCGTAGTTGAGGCCGGACAGGCCGGCGCCCGCGATGGCGGGGACGTGCCAGCGCATGTCGTCCCAGGTGCCGTTGGTGTCGCCGGTCCAGACGACGGCGTTGCGCTGGGTGCCGGCCCAGCCGTCCACGGTCCAGACGTAGCGACGGGCGTCGGAGTTCTTCTCGATGCCCTCGACGGCCTGCCGGACACCGGTGAAGGCGCTCTTGTACCCGCCGCCGATCCAGGCGACGTCCGTCTTCACGCCCCGGGTGCCGGCCGTGCCGACCTCGGTCGCGATGTCGCCGAGTCCGGTGGAGGTCCACAGGCCGGTCTGGAAGCCCTTGGCCTTGAGGGCGTCGACGGTGGACTTCAGGGGCGCGGTGTAGCCGCAGCCGTAGCCGTCGTTGGGCAGGAACCAGCCCGAGGGCATGTCGGCGGCGCGGGCGTCGGCGGCGTAGCCGACCACGTCCGGGGTGGTCTGGTGGCGCGGGCGGTCGTGGTCGCCCTGGTAGTCGGGGTTGGAGGCGTTGAAGCAATCGGCGTTGCCCAGTTCGAAGCCCCACATCGGGGCCAGGAAGGGTTTCCCGCTGACGTCGGTGTAGGCGTCGAGGACCGACTTGAGGGAGTAACCGGTGAAGTACCAGGCGTCGAAGCGCTTCTCGTCGTGGGTGAGGGTGGTGGGCGCGTTGAACCCGTACGAGCCCGGGGCCCAGGTGTTGCGCATGACGCCGTAGCCGTTGGTGGACATGTAGAAGGGGGCCGGGCTGGCGTTGTCGTTCTCGCGCCACTTGTTGTCGACGGCCACGGGGACGGTCTTGCCGCGCAGGGCCCATTCCCCGAGGCGCAGGCCGGTCCCGTAGAACTGCTCGTCGGCGCCTCGGGCGAGGTACTGGGTGGTCTGGGTGCCGGTCCAGGAGGTGGGCCGGGTCTCCTGCCAGACGAGGGTGGCGTTGTCGGCCCGGTAGACGGAGAACCGCAGGGGCGTCTTGTCGACGCGTATGGAGAGGGCTCCGGTGTTGATCCGGTAGTAGCCGCCCGCGTCGGTGGATGTGGCGTCGACGGGGCCGAAGTCGGTGGTGGGGGCGAGGTCGGTGCCGGCCGGGTCCTGGGTGAAGGCCCCGTCGGGCGAGAGCCACAGCCGGAAGATGTCGGCGCGGGCGACGACCACGCGGGCCTTGGCACCGGAGGAGGTGGTCACGGTGAAGGTGTTGCCGGACCGGGTGAGGCCGGTGGCGTCGCCCGCCGTGGTGGGGGCCGGGGCCGCGTCGGCCGGTGGGGCCGCGGGGCCGGCGGCGGCCAGCCCTACCACGGCGAGGAATCCGGCGAGCAGGGCGGCGCCGGGTATGCGGCGGCGCGTGCCGGCCCGGCGTCTCGCGGGGGTGCGGGTGGGGAGGGAACGGACGCGCCTCAGGGTCAGTGTCATGGGGCAGCTCCTCGTGCGGTCCGGGTCACGGACTCACCGCTTTGGCATGCGCCTGGCAACAGCACAGCCAAGATAGCGGCTCACGGGCTCGCCATGAAGAAAGATGCTTGAAATTGCGCTCTACCACGCAACTTCGCGCACGAAGGGGCGCGGCCTCAGACCTCGTCGAGACGCTCGATGGCGACCAGCGCCGCGTCGTCCCCCAGTCGACCACCCGGAGAGTGCCGGAGCAGGTCCGCGCACAGGTGGCGCAGCAGGTCCTCCGGGCCCTCGCCCGGCCACGCGGCGGCCCGCTCGGTCAGCGGGTAGAAGGCGCCGGACGCGTCCCGTGCCTCGATGACCCCGTCCGTGTACAGAAGCACCACGTCGCCCGGTTCGAAGGGGAACGACTGCGGGGTGAAGCCGCCCGGCACGAGGCCCGAAAGCCCCAGCGGCGGTGCGGGGTGGTCCACTTGGAGCGGGACGGCCCGGCCGTCGCGCAGCAACAGCGGCGGGGGGTGACCGCAGCTGACGACCCGCAGGATCGTCTCGGCGTCCGGGATGTCGACCACGGCGGCGGTGGTGAACCCCTCCCCCGGCGGCCGGCCCGCGTCGTCTCGCGTCTCGTCGTCCACGTCCGCGGCGACCGCGCCGTCGAGGTAGGCGACCAGTTCGGGCAGACCCGCCTTGCGGTGTGCGGCCGATCGGAAGGCGCCGAGGACGATCGCCGCCTCCCCGACCGCCTCCAGGCCCTTGCCCCGGACGTCCCCGATGAGCAGCCGGGTGCCGTCGTCCGTGCGGGTCGCGGCGTAGAAGTCACCGCCGATCCGGGCCTCGGCCTCGGCCGCCAGGTAGACCGAGGCCAGCCGCAGGGGCCCCAGACGCTCCCGCAGCGGCCGCAGCAGGACCTGCTGCGCGGTCTCGGCCACCGAGCGGAGTTGGGTGAGCTGTGCCTCGTGCACCTCCCGCAGATGCGCGAAGAAGGTGACGAACACCGAGATCAGCACGAGCGCGACGATCTGGAAGGCGTGGTTCAGGTCGGTGACGGTGGTCCTGGCGACGGCCACCGCCACCTGCGCCGCCACCGCCACCGCACCGATGAACGCGGTCGCCCGGGGCCCCGCGAACGAGGCGGTGACGGCCGGGGCGGCGGCCAGGAAGGGGCCGAGGTGGACGTCGGGCGGCGCGAGCACGTCGACGGTGGTGACGATCGCGATCAGCCCCAGGGGAACGGACAACATCGCCACGCGCGCTTCCGGGTACCGGCGAGTCCCTCCGTGCTGCGGGCGTAGGTCCATGACTCCTGCATACACCCGGGCCGCTCCTTCCCGGCGCAGGGGCGCGCACGCGGCCGAGCGGTACCCGCCCCGCCCTGCCGGGCACGGCGGCGCGACCCCCGGCGGCGAACCGGCCACCGGCGGGTGGTGGGGTCAGATGTCGAGCGTCGTCCCGGGGGCGACGACCAGGAGCGGTGGGGACGGTGTGGCCTGCCGGTGGCCGCAGGGATCGAAGACGAGGACGAGGGGCTCCCCGGGCCGCCCGCGCCAGGAGATCCGTTCCGCGCGACCGGCGCACACCGGACAGCGCGGCAGCGGGGCGGGGCGGGCCCCGGCGGCCCCGGGCGCCACCCGGAGCGTCGGCGGCGGGGTGTGCGGGTCGGGCATGGCCACTCCCTGGTCCGGCGGTGGTGCTGCTGGCACTGTGTCATGCGCGGCCGTCGTACGCACGGGCGATCCGCCCGGTGCGCCGGCAGGTCACCACACCGCTCGCGGACTCACGCGCCGGCCCGGGCTTCGGGCGCCCCGCCCTCGACCGCGACCAGACCCGACTCGTAGGCCGCGATGACCGCCTGGGCGCGGTCGCGGACGCCCAGCTTGCCGAACACACCGGTGAGGTGGTTCTTCACCGTGGAGACGCTGATGTCCAGTTCCCCGGCGATCCGGGCGTTGTCGAGGCCCCCGGCGAGCAACCGCCAGATCTCCAGCTCGCGCGGGGTCAGACCGTCCCGCCCCGCCGGGACGCACACGGACCGCGGGGAAGGGGCGGGGGTGCGGACGTAGGTGGAGATGAGCCGGGTGAGCAGCCGCGGGGCGACGGCCGCCTCGCCCGCGTGCACGGTGCGGACGGCCGTGATCAGTTCCTCCGGGGAGACGTCCTTGGGGAGGAAGCCGTACGCTCCCGCGCGCAGGGCGCCGACCACGTACTCGTCCATGTCGAAGGTGCTGAGGGCCAGTACCCGGGACCCGGGCGCGGTGCGGGCCAGTTCGGCGGTGGCCGCGACTCCGTCGAGCACCGGCATCCGGATGTCCATCACCACCACGTCGGGCGCCAGTACGCGTACGAGGGCCACCGCCTCGGTCCCGTCCCCGGCCTCGCCGACGACCTCGACGTCCGGCTCGGGCGCCATGATCAGCGTCAGGCCGCGCCGGACGAGCGGCTGGTCGTCCGCGATGAGCACCCGGATCATGTGTGGCCCCCTTCCCGTACCGGGCCGGTGCCCGCCACGCCGGTCAAGACGCCGGCAGGACGGCCGCCACCCGGAAACCTCCGCCGTCGAGCGGCGCGGCCTCCAGGGTGCCGCCCTGGAGGGCGACCCGTTCACGCATTCCCAGCAGACCGTACCCGGAGCCGGGTGCCGCTGGTGAGGGCGTCGGGTGCGCGGGCGCGCGTGCGGGCGACGGGCCGTCCGCCGGGCCGCCGGGACCGTCGTCGGACACCTCCACGAGGACGTGGTCGGGGCGGTAGCTCAGCCGTACGTCGGCCTTCGCCCGGCCCGCGTGCCTGCGGGTGTTGGTCAACGCCTCCTGCACGATCCGGAACACGGTCAGGCCCACGCTCGGCGGCAGCGGCCGGACGGGACCGTCGACGGTGAACGCGGTCTCCGTCCCGGCGAGCCGTGCTTCGGTCACGATGCGGTCGAGGTCCGCGGTTCCGGGCTGGGGGGCCGGCGGGGCGATCTCCGGGTCCTCGCCCGCCCTCAGGACGCGCAGGAGTTGGCGCATCTCGCCCAGTGCCGTCCGGCCCGACTGCTCCAGGACGACGAGGGCCTCACGGGCCGCCTCCGGGTCGTGGGCCAGGTTGGCCCTCGCCCCACCGGCCATCAGCTGCATGGTGGTGATGTGGTGGGCCACGATGTCGTGGAGCTCCCGGGCGATCCGGCGGCGTTCCCCGGCCACCGCCCGGTCGGCCAGCAGCACGCGTCTCGCCTCCCCCTCGCGCTGCCGGCGGCCCATCGACAGGCCGGCGCCGATACTCAGGGCCGCGGCCAGGGCGGTGTTGAGCGCGCCCCATCCGGCGGCGGTCCAACTCTCGGTCCGGGCGAGGAGCGGCATCACCACGGTCAGGGCGGCGGCCCCCGCGACGGTTCGGGGGCCGCTCAGCCTGCCGACCGAGTACAGGGCCACGGCGAGGGCGGCCGTGAAGTGCTGGGGCAGCGGGGCGGTGAGTTCCATGGCGACGTCGAGTACCACGACCGCGACGACCACGGGACCCGGATGACGCCGCCGGGCGAGCAGGCAGAGCGCGGCGAGCACGAGGAGGGCGAAGCCGGGAACGCGCAGGGCCGCCCCGTCGATCGTGGCGGAGGCCGAGTAGCCCAACACGTCCACCGCGGCGGCGCCGACGACCACGAGCGCGTCGTTGCGGGTCCAGGCGAAGGACCCGGTCCCTTTCGGGGTACGCGGGCCACCCCCAAGGCGTGTCGGCATCCTGCCCGGCCCTCCCCCTCATCGACGCGCGCCGGCCGATCGGTACCGGTCGCGCTCCTTCGCTCCGGACCCATTCTCTCGCGCACGGCGCCCTCCCCCGCCGTACCCGGGGAGGAGCCGGACCCGGGACTCCGGTCCCGGTCGGCGGCGCGGGCCCGGCCCCGGTCCCGGGTGCGGACTCCTCCCCCGTCCCGACGTTTCCCGGCGCGTGCGGTGATGGGCTGATGGGCGACCGGGGACCACCGGTCCGGTGACGTGATGGAGGACCCTTTGATCCGCGCCCTGACCGGCTTCGCCACCCGAAGTCCATGGAAGGTCATCGTCGTCTGGGCGGTATTGGGCATCGCCCTGGCCGTGCTGGGCCAGGCGTTCGCCCCCCGCGCCACCGAGGCGAACACCGGCGAGTTCCTGCCCGCCGGGTACGACTCCGCCGCGGCCCTGCGGGTCGCCGAGCGGCACTTCGGGACCAGGCCCGACGCCAATCCGCTGACGCTGGTCGTGGCCCGCTCCGACGGCGGCGCGCTGACGGCCCAGGACGAACGACGGATCGACGCCGAGGCCGCGGAAGTGGCGCGGCGCCGGGTGGCGATGCCCAAGACCGAGGACTCGGCGCCGTTCGGCCGGGACTACTCCCAACGTCCGCGGCTCAGCCCGGTCATGACGGCGCCGGACCGCTGCTTCCGGCTGCTGGCGGTGGAGTTGACGGGAAACCCGACCGATCCGGGCATGCAGGACCTGTACCGGGCCTTCCGGGACGCGACCCGCGCCGAGTTCGCCGGGGAGGGCCTGCGCGTCGGGTTCGCGGGCGCGCTGCCCGAGTCCGTGGACAGCGCCGACGACGGGAAGACCCGGTCGACGGTGGTGGGCGCGCTGGTGCTCGGCGTGATCGTGCTGCTGCACCTCCTGGTGTTCCGCAGCGTCATGGCGGCCGTGATCCCGCTGGTGGCGGTGAGCGTCGTCGGCGGCGCCGCGACGGGCGTGGTGGTCGGCGCCGCGCTGCTGACGGGGGTGCGGCTGGACACGTCGACACCGCAACTGATCGGCGTGGTGCTGCTGGGCATCGGCATCGACTACTTCCTCTTCCTGCTGTTCCGCTTCCGCGAACAACTGCGGGCGCGGCCCGGGCAGAGCGGCCGGGAGGCGGCGGCCGAGGTGGCGGGCCGTGTGGGTACTGCGGTCACCTGCGCGGCGTTGACCATCGTCGCCGCCTTCTCGACCCTCGGGGTCGCCACCTTCGGGCAGTTCCGGGTGCTCGGTCCGGCGGTCGCGGTGTCCGTCCTGGTGATGCTGCTGGGCAGCCTGACGCTGATGCCGGCCCTCCTCGCGGTCGCCGGGCGCAGGATGTTCTGGCCCTCGCGCCCCTGGGAGCGGGAACCCCGTCCGGGCGTGGCCGCCCGGACGGGCGAGTGGATCGCGCGGCGCCCGGCGGCGGCGGCGATCGCCTCGGTGGCCCTGCTCGGGGCACTGGCCGCCGGTCTGGTGGGGATACGGATGGACTACGGCCAGGGCGGCCCGGACGGACCGCGCACGGCCGCGTCGGACACCGCCTCCGAGATCGCCCGCGCGTTGCCGGCCGGGGCCTCGGACCCGGCCGGGGTGTTCGTCACCGCCTCCGACGGGGGCACGCTGACCACCGGGCGGCTGGACGGCCTGGCGCAGGCGCTCGCCCGGGTCCCCGGGGTGGGGCGGGTGGCCCCGGTGGTGCTGAGCGATGACCGCGAGGCGGCCCGCATCGATGTGCTCCTCACCGTCGACCAGCGGCGGCAGGAGGCCCGGGACCTGGTCGCGGGTCCGCTGCGGAAGGCGGTGGCCGAGCACCGGCCGGAGGGCACCGATGCCCACGTCGGCGGGACGGCTGCGGTCTTCTCCGACATCTCGGTCGCGGTGGACGAGGACCTGCGGGTGGTGTTCCCGGTGGCGGCGGTATTGATCGCGCTGATCCTGCTCCTGCTGCTGCGGAGCCTGCTCGCGCCGGTGGTCCTGATGCTGTCGGTGGGGCTGGGGTTCGCCGCCACGCTGGGCGCCGCCGCCCTGGTGTTCCAGCACGCGCTGGAGCGGCCGGGCGTGGACTTCACGCTGCCGCTGGTGCTGTTCCTGTTCGTGGTGGCGTTGGGCACCGACTACAACATCCTGATCACCGACCGGATCCGGGAGGAGACGGAGCGACCCGGCCCGGTCCGCGCGGCGGTGGCCCGGGCGGTCCGGCACACGGCGCCCGCCATCGCGACGGCGGGGCTGGTACTGGCGATCTCCTTCGGGAGTCTGGCCGCGGGCCCCGGTTCCTCGACGCGGCAGATCGGCTTCGCGACGGGGCTCGGCATCCTGCTCTCCGCCTTCCTGCTGTCGATCGTGCTGGTGCCGGCGCTCGCCGCGCTGCTCGGGCGCTCCCTCTGGTGGCCGTCGCGGCCGCGCGACGCCGCCCGGCGGTCGCCGGCGCCCGAGCCCGAGCGGGCCATGGCCGGCTGAGGCCGGGCCGCCGTCGCCGGAGCGCCGGTGCGCGAGGGACCGTCCTCGCGCACCGGCGCCCGTGTAGCGGCCCGTCGGCCGGGCGACCCGTCAGCCGAGCTTGGCGACCTCCGGGTGGGCGTCCAGCCAGGCACGGACGGCCTGCTGTTCCTTGCCCTTGCCGGTTTCCTGGATCTTGGCCTCCAGGCCGGTCAGCTGCTGCTCGGTCAGCTTGAACGAGCGCATCCGGGCCGCGACCTCGGGCTCGTCGGCGGCGAAGCCCTTGCGGGTGACGGTGTGGATGCCGTCGCCCTTGCCCCAGGCGCCCTGCGGGTCCTGGAGCTTCTTCATGTCGTAGGAGGCGTAGGCCCAGTGCGGCGACCAGAGCACGACGGCCACCGGCTCCTTCTTGGCGTAGGCCCGCTTGAGTTCGGCGAGCATGCCGGGGGTCGAGCCGTCCACGACCTGGTACTCGCCGTCGAGGCCGTACTGCGGCAGGACCTTGTCCTTGAGCATCGCCATCTCGCCCGCGCTGGGCTCGATGCCGATGATCCGGCCCTTGAACCGGCTGCCCTTGCCCTTGAGGTCGGCGAGGGAGGTGACGTCCTTCACGTACGAGGGGACGCTCACTTCCAAGGACGTCGGGCCGTACCAGGCACCCAGGTCGTCGAGCTTGTTCCCGTACTTCTTCCAGTACTCGGACTGGGTGACCGGCAGCCACGCGTCGGTCTGGACGTCGATCTGGCCACCGGCCAGGCCGGTGAAGAGGGCGCCGAGCTCCAGCTGGCGGGCGTCGACCTTGTAGCCGCGCCGCTCCAGGAGCTCCTTCCACAGGAAGGTGGAGGCGATGCCCTCGTCCCAGGGGATGTAGCCGATGCTGACGGTGCGGCCCTTGCCCGTCTGGGGGACGCCGGAGGCGGTCGCGTTCTTCGCGCCGCCGCCGAACACGCCCAGGCCGCCGGCGGCGAGGGCCAGGACCAGGACGCCGCTCAGGGCGTGCACCGGCTGCGGCCGGTGCTGCCACACCCGGGCGGCGCCCCGGGTGGCGGCGCGGGCCTTGGCGAGGGCGCGCCTGCCGAGCGGGGAGACCTGCCGGCCCAGGGCGCCGGTCATCCGGTCCAGGTACATGGCGAGGATGACGATGGAGACGCCCGCCTCGAAGCCGAGGCCGATGTCGACGCTGCCGATGGCGCGGTAGACGGCGCCGCCGAGCCCGCCGCCGCCGACCATGCCGGCGATGACGACCATGGAGAGGCCGAGCATGATGACCTGGTTGATGCCGGCCATGATCGTGGGCAGCGCCAGGGGCAGCTGCACGCGCACGAGGGTGTTGCGCGGGGTGGTGCCGAAGGCGTTGGCGGCCTCGACCAGCTCGCCGTCGACCTGGCGGATGCCGAGTTCGGTCATCCGTACGCCCGGGGGCAGCGAGAAGATGATGGTGGCGATGATGCCGGGCACCACGCCGACCCCGAAGAAGATGATCCCGGGAATGAGGTAGACCATGGCGGGCATGGTCTGCATGAAGTCGAGGGCCGGCCGCAGCACGGCGCTCGTCCGGTCGGAGCGGGACGCCCAGATGCCCAGCGGCACCGCGATCACCAGGGTCACCAGGGTGGCGACCAGGACCAGGGAGAGCGTGGACATCGCGTCGTCCCACAGGGCGACGGAGTCGACGAGCGCGAACCCGGCGAAGGCCAGCAGGCCGGCGAGCAGACCGCGCAGCCACCAGGCGCCGACGGCGAGGATGCCGGCGAACAGCAGCGGGGCGGGGGCGGACAGGACGGCGTCGATGCCGTCGTAGAGGCCGTTGACCAGCGAGCTGATCGCCTCGAAGAGCCAGGACAGGTGGCGCTGGAGGAAGTCGACACCGCTGTCGACCCAGGCGCCGAGATGGACGCGGGGCATCAGGCGGCCACCTCCGTCGCGCAGTGCACCGGGGGCCGTTGTTCGTCACCGATGAAGGCGATGAGGCGGTCCTGCCCCACCGAACCGACGACGGTGCCGTCCGCGCCGGTGACGGCGACGGGGTGCGGGACTCGGGCGCTGATCGCGCACAGGTCCGCGAGCGGGGTGGCCGCGCTGACGGTAGGACAGTCGCAGGCGTCGGCGCCCGGCTCGGGCTCGTCCATGACGGCGTCGGCCGTCAGGACCCGGGAGCGGTCGACGTCCTGGATGAAGGAGGCGACGTACTCGTCGGCCGGCCGGACCAGGATGTCCTCGGCCGTGCCCTGCTGCACGATCCTGCCGTCGCGCATGACGGCGATCGAGTCGCCCAGGCGCATGGCCTCGTTGAGGTCGTGGGTGATGAAGACGATCGTCTTCCTCAGTGTGCGCTGGAGTTCGAGCAGCTGGTCCTGCATGTCGCGGCGGATCAGCGGGTCGAGGGCGCTGAACGACTCGTCCATCAGGAGCAGGTCGGCGTCCGTGGCGAGGGCACGGGCCAGGCCGACGCGCTGCTGCATGCCGCCGGACAGCTCGTCGGGCCAGGACTTCTCCCAACCGCCGAGCCCGCACAGCGCCAGCGCCTCCGCGGCGCGCCGTTCGCGCTCGGCCCGGGGGACGCCCTGGACCTCCAGACCGTAACCGGCGTTTTCCAGAACGTTCCGGTGCGGGAACAGAGCGAAGTGTTGGAACACCATGCTGATCTTCGTGGAGCGGACCCGGCGCAGCTCTGCCGGGGCGAGCGCGGTGAGGTCCTCGCCGTCGAAGAGGATGCGTCCCGCGGTGGGCTCCAGCAGCCCGTTGAGCATGCGCAGCAGGGTGGACTTGCCCGACCCGGACAGGCCCATGACGACGAAGATCTCGCCGGGCTCGACGCGGAACGAGGCGTCGATCACGGCGGCCGTGACCCCGTCGGCCCGCAGTTCCTCGCGGTCGGCGCCGTTTTCGAGCGTACGGATCACCTCCGCGTCGCCTTCGCCGTCGCCGGGCCGTCTGCCGAACACCTTGTAAACGTGCTCGGCCTGGAGCGTGGACACATACACCTCGCGGGTCGTGGGGAGACGACGCGCGTTCCGGTGGGGCGGCGCGCGCCGTGGAGCGGTGCGGGATCCGCCCGCCCCTCCGCCGGCGCATGACAAGCCGGTGGAAGGTTCCGTTCCAGATCCGCTGGTTCCCGTCTCTATTCAGTGCAAACGCAAAGGTGATCTACCTCACGGCGAGCGCGATGGGACGGCGGGCATACGACGACGCACGCCGCCGGGGGTGGCGACGTGCGTCGGGGGCGGTGCCGGGCTGCGGCGGCGGCTTCGCGGACGCGAGGCCTTGGGGTCCGAACCGGTCAGGCGCGGCGGGCGGACGCCGCGGCGCGCCCGGCGGTGGCCTCGGACGGCTCCGGATCGGCCAGCATCGACGCGCGCAGATGCGCGAGCAGCCGGGTCAGCAGACGCGAGACCTGCATCTGCGAGATCCCCAGGGCGGCGCCGATCTGGGCCTGGGTGAGCTCCTCGCCGAAGCGCAGCTGGAGCATCGTGCGTTCGCGGTCGGTGAGCTGTTCGAGCAGCGGGGCGAGGGTCTGGATGTCCTCGACCAGCTCCATGGCCGGCTCCTCCTCGCCCATGACCTCGGCGAGGGTCTGACCCTCGGTCGCGTCACCGTGCTCGGACTGCGGGGCGTCCAGGGAGCCGCTGGTGTGACCGTTGGCCGCGACCAGCCCCTCGACGACCTCTTCCTCGGTGAGGCGCAGGTGCGCGGCGAGATCGGCGACGGTCGGCGAGCGGTCCAGCCGTACGGTCAGCTCCTCCTTCGCCTTGGCGATGTCGATGCGCAGTTCCTGGAGCCGGCGCGGGACGTGGACGGCCCAGCTGGTGTCACGGAAGTGCCGCTTGATCTCGCCGGTGATGTACGGCATGGCGAGGGTGGAGAACTCGTTCTCCAGGGTCGGGTCGAAGCGGTCGATGGCCTTGATCAGGCCGATGGTCCCGACCTGGACGATGTCCTCCATGTCGCCGCCCTCACCGCGGCCGCGGAAGCGGCGGACGGCGTACTGGACGAGCGAGGCGTTCATCTCGATCAACGTGTTGCGGACGTACTGGTACTCCGGGGTGCCCTCGGACAGTTCCCGCAGGCGCGCGAAGAAGACCTTCGAGAGCTCCCGCGCGTCCGACGGGGCCACCTCCCGCGGGTCCTCGATCAGCGGCAGACCCGCGGTGAACGCGCGGGGGCGGGGGACGGGGACTCCCGTGTCGGCAGGACGAGCGGTTTCGGCGGTGCGGGCAGTAGGGGTGGGGACCGGCATGGGGGTTCGCTCCTTGGGCTGGTCGGCTTGCGGCGCGGGACCTTGACTTCGGTAGATGTTGGACTGCTTCCGCTCTTACGTCAAGAATTACCGGAAACACTTTTCACGTATTGCGCCACCTGAATCCGGTGACGCATCATGAGCGTATGGGCAGTCCGTCTCAGCGACATAATTGGACATTCTTGACGAACCATGCTCGCGTGCTCGTGGCCATCGCCCGCGATCCCGGGGTCCGTCTGAGGGACGTGGCGATGAGCTGCGCCCTGACCGAGCGCACCGTCCAGGCGATCGTCACCGACCTGGAGACGGACGGCTACCTCCGTCGTGTGCGCGACGGCCGCCGCAACCGGTACGAGATCTCCGACAACGCGCTGTTCCGCCACCCCGCCGAAGCAGGAGTCCAGGTGGCGGGCCTGCTCGCCCTCCTGGCCGGCGCCCCGACCCCGCGCCAGACGCAGACCGGCACGGCGTCCCAGGCAGGGACGGAGGCGGGGACCGGGTCCGAGGCGGGGTCGGGAGTCGTCGGCATCGGGTAGGCACCCCGCGCGCCCCGCCCACGCGACCGCGCACCCCCTCCGCGGCGCGGGTTGCCGTGGTGCCCGCGTACGGCCGCACGCTCAGACCACACGGAACCCCGCGGCCGAGCGGTCACGGTGGAAGGTCAGCCGGTCCCAGGCGGGGAAAGCCAGGTCGGTGACGGCGAGAAGGCGTCCGCACGGGTCGTGGAGCGCCCGGCGCACCGTGAGCCCGCCGGCGGGCGTCGTCGCGGACGGCGGGTGGGTGACACGGGTCATGGTGAGCGTCTCCACGGTCCGACCCCGAGTCGCGGCGCGCTCCAGCCAGCGTTCGAGCGGTGCGAGATCCAGGTCCCGGGCGCCCACCCGCTCGCGCAGCTCCGCCAGCTCCGGGGTCCGCGCCACGGCGCGCGGGCAGAGGTACGTCACCGCGTGCCGGCGCGTCTCCCCCGCGGGGCCCAGTTCGCGATGGTGGTGGACGAGCGTCCGCTCCCCGCCGCACATCCCGAGCAGGGCGGCGAAGGACGGCGGCACACTGACGAGCGTGAGCCGCCCCCGGGTGACGGCGACCCGCGCCGCGGCCGGCAGGGCGCCGCTCCCGCGCACCGACGCGAGGGGGGCCGGGTCGGCGGCCGCCGATGTCGGGCGGGTGCCGCGCCGTCCGGTGACGACCAGCCCTTCCGCCCGCAACTCCTGGAGGGCGGCGCGGACGGTCTGCCGGTTGACCCCGTAGCGGGCCGCGAGGCTGCGCTCGGAGGGCAACCTCCCGCCGGGGCTCCCCGCCGCTCGGGCGAGTTCCCGCCGCAGCGCGGCGGCGATCCGCTGGTACTTGGGCATGACGGCCGGGCCGGGCATGACGTCTCCTCTGACGGGGGCCGAGGGCTGCGGGTCTGCCGACCAACGTAGCAGTGGTCTATACCTTTGACACGGGGATGGCGACCAACCGGAACCACCTTGGCCGAATCCCTACCCCCCTTGGGTACGCAGCGGATTCGGCAGCGGCAGGTAGCGCGCCTCCGCGCCGTCCGCACCGGTCCACCGCAGGAGCAGGTTCGTCTTCGCCGGCAGTGTGGGCGCGGCCAGCAGCCGGGCGATCTCGGGCAGGCCGTGGGCCGCGTCGAAGCGCAGCAACTCCTCGCGGACCGCGGGCCACAGCTGCCCGGCGACATCGGGGTGCCGCTCCGCCAGCGCCTGCGCGGTCTCGGCCAGGTGGTTGACCACCAGGCAGTAGACGAGCCGCTGCCACGCCTCCTCGCGCGGCAGGTCCGTCGGCAGCTTGACGCCCTCCGCGTCGCGGAACAGCGCCTGGACCGGCACGCCCCGGGCGTCGACCGCGACGAGGCAGTTCTGCAGGTGGGCTTCCAGCACGATCCCGCGCCGGGCGAACAGGCCCAGCACCGGCGGCACCACCTGGCGAAGGTACGCCCGCCACCACTCGGCCGGGCAGGGGGAGGCCGCCAGCGGGCTGCCTTCGAACCCCTCGGCGAGAGCGGCCGCCAGCAGCGGGCCGGCCCCCGGCGCGAGCCGCCCGCGCAGGCCGTCCCGGACCAGGACGGCGAGTTCCTCGAAGGCGAAGCGGGCCGTACGGTAGCCCCGGTCGGAGAGCCAGACCGCGTTCGATCCGGCCCGGCGCAGGTCGGCGAACCCGGCGCGGACCGCGGCGTCCGTGCGGGCCAGCCGCAGCAGGTCGTGCCGCCACAGCCGGCGCACGTCGTTGGTGATCCGGACGTCGAGGCTGAACTTGACGAACATGTCCCTGGCCGGGTCCGGCACGTAGAGGGTCCGTACGGAGGCGGTCGGCCAGACGGGCCGCCGGCCCGGGCCGAGCCGCAGCAGCCGCCCGTCGGCGAAGGCCTCGCGCAGCGCGGGGCGGCCGGCGACCAGGGACGACTGCCACGGGTGCGCGGGCAGCAGCCGGTACCCGGCGGGCGCCCGGGGGCCGTCGAGAATCCCGGCGAGCGCCTCGATCGCGTCGGCGCCGGCAGGGTCCCCCTCCTCCACGACCTGGTCCTCGCGCACCGCGAGGAAGAGGAGGGGGAAACGGGCGTGCGCCTCGGGGGCGTACGGCAGCCAGCTCGCGGCCGGGGCACCGCCGCGCGCCTTGGGGGCGGGGTGGTGCGGATGACCCATGACCAGGGCCTGCTCCGAGAGGACGTACGGGTCCTCGGGGGCCTCGGCCGCGGCGCGGGCCGCCAGCAGCGCCGCGACGGTGTCCCGGCTGTCGTTGATCTCGGCCGGCAGTTCGTCGTTGGGGACCCCGGTGTACTGGCGCAGCTCGTCGGACGTCAGCTTCACCAGCTCCGTGTGGCTGAGCGGACACCAGCCCTGCGCCGTGCCCAGTTCCGGCCGTACGGGCCGGCGGCCGGCGCGCACCCGCAGCAGCCGCCCGCTGCCGCGCAACCGGTGGACGCCCTCCTCCCCCGTGGGATCGGCCGTCTCCCGCAGCAGACAGTTCAGCAGCGGGGTGGAGGCGTACGCGTCGGCGGCGGCGTTGAGGTCCACAGGTTCCATTCGATCCATTCGGTGATCATCACCGATCATCGGGTAAGTCAATTATGAGAGAGGACAGGACCCTGGACCGCAGCACGCACGCCCGCACGCACTCCCCCCGCCCCTCGGCCGAGGAGAGGGTCGCCGCCGAACTGGACGAGGTACGCCCCGGGCTCGGCGCCCCCTACGCCGCCGCGCTCGGCGGCGCGCGGGCGGCCGTGCTGACCCGGCTGTGGCGGGCGTTGGCCTTCGAACCGCTGCCGTGGGTGGAGCGCCGGGAGAGCGGGCCGGATCACCTGGTCGTGTTCACGACCGGGGGCGGCCGGCTGGAAGGTCCGCCACCCGACCCGTACGCCACCGACGAGGGGGTGACGGAGCTGCGCCTCGACGGGCGCGCCCACCGCCGGGCCGACCGGCTGATCGAGGCGCTGGGCGTCCCGCACGGCGCCGCCTTCGCCGCCGAACTGGACCACAGCACGGCCTCGCTCGCGCTGTCCCGGGCGGGACAGCCCCGGGAGGAGCCCGACGACGCCCCCCGGACCGGCTGGCAGTGGGAGCAGCGGGTGGTCGACGGACACCCGTACCACCCCAACTGCCGCTCACGCCCCGGGTTCTCGGTCGCCGAGCAACTGGCGTACGCACCGGAGCACCGTCCCCTGGTGGAGCTCGCGACGGTCGCCGTCGACACCGATGAGTGCCTGTCGACCGGGGTCTGGCCGGATCGGCTGCGGGACGGGAACCACATCCTGATCCCGGTGCATCCCTGGCAGGCGGAGCACGTCCTGAAGGGGCCGGGCGTGGGGCGCCCGGGCGGGCCCGGTATCACCGCGCATCCGCTGATGGCGCTGCGGACCCTCGCCCCGGCCGGGGGCGGCGCCCATGTGAAGACGGCGCTCAGCACCCGGTTGACGTCCTCCGTGCGGGACATCTCCGTGGCCTCGATCGAAACGGCCGCCGTCCTCTCGGACTTCGCGCAGGTACTGTGCGAGCGGCTCGACGGGCGCCTGCACGTGACCCGTACCCTGGGCGCGGTCACCGCCCACAGCCCCGATCTGGCGGCCGTCCTGCGCGAGCCGCCGGAGGCGTACGCGGGCCCGGGCGAGTCCGTGGTTCCGGTCGCGGCCCTGGCTGGGACGACAACGGTCCGGTCGGCTCCCTGGCGGGCCCGGTTCGCACGGCTCGTGCTCTCGGTCTGCCTGGAGGCGCTGGACCTCGGGGTCGCCCTGGAGGCCCACGGGCAGAACCTGCTGGTGGTCCTCTCCCCCGCCGGCGCCCCCGTGCGGCTCGTCTACCGCGACCTGGGCGACATCCGGCTCAGCCCGGCCCGGCTGGCCCGGCACGGCCTGCCCGTACCCGCGGCCGCGGGCCGGCAGCTCACGGACGACGTGACGGCACTGCGGCGCAAGGTGTTCGGCTCCGCCGTGGCCGGGGCGCTCGCGGCCACGGCGGGCTCCGGGCGGGCGCTCGGCGAGGACCTGGCGCAGGTCGACTCGCTCCCGCCCACCGCCGACAGCGAGGCGTTGGCGCGGGGGCCGCTCCCGGTGAAGGCCCTCACCCTGATGCGGCTGAGCCCGGGCGTGTCCGGTGACCAGTGGGCTGAGCTGCCCCATCCGATCGCCGGGTCCGGGTCTCGGGCGACGGGTCAAGGTCCGCGGGCATGACCGACACCTCGAACGCCGGCGCCCGAACCGGGGCCGGCGGGACGGGAGTTCGAGGCAGGGGGCGAGCGCGTGCGGCGGGGGCAGGCGTACCGCCGTCCTCTCGGGCCCGACGTCCGGCGGACACCCCCGGACCGGGGCCGGCTCGTGGGGGCGCCCGTGGCCGGGCCCGTGGGTGCGACGCGGCTGCCGCGAAGGCCGGCGGCGCCGCCGGGAGGTAACAGCGGCTTGGGCCGTTCGGGGGGCAACTGCGGCTTTGCCCGCCCGCCTTCGGCCCGAACGCTCCGGCCGATGGCAGGAAGGAGGGATGAGTCTCCACCGCCGTCCGGTCCTGATAAGCGCGGCCGCCGCCGCTCTCTCCGGCGTGGGGGCGGGCGCCCGGGCCGCCTCCCGCAGACCTTCGGGCGGCCCCGACTTCCGGGCGCTCGCCCGTGCGGTGGACGGCCGGGTGATCGTGCCCGGTGACCGGGACTACCCGGAGGCCCGGCAGTTGTTCCAGCCCCGCTACGACGCCGTCGCCCCGGGCGCCGTGGTCTACCCGGCACACGCCGGCGACGTGGCCGTCTGCCTGGAGTTCGCCCGGCGCCGCGCCGTACCCGTGGTGCCGCGCGGGGGCGGCCACAGCTACGCGGGCTGGTCCACCACCGCCGCCGGGCTCGTGGTCGACGTCGGGGCCATGGCCGCGCTCGCCGTCGAGGGGGACGGGGTCCGGATCGGCGCCGGGGCCCGGCTCGGGGACCTCAACCGTGACCTCGCCGCACGGGGCCTGGGCATCCCGACGGGCCTGTGTCCCTCCGTCGGGATCGCCGGGCTGGCGCTCGGCGGCGGCATGGGCCTGGCCTCACGGGTCCACGGGACCACCTCCGACGCCCTGACCGGGGTACGGGTGGTCACCCCGGACGGGGTCGTCCGGGAGGCCGACGCCGAGCGGGACCCCGACCTCTTCTGGGCGTTGCGCGGCGGCGGGGGCGGGAACTTCGGCGTCGTCACCGAGTTCCGCTTCCGCACCCACCCGGTCGGGGACGTGGCCTCGGCGGAACTTCGCTGGCCCGGCGCGGACTCCGCCGCCGTGCTCGACGGCTGGCAGCGCTGGCTGGAGGGGCTCCCGGACCCGTTCTGGAGCCACCTGGAGTTCCTCCTCGAAGCGGGCGGCGACGACGCCCCGGCCGTGCGGGTGCTGTGCTTCGACGGCCGCCACGAGCTGGAGCGGGAGCTGACCCGGCTGTCCGACCTGATCGGCGGCGAGCCGCAGGACGGCTCGGTCACCGTCCGGGGGTACGGCGACACCGTACGGACCATGTCGGGGTGCGCCGAGCTCGGCGCCGCGCAGTGCCGGCTGCCGGGTCGGCTGCCCGGCCGGGACCCCCGGGGACAGGTCGACCGGCACTCCTACGCCGGCCGCTGCGACTTCTGGGCGCGGCCGGGCCTTCCGGAGGCGGCCGTGCGGGCGGTGCTGGACGCCGTACGCCGCTACCGGGACGCGGTACCGGCGGGCGGCCGCGGGGTGGTGCAGTTCCTCGGGGAGTGCGGCGGCGCGATGAACCGGCCGGCCGCCGCCGACACCGCCTTCGCCCATCGCGACCAGGCCTTCCTCGCCCAGTACCTCGCCTACTGGCCCGACTCCGCGCCGGCCGCCGAAGTGGCCCGGCACCAGGAGTGGCTGGACGGTCTCTGGCGGGACCTGCGGCCGTGGGCGAGCGGCAGCGCGTACCAGAACTACGTCGATCCGAAGCTCGTCGGCTGGCGCCGGGCGTACTACGGCCCGAACCTCGCCCGGCTGGAAGAAGTCCGCCGCGCCTACGACCCCGCCAGGCTGTTCCGCTTTCCCCAAGCCATCTAGGGAGCCCTTGCATGCGACGTACGTTGACGATGGCGGCGGCCACGGCCGCGCTGGCGCTGGTGGGCGGCCCGCTGGTGGTCACCGAGGCGCACGGCGCCCCCGTCCTCGGGCGCTGGTCGGCCGTGGAGGCGCAGGCCTTCTGGACGCCCGAGCGGATGGCCGCGGCGATTCCCGCGCCCCCGGAGCCGGAAGCGCCCGAGGTGGCGGACCCTTCCCCCGGTCCGGCGGCGAGCCCGGCCGACCCCGCTCCCTCCGCGACGCCCACGCCGACGCCCACGCCCCCACCGACCCCGACGCCTTCGCCCTCGCCTTCCGTCGCGGCGGTCCCACCCGGCCGGGCCCCCGACCCGGCCTACGCCGCCGCGGCCGCCCACCCGGGGGTCGGGCGCGACTTCGACGGCATGCCGGTCGTCGGGCGGATGTTCGTCATGACCGGTGGCGGGGGCTATTTCTGCACCGCGAGCGTGGTCTCCTCCCCCGGGCGGGACCTGGTGGTCAGCGCGGCGCACTGCCTGCTCGGCGCGGACGCCCGACAGGTGGCCTTCGTACCGCACTACAGGGCCGACAGGCCGCAGCCGTACGGCATGTTCCCGGTGCTGCGCGACTCGGCCGGGCACGCGAAGGTCTGGATCGCCCCCCGTTACCGGAGCGAGGGCGCCGACCGCGCGGCCACGCTCGACGTGGCCTTCGCCCAGGTGGGGCCCAACGCCTCGGGCGCCCTGGTGGAGGACGTCGTCGGCGGGAACCGGCTGGTGACCGGCGCCGCCTACGCGCAGGCGTCCGTCACGCTCGTCGGCTACCCGGCGTCCGCCGCCCGGCCGCGCCTGTGCGTGAACCGGACGACCAAGTTCACCAGCTCCGATCCGAAGATCCCCGGTACCTTCCAGCGGATCGACTGCACCGGCTACCCGGGAGGGACCAGCGGCGGGCCCTTCCTGACCCACTTCGACCCGAACACCCTCACCGGTGACATCGTCGGGGTCATCGGCGGCTGGAAGACCGGCGGCGACACCGACGACACCTCGTACAGCTCCTACTTCGGCGCGGAGATCAGGGCGTTGTACGAGACGGCGGTCGCCTCGGCGCGGGTGGCGCGGGTGGCGCGGGCGACACGGACGACCCGGACCGGGTGAGCGGTCCGGGCTGGGCGTGCACCCGTACCCAACGGGTCCGGCGCGGGTTGCCCACGGTGGGCGGCGTCGCCGGGACCTCGTCGGCGCTCAGCGGGTCGGCCGGGGCGAGGGCGAGGTGGCGGCGCAGTTCCGCGAGGGCCGCGTGCACGGGGGCGAGGATGACCTCGGCACGCGGGTGGATGCGCGCCAGCGCGTGCGCGGTGGTCTCGATGGTCTCGGCGGCGTCCTCGGCGGCGGTCCGGCTCCACCCGCCGGGTCCACCGGCGGCCCAGGGCGCGACGGCGTCGTAGAGGTGACAGGCGGCATCGGCCGCGGCGTCGGCCCGTTCACCGACACCCGGCGCCGCGTTCATCGGCAGCAGCTCCATGCCCGGTCAACGACCGCGGCCCGCCGGGGGAACGAACGGACGGCCACCGGACCCGAAGGCCCCCGGCGTACGCGGCGGCGTACGCGGCGGGGTCGAGCCGCTCACGGGACGACGCTCCGCAGCCACAGGGGCAACAGCAGGAGGGACACGACGGAGCTCTTGATCACGACCGAGGCCGAGAGATCGACCCCCACGTCGTAGCGCTGCGCGAAGATGAACAGGTTCTGCGGGGTCGGCATGGCGGCGATCAGCACGAGGTAGGCGAGCCAGTCTCCGCGGACGCCGAACAGGGCCCCGCAGACCACCCACGCCAGCAGCGGGAAACCCAGGCACTTGACCGCGATCAGCGCCATCTCCTCGCGCGTGGTGTCCCGCAGGCCCAGACCCGTACCGCCGAGGTGCAGGCCCAGCGCGAACAGGGCGACCGGGGAGGCGCTGTCCCCGACGAACGCGGCTCCGTCGAGCACCACCTTCGGCAGGTGCACCGACAGCAGGTTGAGCACGATGCCCGCGTTGCAGGCCAGTACGAGCGGGGTGACGAGGGACGCGCGCAGCGCCCGGGCGAGGCGGACGCCCGGGCCGCCGGTCGCCGCGCCCGCGCGGCCGAGCTCCATGATGGCGATGACGACGAGGGACAGTACGCAGACCTGGAACAGCAGCACCGGGAAAATGGGCGCCGCCGTCCCGAACACCGTGATGAAGACGGGGACGGCGAAGTAGGCCGTGTTCACCTGGACGCCCGCCATGACCCGCAACGCGATGGCGCGGGGCTCGCGTATGCCGTGGGCGGCCGCGCCGAGGGCCACGGCGAGCACCGCGAGGGCCGCGGTCGCCGCGTAGCCGCCGATGGCGCGCCAGTCGAAGAGGGCGGCGAGGTCGCTGGCGTAGATGTTGCCGAACAGGTAGCAGGGGACGGCGAAGAGGAACGCGTAGTCGGCGAACGTCTTGGACGCCTCGGCCGGAACGATCTTGCGGCGCGCGAGCAGCACCCCGCCGCCGAAGGCCAGCAGTACCGGCACCAGCTTTTCGAGTGCGGCTGCCCCGCCCATGGGTACGGTCCTCCTTGATCGACCGGGTGCAGCCTATCCATCCCGTCGTGGCGGGTCTCGGCCGCATACGCTGATCCGTCATGAGCGACGCGACCGGGCCGACGGCCCCTCCCCCCGCCCCCGCCCCGGGGCCGCGCGCGGTCACCCGGTTCGCCGTGGTGCTGCGGACACCGGCCCGCCCCGGGGAACCGCTGTTCGCGCGGGCGCCGCGACCGTGGCAGCGGTGGATGCCGCTCGTCGTGAGCGCCGTGTTCGTGGTGGCGCTGCTGCCGGTGACCGTCGCGGTACTGACCAACGACTACGGCGCGGGCGGCGGCTGGGCGGGAGCGCTCGGCGTGGCGCAGACGGTGCCGCTGGTGCTCGCCGTGACCCGGCCGCTGGCCGCCTGGGGCATGGTGCTGCTCGCCGACACCGTCGGGGCGGTGCTGCTGATCCACGCCGACAAGGTGGCGGGCCATGCCTGGCCGTGGACGCCGATGGGCATCGTCGGCTACCTGCTGCTGATGGTCTGCCTGGGGCTGCGCGCGTCGGTCCGGACGCTGGTCGGCGTCTGGTTGGCGACCGGAGCCGTCGGGGTCATGTTGGGCTTCTTCGCGCCCGCCGGGGTGACGAACACGGTCGCGCTCCTCTTCGTCCTGGGCGGCACCTTCCTCGCGCTGACGGGGGCGCTGCGCCTGCTGGGCGACGCGCAGCAGCGGATCGTGGAGCAGGAGGGCATCAGCGAGGCGGAGCGGTCCCGGCGCACCCTGCTGGAGGAACGGGCACGCATCGCGCGGGAGTTGCACGACGTGGTGGCGCACCACATGTCGGTGATCACGGTGCAGGCCGATTCCGCGCCGTACCGGCTGCCGGGCATGGCGGAGCCGGTGCGGGAGGAGTTCGCCGCGATCGCGGCCTGTGCCCGCGAGTCGCTGGGCGAGATGCGGCGGCTGCTCACCGTGCTGCGCGGCGACGGCGGCGAGGCGGGTGCCGGGGAACGGGCTCCGCAGCCGGGGATCGACCGGCTCCAGCAGCTGGTGGAGGCGACCGTCCGGGCGGGGCAGCCGGTGGAGTTGTCCCTCGCGGCGGGGGCGGGGCGGGGCGTGCCGCCGGCGGTGGACCTGTCGGCGTACCGGATCGTTCAGGAGGCGCTGGCCAATGTGGTGCGGCACGCGCCGGGGGCGCCGACCCGGGTCTCGGTGACCCGTTCCCCCGAGGAACCGGACGAGGTGCTCGTCCTGGTCGTCAACGGCCCCGCGCCGGGCGCCGTGGTGGCGGTGGAGACCTCGGGGACGGGCCACGGTCTGGTGGGGATGCGCGAGCGCGTACGGTTGACGGGCGGGACGCTCGACACCGGCCCGCTGCCCGAGGGCGGTTTCCGCGTCGCCGCCCGACTGCCCGTGAACCCTTCGGCCGAGGAGCCCAGTTGACCATCCGCGTGATCATCGTCGACGACCAGGCGATGGTGCGTGCGGGGTTCGCCGCACTGCTTTCCGCCCAGGCTGACATCGATGTGGTGGGTGAGGCGCCCGACGGGCGGGAGGGGGTGCGCGTCTCGCGCACCGTCCACCCGGACGTGGTGCTGATGGACGTACGGATGCCGGAGATGGACGGCCTCTCGGCCGCCCGGGAGATCCTCGCCCCGCCGCCGGGCGTGGTCCACCGGCCGAAGGTGTTGATGCTGACCACCTTCGACATCGACGACTACGTCTACGAGGCGCTGCGCGCGGGCGCGTCCGGGTTCCTCCTCAAGGACGCGCCGCCGGCCGACCTGATCGCGGCGGTGCGGATCGTCGCCTCGGGCGAGGCCCTGCTCGCCCCCTCGGTGACGCGTCGGCTGATCGCGGACTTCGTGCAGCAGCGGCCCGCGCCCCGCAAGGACCCGGCGCTGCGGTTGAACGGGCTGACGCCTCGTGAGACCGAGGTACTGGAACTCATCGCGCGCGGGTTGTCGAACCAGGAGATCGCCGGGCACCTGGTGGTGGCCGAGCAGACCGTCAAGACCCACATCGGGCGGGTGCTGGGCAAGCTCGACCTCCGGGACCGGGCCCAGGCCGTCATCTTCGCCTACGAGGCGGGCCTGGTCCGGCCCGGCGACAGCGCCTGAGTCCCGCGCCACTCCTCCTCCACCCCCTACGTGGGTATGAGGTGCGGCTTGGCTCCACGGTCCGACGTCCGTGCGGCCGTCTCCTTCCTACCTTCTGCCTCACCACGAGGAGAGGGGAAAGCGGATGCGCCGCTTCGGAAGGACGCTGGCCGCCGCCGCGCTGACGGTGACGCTGGTCGCGGGGACGGCCGGCTGGGCGGGCGCGGACAGCGTGACGCCGGTCACCGGACCGCCGCCGGGTACGGCCGCCTGGCTGGCCGAGGCGCTGCCGGGCCGGCCCCTGCCCGACCCGGCGACGGCCTCGGCGTCCGAGGTCGCCCGGCTCTTCGCGGGCCTCGACGACGCCCGGCGGCGGGACCTCCTGAGCCGCCACCCCCTGGTGGTGGGCAATCTGGACGGGGCTCCGCCCGCCCTGCGGTACGAGGCCAACCGGCTGGCGATCACCGCCACGGGTGACGCCCGGTACGCCTCCCTGGCCCGTCCCGGCCGGCAGATCCTGTCCTTCGACCCGCGCGGCCGGGGGCAGGTCGCCGAGGTGTTCGGGGACCTGGAGCACGCGGCCCACGTCGCGGTGATCGTCCCGGGTTCCGACAACGACGCGGCCGGCCACGACACGGCGCGCGGACCCGCCACCGGCCCCGCCGGAATGGCCCGGGCGCTGCGCTCCGCGACCGGGGGTTCCGGCACCGCCGTGGTGGCCTGGACGGGTTACACCACGCCCGTCGGGGTCGGCCTCGACGCGGCCGAAGGACGGCTGGCCGAGGCGGGCGCCGTACGGCTGGCCCGGTTCACGGCCGGCCTCGACGCGGTCGGCGCCCCCGACCCGGCGCTGTTCTGCCACAGTTACGGCTCGGTGGTCTGCGGGCTCGCGGCCCGCCACACCGACGCCGCCGACATCGTCGTGTTCGGCTCGCCCGGCATGCGGGCCGGCGACGCCGCCGCACTGCACACCGGCGCCCGCGTCTGGGCGGCCCGGGGCCCCTCCGACTGGATCGCCGACGTCCCGAACGTGGAACTGGCCGGCCTCGGCCACGGCACCGACCCCACCTCCGCCGCGTTCGGCGCCCGTCGGGTGCCCGCCACCGATGTGGCCGGTCACACCGGCTACTTCGCCCCCGGAACCCGGTCCCTGGCGGCCTTCGCCGCGATCGCGACGGGAGACGTCCGATGAGCGCCACGACCACGCGGCGCACGCCGGGGACCGCGCTGCGTGCCGCGGCCGCCAGGATCGAGCGGCGCACCCCCGCACACCGGGACCGGGCGATCGACGGACTGCGCGCCCTCGCGCTGCTCGCGGTGCCGACCGGGCACTGGCTGCTCGGCGGATTCACCCTCGACTCCGAGGGCGGACTGCACAACGCGAGCCCGCTGTCGGCGTTCGGCGCCCTGGCCCCGGCGAGCTGGGTGCTCCAGATGCTCGGCGTCTTCTTCCTCGTCGGCGGCTACGCCTCCGCTCTGTCCTTCCGCCGCCGCCCGGGTTCGACCGGGGCGTGGCTCGGGGGCCGGATCGCCCGGCTCGGGCGGCCGGTGCTCGGGGTGACGGCCGTCTGGGCCCTGGCGGCTCCGGCGCTGTTCGCGCTGGGGGTGCCGGAGGCCACGTTGCGGACCGGGGCGACGCTGGTGGTCCAACCCCTGTGGTTCGTCGGCGTGTATGTGGTGGTCACCGCGCTGACCCCGTACTGCGTGCGGGCGGCGCACCGGCTCGGCGGGTGGGCGGCGGCCCCGCTGCTCGCCACCGTCGCGGTGGTGGACGCCCTGCGCTACGGGCCGCTCGCCGACTCGCTGCCCGACTGGTTGTCCCTGCTGAACATCCTGCCGGGATGGTTGTTCGCGTACCAGCTGGGCGTGGCCTGGGGCGAGGGCCGGATCGGGCGGCGCGGGGCGTGGGCGCTGCTGGTGGGCGGGGTCGCGCTGTTCGCGACGCTGCTGACGGTCTTCCACTACCCCGCGTCGATGGTCGGGGTGCCCGGCGAGGCCCGGACCAACTCGCACCCGCCGTCGCTGTTGGTGCTCGCGCTCGCGGCCGCCCAGTCGGGTGCGGCGATGCTGCTGCGCGATCGGCTGGCGAGGCTGCTGGCGCGGCCCGCGCTGTGGGCGCCGGTCGTGGTGATCAACCTGTGCGCGATGACGATCCTGTGCTGGCACCAGAGCGCCATGCTGGCGGCTGCCGTCCCCGGCTCGTTCGTCGGGGACCTGGCGGGTCTGACGACGGCTCCCGACAGCCCGGGGTGGATCGCGGCCCGGCTGGCCTGGATGCCGCTGTTCGCCGTCCTGTTGGTGGGCATCGCCCGCTACGCACGCCGCTTCGAGGAGCCGTGGACCCGGGCGAGTGCGGTGCGCCGGACCGTGGCGGGCGTCTTGGCGGCCGGTTTCGCGGTGTTCGCCCTGGGTCTGGCGTGAGGGGGCCGTTCAGGCGATGGAGGCGGCGACGACGGCCGCCACGGCGAGATTGCAGGAGGCGGTGACCCAGACCGCCGGGTGCGGCTCCGGGTCGACCACGATGGCGCCCAGCTTGCCGGGGGTCACCAGGTCCAGCACCAGGAAGGCCACCGCCATCAGCACCAGGCCGAGCACGCCGAACGCCGCGGTGGACAGCAGGCCCTTGCCGAAGTCCTCGTACGTCGTCCAGATCGAGGTGAACACGATGCCGCCGATGCCGAGCAGCGCGGAACTGAGCAACAGCGCGGCGTTGCGGTTGCGCTCCTCCCAGATCTGCCGCGGGAGCTTCCCCGGCGTCAGTACGTCCACCAGGACGATGCCGAGTACCAGCAGCACCAGGCCGAGGGCTCCGAAGGCGCTGGTCCGGCCGAGTCCGTCGAGGATGTCACTCATGGGGAAACCTGTCTGCGCGTGGGAGGGAAGGTGTGGGTAGGAAGGGGTCGACCGTCGCGGGCCGGGCGAATCTACCGCACGTCCGGGCGGTGGACCATGGGAGGTCGGCAGGTGGAACGGCTCAGGGCCGCACGACCCGAGGAGGCGCGGGCGCTGACCGCGCTCGTCCTTCGCTCCAAGGCCCACTGGGGGTACGACGCGCAGTTCCTGGCCTCCTGCGCAGCGGAGTTGACGCTCCGCCCGGACGAGGTGACGGCCCGGCGGGTGGTGGTCGCGCAGGACGGGCGCGGCGCCGTGGTGGGCCTGGCCTCCCTGGAGGGTGCGGGGGTACGGGCGCGGCTCGGGCTGCTGTTCGTGGAGCCGGCGGCCATCGGTCGGGGCGTGGGGCGGCTGTTGTACCGGGACGTGCTGCGCCGGGCGACCGCTCTGGGCGTGGGGCGGCTGCTGATCGACGCCGATCCGCACGCGGCGGGGTTCTACCGGGCGATGGGCGCGGTCGCCGGCCCGAGCGGCCCGGAGGGGCTGGTGCGGTTCGAGGTGGCGCCGGTCGCCCTCCCCGGGTGGGCGCGGGCGTGGACGGGCGGGGCCAGATCGGTGCACGTCGGCAACGTCGCCGAGTTCAACGCGCAGTTCGCCGACGCGTCCCTGGACCGGGAGCAGCTCGCCGCGCACCACTACGCCGCGCTGGCCGCGTTCTACAGTCCCGAACCGGCGGCCCTGGTGTTGCCGAAGCGGGTACCGGCGGGGTGGGCGGCCCTGGTGGGGCGGCAGTTGGGCTGGGGCGAGGTGGAGGTGTACGACGGTCTGGCGGAGTCGGGGCCGGGCCTGTCACGGGCCGTACTGGCCCGGCCGGCGCTGGTCGAGCGGCTGACGGGGGCCGGGCTGCCCCTCGTACCGTGGGGGCTGACGGAGCCCTTCGGGCGGCTGGCGGGCCGGCCCTGGCGACCGGACGAGTTGCGCCACGAGTCGAAGTCGGCCTCGCACGCCCTGTTCGGCCGCGTCCTGGCGGGCGGTGGGCACCCCGGGATCAGGCTGCCCGCGCAGTGGCGGGCCGCGACCCGGCGGGCGGCGGCGCGGATGCTGGCGCGGCGGGCCGCCGTCGGAGCGGGCTCGGTCCTCAAATCGGAGTACGGCGTGGGCGGTTCGGGGGTCACCGTCGTCACGCCGGAGCGGCTGCGCGCGGCCGGCGGGGCGCGGGCGCTGCTTCGGCGGCTGCCGCGCGGCCCGTTGCTCGTGGAGGAGTACGTGCCCGGCCCGGCGGCGGGTGAACCAGGCGGTGACCTGCGGGACCTCACCTACGACGGGTTCGTGGACGGAGCGGGCCGCGTCCACGAGGTGGGGGCGGCGGTGATGGACGTGGCCGACGGCGGCTACCAGGGGGCGACGGTCGGGCCGGGCGTGGTGCCCGCCGGGACGGAGGGGCCGCTGCTCGCCTTCGGCTGGGCCGTGGGTCGGGAGTTGGCGGCGGCCGGCTACCGGGGCTGGTTCGACGTGGACTTCGTCAGCGACGGGGCGGGGGGCCTTGCCCCGACCGAGACCAACCTGCGCCTGACCGGGCCGGCCATCGCCTTCATGGTGGCGGCCCGACTCGACGCGCTGCGGGGCGCGGGACACCTCGTACGGATCGCGGACCGGGTGGACCTCGGGGCACGGCTGCCGGACGCACAGCTCGACGAGCTGTGCGGGGAGCTGGCCCGGGCCTGCGCGCGGCTGGGGGCGGTGTTCGTCCCGGCGATCCCGACGGCGGCGTTCGAGCCGGCGCCCTGGCTGGGCGTTCTGGTGGCCGCGCACAGCAGGCAGGTGCTGGACGCGGCCGAGGCGCTGGTACGGACGGAGGCCCTCGCGGTGGGGCGGCCCTTCACGGACGGACCCGCGTGAGCGGAGGGACGCCGACGGTCGGGGGGGCGGGGGCGGCGCCTCAGTCGTCGGTTCCGGCGGCCTGGGCCGGTTTCCGGGTGAGGTAGAAGGCCACGACGGCCCCGGCGATCATCAGGGGGATGTTGAAGGTGTAGACGAGGGCGGCCTGGCGCGGCCAGTCGTGCTTGGCGGCGAGCCGGTAGAGGTTGTCCTGGGGCCACCAGGCGACGAGCAGGTAGACGACGGCCAGGTGGGCGGCCCGGGTCAGGGCGCGGCCCTGGCCGTGGCGCCGCATCCGGGCGCCGCCGCCGAACAGGAAGACGACGCCCACCGCGAAGGCCAGCGCCTCGAAGACGTAGAGGACGAAGAAGAGGGCCGCCCAGGGGGCTGGCACCCCGGTGAGGTCGGTCGAGCCGGGCCAGAACGCGCCGGTGAGCGCGAGAGCGACGAGCGTCAGGGCGAACACCACGCAACCGGTGGCGCACCCGGGCGAGAGCGTCTCGCCGCCGCCGCCCGCGTACTTGCCCGCGCCCCGGGCGGCCCGCGCGGGGTCGCCCGGCCGGGCGGGCCGGGGCAGGGCGGTGCGGTCTTCGCGGCCGGCCCGGTCCCGGGGCAGGGCGCTCAGCGGGACCACGGTGCGCGGGAGGTGCTCCACGGGCACCTCGCCGGCGAGGCGGGCCCGCAGCGCGGTGACGTCGGGCAGTCGGCCGCCCGGGGGCCCGGGTGGTGGCGCGAGGTAGGCGACGAGGCCGCGGGCGCCGACCCGGGGGCGTTTGTCGGGATCGTCGTCCCGGGCGTCGGCGACGAGCGCGGACCCCACGCCGTCATGCCCCCGGATCAGGGACTCCAGGTGGTGGGGGTCGAGGTGGTCGCGGTCGACGGTGATCCGGTCGCGGAGCCGGCCGCGGAACTCCAGCAGGCCGTCGGCGCGTAGCAGGCCGAGGTCGCCGGTGGGTATCGCGTCCCCGCCGTCGGGCGGGGTGAGCAGGATCTGTCCCTCCCGCAGGTCGGCGCGGCAGCCCGGGAAGGGGACCCCGATCAGCGCGAGACGTTCCGGGGCGGCGGGCGGCCCGGGCAGCCGGGAGGGCTCGAACCAGGTGCCGATCCCGGCGCTCTCGGTGGTCCCGTAGAGGGCGAGGACGCGCGCGCCGGGCCGCAGGCGGGCGTGCAGGGCGGCGTGTTCGTCGAGGTAGAGACGGTCCCCGGTGACGGTGACCATGCGCAGCGACCGGTCGGGCGCCCCGGCGCGGGCCGGGGTCCCGGGGGCCTGCGGGCGGTCACCGAGCAGCAGTCGGACGGCCCCGGCCGGGTCGGTGTGCAAGACGGTCACGGCGTTGGCCTCGACCGCCGAGCGGACGCTCTGCGTCGACCAGGGGCCGCGCTCGGCCAGGACCAGGGCGCCGCCGGTGCACAGGGCTCGGGGCCAGCCGGCGGCGAAGGCGGTCACATCGGGTCGTGCGGTGATCAGGTGCCGGTCGCCGGGATCCGGCGCCGCCACCTCGGCCCAGCTGTCGCAGACGGCGAGCAGCAGGGGGTGGCTGATGGGCACGGGGCGCGGTGCGGTCGCCCCGGTGAACACGAGCGCGGCGGTGCTCCGCTCGCGCGTCGCGGGGGTGGGCCGGTCGGCGGGCCGCTCCGCGATGGCGGCCGCCTCGGCGTCGAGGCGGATGAACCGCAGGGCCCGTCCGTCGTCGAGGCGGGGGTGGTGCGCGCCGTCGGTGAGGACGGCGTCGGGCCGGATGGCGGTGAGCTGCCGTTGTCCGGTGTGCGGGTCGGCGACGTCGATCAGGGCGTAGGTCGCGCCGGCTTTGAGGACGGCGAGGAGGGCGACGACGAGCTCCGGCTGCCGTGCGGTGCCCACGGCCACGAGGCCTTGCTCGGGCAGCCCGGCGGCGAGGAGGTGGTGGGCCAGCCGGTTGGCGCGGGCATCGAGCTGCCCGTAGGTGAGACGGTCCGGTCCGGCGATGAGCGCGCCCGCCTCGGGGGCGTCGTGCGCGCACTGTTCGAAACGCCGGAGGACACTGTCGAGGGTCTGCCGTCCTGGAGGGGTGGTCTCTGATCCCTGCGTCATGGACCGATGATGCCACCCCCGAAGGGCCACGCCGAGGGAGTGAACAGGCGTGCGGTGAAATGGAGTTGGGGGGTTCCGGAGGTCTGGTCCGCCTGCGGCCGTTGACCTCAAGCATGGTTGAGGTCTTAACCTTCGGTGCATGGATATGGAAGTCACCGCCTGGACATCGCTGCACAGCGCCATGAACGCCCGGCAAGACCGCCGCCCCCTCTCCCGGGCGAGCCTGCGCCGGGTCGCCGCCTTCGCCCGCCCGCACCGGCGGGGCCTGACCGCCTTCCTGTTCCTCAGTGTGGTGACCGCGCTGCTCGCCGTGGCGACCCCCCTGCTCGCGAGCCGGGTCGTGGACACGATCGTCGCCGGCGGCAGCGGCGCCACCGTCACCCGCCTCGCCCTCCTCATCGCGGTGATCGCGGTGGCCGAGGCCGGCCTCGGCCTGCTGACCCGCAAACTGTCCGCCACCCTGGGCGAGGGGTTGATCCTGGACCTGCGGACCGCGGTCTTCGACCACGTACAGCGGATGCCGGTCGCCTTCTTCACCCGTACCCGTACCGGCGCCCTCGTCAGCCGCCTCAACAACGACGTGATCGGCGCCCAGCGCGCCTTCAGCAACACCCTGTCCGGGGTGGTCTCCAACATCGTCACCCTGCTGCTGACCCTCGCGGTAATGCTGAGCATCTCCTGGCAGATCACCCTGCTGGCGCTGGTCCTGCTGCCGGTGTTCGTGCTGCCGGCGCGGCGGATGGGCACGCGGATGGCCGCGATGCAGCGGGAGGCCGCCTCGCTGAACGCGGCGATGGGCACCCAGATGACGGAACGGTTCTCCGCGCCCGGCGCCACCCTGGTCAAGCTGTTCGGACGCCCCTCGGAGGAGTCCGCGGAGTTCGCGGCGCGGGCGGCCCGGGTGCGTGACATCGGCATCCGTACGGCGATGGCCCAGTCGGCGTTCATCACCGCCCTCACCCTGGTCTCGGCCCTCGCCCTGGCGCTGGTCTACGGTCTCGGCGGGTACTACGCGGTCCACGGGCGTCTGGAGGCGGGATCCGTCGTGGCCCTCGCCCTGCTGCTCACCCGGCTCTACTCGCCGCTGACCGCCCTGGCCGGGGCCCGGGTGGAGGTGATGAGCGCCATGGTGAGCTTCGAGCGGGTCTTCGAGATCCTCGACCTCGAACCGCTGATCGCCGAGAAGCCCGACGCCCGGCGGGTGCCGGACGGGCCGGTGACCGTGGAGTTCGACCGGGTCTCCTTCGGCTACCCCTCCCCCGACAAGGTCTCGCTCGCCTCACTGGAGGAGGTCGCCACCCTCGACGCGCGGGGCGGCACGCAGGTGCTCCATGACGTGTCGTTCCGTGCCGAGCCCGGCCAGATGATCGCGCTGGTCGGTTCCTCCGGTGCGGGCAAGTCGACCATCGCGCAACTGCTCCCCCGCCTGTACGACGCCGACGAGGGCGCGGTCAGGCTCGGCGGGATCGACGTGCGGGACCTCACGGCCGACTCGGTCCGCGAGACCCTCGGCATGGTCACCCAGGACGGCCACCTGTTCCACGAGTCGGTACGGGCCAACCTGCTGCTGGCCCGGCCGGAGGCGGGCGAGGAGGCGCTCTGGGAGGCCCTGCGCCGCTCGCGGCTGGACGGGCTCGTCGCCTCGCTGCCGGACGGCCTGGACACCGTCGTCGGCGAACGCGGCTACCGGCTGTCGGGCGGCGAGCGCCAGCGGCTGACCATCGCGCGGCTGCTGCTGGCCCGCCAGCGGGTGGTGATCCTCGACGAGGCCACCGCGCACCTCGACTCCACGTCGGAGGCGGCCGTTCAGGAGGCCCTCGCGGAGGCCCTGGCGGGCCGGACCGCGGTGGTGATCGCGCACCGGTTGTCGACCATCCAGGCGGCCGATCTGATCCTGGTGGTGGAGGACGGCCGGATCGTGGAGCGGGGGACGCACGCCGAGCTGCTGGCGGCGGCCGGCCGCTACGAGGAGCTGTACCGGACCCAGTTCGCCCCGGCCGAGACGGGCGAAGCCGCCCCGGACGGCGCGCTGCCGGTCTCGGGCGGCTGACGCCGGAGCCGGGGATCGGGCCGCGCCCGGGCCCCCGGCCCCCGCCCCGGCGGTCGGGCGGACCGGCGTCGGGTGCCCCGCGCGCCGGAGGAGGGCCGCGCGCCGCGGCACGCGCACGCAGCCGCCGTCATGTAACCACCGGAGCCGGCCCAGGCCGCGCCGGGCACTGCCCGCCGAGCGGCCGAGCGGATACCGCCCTACGCGACCGGCACCGGATCAGCGGCGGCGCCGGCGGGTCGCCTTCCGGGCCCGGCCACCGGCGCCCGAGCGGCGCGCTGCCGCGCTCGCCGATCCGCCGGCCCGGGCGCGGGGCCGGCGGCGGGTACCGGCCCGGTGACACCTCCGGGAGGGCGCCACCCCCGTCCGATGGCCGCCTCAACCTCTTCGGCCGGCGGGGTCGCGCCTCGGCACGAACCACCACAGGAGCCAACAACACGTCCCGAGCATCAGGGCGTTCAGCAGGACCCCGCCGAAGGCCCAGAGGGGCCAGATCGCGGTGACGCCGAGGAACAACCCCGTGTTCACCGCGATGAACAGCAGCCACACCGGGGCCGCGGGCCACCGGGGCCGAAGGACGGCGTTCACCAGCGCGATGACCCCCGCCGTGACGGAGATGAGGAGCTCCCTCGGATAGCCGTGCCAGCCCCGCACCTCGTTCCACGGGAACACGGTGCCGAGCCAGACCAGCGCGAAGCAGCCCGCGGCCCGCAGCAGCAGCGGGCCGGGGGTCTGCGGCGCGGCCACGACCTCCGCAGCCGTGATCTCGACGGGGGGCACGTCCACCGGCTCCACCGGCGGCAGGCGGCGGGTGGGCGCGGTCCGCGCGGGGAGCCCCGTCGCCTCGGCCCCCCGCAGGACGGCCTCCAGCGCCGCCAGCGCCTCGTCCGCGCCGGCCCTGCTCCCCGGGTCCTTCGTCAACAGGGCCGCCAGTACGGGCGCCAGCGGGCCCGCGCGCCGCGGTACGGGGGGCTCCTTCGTGACGATGGCGACGCACAGGGCGGAGTAGGTGTCGGCGGAGAACGGCGGCCGACCCTCCAACGCGCTGTACAGCGTGGCTCCCAGCGCCCAGAGGTCGCCGGCCGGCGTCGGCGGTTCGCCCTCCAGTTGTTCCGGTGCCATGTAGGCGGGGGTGCCGATGAGGGTCCCGGTGTGGGTGAGGGTCAAGGTGGCGTCCGCCATGTGGGCGATGCCGAAATCCGTGATGACGACCCGGTCGTCCGTCAACAGGACGTTGTCGGGCTTGAGGTCCCGGTGGACGATGCCCGAGGCGTGGGCCCGGGAGAGCGCTTTGAGGATCTTGACACCGATCTGGGCGACCTCGGTCACCGGTAACCGACCCGCCTTCGCCAGCGCGGAGGCCAGCGAGGGCCCGGTCACGTACTCCATGACGATGATCGGAGCGCCTTCGTGCTCCACCACGTCGTGCACCGTGATGATCCCGGGGTGATTGAGCCGCGCCGCGGCCCTCGCCTCGCGCACGACGCGATGGAACAGCACGGCACGCTGTTCCTCCCCCACGCCCGGGGGGAGCACGACCTCCTTGACGGCGACGTCGCGGCCCAGTCTCTCGTCGCGACCCCGCCACACCCGGCCCATGCCGCCCCGGCCTATGAGTTCGAGGAGTCGGTACCGGTCGCCGATCAGCGCCCCGCCCTCTCGCTCCCCGTCCACCTCTGCCCCGTCAACTTCCGCCCCGCCCGCTTCGGTCACGGCGCCCACCCTAACGCCGCGGGCCGCCGGTGCCCGAGGACTTCCATCCCTGCCGGTGGAGCTTTTCGAAGCCGTCCAGGAGCAGGTCCAGCGCGAACTCGAACTCGAACTGGTCGTCACAGCCCTGCCCCACCACCGACCCCCGGTCGTGTGCCACCGCCCCGGCCAGTTCGGCGACATGGGGATACAGCGTCGCAGCCGCGGCCAGCGCCTCGCCCGACCCCTCGGCCGACGGGTCGGGTTCCGCCGGCGGGGAGTCGAACAGTTCCTGGGTGAAGCCCAGCACCCGGCTGCCCAGGGCGTGCATCACGTGGTGGGTGAGGTCGACGGAGAGCCCACCGGCACGGAACGCCCCGATCACCGAGTCCAGATGGGCGAGCACGGCGGGCGTCGGCCGGGACCGGGAGCGCAGTACCTGTGACGCCCAGGCGTGCGCGCGCAGTGTGTCGCGCGCTCCGAGGATCCGGCTGCGGACCGTGTCCTTCCAGTCGGCCCCCTGCGGCTGCCGGTCGATGCTCCCGACCACGACGTCCAGCATGCCGTCCAGCAGCTCTTCCTTGTTGGCGACGTGTTTGTAGAGCGCCATCGGCACCACGCCCAGCTCCTGGGCGAGCTTGCGCATGCTCAGGCCTTCGATCCCGCCGGCGTCGGCGAGCGCGACGGCCGTGCGCAGCACCCGGTCCCGGTTCAGCGGGGACCGGCGTGCGGCCCCGGTCGGTTCGGCCATCGCTTCGGACTCCCCTCACAGTCGGCGCCGGAGACCCGGCTTGACGAGTGTACGCCGTACACCTACTGTCCACACCAGGTGTACGCCGTACACCTCCAAGGAGGCCCAGATGCGCTCAACCAGGAGAACGGCCGTCCTCGCGGGCGTCTTGTTCCTCGTCACCGAAGTCGCCGCGATCGGCGGGCTCACGCTCTACGGCCCCGTACTGCACGGCGCGGCGTACGTCACGGGTTCCGGCGCGGACACCCGGGTGTTCCTCGGCGCGCTGTCCGAGTTCGTCCTCGCGCTCGCGGTGATCGGAACGGGCGTCGTCCTGTACCCGATCGTGAAGAGGCACGGCGAAGGGGCCGCACTGGGTTACGCGTGCGGGCGCCTGCTGGAGGCGGCCGTCATAGTCGTCGGCATCATCAGCGTGCTGTCGGTGGTGACGCTGCGGAGGGACTCGGCCGGCGCCGGCGTCGACGCCGCCTCGCTCGCCGTGGCGGGCGACACCCTGATCGCGGTCCACGACTGGACGTTCCTCTTCGGCCCCAACTTCGTCCTGGGGGCCAACACGTTGGTGTTGGCGTCCCTGATGTACGACTCACGGCTCGTGCCGCGTTTCATCGCCGTGCTGGGTCTGGTCGGCGGGACCATGATCTGCGCTTCGGCGGTCGCCGTGCTGTTCGGCCTCTATCCGCAGGTATCGGCGGCGGGCTCGCTCGCGGCGCTGCCGGTGTTCGCGTGGGAGGTGACCCTGGCCGTCCGACTCATCGCCAAGGGCTTCGACCCGGCGCCGGGGGGCGGTCCCGTCCGGTGACGGCCCCACCCCCTTCACCCGGCGACCGGCGGATTCCGGTCGCCGGTCGGCAGCCGGTCAGACGCGGTCGGCCGCGATCAGGACGTACTGGAAGGAGCCGTCCTTGTACGAGTTGATGAATGCCTCTTCGATGCCGGTGACCAACGAGGACGTGGCCCGCAGCTCCCAGTAGGGCAGGGTTTGCGGGGTCAGGTCGATGACCGCCTGCGGCACGAGACGGTTGTCGGCCATGGCGCGCAGGTACTCCCGACGGGAGTGGATGTTGCACTCGAAGTGCGCGTTGATCTGGGACACCCACTTCGAGGGCTGCCCGTACCGCGGATTCCAGCAGCCGGTGATGGTCACGTAGCGACCGCCGACCGCGAGGACGCGGGAGTGCTCGGCGAACAGGTCGTGCAGGTCGACGTACATGCTCGACTCGTTGTTCCAGGAGGCCGCGGCCTGCCCGGTCTCGAAGGGCGTGCCCAACATGTTGCAGACACGGGCGCGGACGTGGTCGTCGATACCGAGTTCCCGGGCGCGCTGGTTGGCGAACTCGGCCTGCTTCGCGGACAGGGTGACGCCCTCGACCTTGCACCCGAACCGCTGGTGGGCCATGACCATCGAGCCGCCGCGGCCGCATCCGGCGTCCACGAGCGTGTCGTCGCGCCCGATCGGGCCGAGGTGGTCGAGGAGCAGCTCGGCCTGCGCCGATTCCAGGCGGTGGAGCTCGGCGATCAGCCTCTTCTCGTACGCGCTGTCCCGGGGGTCGCCGAGGGCCGCGTGATCGACGTCGCCGATTCCGTAGTGGTGGTGGTACAGGCCGTCGACGTCACCGAGACGCAGGTTCACGGGCCTGGCCTCGACGTCCCAGTATCGGGCGATGTCCCCTTGGTAGGGCGTCGCCGGACCCGGGATGAACACGGAGGCGCCGGTGGCCGCGGAAAGATCGGTGCTGGTCACAGAGGAGTCCATTCCTTACCAGAAGTCGGGCAGGCTGTAGCGATAGGTGTTGGTCTGGTGCCAGTAGTGGTTGCCGTCGACCCACACGGCCACTCCGCGCAGGAAGCGCAGCAGGCTCGGGGCGGGGAAGGCGGCGGCGACGGCGGCGGCTTCGGACTCGAAGTCGCGCATCAGGTCGTTGTGGACCTCGACCGCCCTCAGGTAGCCCTCGCGGTCGGAGAGGCCTTCGCGCTCGGCGATCACCACGGGCAGGTTGAGGTGCTTGCCGGGGGCGGCGAGTTCCTTGGTGTACGAGTACAGGTCGTTGACGATCGTGGTGGCGTTGCCCGCGAGCGCGATGACCCGCTGCACGGCGGGTTGCGCGTGCAGGTCGGCCGGCAGTTCGTAGCCACCGACGGTGTCCGTGATGGTCGGACAGGGGCGGAAGTTGTTGAACTGCCGCATCGCCAGGTACTCCCACACCTCGGGGACGTGGTCGGTCTGGGTCCAGGCGGCCTCGGCGAGGTAGCCGAGGTGCAGTCGGGCCATGTCGTGCCGGAACCGGTCGGCCTGGGAGGGCGTCGACTGCCGGACGAAGTACTCCATGGCGGAGCGGTAGGCGCGTCGCGGGGCGTCCGCGTGCAGCGACTGTTCCCACTGCGGCTGGTAGTCCTTGGTCGTGTGGAGGGAGTCGAGGGCGGTGTGCGACAGCAGCAGGCGTCCGCCGAGACCGATGGGCGATCCCCCGTGGTCCTCGCAGTAGCAGTCGTCGACCGCGTTCTCGGCGACCATCAGCCGGGTGGCGATCATCAGGTGGTCGACGGTCGGGGCGTCCGGATGGCAGGCGACCATGTAGCGGCCGACCGAGAAGCCGTCGAACTGGTCCTCCCAGTCCTCGGGGTAGAGCTCCACCTCGTCCAGCGCCCACGCCTTGATCCTTCGGCTGACCTCCTCCACCCGCGCCGGGTCGGGCTCCGGAACCGGGTGGTGGTAGAGGCCGGGGATCGGGTGGCCCGGCACCGACGGCTCGGAGGCCGGGGCAGCCGGAGGCTCCGCGCGCCGGCCCGGGTACAGGCTCGCCGTGCCCAGACCGCTGGGTCCGCGCAATACGCGTTCCACGACGGGGCCGTTCGGGACGGACGCCTCCACCGGCGCGTCCACGGGCACGTCCACGGGCACGACCCCCGGGGAGGGGTCGACGGTCGGGGCAGCGGGGGCGGCCGAGGCGGGGAGAAAGGGCAACGGGGGCCCGGACGGCAGCGCCGGCCTGGCGGCCGCCGCGCCCTCCGGCGCGTTGGCGAGGACGTTGGTGAGGAGATCGACCCCGAAGCGGGTGGCAGCGGCGGGCAGGCTCGATCGCACAGGGGAAGGCCCGGGATCGGGCATCCGTGGCTCCTTGGTGAGGTGGGCTTTCCCGGGCCCATCCCGGGCATGCCGGATCCGCCCTGGACGGTCCGGGGGTTGTCGTGATGGTCGGTGCGGCCCGGCGGGTCCGCTACTCGCTCTTGCGGGCGATCTGTACGTTCTCCAGTACGCCGAGCGCGTCGGGAACCAGGATCGCCGCCGAGTAGTAGGTGGTGACCAGGTACGAGATGATGGACCGCTCGTCGATGCCCATGAAGCGCACCGACAGGCCCGGTTCGTACTCCTCGGCCAGACCGGTCTGGCGCAGACCGATGACGCCTTGGTTGTCCTCGCCGGTGCGCATGGCGATGATCGAGCTGGTGTTCTCCTTGCTGATCGGGATTTTGTTGCAGGGCAGGATGGGGACCCCGCGCCAGGCCGGGACCTGCTGGCCGCCCACGTCGACGTGGTCCGGGTAGAGTCCGCGGGCGTTGAACTCGCGCCCGATCGCCGCGATCGTCCGGGGGTGGGCGAGGAAGAGCCTGGTGCCCCGGCGGCGGCAGAGCAGTTCGTCGAGGTCGTCCGGCGTGGGCGGGCCGGAGTGCGTCTGGATGCGCTGCTTGAAGGCGGCGTTGTGGAGCAGACCGAACTCCCGGTTGTTGACCAGCTCGTGCTCCTGGCGCTCACGCAGCGCCTCGATGGTGAGCCTGAGTTGTTCCTCGGTCTGGTTCATCGGCTCGTTGTAGAGGTCGGCCACCCTGGTGTGGACCCGCAGCACCGTCTGCGCGATGGAGAGTTCGTACTCGCGGGGCGCCGGCTCGTAGTCGACGAAGGTGCCGGGGAGCTCCACCTCGCCGGTGTGGCCGGCCGACAGCGCGATCTCGGCCTCACCGTGCCGGTTCTGCCGCTGACGGGGCAGCGAGCCGAACTCCCGCACGTGCGCCTGGAGGTGCGGTGCCCCGGCCGACACGGTGGCGAAGTCGGCGCGGGACAGGGTGAGCAGGGTGCCGCCGGTCTCGGCGGTGGCCGTGTAGTCCCACCGGGCGTCACCGTCCAGCAGGGCGTTCTCCCCGAACCGGTCGCCGTCCGCGAGCACGGCGACACCGACCTCGTCGCCGTACTTGCCGATGGAGGTCTGCTTGATCCGGCCGTGGGCGATCAGGTGGATCTGCTCGGCGGGCTCGCCCCGTTCGACCAGCACCTCACCGGCACGGAAATCGCGCTGGACGCACCGACCGGCGATCGCGGCCAGCACCTCCACGTCGTCGAAACCTCGCAGCAGGGCCAGTTCGCCGAGTTCGCGCGGGATGACCTGGACACGGGCGCCGTCCTGGACGAATTCGATGCGACCGTCCCCGACGGTGTAACTGAGCCTTCGGTTAACCCGGTAGGCGCCGCCCTTCGTCTCCACCCAGGGCAACATCCGCAGCAGCCACCGGGAGGTGATCTCCTGCATCTGCGGGGCGGACTTGGTCGTGGTGGCGAGGTTGCGGGCGGCCGCCGTGCCAAGACTGGACTGCCGAGGGGGCTCCAGCTGGGATTCCGGGCTGGTGTCAACGGTCATCGGTCGAGCTCTCCTTCGCAAGGGCGGTGATCGGCGGACCCGCGCGTCACCGTGAAAGAGGAAATAAGCGGGCGAACGTTCGACAATCCGTCCAGATCCTTGGGAACCGTAACGGCGGGTACGCCCGACCGGCCCTGAGAAGTCGTGCGTTTACCTCGAAGCGGTGATCTTGCGTCGCGGGGTGTTTGCCCGGGCTTTCGACGGTATTCGGCCGGGGGGCGAGGGCGTGTCCGGTGCGCCGGCGCGCCGGGCCGGGGGCCCCGCTTGAATACGTCGTGTGCGACGACCGGCTTCGGCGGGAAGTACCGGCGGCGACGGAGGGCGGGAGGTGGGCGGCATGGGGCAGGGCGCCGGAACCGGGCAGGTCATCGTGGTGATGGGGGTGGCGGGCTCGGGGAAGACGTCGGTGGGCCGGTTGCTCGCGGACGCGCTGGGCGTTCCGTACGCGGAGGGCGACACGTTCCATCCGGCGGCCAACGTCGCCAAAATCGCCGGGGGCACTCTGCTGGACGACTCGGACCGGTGGCCGTGGCTGGATGCCGTCGGCGCGTGGATCGGCGGGCGGGCGGCGGGCGCGGGCGGCGGTGTGGTCTCCGCGTCCGCCCTCAAGCGGGTCTACCGCGACCGGCTGCGCGCGGCGGACCCGGGCGTGGTCTTCGTGCACCTCACCGGGGAGCGCTCGCTGATCGAGAAGCGGCTGACGCGGCGCACGGGCCATTTCATGCCGGCCGCGCTGCTGGAGTCCCAGCTCGACGCGCTGGAACCGCTCCAGGACGACGAGGCGGGCGTGGTCGTGGACATCGCCGGCCCTCCGGAGCAGGTGGCGCGGCGCGCCCTGACGGCACTGCGGGCTCCGGCGGCCGACCGCTAGGTCCTGTCGTCGGAGCCTCGCCGGGGCCGGCGACGGCCGTCGAGTTGGACGGCGGCGAGGGTGAGGCCGCCGGCCGCGACGGCGCAGCGGTCGGCGAGGGCGCTGACCTCGACCCTGAGGGGGTCGGTGTCCGGACCGCGGCGTTCGAGGTCCGCGGCGACGGAGCGCAGCCGCTCGGCGTGCGAGCGCAGTGCGGCGGAGTGGGCGCGAAGCCCTTCGGCCGGTCCGGGCCGGTGCGGGCGGCGGCCCCGCGGGGTGGCGGGCAGGTGGGTCACGTGGGTCTCCAGCGGGCGTGGGGACGGTCGCCTTCACCGTGTGGCGAGCGGGTGGAGGTGGCTGCCGGTGACCGGGCCCCGGTAGTCGGCGAGCGAGGCGTCGGCCGGTGCCTGTTCGGCGGCCAGCGCGAGGACGGCGGTGCGGGGGTCGGCGGGCCGTACGGCGCAGGGCGGCGCCTCGACGGTGACGACATGGGTGACCGTGTAGAGGGTGGTGAAGTCCCGGTCCGCGGCGAGTTCCAGGACGGTCCGTGCTCCCCCGCCCCGCCCCAGCAGGGCCAGTTCGGTTCCCGAGGGCACCGTCGCCCGGACCACCCGGGCCACTTCACACCGGTGGTGATCGCTTCCGGCGCGCGGACGGGACGGGCCCGCGAGTTGGACGACGTGGCGCGGGACTCCGTCGGGACCGATCACCCGTTGAACGAGGAGGGCGCCGGTCGCGGCTCCGATCAGGGCGAGGTTGCGGGTGTATCCGACGGGGGTGCCGGAGGTGTCCGGCACGTCGCATCCGTGGAATCCGTCGAGCCCGTCGGGTGCGGCGACTCCGTCGGGTAGGCCACGGGGGACCGTGTCGTCCGGGGCGGCGCCGGCGGTCGGGCGCGGGCCGCGACCGACGAAGGCCCGGAAGGCCGCGGCGAGAGCGAGCAGTGGTGGGGTGGCGGCGCGCCGGCCGGTGGCGATCCGCCAGCCCGCGTGGTCGTTGAAGGGGTTGTCGTCGGTCAGCGCGTCCCAGGCCAGGATGTCGGCGAAGGAAGGAGTGAGCAGACCGAAGGCTCGCTCGGCTCCCCGGTCGCGGAGGATCGCGCGGAACAGCCGGGCGGCCTCGCCCTGCCGGTCGTGCTCGGCCGCCCGGAGCACCGCGGCGCAGTCCGGGTCCGCCATCAGCTCGGGGTGGGTCTCGCGCGCGGCCCTGATCCTGCTCTTGAGGCCACAGACCGCGAGGCTGACGGCGAGGCTCTCACGGCGGGTCAGGATTCCGGCGAGCCATCCCGCCCGGGCCGCGCCCCGTCCGCGCGCGCCCCAGCCGAGCCCCGCCGGGTCGGTGAGGGTGTGGAGCAGGGTTCGCCACGCGCGGCGGGGGCCGCCGCCTCGGCGCAGCGCCGTGGCCGGCAGGCGGGCGCCGAGCGCGAGGGCGGAGGCGTACCGGGCGGCCTCGGCCACGGCGTCGGCGGCCTCGGCCAGCTCCCGGCACAAGGCGCGCAGCAGTTCGGCGTCCTCGGTGGGGGACGCGTGGCTCGGGGCGTCGGACATGGGCACCTCGGTGGTTCGGACGCGGCGGCGGGCTCCTGCGTGCGGGTTCAAGGACGGCGTCGTGCGGGGGCGTTCGCCGGCGGGGGCCGTTCGGAGGCGTTCGACCGCGGGGCGGGCCGCAGGGCCGACGGCTCCTGCTCGGGGGTCGCCGGCGGGCTCATCGCGGGGCGAGCCGCAGCCGGATCCCCCGCGGGTCGAGTGTCGCGGGCAGCGGTCCCATCGGTTCCAGCGCGGGTCGCCCGTCGCGTACCCGGTGTCCGCGCAGCACCGCCGCGCAGAAGGCGGCCACGACGAGCAGGCCCAGTTGGTCGCCGGGGCAGCGTCCGGCGCCATGGCTGAACGGGGCCATCCGGAAGTCCTGGTGGGCCCCGTGGGACGACCACCTGCCGGGTACGAAGACGTGCGCGGCCGGCATGTGTTCGGGATCGCGCTGGTGGAACAGGACGGGGAGCATGACGGCGGTCCCGGCGGGGTGGCGCACACCGCGCCACTCGGTCTCGGCACGGGTGACACGGATCAGGTCGGCCACGACCGGGTAGAGCCGCAGCGATTCCCTCACGCAGGAACGCAGTCGGGGAAGCTCGCCCGAGGCGGCGTCGGCGGCCCGGGCCTCGGCGGCGGCCGCGTCCTGCTCCGCTCGGTGGACGGCGAGGAGCAGCAGCGTGCGCAGCATGGTCGCGGGGACGGTGTCCATGGCCTGGAGCCAGTGGCGGGCCTGGCCGGTGGGGTCGAGGGAGCCGGTGGGGTCGGCGTGCCGGCGGGCCCGGCCGACCAGGGTGTGCGGCTCGGCGTGGCCGGCGTACTGCGCGATGCGGGCGGCGGCCCTGTCGGAGAGTTCGCGGACGGCGCGGGATCGCCCTGTGCGCAGGCCGAACCGGGTGCCCTCGCCGCGCGACCGGCGGAGCCAGCCGCTCAGTTCCTCGTCTTCCGCGGCCGCGTCACCGAGCACCATCCGGCGGCCGGCCCGTGCGACGGCGCGCCGGGCGCCGGCGAGCCGGAGGGTGCCGCCGCCGGTGAGCCGCCGGGTCTCTTCGGCGATGACGGCGAGGAAGGGCCCGTATGAGGGGTGGACGGTGATGCCGGATGCGAGGACGGCGTCGTCGATTCCGCGCCGGTCCTCGGGTACCGGCCCGGACGGCGGCCCGCCGCCCGGGCCCGCACAGGTGTGCGGCCGGTCCGGGGCGGGGGCGGCGCCGGATTGCGCGTAGAACTGGTGCAGGTCCTGCGGATCGAGGATGACCAGGAGGGGCCCGGACAGGCCGCGCACGAGGACGGGCGCTCCGCCGTGCTTGGCGCGCATCGCGCGCAGGGTGGCGGCGGACCAGTGGGGCCGGGCGAGGGGGGACCAGGGTCGCGTCGTGTGCGGGCGGCCGCCCGCGAACCCGCGGACGAGCTCCGGCAGCGCGTGGGTGGCGGCGAAGCGGACCGTCTCGGCCCGTCCCGCCCTGGCGGGCCGCCCGGCTCCGGTCCCGGCCTCCGCCGAACGGCCGGCCGTCGTGGTCGACTGGGTCATTGCCGGGACCACCTTGCCTGGTCGGGCGGGCTCCCGGGGGGCGGGGGCGCCGCAGCCGTCGGTCAACGGTCGGTGACATCGGGATCACCGTACGTCGGAGGTGGTGGGTGCGCGCCCCGGGTGCGCTACGGGAGTGGACCGGCCGCCGGGGGCCGCCGGGCCGCGAAGGCCGTCTCACGGAAGGCGGTGGGCGGCGGTCCGCCCGGGGCGGCCGGGGCGGCCGGGACGAGCACCGCCCAACGTGGCAGGCGGGGTGAGACCCACACGGCCGGGCCGTCACCGTGCGACCAGACGCCGGAGGGGGCGGGCCGCCAGAGGAGGCCGCGCGCCGGGACGAGTTCGCCGGTGCGGATGCGGAGCGACTCGGCGGTCCAGGTGCGGGGAACGGGGTGGTCGGCGGCGGAGAGCAGGTGCCGCAGGAACCGGGCCAGGTCGGCGCCGGTGGTGTGCAGGCCGAGGCCCGTCAGGCGGGTACGGGTCATGCCGAGGGGTCGCCAGATCCGGGCGGGGGCGTACTCGGCCAGCGGCCCACCGCAGAGGTGCTCCGCGAGCCGGGTCAGAAGGGGGACGCCGCCGGGGCGGGTGAGGAGGTGGTGGGCGGTAATGCCGTCGGGTGCCCCGGTCCCCTGGAAGGCGGGGTCGCGGGAGGCGACGGGCGCGACGCCGAGTGGTCCGTAGGCGCTGAGGGGTGTGTGCAGCGCCAGGTCGCCCCGGGCGACCAGGTCGCCGATGACGGGCCAGACGGCCAGCACGGCGGCGAGGCCGTCGACGTCGAGGGCGGCCTCCTGGTCACTGCCGGCGGCTCGGACGCCGTCGGCGTCTCCGACGGCCCACACGGCTCCGGGGCCCGCGGTCCGGGCCAGGGCCCGCTCCCATGCCTGTGGCTCCTCGTCCCGCCCGGCCGGGTCCGCCTGCTCGTTCCGCACCGTCATGGTCCGCCACGCTAACGGGCCACCGGTCCGCCGCCGGGCGCGCCGCCCGGCGCGGCCGCGCCTCTCCACCCGGATGCCGGTACGACAATCCGCGTGCGGGGTCGGTGCCGGGGTCCGGCAAGGTGCCCGGGTGATCGTTTCCCCTCCCCATCTCCCCGCTTCGGCCGTCCGAGAACGCGACGCGGTGGCGCCCCGCCTGGGCATCGGTTGTCGGAGGCTCCCGATGGCCGGCCGACGTGGCTTCCCGCCGAGTTCACCGGCCGGGAGGTCCGGCTGGTGTCCTTGGCGGGCGGCGTACGGATGACGTCGGCCAGCCTTCGTGAAGTCGCCTGAAGACAACGGAATACCGGCACTGGTGTACACCGACGGCTCCCACTGCCGGGAACGGACGCCGTCGATCCGCGGACGCGGGTGTCGGTCGGCGAAGCGGTCCGCTTCACCTCCGAACACCGGGTGTACCTGCTGGACGGCGCGGTCGACATGGCGAGCCGCTACGCGCGGGGCGGCCGCCTGAGCCTCGGACCGGCGTCGACCGGGGCCCTGGCCTTCGCGGCGGGGCCCCTGGCGACGCTCCCGTCCGCGATCGTGGTCGATGTCGGACTCGCGGACGGCCGCTGGTCGGTGATCGAGGCGAATGCCGCCTGGGCCGCCGGGATGTAGGCCTGCGACCCGCAGCGTGCCCGGACGTGGTCCTGCGGGCTCGCGCCCCGGTCGGGTCCGTGGCCGACGGGTACCGGGAGTTCCCCCGGTGAGGCGCGGCCGTAGCCGGGGTCGCCGGGCCGGGTGGCCTTTCCGGGGCGCCCGCGTCAGCCTGGGTGCATGACCGCACCCGCTGAGCCGCCGCCCGAACAGACCCCCGGCGTGCCGGGGGAACAGTCCCCGACACGGCCGGTTCCGCCGGCGTCCGGGTCCGGCGTCCCGGACGTGCCGATCGCTTCGGCGCGGGGGCGGTGGATCCTGCTCACCACGGTCCTCGGGTCGAGCATGGCGCTGCTGGACTCGACGGTGGTGAACGTCGCGCTCCCGCAGATCGGCCGGGACCTCGGCGCCGATCTCGCGGTGCTCCAGTGGACGGTCAACGCCTATCTGCTGACCCTGGCCGGGCTGATCCTGGTCGGCGGGGCGCTCGGAGACCGCTTCGGTCGGCGGCGGATCTTCGTGCTGGGCGTGATCTGGTTCGCCGCCGGATCCCTGCTGTGCGGCATCGCGCCGAACGAAGGCGTGTTGATCGCCGCCCGCGCCCTCCAGGGCATCGGCGGGGCCCTGCTGACACCCGGTTCGCTGGCCTTGATCCAGGGTTCGATCAGGTCCGATGACCGGGCGCGCGCGATCGGCCTGTGGTCCGGGCTGGGCGGGGTGGGCGCGGCCGTGGGGCCGTTCCTCGGGGGGTGGCTGGTCGACGGGCCCGGCTGGCGGTGGGTGTTCCTGCTGAACGTGCCGGTGGCCGCGCTGTGCGTGCCGGTGGCGCTGAGACACGTACCGGAATCGCGGGATCCGCAGGCGCACGGGCGGTTCGACGTGGCGGGCGCCGTGATCGGGGCGGCCTCGCTGGGCCTGCTCACCTACGCGCTGATCGAGGCGCGCAACGGCACGGCGCAGGCCGTGGCGACGGCGGTGGGCGGGCTGCTGCTGGGGGCCCTGTTCGTCTGGGTCGAGCGCCGGCGACAGTACCCGATGGTGCCGCCGTCGATCTTCGCCTCCCGGCAGTTCACCGCCGTCAACCTCGTCACCTTGTGCGTGTACGCGGCCTTCGGCGGCTTCTTCTTCCTGGTGGTGCTCCAGCTCCAGGTCGTGGTCGGGTATTCGGCGCTGGCCTCCGGGGCCGCGTTGCTGCCGACGACGGCCCTGATGCTGTTGCTGTCCGCGCGCGCGGGCGCGCTCGGGGAGCGGATCGGGCCGCGCATCCCGCTCACGGTCGGGCCGTTGCTGTGCGCGGGCGGGATGCTGCTGATGCTGCGGGTCGGGCCGGGCGCCTCGTACGGGGCGGACGTGCTGCCGGCGCTCGTCGTGATGGGGATGGGGATGGTGACCCTGGTGGCTCCGCTGACGGCGACCGTGCTGGCCTCGGTCGACCCCGGCCGGGCGGGTCTCGCCAGCGGCATCAACAACGCCGCCGCGCGGGCCGCCGGGCTGCTCGCGGTGGCCGCGTTGCCGCTGTTGGCGGGGATGGGTCCCGACTCCTACCTCTCCGCGCCGGCTTTCGACGCGGCCTTCGGGCGGGCCATGCTCTGGTGCGCGGGCATCCTCGTGGTGGGGTCGGTCCTGGCGTGGGCGACCGTACGCAAGCCCGCGCCGGCGTCGTGCCACCCGCTGTGTCGTACCTGCTGCGGGGTGACCTCGCCCCCGCTCGAACCGCCGCGCACGGCGGGGCGGTGAGTCCCTCCCGCCGCGATGTGCTGGAGCGCCACGGCCGACCTGACGGCGGGCACCGTCATCACCGCCGTGGGAGCGGTGTGCGTGCTCCGCGTCCGGCGGACACGTGACCTGTCCCTCGCCGCGCTGCCGCTGCTGCTCGGCGCGCACCAGCTGGTGGAGGCGGCGGTCTGGGCTCCCGGTGGGGGCGGGGGCGCAGCGGCCACCGCGTGGGCGGTGATCGCCCTGCCCCTGCTGCCGGTGTGGGTGCCCCCGGGCGTGCTGCTCGCCGCCGGGCCGGGGGCTCCACCGCGGCTGTGGGGACCGGTGGCCGCCGGTCTCGCCACGGCGGGGTACCTGGCGTACTGCCTGGCCGCCGGGACGGTATCGGCGCGGATCAGGGGTCACACCGTCGGCTACGGCGTGGACGTGCCGTACCCGGCGCCGGTCCTCGCCGGTTATCTCTTCGCCACGCTGGGCGCCCTGCTCCTCACCGATGACCGCCGGTTGCGGCGGTTGGGGGCGGTACTCGCCGTCGGCGCGCTGGTCTGCGCGGGGTTGTGGCGGTTGGAGTTCGCCTCCACCTGGTGCGCGTTCGCGGCGGTCGCCTCGGTGCTGCTGCTCGGCTGGGTGCGCCGCCGGCGCTGAGCCGCGGGCCCGGGGCGTCACTGGTTGTGGGCGCCCAGGACGAAGAGCAGGTAGACGAAGCCGGCGAAGAGGTGACCCACGAAGAGGTAGGCCACCAGTCGGATGACCAGTCCGCGCGGGAACTTGGACTCGATCCGCTTGAGCACGCTCAGGGGCTGGTCGGGCGGGGTGGGGGACACGGTGCGGCTCCTCGGTCAGCGGCGGTCGGTGGTGGCCCCGCCGAGGCAGAGCCCGGCGAGGCTGCTCTGCAGCAGGGTGTGGACGAACAGGAGGTCGGCGCCCGCGGCGGTGGCCGCGCCGATCCGGTGCGGGGTCAGCGAGTCGAAGTGCGCGCTGTCGCCGGGCTCCAACAGGTACTCGCTCTCCCCCAGGTGCAGCCGGAGCGTGCCGGTGAGCACGTACAGCCACTCCTCGCCGGGGTGGACGCGGACCAACTCGCCCTGGCCCCGGCCGGCCGGGACGTGGACGCGCAGCGCCTGCATGCCACGGCCGGAGCCACCGGCCTGCCAGTACGTCCAGCCGTCCGCCTCGCGGGCCCCGGGCCCACCCGCCCGTACGATGGGATCGGCCGCGGCGGGGGTCTCGCCGAGCAACTCGGAGACGGTCGTACCGTAGGTGCGGGCCAAGCCGAGCAGGAGCGGCAGGGAGGGTTGGCGCCGGCCGGTTTCCAGCCGGGACAGGTGGGCCGGCGAGAGCCGGGCCCGGGCGGCGGCGGCTTCCAGGGTGAGTCCGGCGCGGCGGCGCAGCTCGCGCAGCTGCGGGGCCACGGCGGGAAGCTCTTCCCCCGCGGCCGGGTCGTCGTCGCCGGGGGCGGGACCGGTTGTCATGCTTCGATTGAGCCAGACTTTTGCCCCTCCGGCAATTCTCTTTGCCTCTGAGGCAAAGACCCTCACTCCGTCCGGTCGCGGAGCACGGTCTCGACCGTGTCGGCCTCCTGCGCGTTCTTGTCCGGGCGGTGCCGCAACACCCGCGCGAAGCGCAGCGCGACACCGGCCGGGTAGCGCGAGGAGCGCTGCAGGCCGTCGTAGGCGATCTCCACCACCAGCTCCGGCCGCACCCACACCGTGTAACCGTCTTCCCGCACCGCGAGTTCCCGAAGCCGCTCGGTCTGCCAGCGCAGCATCTCGTCGGTGAGGCCCTTGAAGGTCTTGCCGAGCATGGCGAAGCCGCCGTCGGCGGCCCGCGCCCCGAGGTGCAGGTTGGACAGCATGCCGGTGCGCCGCCCGTGGCCCCATTCGGCGGCGAGCACGACCAGGTCGAGGGTGTGCACCGGCTTCACCTTGAGCCACTGTTTGCCGCGCCGGCCGGCGGCGTAGGGCGAGTCGAGCGCCTTGACCATCACGCCCTCGTGGCCCCGGCGCAGCGCTTCGGCCGCGAACGCCTCGGCGTCGGCCGACTGGACGGCCGGTTCGTCGACGACCAGCCGGCGCACCCGGGAGGTCTCGGGCACCAGCTCCGCGAGTACCGCGTACCGCTCACGGACGGGCAGGTCGAGCAGGACGTCGTCACCGGCGGCCAGGACGTCGAAGAAGTAGGCACTGACCGGCAGGGTCTGGCGGGCGGCGGCCACGTCCAGCCGGGAGCCGACCCGGCTCGCGATCTCCTGGAAGGGGACCGGGCGGCCGTCGGCGCCCTCGCCGATGACCTCGCCGTCGAGGATGAAGCGGTCTCCCGGCAGCTCCCGGGCCAGCGCGGCCACTTCGGGCAGCCGGCCGGTGATCTCGTCGAGGGAGCGGGTGTAGATCCGTACGTCGTCGCCGTCGCGGTGGACCTGGACGCGGATGCCGTCCAACTTCTCCTCCACGGCGCAGGGCCCGAGCGCGGCGACCGCTTCGCCCACCGAGGGGCCGGTGCCCGCGAGCATCGGCTGGACCGGCTGCCCGACGCGCAGGGTGACCGCCCGCAGCGCCTCGGCGCCCTCCGCCAGGACGGCGGCGCCGACACGGGGCAGCGACCCGTCCAGCATCACGGCCCGGCGCAGGGCGGCGGCGGGTACCCCGGCGGCGGCGGCCACCCCTTCCAGCGCCACCGCGTCCAGGGCGCCTTGGCGTACCTCTCCGGACAGCAGGCTGCGCAGGAACCGCTGTTCGGGCTCGGTGGCGGCGCCGAGCAGGCCGTCCAGGAGGCGGCGCCGCTCGGCTTGCGATCCCGTGCCGGAGACGGCGGCGAGGCGGGTCACGGCCCGGTCCACGGCGCCGACGGTGAGGGTGGGCCGGTCGGCCGGCGGGACCTCGCGGCCGAGGGCGCTCCAGCCGATGCCGGGGCGACCCTGCGGGAGCCGTCCGGCGAGGTACGCGATGACCAGCGCGGCCTCCTCGGGCGGGACGGCGGCGAACAACTCCGCGAGCAGGGCGGTCTTGCGGGAGCGGGCGGAGGTCTCGGCGACCTCCCGGGACACGCGAGCGACCTCGGCCAGCAGCATGCGGACCATAGTGCCGCCACGCGGCGGCCGGCGCAGGTCGGGACGCGGTACGGCGGCGCGCGGGGCGGCGGGGCCGGGGGTGGCGGTCGGGCGGAGGCGGAGGACGGGGCGGCGATCGGGCGGAGGCCGGGGTGGCTCACCCCAGGGGGGTGGCTCACCTCGGGGCGCCGCAGGTGCGGCGCGGTACCGCGACCGCGGTACCCGGGGCGGTCGGTGTACTCCTCCAGGAGGTCTCGGGCTCCGCCTGAGGGCGCTCGGGCGCGCCCGGGCCGACCCGTAGGGTTCCCGTATGAAGCTCCGACTCCCCCGGCGCCGCCGGGACCGCCTCCTCGCCGGCGCCGCCGCGCTCGCCGTCCTGGCGGGGACCGGCACGGTGACGGCCATGGCCTCCGCCGACGGGCCGGCGGTGCACCGCCTGGACCGTGTGGTGCGGATGCCCGACGCCGGGATCGACATCTCCTACTTCACCGCCGGCGCGGGCGGAGGCGACACGGCGAAGCGTCCCGCCGTCCTGCTCGGCCACGGCTTCGGCGGCAGCAAGGACGACGTCCGCCCCCAAGCGGAGCGGCTGGCCCGCGAGGGGTACGCCGTCCTGACCTGGTCGGCGCGCGGCTTCGGCCGTTCGGGCGGCCGCATCGGCCTCAACGACCCCGACTACGAGGTCAAGGACGTCTCCCGGCTGATCGACTGGCTCGCCCTGCGGCCGGAGGTGCGGCTCGACGCGGCCGGCGACCCGCGCGTCGGGGTGGCCGGGCCCTCCTACGGCGGCGCGGCGGCGCTCCTGGCCGCCGCGTACGACCACCGCGTGGACGCCATCGCCCCGCAGATCACCTACTGGAACCTCGCCGATTCCCTCTTCCCGAACGACGTCTTCAAGAAGCTGTGGGCCGGTGTCTTCTTCACCACCGGCTCCGCGCAGGGCGTGACGCCGAACGCGCCGCCCGCCGGCCCGACCGCCGCTCCGCCCACCGGCTGCGGGCGGTTCCAGCCGGAGCTGTGCGCGATGTACGAGCGGATCGCGGTGTCCGGGAAGCCCGACGCCGAGGCCCGCGCGCTGCTGGAGCGCCGCAGCCCGTCCGCCGTGGGCGACCGGATCAAGGTGCCGACACTGATCGTGCAGGGCCAGGACGACTCCCTCTTCCCGCTGGACCAGGCCGACGCCATGGCCCGGGCCATCGCCGCCAACGGGGCGCCGGTGGCGGTGGACTGGGCCGCCGGGGGCCACGACGGCGGCATGCGCGAGACAGACCGTGTCGAGAACCGGGTGACGGGCTGGTTCGACCGGTACCTCAAGGGCGACGAGGGCGCGTCCACCGGTCCCGCGTTCCGGGTCTCGCGCTCGGGTGGCCTCGACTCCACGGACGGGACCGTGCGGCTGCGGGGCGCGAGCGGCGACCGCTATCCGGGCCTGACCTCCGGGGTGCGCGGGTTCGCGCTCGCCGGGCGGGAGCAGGGCTTCGCCAACCCGGCCGGCGCGAGCCCGCCGTCGCTGTCCGCACTGCCCGGCATCGGTGGACAGCTCGCCGCCTTCGGAGGCGGCCTGTCGCTGGACTTCCCCGGGCAGAACGCCCGGTTCGAGTCGGAGCCGCTCGGCGAGGGGATCCGGATCACGGGTACCCCGACCGTCAGGGTGCGGGTGAGGTCGACGGCCGCGGACGGTTCGGCCGTGCTGTTCGGCAAGGTGTACGACGTCGCGGCCGACGGCCGGCAGGCGGTGCTGCCGAGTCAGCTGGTGGCTCCGGTGCGGGTGACCGACGCGGGGCAGGGGCGGAGCGTGGAGCTGCGCCTTCCCGCCGTCGACCACGCCGTCGAGGCGGGGCACCGGCTGCGGCTCGTGCTCGCCGCCACCGATCTGGGCTACGCGTCCCCCGCCGAGCCGGCCACCTACACCGTGGCGCTGGAGGGGCCGCTGGCGGTGCCCGTCGCCGACGGGGTGCGGACCTCCTCGGGCGGGTTGCCCGCCTGGACCTGGGGGTTGCCGCTCGCGGCGGTGGCGCTGGCCGCGGGGCTGTCGCTGATCCGGAGGACCGGCGGGGGCCGCGGCGGGACCCGGCCGGGCGCACCGCGGCCGGACCCCGCACTGGCCGGGGTACCACTGGAGATCACCGGGCTGACGAAGCGCTACGCGAAGGCTCGCGACCGGTACGCGGTGCGGGACCTGTCGTTCCGCGTGGAGCGGGGGCAGGTGCTCGGTCTGCTCGGACCCAACGGCGCCGGGAAGACCACCACCTTGCGGATGCTCATGGGGCTGATCAGCCCGGATGCCGGGGAGATCCGGGTGTTCGGGCACCCGGTGCGGGCCGGGTCCCCGGTGCTGTCCCGGGTGGGGGCCTTCGTCGAGGGCGCGGGTTTCCTGCCGCACCTGACGGGACGGGTCAATCTGGAGCTGTACTGGCGGGCCACCGGCCGGCCGGTCGAGGACGCGCGGATGGCGGAGGCGCTGGAGATCGCCGGACTCGGGGACGCCCTGGAGCGCGCGGTGCGTACCTACTCGCAGGGCATGCGGCAGCGACTCGCGATCGCCCAGGCCATGCTGGGGATGCCGGACCTGCTGATCCTGGACGAGCCGACGAACGGTCTGGACCCGCCGCAGATCCGGGAGATGCGGGACGTGATGATCCGGTACGCGGCCGGCGGACGGACCGTCATCGTCTCCAGCCACCTGCTGTCGGAGGTCGAGCAGTCGTGCACGCACCTGGTCGTCATGGACCGCGGGCGGCTCGTGCGGGCGGGCGAGGTCTCGGAGATCACGGGCGGTGGGGACACCCTGCTGGTGAGCCTGGCCGGGCCGGTGGACGAGGCCGTGGTCGAGAAGGTGGCCGCGCTGGAGGGAGTGGGTTCCGTCGTGGCCGCCGACGCGGGGCTGCTCGTACGGCTCGACGGTGCGGACGCCGCCGGGCTGATCGCCGAACTGGTCCGGCTGGAGGTGCCGGTGTGCGCCGTGGGGCCGCATCGGCGGCTGGAGGAAGCGTTCTTGACCCTGATCGGAGGTGCGGCGTGACGACTGCCGTGGACACGGCCCCGGGCTATCGGCCCGGGCGGACGCTCCCGCTGCGCGTGGAGGCGCTGCGGCAGTGGCGCAGGCGGCGGACGCTGGTGATGGGCGGGGTGCTGGCCGCGCTGCCCTTCGTCATGATCATCGCCTTCGCGGTGGGAGGGGGCAGGGACGGCGGCCGGGGCGGCGCCGACGGGCGGGTCACGCTGATCGACACCGCCACCTCCTCGGGCGCGAATTTCACCGCGACCTGTCTGTTCGTGTCGGCGGGGTTCCTGTTGGTGGTGCCGGTGGCCCTGTTCTGCGGGGACACGGTGGCGTCCGAGGCGAGTTGGTCCTCGCTGCGCTACCTGCTGGCCTCGCCGGTACCGAGGGCGCGGCTGCTGTGGAGCAAGCTCGTGGTCGCGCTGGGGTTCAGCCTGGCGGCGATGGTGTTGCTGCCGGTTGTGGCGCTGGTGGCGGGCACGGCCGCGTACGGGTGGGGGCCGCTGAAGCTCCCCACGGGCGGGGCGCTGGCCGCCGGGGAGGCGGTGCCGAGGCTGGCGCTGGTCGTCGCGTTCGTCTTCGTGTCGCAGTTGGTGACGGCGGGGTTGGCGTTCTGGCTGTCGACGCGGACCGATGCGCCGCTCGGCGCGGTGGGCGGCGCGGTGGGGCTGACGATCGTCGGCAACGTGCTGGACGCGGTGACGGCGCTCGGGTCGTGGCGCGAGTTCCTGCCCGCGCACTGGCAGTTCGCGTGGGCGGACGCGCTCCAGCCGCAGCTGGAGTGGGGCGGGATGGTCAAGGGGGCGGCGGTCTCGGTGTCGTACGCGGTGGTGCTGTTCGCCCTCGCCTTCCGCGGTTTCGCCCGCAAGGACATCGTGTCCTGAGGGCGCCCGAGGGCGGCGGGCGCACGCTGGAGCCGTCGAGGCCCGAGGGGCTTCGACGGCTTCCGCGCGCGCGAACCGGCCGGGCGGGGGTGCCGGGCGGAGGTGCCGGGCGGGGCGACGCGGCTCAGGCGACGGCGTCGATCTCGGCGAGCAGTTCCGTTTCCAGCGGGCGGTCGGCGACCGCCGCGTTGGCGCGGACCTGCTCGGGGGAGGTGGCACCGGCGATCACGGAGGCACAGCCGGGCTGGGCGGACAGCCAGCCGATGGCGAGTTCCAGGACGGTGCGGTCGTACTTCCCGGCGATCGCGGCGAGCGCCTCGACGGTGTCGAGCCGCTCCTCGGTGAGGTACGCGTCGCGCCCTTCGAGGCGGGAGCCGGACGGGACGGGCGCCCCCCGGCGGATCTTGCCGGTGAGCAGGCCGTTGGCGAGGGGGAAGTAGGGCAGGACGCCGACGCCGTAGTGCAGCGCGGCCGGGACGAGCTCCGCCTCGGCCGCGCGCTGGAGCAGTGACCATTCGTTCTGTGCCGATACGAAGGGGGTCGTACCGGTCTCGCGGGCGACGTGGGCCGCTTCGGCGAGCTGCCAGCCGCTGAGGTTGGAGTGGCCGATGTAGCGGACCTTGCCCTCGGTGACGAGTTCACCGAGGGCGCCGAGGGTCTCGGCGATGGGGACGGTCGGGTCGGGGCTGTGCAGCTGGTAGAGGTCGATGTGGTCGGTCTCCAGGCGGCGCAGGGACTCCTCGACGGCGCGCCGGATGTAGGCGCGGCCGCCCCGCGACCCGGCGGCGGGCCCGTACCCCATGTCGACGCCGTGGAAGCCGAACTTCGTCGCGAGGACGACCTGGTCGCGGCGGCCCTTGAGGGCCTGGCCGAGGTGGCGTTCGGAGCCGCCGGCCCCGCCGTAGATGTCGGCGGTGTCGAGCAGGGTGACCCCCGCGTCGAGTGCGGCGTCCACGACGTCTCGGGTGGCCCGCGCGTCCAGACGCCCCCCGAAGTTGTTGCAGCCGAGGCCCACGGCGGAGACCAGGAGCCCTGAGTCGCCCAGGGGGAGATAACGCATAGGGGTTCTTCCTCCACACTCGTCCGACACGTGCTGGATCAAGCCGGCAGTGTACGCAACGGCCTGGGTCGCCGGGCGGCGGAAACCATGGGCGCGGCGGGGCGGCGGTGGGGGCGGTGCTGCATGCTGGTGCCGTGTCGAACCTGTTCCACGGCCGTGCCGGTCGCCGCCTGGACCTGAACAACAGCGCGACGGCCGTCTTCGTCGACGTGCTCTTCCTGGCCGTGTCCACGCTCGCCCGGGAACCGTGGCACTTCCGCTTCGCTTCCCTGCTCACGCTCCAGGACCAGTCCGTGATGGGGCGGGGCGTGGTGGGCTTCGACCTCGACGACCTCGATTGGGGTGCCACGCCGGCCGAACGGGCCGCCGCGAAGGAGTTCGTGCTCGATGTCGTCGATCTCGCGTTGGACCGCCACCGGTGGGACGAACTCTCCTACGAACCCGCCCGCGCGGAAGGGTATCTGCGCGAGTTCCGCGCAATGGTCCGGGAGTTCGACCCGCAGGAGGCGGACCCGGCCGCAGCCGTCCCCGGTCCGGGAAACAGGATGCCGGCCGTGCACGAGGCCGCGTGTGCCTCGTGCGTACGCCACCGGGTGCTGGACGGGCTGCCGTGGTGGGGCGGGTGCGTCTTCTGCACGGCGGGGGGCTGAACGCCGCGGCCCGCCGTGGGGCGCCGGCCCCTCGGGTCCGCACGCCCCACTAGACGACGCGGCCCGCGCCCGCCGACGGGGTGACCGGGGTGATGCGGGGCGGGACGTGGCCGGCCCGGGCGAACGCGTCCGTCACGGCCCGCGCCACCGCCGGTTCGGCTTCCGCGTCGATCAGGGCCAGGGCGGAGCCGCCGAAGCCGCCCCCCGTCATGCGGGCTCCGTACGCGCCCGCCGCGTTCGCGGTGGTCACGGCCAGGTCCAGCTCCGGGCAGGACACCGCGTAGTCGTCGCGCAGGGAGGCGTGGCCCTCCGTCAGCAGGGCGCCCGTCTCGCGCAGTCGGCCGGCGCCGAGGAGTTCGCCGACCCGCAGGACGCGTTCGTTCTCGGTGACGACGTGCCGGACCCGCCGTCGTGCGACCGGATCGTCGAGCCGGCCCAGCGCCCCGTCCAGTTCCTCGAAGGGGAGGTCGCGCAGCGCCGGCAGGCCCAGGCGGGCGGCCGCCCGGTGGCAGGAGGCGCGGCGCTCCGCGTAGGCACCGTCGGCGAGGTCGTGCTTGACGCGGGTGTCGATGACGAGGAGGCGCAGGCCCGCCGCCGCGCAGTCGAAGGGGACGTGGTCGTGTCGGGGGCCGCGTGTGTCCAGGCGCAGGACGTGGCCCTCGGTGGCGCAGGCGGAGGCCGTCTGGTCCATGATCCCGCAGGGCACGCCCACGTACGCGTTCTCGGCGCGGCGGGCGAGGGCCGCCAGTTCGGGGCGGGTGGGCGTGAGCCCGTACAGCTCGGTGAGGGCCAGGCCGGTCGCCACCTCAAGGGCGGCGGAGGAGGACAGTCCGGCTCCGGTCGGCACGTCGGACCGTATGTGGAGGTCCGCCCCGCCGACCGGGAGCCCCGCCTCGCGCAGCGCCCAGGCCACCCCGGCGGGGTACGCGGCCCAGCCGTCGGCTCCCCGCGGCCGGTGCGCCGGGTCGAGGGTGGCGAGGTCGAGGGTGATCACGCCGGAGTCGGACGCGGCGGAGTGCAGCCTCAGCAAGGTGTCGGAGCGCGGGGCGGCGGCGACCTCGGTTCGGTGCGGCAGGGCGAAGGGCAGGGCGAAGCCGTCGTTGTAGTCGGTGTGTTCGCCGATCAGGTTGACCCTGCCGGGAGCCGCCCAGACCCCGTGGGAGGGCTGCCCGTACAGGTCGCGGAACGCGCGCGCGGTGTCGTTCACCGGCTCGCCACCTCGCGCAGGCGTGCGGCGGCGTCCTCGGGCCGGACGTCGTTCATGAACGCCTCCATGCCCGATTCGGTTCCGGCGAGGTACTTGAGCTTGTCCGCCGCGCGACGGACGGTGAACAGTTCGAGGTGCAGCGCGAAATCGTCGCGGTCGCGCCCGGCGTCCGTGGGCGCCTGGTGCCAGGCCGAGATGTACGGGGTCGGTTCGGGCCGGTCGAAGAGCCGGTCGAAGCGGCGCAGCAGCTCCAGGTAGACGCGGGGGAACTCGGCGCGCGCGTCGTCGCCCAGGGCGGGCAGGTCGGGGACGCGCAGGCGCGGGTAGAGGTGGACTTCGTAGGGCCAGCGCGCCGCGTAGGGGACGAAGGCGGTCCAGTGCCCGCCTTCGAGGACCACCCGGCTGCCGTCGGCCAGCTCCCGCGCCACCACTTCCTCGAAGAGGTTGCCTCCGGTGCGCTCGCGGTGGGCGGCGACACCGGCGAGCGTGCGGGTGGTGCGCGGGGTGACGTAGGGGAAGGCGTAGATCTGGCCGTGCGGGTGGGCCAGGGTCACGCCGGTCTCGGTGCCCCGGTTCTCGAAGCAGTAGACCTGCCGGATGCCTTCGCGGGCGGCGAGTTCGGCGGTGCGGTCCGTCCAGGCGGCCAGGACCAGCGCGGCGCGCTCCTCGTCGAGTCCGGCGAAGGAGGTCCCGTGGTCGGGGGTGAAGCAGATGACCTCGCAGCGTCCGGTGTCTCCGGCGAGGGAGGGGTAGCGGTTCTCGAAGACGGCGACCTCGTAGTCCGGCGCCGGGATCTCGCTGGTCCGGCCGGGGGTGCTGGGGCACAGCGGGCAGGCGTCGGCGGGGGGCAGGTGGGTGCGGCCCTGGCGGTGGGACGCGATGACGACGGCGTCGCCGAGCAGGGGGTCGCGGCGCACTTCGGAGGTGGTGACGGTCGCCGAGGAGTCGAGTGCGCGGGTGTCGGGGAAGGCGCGCGCGGCTCCGTCGTCGGTGTCGTAGTAGAGGATCTCGCGGCCGTCGGCGAGCCGGGCGGCGGTGCGCTTCACGTACGGGCCTTCTCTCACTGGAGGTTGACGACCGTGGGGCGGCCGAGGTCGGGCTGGTCACGCAGGGGCAGTTCGGTGCCGGGGCGTTCGAGTTCGAGGACGACGAGTTCGTTCTCGCCGGTCCTCCAGAGGGGTGCGGGGGCGTAGAGGGTGCGCTGCGGGCCGCGCGGGGAGTCGTAGTGCCCGAGGAGGAAACCGTTGAGCCACAGGAGGCCGGTCCCCCAGTCGGAGAGGTCCACGAAGCCGTCGGCCGGGGCGGCGGGGAGGGTGTGGGTGTAGCGGTGGAAGGCGGGGTGGCCCTGCTCCGGCGCCTCGGACGACCAGCGCAGCCCGGTGAGGTCGGTGAGCGGGAGGGGCCGTATCTCCCACTCGAAGAGGTGCTGGTGGCCGTGGCGGACGCCGCGCCGGATGCCCTTGCGGTCGTCCAGGAGGGGCCCGTAGTTGACGCGTCCCTGGGCGCGGACGAGGACGTCGAGGACGACACCGCGCTCGCCGACGGGGAGGTCGGGGCCGTCGTCGGGGGTGTTGCGGTCGAGGACGCCGAGGAGCCGGCCGTCGGCGAAGAGGTAGGCGCGGTCGCCGAGGCCGTCGATCCGTACGGGCATGGCGGGGCGGGGTCCGGTGACGGTGGTGCGGTAGTGGATCAGGCCGTGGGACTGGCCGAGTTTCTCCATGGGCTCGGGCGCGGGGCGGGCGACGGGGGCGCCCCCGAGGAGGGGGAGGTGGGCCAGGAGCGGGGCGGCGCCGGCGGGGGTGGCGAGGGCCGGTGCGATGCGGGGCGGGGGTTCGGGCAGGGGGCCGTCGGGGAGGGGTACGTACTTTCCGATCACCTCGCGGAAGGCGTGGAACTTGGCGGTGAGTTCGCCGGCTTCGCCGATCGGCGCGTCGTAGTCGTAGCTGGTGGTGGTGGGCTGGTAGCCGGGATCGCCGGGGCGGGAGCCGGTGTGGTTGGCGCCGGCCCAGAAGCCGAAGTTGGTGCCGCCGTGGGCCATGTAGAGGTTGACGGAGGCGCCGGTGGCGAGGAGTTCGTCGAGCGAGCGCGCCGCTTCCTCGACGGAGCGGACGTGGTGCTCTTCGCCCCAGTGGTCGAACCAGCCGATCCAGAACTCCATGGCGACCAGCGGGCCGGTCGGCTGGTAGCGGCGCAGGTGCGCCAGGCGTTCGGTGGGCTTGGCCCCGAAGGTGGCCGTGGCGAGCCGGCCGGGCAGCGTGCCCCCTTGGAGCATGGCGTCCTCGGGGCCGTCCGCCGTGAACAGCAGGCAGTCGACGCCGCGTTCGCTCAACGCCCGCTCGACGTGCGCGACGTAGCCGGCGTCGTTGCCGTACGAGCCGTACTCGTTCTCGATCTGCACGGCGACGACCGGGCCGCCTCGGCCGGCGAGCAGTGGCAGCAGTTCGGGGACGACCGCGTCGAACCAGCCGTCGACCTCGGCCAGGAACCGGGGGTCGGAGCAGCGCAGGTACAGGCCGTCGAGGGCGAGGAGGCGTGCGGGCAGCCCGCCGAAGTCCCATTCGGCGCAGATGTAGGGGCCGGGGCGGACGATGGCGTCGAGGCCGAGGTCTCGGGCGAGGGCGAGGAACCGGGCGAGGTCGCGGGGGCCGGTGAAGTCGGCCTTGCCGGGGGCGGTCTCGTGGAAGTTCCAGGGGACGTAGGTGTCGACGGTGTTGACGCCCAGGGCGCGGAGCCGGGTGAGCCGGTCCTCCCACAGGTCGGGATGGACCCGGAAGTAGTGCAGGGCACCCGAGACGACGCGGTGGGGGCGGCCTGCGCGCCGGAATCCGTCCTGGTCGTACGTGAGCATGCGCGGGCTCCCGGGAGAAGGTCGTGACGCCGACGTGGACGGCGGGCGGGAGGGGTGGGCCGCCGCCGCGTATGTGAGGCCGAATATATGAAGGTCACGGCCACGCCGTCAATGACCGGTTGAACGCATTCGATCGAATCGATCGTATCGATTCCCTATGATGGGCACAGACCGCCGCGGCTGTTCCCGCGGACGAGCGCGGACCGCGGGGAGACCTCGCGAACAGGGGGAAGACCTTGAGGCCACATGTCGACCAACGCCAGGCGCAGGTGCTCGCGCTCGTCCGGGAGCGGGGCAGCGTGCGCGTCGCGGACCTGGCCCGGGAGCTCGGCATCTCGCCGGTGACACTGCGGCGGGACATCGAGGCGATGGCGGCGCGGGGCGAGATCCACCGGATGCACGGGGTGATCAGCCGGGTGGAGGGGAGGCCGGCCGCCGCGTCGCCCGCCGGGGCCTCCGAGGAGTCCGGTGGGCGGCCCGGCGGCCGGTCGGGGTTGGTGATCGGCATGGTCGTGCCGACCACCGAGTACTACTACGCCGATGTCGTGCGGGGCGCCCGGGAGGTGGTCGAGGCGCGGGGCGCGCGGCTGACGGTGGGACTGACCCGGTACCTGCCCGGCGAGGACCGCACGCAGGCGGACCGGCTGCTGTCGACCGGGGCCGACGGGCTGTTGCTGACACCGAACTGGGAGGTCGGCTCGCCCGGTCCCGGGGAAGGGACGTGGACGGCCGGGCTGGCGGTGCCGACGGTGCTGGTGGAGCGGTGGGCCCCGGCCGGGCATCCGGCGGCCGCGCTGGACCGGGTGGGATCGGACCACGCGCACGGGGCGGCGCTGGCGGTGCAGCACCTGGTGGAGCGGGGACACCGACGGATCGCGCTGGCCAGCCAGGAGACGCCCACCACGGCGCGGCTCCGGTCGGGGTACGAGGCGGCGGTGGCGGCGCTCGGATTGGAGCCCGCCCCGCCGTGGCCGGCGGCCGGCTCCGCGGAGCCGCTGTCGGTGGCGGACCGGTTCGCCCGGACGTTGGACTACCTGTGCGGGGCGGTCACGGAGGGCGGGGTGAGCGCCGCCCTGATCCACAGCGACACCGACGCCATCATGCTGATCCCGCGCCTTCAGGCGCGAGGGGTGCGGGTACCGGAGGACCTGGAGGTGATCACGTACGACGACGAGGTTGCGGGACTGGCCGACGTGCCGCTGTCGGCGGTGGCACCGGCGAAACGGGAGGTGGGGGCGCGGGCCGCCGCGCTGCTGCTGGACCGGCTGGGCGGCGCGGGCAGGGGAGGGCCCGGACAGCACCTGGAGCTGTTGCCCCGGCTGACCATTCGTTCATGACGAGTCGGGATCGCCGATTCGAACTGATTGTTTTGATCGAGTTGCGCATTCGCTCTTGACGGGTTGCCCGTTCGCGCAAAAGATGGGCCGCGTTCTGCACCCCGCCGCGTCCAGCGGTCGTCCGTAGGAGCCGTCCATGCCGCGCAGCTTCCTCGTTCCTTCCTCTTCCCCCCTTCCGGGGACCGGGCGCCGGCCCTGTCCGTCGCGCCTGACCCGTCTGGCCCTCACCGCCTCGGCCGCGTCCGTGGCCCTGCTCTCCACGGCTTGCGGCGGCGGGCAGGGCGCGCCGGAATCCGGTCCGGCGGGTGCGGCGGGCGCCTCGGGGAGTCCGGTGACGGTGACGTACTGGTCCTCCTCGGCGGGCGCGCAACAGACCGCCGACGCCTTCAACAAGACGCATCCGGACATCCGGGTGGAGTTCTCCTCGGTGCCGGGCGGCCCCGACGGCGCGGCGAAACTGGCGAACGCGGTCAAGGGAGGGAACGCGCCCGACATCGCGACGATGGACTACTCGGCGCTCCCGGAGTTCGCGAGCGGCGGCAACCTGGAGGATCTGAGCGGCACGTCCGGCGCGCTCGTCGCCGAGAAGTTCCCGGCGGCCGTGCAGTCGCTGGTGAAGCTCGGCGGCAGGACGTGGGCGGTTCCGTTCGACGTCACGCCGCTCGAACTCTTCTACCGCAAGGACATCTTCGAGAAGTACGCGGTGCCCGTGCCGAAGACGTGGGACGAGTACAAGGCCGCCGCGGAGAAGATCCACCAGGCCGACCCCTCCGTGAGGATCACGAACATGGGTGGCGGCGATCCGGCGGTGTTGGCGGGGCTGTCGTGGCAGGCGGGGGCCAAGTGGTACGGGACGCAGGGCGACAAGTGGAAGGTCGCCATCGACGACCCGGCCTCGAAGAAGGTTGCCGAGTACTGGACCGGGCTGATGGCCTCCGGGGCCGCCTCGAAGACCCCGTTGTGGGGGGAAGGCGAGGCGAAGGAACGTTCCTCCGGGCAGGTCGCGACCGTCATCGGCGCCGCCTGGACGGCAGGCACCTTCCTGACGAACTACCCCGACCTGAAGGGCGAGTGGGGCATCGCGCCGCTGCCGACCTGGGACGGCAGAGCGGCGACCGGCATGTACGGCGGCACCTCCTACATCGTGCCCAAGGGCAGCAAGCACACGAAGGCCGCCGCCGAGTTCATCCGCTGGGTGACCACCGAGCCGGAGGCGATCCGGGCCCGGCTCAGCTCGCTGAAGTCCCCCAGCAGCGCCCTGCCGGCCAACCCGGAGATGCGGGCGGAGGCGGCGAAGCTGTTCGACGCCTCGTACTTCGAGGGGCAGGACCCGTACGGGGTGGCGGGTGACGCGGCGGCGACGATCGTGCCCGGCTGGGCGTGGGGACCGGCCCAGCTCCAGGTGAACGCGGCGCAGAACGCGACCGGAGTGGACCTGGTGAAGGCCCTGTCCGAGGGCCAGTCGGCCGCCGAGAAGGCCATCAAGGACCGCGGACTGGGGTTGGCCGGCTGATGCCCGCCATCCCCTCCGCGAACGACGCCGACCGGGCGGACACCCCGGCCCGGGCCGGGGGCCCGCGGCGCTCCCCGACAGCCGGCGTGACAGCCGGCCCGGCAGGCAGCGCTGCGGACGGCGCGACACACCTCGCGGGAGGCGCCCTGGGCGGCGGGCCGGGAGCCGGGCCGGCCGACGGCCCGGACGGCGACGGTGTGGCCCGGGCCGGTGGGGCGGTGGCCGCCGCGCGGACCGCAACAGTCGATCGCCGGCACGGACCCGCGACCGGGCCCGGCGGCCCCCTCCCTGCCGGCGGCGCGCGTACCACTCGGACCACCCGGCGCCCCGGCACGGGCGCCGCGGCCCTGTTCATGGCGCCGTTCTTCGTCCTCTTCGCTCTCGTCACCGTCGCGCCCGTCGGCTACGCCGCCTGGCTGAGCCTCTTCCACGAGGAACAGTCCGGCCTCGGTTTCGGCGGCACGGAACGGGTCTTCAGCGGCATCGGGAACTACGCCAACGCGCTGACCGATCCCCTCTTCCTGTCCTCGTTCCGGCACATCGCGCTCTATTGCGTCCTCTACGTACCCGTCATGATCGGCGGCGCCCTCGTCCTCGCCCTGCTGCTCGACTCGGCCCTCGCCCGGGCCAAACGCTTCTTCCAGATCGCCTTCTACCTGCCGCACGCCGTGCCCGGTCTCATCTCGGCGGTCATCTGGCTCTACCTCTACACACCCGGCCTCAGCCCCGTCATCGACCTGCTCGACTCGGCCGGCCTGTCCTGGGACTTCTTCGGTCGAGAGGAGGCCCTGCTGTCCGTGGTCAACGTCTCGGCCTGGCAGTGGATGGGATACAACATGATCATCTTCTTTGCCGGGCTCCAGGCCATTCCCCGCGAGACCCTGGAGGCCGCCGGCATGGACGGCGCCGGCGCGCTGCGCACCGCCTTCCAGATCAAGGTGCCCGGCATCAAACCGACCGTCGTGCTGACCGTCCTGTTCACCTGCGTCGGCGCCGTCCAACTCTTCGACGCCCCGCAGCTGCTCCAGCTGCGCGCCACCGAGATGGGCGAGTCGTGGTCGCCGACCATGTACGTCTTCAGCGCCGCCTTCAAACGCCACGACTACGGGCTGGCGGCGGCGAGCGCGTTGCTCCTCGCCCTCGTCGCCGGCGCCGCGTCCTACGTCGTCACCAGGCTCGGCAACCGCTGGAGGACCGCATGACCACCGCCTTGGCGCCCGGCGGGCCGCATCCGGGCACCCGCCCCCCTCGGCCCCGTTCCCGAACCCGTTCGCGAACCCACCCCCGTCTCCTGTCCCGGGCCGTCGTCAACGCCGTGCTCCTCCTCGTCGCCGCCTACACCCTGATGCCCCTCGCCTGGCTGGTGCTGGCCGCGACCAAGGACCGCCGGGACCTCTTCGCCACCGCCCCCTACTCGCTGGGCCGCTTCCACTTCCTGACCAACCTCGGCGACGTCTTCACATACGACGACGGCGTCTTCGGGCGGTGGCTCGGCAACAGCCTCCTGTACACCGTGGTCGGCTCGACGCTGTCCGCCCTGATCAGCGTGGCCTGCGGCTACGCCTTCCACGCCTACGAGTTCCGCCACAAGGAACGGCTCTTCGGCGTGGTCCTCGCGGGGGTGCTCGTACCGGCCACCGTGCTCCAACTGCCCCTCTACCTGATGGCCTCGGCCGCCGGGGTGGTGAACACGTACTGGGCGTATCTGGTGCCCGCCCTCGTCAACCCCTTCGGGGTCTATCTGGCCCGGGTCTTCGCGGAGGGCTGCGTCCCGGACGAGGTGCCGGCCGCCGCCCGCGTCGACGGGGCGGGTGAACTGCGACTCTTCGCCCACGTGTCGCTGCCGATGCTGTGGCCGGGTTTTGTGACGATCTTCCTGTTCACCTTCACGGCCATCTGGAACAACTTCTACGGCGCCCTGACCATGCTGAACGACGAGCGGCTCTACCCCGTCAGTCTGGGCTTGTTCATGTGGAACCGCAGCGTCTACCAGCAGCCCGAGCTGTACCCGCTCGTGATCACCGGTTCCCTCGTCTCCGTCGTCCCGCTCGTGCTCGCCTTCCTCGGCCTCCAGCGCTTCTGGCGCTCGGGGCTCACCGCAGGAGCCGTCAAGTGACCCCTCCCCCTTCGTACGCGGTGCGGCGCCCGGTCACGGTCCTCGCCATGAGTGCCGGCGCCCGCGCGGCTGTCCTGAGCGACCGGGTGCTGCCCAAACTCGTACGCGTCGCCGACCTGGACCCCGAACTGCTGCTCACCGACTTCGGTGACGACGAGCCGACGCTCTGCCGCCGGCTCGCCGAGGCCGAAGTGCTGTTCACCGGGTGGGGCTGCCCGCCGCTCGACGCCGAGGCACTGGGACGGATGCCGCTGTTGCGCGCCGTCGTCCACGCCGCCGGCAGCGTCAAACACCATGTGACGGCCGCCTGCTGGGACCGTGGTCTGAAGGTTTCCAGTGCCGCCGCGGCCAACGCCGTGCCGGTCTCCGAGTACACGCTCGCCGCGATCCTGTTCGCCAACAAGCGGGTACTGGAATCCGCGCACGCCTACCGTTCGGCGCGCGGTCCGCTGGACCTGCTGGGTCGCTATCCCGCCGTCGGCAATTACCGTCGCACCGTCGGGCTCGTCGGGGCGTCACTCATCGGGCGTCGGGTCATGGAGTTGCTGCGCCCCTTCGACCTGCGCGTGCTGGTGTACGACCCGTACGCCGACGCGGGCGAGATCGCGGCGCTCGGCGGCGAGGCCTGTGCGCTCGACCAACTGCTGCGCCGCAGTGACGTGGTGAGCCTGCACGCGCCCGCACTGCCGCAGACCCGGCACCTCTTGGACGCCACGGGACTGGCCCTGATGCCGGACGGCGCCACGCTGATCAACACCGCGCGGGGTTCGCTGGTGGACACCGCGGCGCTGACGGAGGAGCTGGTCACCGGGCGCCTGCACGCCGTGCTCGACCACACCGAGCCCGAGGTGCTGCCCGCCGGTTCGCCGCTCTTCAACCTGCCGAACGTGCTCCTCACCCCCCATGTGGCCGGTTCGCTGGGCGGCGAGTTGGACCGCTTGGCGGCGACGGCGGTCGCGGAGCTGGAGCGCTACGCCTGCGGCCTTGCCTTCCGCCACCCCGTCGACCCCGCCCGGCTGGCCTACTCGGCCTGAGCGCCGTCGTGCCGATCCCCCGGTAGCCAACCTCCCGGGATGCCCGGCTGAGCCGGGCGACCGAGCAGGGCAACCGCCCGACCTACCCGCCCCTCCCGGCCCCATCGCCTGCCCGCCTGCGGCCCCCCTCCCGGCCCCACCGCCTGCCCGGCACCGGCCCACCGGGGCCGTCCGAGCCGCCCGGGCATCCGGTCCGCCCGGGCATCCGGGCCGCCCGGGCATCCGGGCCGCCCGGGCATCCGGGCCGCCCGGGCATCCGGGCCGCCCGGGCATCCGGGCCGCCGGGGCGCCCGGCCACCTGGGCACCCGGTCCGCCGGCACCCGGTCCGGCGGACATGCAGGCGGGCAGGCGGGCGGGCGGGCGGGAGGCGAACCGGTCCGGTCCGGTCACGGTGGTCGTGGCAGGGCTCCTCCCGGCTCACCGGGGCTGCCGGCCGACCTCCCGGCCGGGGCGCTCCGATCGCGGGAGAGCCGCACCAGGTGCTCCCGCCCCCGCGTCAGCTGCCCCGGCAGCTCCTCGGCCCCGGGGTACCAGCGCTTCTCGTACTCCCAGCACAACCAGCCCCCTGACGGTACGTGCGCCGTCACTTCGTCGAGCGGCAGGACTCCGGCGCCGAGGGTCAGCGGCGTGAGGTCCTGGGCCGAAGCCACGTCCTTGACCTGTACGTAGCCCAGGTGTGGGGCGAGATCCCGCCATGACTCGCCCGGCTGCTCGCCCGCCAGCCAGGTGTGGAGTACGTCCCACAGCGCGCCCGCGCCCGCCTGCCCGACCCGGTCCAACACCCGGGCTGCGGCGGCCCCGGTGGGGTGCGAGTCGTGGGTTTCCAGCAGGAGCCGCACGCCGTGCCGCTCGGCATACGGCGCCGCGGCGCGCAGCCGGCGAACGGCATGGGCGTCCGCGTCCGCCTCGGGGAGGCCCCCGCCGCCGGGGAAGACGCGTACGTACGGGGCTTCGAGATCGGCCGCCAGCCGGACCAGGGAGCGCAGTGCGGCCAGGACCGGCCCGTCGTCCCCGGAGGCGGCGACCTCGACATATCCCGCGACCCCCAGGACGGTGACCCCGGCGGCGGCGAGGGTACGCCGGGCCGCGACCCTCTCACCGCCGGGCGTGTCGGGGTGCAGGGGCTCCTCCGTGTGGGCCCGCAGTTCCAGGCCCTCGTACCCGTGCTCGGCGGCGAGGGCGGCGCTGCGCGCGACCGGGGTTCCCGGCAGGCCGAGCGTGGAGAAGGCGTACTTCACGGCCGGCTCCCTTCGCGAGGCGGCGCTCCGGTGGAGGCCCGCACCAGCAGCTCGGTGGGCAGGGTGGTGATGCGGCCCGGCGGCGCGGGTCTGCGACCGGTGACCAACTGGGCCGCGAGCACGCCCGCCTCGCGCAACGGGACTCTGACGGTGGTGAGGGCCGGTGCGGTGTCCACGCTGAACGGCAGGTCGTCGAAGCCGGCGACGGACACGTCCTCGGGGATGCGTATCCCGGCTTCCCCCAGGGCGGCGGCCACACCCACGGCGACGGTGTCGTTGGCCGCCGCGACGGCCGTGAAGGGTCTCCCCCGGCGAAGCAGTTCCCGGGCGGCGTCGTAGCCCGCGGCGCGCTCGAAGCCGGCGTGCAGGGTGAGAGGGGCGCAGGCGTCGAGCAATGTGGGGTCGTGCCGTCGCAGCGCGGCGGTGTGTCCTGCGAGCCGCTCCCGGGTGGTGCTCAGGCCCGGCGGCCCGGCGACATAGGCGATGTGTCGATGGCCCAGGGTCAGGAGGTGTTCGGCGAGGCGGAAGGCTCCTCCGTGGTCGTCGAACATGACGGTGGCGACGGGCAGTGCGGCGGGTACCGCAAGCGCGGGTCTCCCGCACAGCACCACGGGGGTGCCGGCGAGAGCCATCCGGCCGATGCGTGCGGTGAGCGCGGTGCTGTGCTCCGGTTCCTCGACCGCCCCGCCCGTCAGGACGACCCCGCCCGCCCGCTGGCCCTCCAGCAGGGTGAGGTAGTCCAGTTCGGCCGAGGGAGAGCCCTCGGTGTTGCAGACGACGGCGAGCCTGCGGCCGCCTCCGTGACCGGCCGGCGCGAGCGCCTTCTGCAGGGAGCCGGCGAGAATGCCGAAGAAGCTGTCGGCGACATCGTGGACGATCACGCCCACGAGGTCCGAGGTGGCGGCCGCGAGGGCCCGGGCCGGACCGTTGGCGATGTACCCGAGTTCCTCGACGGCCCGTTCCACCCGGGTCCGGGTGCCCCCGGCCACCGGGTGTCCGCCGTTGAGTACACGCGAGACCGTGGCGGGCGAGACGCCCGCGTGCGCCGCGACCTCGGCGAGAGTCACCGCCATGTCACACCCCTCCTTCTGCCCGTGCGCTCGGTGGCCGGGCCGTCGTCCCATCCGTCGTGATCTCAAGTCTGCCCCATTCAGAAAGCGCTTTCCATCACTCGTACGGGTGTTGTGCGCCAGCACCTTCCGCTCCTAGCCTGGTGGGAGTGAAAGCGCTTTCCATGCGCTTTCCCCGCAGCTTTCCGACCCGTTGGGCGTGACGCACAGGAGGGGACCCGTGGAAGACAACGCAGTCGACAAGGCGCATCGGTCGACACGAACGATCAGGATCGCGATGAACGGCGTGACCGGCCGGATGGGATACCGCCAGCACCTGGTGCGCTCGCTCCTCGCACTGCGGGAACAGGGAGGACTCGACCTCGGGGACGGCACCGTGCTCTGGCCCGAGCCGGTCCTGGTCGGGCGGCGGGAGGCAGCCCTGAGGGCCATCGCCGACCGGCACGGGCTCGAACACATCAGTACCGATCTGACGGAGGTGCTGGCCGATCCGGAGGTGGAGGTCTACTTCGACGCGCAGGTGACCGGCGCCCGGGAGGCGGCCGTCCGTCAGGCCCTCTCGGCGGGCAAGCACGTCTACTGCGAAAAGCCCACCGCCCTCTCCTTCCCGGCCTCCCTGGAGCTGGCGCGGTTGGCGGAGGCGGTCGGAGTCAGACACGGCGTGGTCCAGGACAAGCTGTTCCTGCCGGGGCTGCTGAAGCTGAGGCGGTTGATCGAGGGCGGCTTCTTCGGGGAGATCCTTTCCGTGCGGGGGGAGTTCGGGTACTGGGTGTTCGAAGGGGACTGGCAGCAGGCCCAGCGGCCGTCCTGGAACTACCGCGCGCAGGAAGGCGGCGGCATCACCGCCGACATGTTCCCGCACTGGGAGTACCTGCTGCACGAGCTCTTCGGCCGGGTGCGCTCGGTGCAGGCCCTCACCCGTACCCACATCGGCCGCCGATGGGACGAGGAGGGCAAGCCGTACGAGGCCACCGCGGACGACGCGGTCTACGGCGTCTTCGAACTGGAGGGCGGCGCGGTCGCGCAGATCAACTCTTCCTGGGCCGTCCGCGTCCACCGCGACGAACTGCTGGAGTTGCAGGTGGACGGGACGCACGGCTCGGCGGTCGCGGGCCTGCGTGATTGCCGCATCCAGCATCGGGCGGCGACTCCCAAGCCCGTGTGGAATCCGGATCTTCCCCAGACGGAGTCCTTCCGCGCCCAGTGGCAGGAGGTCCCCGACAACACACCGGCGGACAACGGGTTCAAGACCCAGTGGGAACTGTTCCTGCGCCACGTCGTCCGGGACGAGCCCTGGCGATGGGACCTCCTGGCCGGGGCGCGCGGGGTGCAACTGGCCGAACTCGGACTTCGGTCCTCGGCGCAGGGTCGTCGAATCCAGGTGCCGGAGGTGGCCTTGTGAACGCCATCCTCCTGCCCACCTCGGAGGGCGGGTACCGCTCGTACCGACCCAACCCCGACCCCCTGCCGCCATTGACCTGCGGGCCGGCCCGGAGTCGGACGTTCTACGCGGCGGCGCATGTCGTCGCCGACCCACGCGCCGCCTGCGCCGAAGCCGGGACCGAGGTGGACTGGGAGGCCACGTCGGCCTTCCGGCACCGGCTGTGGGCGCAGGGGCTGGGGGTCGCGGAGGCCATGGACACGGCGCAGCGCGGGACGGGCCTGGACTGGCCGGGCGCGGCCGAGCTGATCCGCCGCTCCGCGGCCGAGGCCCGCGCGGTGGGAGGCCGGATCGTCTGCGGCGCCGGGACCGACCAGCTGACGGCGGCCGGGACCTACTCGATCAGCGAGGTCATCGCGGCGTACGAAGAGCAGCTCGCGCACAGCGAGGCCTGCGGGGCGCCGGTCGTACTGATGGCCTCCCGGGCTCTCGCGAGGGCTGCCCGGGGACCGGAGGACTATCTGGAGGTCTACGGGGAGTTGCTCCGGCAGAGCGCCGGACCCGTCGTGCTGCACTGGTTGGGCCCGATGTTCGATCCGGAACTGGCCGGCTACTGGGGCCACGACGACCCGGACGAGGCCACCGAGGTCTTCTTGAAGATCATCGCCGAGTATCCCGGGAAAGTGGACGGGATCAAGGTCTCGTTGCTGGACGCAGACCGGGAGATGGGCATCCGGCGCCGGCTGCCGGCCGACGTCCGCTGCTACACGGGCGACGACCACCACTATCCGGAACTGATCGGCGGGGACGGCGAACGCGCGAGCGACGCCATGTTGGGCATCTTCGATCCGATCGCACCGGTCGCGGCGCGCGCGGCACGGGCACTGGACCGTGGCGATCCGGTGGCCTTTCGCGCGCAGCTGGATCCCACCGTGACCCTCGCGCGGCACCTGTTCTCCGCTCCGACGCGCCACTACAAGACGGGGGTGGTCCTTCTGGCCTGGCTGGCGGGTTTCCAGGAGCACTTCACGATGCTGGGTGGGCACCAGTCGGCGCGCTCACTCCCCCATCTGGCCACGGCCTACGAACTGGCCGACCGGCTGGGTCTCTTCCCCGATCCGGAGCTCGCCCAGGCCCGAATGCGGCAGCTGTTCTCCGTGTACGGGGTGGCGTCGTGAACCGCGAGCCGACTCCCGCCCGGTTCAGCCTCAACCAGGAGACGATCCGGCAGTGGTCGCTCCCCGAACTGGTGCGCGGCTGCACGGAGGCCGGGGTGGGGGCAGTGGGCCTGTGGCGTGAGCCGGTACGGAAGTTCGGGGTCCGGCAGACGGCGAAGCTGATCGCCGGGGCGGGGTTGCGCGTCAGCTCGCTCTGCCGGGGAGGGTTCTTCACGGCCGCCGACCCGGTGGGACGAACCGCGGCCCTGGAGGACAACCGGCGGGCCGTCGAGGAGGCCGCCGAACTCGGGGCGGACGTTCTGGTCCTGGTCTCGGGCGGACTGCCCGCCGGGGACCGGGACCTGATCGCCGCGCGTGATCGGATCGTCGACGTCCTGGGCGAGTTGACGCCGTGGGCCGCCGCCCACGGGGTGCGGTTGGGCATCGAAGCACTCCATCCGATGTTCGCCGCGGACCGCTGTGTGGTCTCCACCCTGGGCCAAGCCCTGGACCTGGCCGAGCGGTTCCCCGCGGAGCGGGTGGGGGTGGTGGTGGACGCCTACCACCTGTGGTGGGACGAACGGCTCCCGGCGCAACTGGGCCGGGCCGGGGCGGGCGGGCGCATCGTGTCGGTCCAGGTGGCCGATTGGGTGACCCCCCTCCCCGAAGGGGTGCTGATGGGCCGGGGTCAACTCGGGGACGGGTGTATCGATCTTCGGGGCTTGCGCGAGCTGACCGACGAGGCGGGATATCACGGGCCGATCGAGGTGGAGATCTTCCGACCGGGGCTGTGGGCCCGGGAGGGATCGGAAGTACTGCGGGAGGTGATCGAGCGCTATCGCCGGCATGTCGCATGAGGTGGGGACGGCGGTACCGCCGGAGCCGACCGTGCGGTGAGGACCAGCACCAAGGAACGAACGGTGGGGGGCCGTAGCAGGCGGACCAGACGGTGAGTGTCGGAAAAGGAGAATGCGATGACGGACCCATGGAGTCGGCGCGCCTTCCTCTCCACGGCGGGCGGAGGGGCGTTGTGGCTCGGCGTCCCCCAGGCACGTGCCGGGACCGGACCGGTCGCAGGCACGGACACGGACACGGACACGTACGAAACGATGCGCTCGGTCTGGCGGGGGCTCAGTCTGGGGGGCGGATTCCCCGTGACGAGTGAGCCGTTCCGGTCGCGGCTCACCGAGCTCGGTGACCAGGCCGAGGGTTGGCGGGCCACGATGGCTCCGGCGCCCCGAGCGCTCTGGCCCGATCTGGGGTTCGCCACCGACCCCGAGAAAATGATGCTGAGCTACTTCCGGCTGCGCACGATGGCGGAGGCTCTCGTCCGGCCCGGCACCGGGCACACCGGCGAGGCCGCACTGCGCACGGCGCTGCTGACCGGGTTCGACCACCTGCGAACGGAGGCCTACCACGCGGGGCAAGTGTCGTACGGCAACTGGTACTGCTGGCAGATCGGAGCCCCGCAGGCGCTGCTCGACCTGTGCGTTCTGCTCCAAGCGGACCTGTCACCCGCCCAACTCGCCGACTCCTGCGCGGCGGTCGACCACTTCGTGCCCGACTCCGCCGTCGCCTCCTACAGCGGGACGAGTACGGGAGCGAACCGGGTGGACCTCTGCCGGGTGCTGGCCCTGCGCGGTGTGGTCGGCGCCGAGCCGGCGAAGATCGCTCTCGCCCGGGACGCGCTCGCGCCGGTCTTCCCGTACGTCTCCTCCGGTGACGGCCTCTACCGGGACGGTTCCTTCGTCCAGCACACCTGGGTGCCCTATACGGGGACCTACGGCGCGGTCCTGCTCGGCGGACTCGGCATGCTGTTCGCCCTGCTGCGGCAGACCCCCTGGGAGGTGACCGACCCCGGCACGCGGATCGTGTTCGACGCCGTCGAGCGGGCTTGGGCGCCGTTCCTCTTCAACGGGCTGATCATGGACGCAGTGTCCGGCCGGGCGATCAGCCGCGGCGTGTCCGCGCTGGACGCACGGCATGTCCAGCAGGACGACCACGGACGGGGTCACGCGGTGCTGGCCGCGATCCTGCTGCTGGCGGAGGGAGCGGGCAGCGCGGAGCGGGCCCGCTGGCGGGGGTTGGTCAAGGGGTGGATGTCCCGGGCCTACTACAGCCCGCCCATGGCGGATCGCGGCATGGGGCTGTCCGCCCTGGCCCGACTGGCGGAGGTGGAGGCCGATACGACGGTGGCCGCGCTGCCCGAGCCGGTCGGTCACCGGCTGTTCGCGTCGATGGACCGCGCCACGCACCGGCGGCCGGGTTGGGCCGCCTCGCTCTCCATGGCGTCACAGCGGATCGCCCACTACGAGACGGGCAACGGCGAGAACCTGCGCGGGTGGCACACCGGGAGCGGGATGCTCGCCTGGTGGGGATCCACCTACGGCAACGGCCAGTACTCGGACGCGTTCTGGCCCACGGTGGACCCCTACCGACTGCCCGGGATCACCGTCTCGCGTCGGGCGCTCGCCGACGGCGCGGGAGGAGACTGGGGAGCCTCGCGGCCGGACGCGGTGTGGGTGGGCGGCTCGACGGACGGGGAGTTCGCGTCGATCGGTCAGCACCTGCGGGGCCTGGGCAGCACGCTGACCGCCCGGAAGTCGTGGTTCTTCCTCGCGGACACGGTCGTCTGCCTGGGCGCGGGGATCACCTCGACGGACGGAGTGCCGGTCGAGTCGGTCATCGACAACCGCAACCTGGGTGCGGCCGGCACGCACGCCCTCACCGTCGGCGGCGCGGTACAGCCGGCCGCCCTGGGCTGGTCGGCCTCGTTCCCCTCCCCCGGCTGGGCGCACCTGGCCGGATTCGGCGGATACGTGATGTCGGGATCCGGCTCGGGATCGGGATCGTTCAAGGCGTTGCGGGAGGCGCGCACCGGCCGGTGGAGCGACATCAACCGGGGCAGCGTCTCCACCGCGCTGACGCGGCGCTACCTCACCCTCTGGTACGACCACGGTACGAATCCGGTGGCCGCCGGGTACGCCTATCAGCTGCTCCCGGGAGCCACGGCGGCGCAGACGGCCGCGCGGGCCGCCTCCACGGACTGGCTGCGGGTACTCGCCAACAGCGAAGCCGCCCAGGGGGTGGGCGTGGGCGCGTTGGGCTTCACGGGTGTCAACTTCTGGCAGACGGGGCGGGTCGGCGCGTTGGAGGCGAGCGGCGCGTGTTCGGTGACGGTGCGGGAGAGATCCGACGGCACCGCCGTCCTGTCCGTCGCGGACCCGGCCAGGGCGCTGACGGCCCTGACCGTGGCGTGGGACCGGCCCGTGTCCTCGGTCCTGTCCCTTCCGCCGAGCGTGTTGTCGGCGGAGACGGGCGCCCGGCTGAGACTCAACTTCGCGGACCTCAGGGGTGCGGCCGGAGCCGGCCAGGAGGTGGTGGTCCGCCTGGGCTGACACGGCGCCACGGGGCCTGCGATGCGCCGCGACACCCCGGTGCGGTTCCTTACGCGGCAAGGGTGAGCACGATGTCACCGCGCCCCGCGCCGCGCCTTCGAGTTCTCCCCGCGGCCGTCGCGGGGCGGTACGGCCCGTCGCGGGGCGGTACGGCCCGTCGCGGGGCGGGAGCGGGCGCGGGCAGGCACGGCCCGTCGCAGGGCGGTAGGGCGACCTCGGCGCGGCACAGCCCGTCGCGGGGCGGTACGGCCCGTCGCGGTGCGGCACAGCCCGTCGCGGGGTGGTAGGGCGACCTCGGCGCGGCGCGGGCCGTCGCGGGGCGGTAGGGCGGGCTCGGGGCAGGTGGCATAGCGTTCCCCGCATGGAACAGGAGCAGACGGCCGGGGTGGCCGACGGTGCGGGGAGGCGGCGGTTCCTGGTGATCGCCGCGACGGGGGCTGCCGCCGCCGGGCTGGGGACGCTGACGGGCTGCGGCGGCGGCGCCACTCCCGAGGGGCCGCGGCCCAGTGGCTCGGCCTCCGCCGCGGCGAGCGCGGTGCGGGGGTTCGACGTCAAGGCCGAGAACGCCCGGCCCGGGAACGCCGACTGGCGCGTGACGAACCCCGGACCGGCCCGGGCCATCGAGGGCTTCGCCGACAAGGTCAGCGTCCTGCAGGGAGAATCGTTTGGCCTGCATGTGTCCACCACCGCGCCCCGCTTCACCGTCTCCGCCTACCGCATGGGTTGGTACGGCGGCGCCCGGGCCCGGCTGGTGTGGCGTTCGCAGGCCCTGACGGGCGTCCGACAGCCCGAGCACACCGTCGAGCCCACGACGCGCATGGTCCGCGCCCCCTGGGCCCGCACCGCCACGGTCGACACGAAGGACTGGCCCGAGGGCTGTTACCTCCTGCGGCTCGACGCGCAGGGCGGCGAGGGACGACGCTTCGTACCGCTCACCGTCCGCTCGGCGGCCACGACCGGGCGCACCGTCATCGTGAACGCGGTCGCCACCTGGCAGGCCTACAACCGCTGGGGTGGCTACGGCAGCTACGACGGCCCGAACGGCGGGTACGCCACCCGCTCGCTGGCCGTGACCTTCGACCGGCCGTACGAATACGACGACGGGGCGGGGCTCTTCCTGGTGTACGAGGCGCCGCTGATCGCCTTGGCCGAGCGGCTCGGCATCCCCCTCGCCTACGCGACGACCACCGATGTCGCGCGTGACAAGCGGCTGCTGGAGGGGGCGGCCGCGGTGTTGTCGCTCGGGCACGACGAGTACTGGTCGCCGGAGCAGCGGGCGCACTTCACCGCCGCGCGCGACGCCGGGACGAACATCGCCGTCCTCGGCGCCAACTGCTGCTTCCGCCGGATCCGGCTGGAGGCCTCCGACCTGGGACCGGACCGTACGGTGGTCTGCTACAAGTCCTCCTACGAGCAGGACCCGGGTTTCCGGCGCGGCCACCCCGCCACCGTGGACTTCCGTTCTCCCCCGGCGGCCGACCCGGAGAGCTCCCTGCTCGGGGTCATCTACGACGGCTACCCGGTGGACGCCCCCTACATCGTGACCAACCCTTCCCACTGGCTGTTCGAGGGAACCGGCGTGAAGGCGGGCGACGGGTTCCCGCACTTGGTGGGCGTGGAGTACGACAAGGTCGAGACCGGTTTCCCGACGCCCCGGCCGATCGAGATCCTCGCCCACTCCCCCGTCGTGTGCGAGGGCCGCCCCAGCCACCAGGACACGGCGTACTACACGGTCGCCGGCGGCGCCGGGGTCTTCGCCACAGGGACGATGCGCTGGGTCGAGGCGCTCGACGCGACCGGTGACGGGCGCAGCGGGGCGAACCACGGCCTGGACGCCCGCGCGGGCGCGCTGACGACGCGGGTGACCGAGAACCTCCTGCGCGTCTTCGCGGCGGGTCCGGCCGGGCGTACGCATCCCGCCAAGGACAATGTCGAGGCGGTCTACGGGCGTTCGTGAGTCGCCCGGCCTTGGGCGGTGGTCGGCCGCGCGCACGGAAGACGCCGGACGCCCGGCCGGGAGGTGTTCCCGGCCGGGCGTCCGGCGTGCGCGCGTTGCAGGGGCGGCAGGAGTCGAACCTGCGACCTACGGTTTTGGAGACCGTTGCTCTGGCCGGCTGAGCTACACCCCTTCGGCGAGACCAACCATGACACGGGACGACCCGAAGATCCAACGAAATCCGCAGGGTGTCCGTTGCATGAGACGGCGCACGGCCCACGCGCCGCAGACCGCGGGCGCCGGGTCCCCCGCGAAACCTCCGCAGCCTCCGCAACCCTCCGGAACCAGCCGGAAAATATCGCGCCGCGTGTAGTGACTTACCACGCCGGCGACAGTAGAACTTGTTCTCACTCCATCGAGAGTGAGGAACGTCACATGAGTGACAAATCCCTGAACAGCAAGGTATCCAGAGGCATATCACGCCGTGGCTTCATCGCTGGAACCAGTTCCATTCTTGGAGCCATGGCCCTGGCGGTCAACCCCACCCCCGCCCTGGCGCGAAACGCCACCGCCTCGTCCGCGCCCATCGACAACGGCACACACGTCCCGGCCCTCGTCATCGGCACCGGGTACGGCGGCTCCGTCGCCGCGCTGCGCCTCGCGCAGGCGGGTGTCGACGTCCACATGGTCGAGATGGGCATGGCCTGGGACACCCCGGGCCCCGACGGCAAGATCTTCTGCAACACCCTCAGCCCCGACCAGCGCTCGTACTGGCTCCGCACGCGGACGAAGGCGCCGCTGAACTACTTCCTCGGCTTCCCCATCGACCGGGACATCCCCCGGTACACGGGCATCCTGGACGCCGAGGAGATGGGCGGCATCATCGTCTACCAGGGCCGCGGTGTCGGGGGCGGCTCCCTCGTCAACGGCGGTATGGCCGTCACGCCCAAGCGGGAGAACTTCGGCGCCGTACTCCCGTCCGTGGACGCCGACGAGATGTACGACGTCTACTACCCGCGCGCGAACGCCGGGCTCGGCGTCGGCCTCATCGACCCGAACTGGTTCGACGCGGTGGACTGCTACCAGTTCGCCCGGGTCGGCCGCAAACACGCCCAGCGCTCCGGCTTCCCCTTCGTCTTCGTGCCCGACGTCTACGACTGGGACTACATGAAGCGGGAGGCGGCCGGCACGGCCACCAAGTCGGCGCTGGACGGGGAGATCCTCTACGGCAACAACAACGGCAAGAAGTCGCTGCAGAAGACCTACCTCGCGGCCGCCAAGGCGACCGGCAAGGTCTCCATCTCGCCCCTTCACAAGGTCACCACGGTCACCCCCACGACCGGAGGCGGCTACACCGTCGTCATCGAACAGCTCGACACCACCGGCGGCACCGTCGCCACCAAGACCGTCACCGCCGACCGGGTGTTCTTCGCCGCCGGCAGCGTCGGCACCAGCAAGCTGCTCGTCAAGCTGAAGGCCACCGGCGCGCTCCCCCGCCTCAACAACGAGATCGGCAAGGGCTGGGGCGACAACGGCAACGTCATGTGCGGCCGCGCGAACCACCTCTGGGACCCGACCGGCAAGCTCCAGGCGACCATCCCGTGCGGCGGCATCGACAACTGGGCGGCGGGCGGCGCGTTCGCCGAGGTCGCGCCGCTGCCGACGGGCATCGAGACGTACGCCTCGTTCTACCTGTCGATCACGAAGAACCCCAACCGCGCCGAGTTCAACTGGAACGCGGCGGCGGGCAAGGTCGAGTTGAACTGGCAGACCGCCTGGAAGCAGCCCGCCATCGACATGGCCAAGACCATCTTCGACAAGATCAACGCGAAGGAGGGGACCATCTACCGAAGCGACCTCTTCGGCACCAACAAGATCTGGGGCGACCACCTCACCTACCACCCGCTCGGCGGCGCTGTCCTGAACAAGGCCACCGACAACTACGGGCGCCTGCACGGCCACCCCGGCCTGTACGTGATCGACGGAGCGCTGATCCCCGGCAACACCAGCGTCAATCCGTTCGTCACGATCACGGCGCTCGCCGAACGGAACATCGAGCAGATCATCGCC
>NZ_SSBJ01000090.1 GCF_004795055.1 Streptomyces sp. A1136
CTTCAGAACTAACACAGTGGACGCGAGCAACTGAGGACAAGCCCTCGGCCTATTAGTACCAGTCAGCTCCACCCGTTACCGGGCTTCCACATCTGGCCTATCAACCCAGTCGTCTACTGGGAGCCTTACCCTCTCAAGGAGGTGGGAATACTCATCTTGAAGCAGGCTTCCCGCTTAGATGCTTTCAGCGGTTATCCCTCCCGAACGTAGCCAACCAGCCATGCCCTTGGCAGGACAACTGGCACACCAGAGGTTCGTCCGTCCCGGTCCTCTCGTACTAGGGACAGCCCTTCTCAATATTCCTACGCGCACAGCGGATAGGGACCGAACTGTCTCACGACGTTCTAAACCCAGCTCGCGTACCGCTTTAATGGGCGAACAGCCCAACCCTTGGGACCGACTCCAGCCCCAGGATGCGACGAGCCGACATCGAGGTGCCAAACCATCCCGTCGATATGGACTCTTGGGGAAGATCAGCCTGTTATCCCCGGGGTACCTTTTATCCGTTGAGCGACGGCGCTTCCACAAGCCACCGCCGGATCACTAGTCCCGACTTTCGTCCCTGCTCGACCCGTCGGTCTCACAGTCAAGCTCCCTTGTGCACTTACACTCAACACCTGATTGCCAACCAGGCTGAGGGAACCTTTGGGCGCCTCCGTTACCCTTTGGGAGGCAACCGCCCCAGTTAAACTACCCATCAGACACTGTCCCTGATCCGGATCACGGACCGAGGTTAGACATCCAGCACGACCAGAGTGGTATTTCAACGGCGACTCCACCATGACTGGCGTCACGGCTTCAAAGTCTCCCACCTATCCTACACAAGCCGAACCGAACACCAATATCAAACTGTAGTAAAGGTCCCGGGGTCTTTCCGTCCTGCTGCGCGAAACGAGCATCTTTACTCGTAGTGCAATTTCACCGGGCCTATGGTTGAGACAGTCGAGAAGTCGTTACGCCATTCGTGCAGGTCGGAACTTACCCGACAAGGAATTTCGCTACCTTAGGATGGTTATAGTTACCACCGCCGTTTACTGGCGCTTAAGTTCTCAGCTTCGCACGCCCGAAAGCGCACTAACCGGTCCCCTTAACGTTCCAGCACCGGGCAGGCGTCAGTCCGTATACATCGCCTTACGGCTTCGCACGGACCTGTGTTTTTAGTAAACAGTCGCTTCTCGCTGGTCTCTGCGGCCACCCCCAGCTCACGGAGTAAATCCGATCACCAGTGATGGCCCCCCTTCTCCCGAAGTTACGGGGGCATTTTGCCGAGTTCCTTAACCATAGTTCACCCGAACGCCTCGGTATTCTCTACCTGACCACCTGAGTCGGTTTAGGGTACGGGCCGCCATGAAACTCGCTAGAGGCTTTTCTCGACAGCATAGGATCATCCACTTCACCACAATCGGCTCGGCATCAGGTCTCAGCCTTATATGAGGGACGGATTTGCCTACCCCTCGGCCTACACCCTTACCCCGGGACAACCACCGCCCGGGCTGGACTACCTTCCTGCGTCACCCCATCGCTTACCTACTACAAGTCTGGTTCGTCGGCTCCACCACTTTCCTTTCCCCGAAGGGTCCGGAACGGCTTCACGGACTTAGCATCGCCTGATTCGATATTGGGCGTTTCAAAGCGGGTACCGGAATATCAACCGGTTGTCCATCGACTACGCCTGTCGGCCTCGCCTTAGGTCCCGACTTACCCTGGGCAGATCAGCTTGACCCAGGAACCCTTAGTCAATCGGCGCACACGTTTCTCACGTGTGTATCGCTACTCATGCCTGCATTCTCACTCGTGAACCGTCCACAACTAGCTTCCGCTGCTGCTTCACCCGGCACACGACGCTCCCCTACCCATCACAGCGGGCGTTGGCCCTATTGCTGCAATGACACGACTTCGGCGGTACGCTTGAGCCCCGCTACATTGTCGGCGCGGAATCACTTGACCAGTGAGCTATTACGCACTCTTTCAAGGGTGGCTGCTTCTAAGCCAACCTCCTGGTTGTCTCTGCGACTCCACATCCTTTCCCACTTAGCGTACGCTTGGGGGCCTTAGTCGATGCTCTGGGCTGTTTCCCTCTCGACCATGGAGCTTATCCCCCACAGTCTCACTGCCGTGCTCTCACTTACCGGCATTCGGAGTTTGGCTAAGGTCAGTAACCCGGTAGGGCCCATCGCCTATCCAGTGCTCTACCTCCGGCAAGAAACACACGACGCTGCACCTAAATGCATTTCGGGGAGAACCAGCTATCACGGAGTTTGATTGGCCTTTCACCCCTAACCACAGGTCATCCCCCAGGTTTTCAACCCTGGTGGGTTCGGTCCTCCACGAAGTCTTACCTCCGCTTCAACCTGCCCATGGCTAGATCACTCCGCTTCGGGTCTAGAGCGTGCAACTCAATCGCCCTGTTCGGACTCGCTTTCGCTACGGCTTCCCCACACGGGTTAACCTCGCTACACACCGCTAACTCGCAGGCTCATTCTTCAAAAGGCACGCAGTCACGACCCATTGGGTAAACCCAATGAGCGACGCTCCCACGGCTTGTAGGCACACGGTTTCAGGTACTATTTCACTCCGCTCCCGCGGTACTTTTCACCATTCCCTCACGGTACTATCCGCTATCGGTCACCAGGGAATATTTAGGCTTAGCGGGTGGTCCCGCCAGATTCACACGGGATTTCTCGGGCCCCGTGCTACTTGGGAGATGAGCAAGCAAGCCGCTGATGTTTCGTCTACGGGGGTCTTACCCTCTACGCCGGACCTTTCGCATGTCCTTCGACTACATCAACGGTTTCTGACTCGCCGACCGGCCGGCAGACCGATCAAGCTCATTCCCACAACCCCGCATGCGCAACCCCTGCCGGGTATCACACGCATACGGTTTGGCCTCATCCGGTTTCGCTCGCCACTACTCCCGGAATCACGGTTGTTTTCTCTTCCTGAGGGTACTGAGATGTTTCACTTCCCCTCGTTCCCTCCACACTGCCTATGTGTTCAGCAGTGGGTGACAGCCCATGACGACTGCCGGGTTTCCCCATTCGGACACCCCCGGATCAAAGCTCAGTTGGCAGCTCCCCGGGGCCTATCGCGGCCTCTCACGTCCTTCATCGGTTCCTGGTGCCAAGGCATCCACCGTGCGCCCTTAAAAACTTGGCCACAGATGCTCGCGTCCACTGTGTAGTTCTCAAGCAACGACCAGCCACCCATCACCC
>NZ_SSBJ01000091.1 GCF_004795055.1 Streptomyces sp. A1136
CGATCAGTGCCCACAAGTCGTCGTCCACGATCCAAGGCCGAGTGCTCACACACTCACGAACGGCCGAATCATCACACCGGTTACGCCCGACCAGGGCATCTCAACAAGATCCTGTTACGAGCTCTTATGGCAGTTCAATGGGACCCGTTTGCGCGCGCACTGACGGTCGATCGGCAGCCGTTGGAGGCGCCTGAGCGCAGGCCGGCAGGCCCTGCTCACCCTCGCCCACTTGCGCAATGGGTACTCCCACGCGCAATTCGCGGCCGGTTTCGGCACTCGCCCATTGCCGACCGCTACATCACCGAGGCGTCGAGCTCCTGGGCGTTTTCGCTCCCCCACACTCACCGAAGCGGCCAGGACGGCGGGGCATGCGTTCTACCGGAAGGCGCTGCGCAGCCTGCGCCGGTGCGGGCACACCGCCGCAGAGTTCATGCCTTTCTGCGGGTGATCGCCTGTGTCATAGCAACTGCGGCCGCCAAGAAGCCCGCGGTGACGGTGAGCAGGGCACCCGTGGGTGCCAGGGCGTCCGCCGAGTCCGACGCGTTCTGCAGGTGGGTAAGCATGATGTTGACCGGGGAAACGCCCTTGCCCAGCAGCACGGCCAGGAGGAGCACCAGGGCGAGGACGAGCGCGTAGCCCTGCCGTCGGAATACCAGCCGCGAGCAGACCACTCCGATGGCGATGCCGGTGAAGGCGCAGGTGAGTTGGGCCGCGGTCCCCAGCGCCAGATCCGCGAGGCCGGGTGTGTGGGTTGCGAACAACAGCGGCAGCACCAGGCCGGCAGACGTCAGCAGCAGGCACCCTGTGGCGGCCGTCCCGACCGTCGCGAGCAGGACGCGTAGAGGGCCGCCGGCGCTGACGACGACGATCGAGCGGTGCGCCTGGTCCTCGAGACCGATCAGTGTCATGGTCAGCCAGACCGAGCACGGCAGCATGGCCCCGGCCACCGCGGCGTAGGTCGCGGTGAGCGGGCCGGTGTCACTGCTGGTCAGCACGGCCACCAGGCCGAGGAACAGCAACAGCGGCGCGAGGTAGCGCTGGGAGAGCAGCAACACCGTGGACATATAGCCGACCAGCGCGATCACAGGGCGGTCCGCCGCGCATCGGCCCAGCAACTGGCTTCGTACACGGCCCCGGCCAGGCTGGCCACCGACCACCGGTGCTGCAGTGCCGTCAGCAGCACGGCGTCCGAGTGCTCCGGCGCCACCCGCAGGACGACCTCCCCGCCGCGCTGGGCGGTGTCCGTCACACCCGGCAGCGCGGACCAGTCCACTTCGATCGGCATGACGCCGGTGGGCGGCACGGTCAGGACCAGCTCGACCATCGAGGTGCGGCTCCCGGCGTGCCGGCCGCCGTGCGAGGTGACCCGGCCGTCGCTGATGGTGTAGGCGCCGCGGGCGTGCGTCTGGGTGATCGCCTCGCGGTGGTCGGTGAAGACCACTGCTCCGCCCTGTGCGGCCACTTCGTCGATGAACTCGGCGAGGACACCGTGGGCCGAGGCATCCAGACCTGACCAGGGTTCGTCGAGGACCAGCAGGTCGGGCTGGACAAGGAGGGCCTGGGCGAGCGCCACCTTCTGCGCGTTGCCCTTCGACAGCGTGCGCAGCGGCGCGTTCCCCCCGCCCACCAGGGACAGCCGCTCCAGCAGTTGATGGCCTCGGGCACGGGCGGCGGAGCCCGACAGGCCACGGATACGCCCCATGTGAGTGAGATAGGAGATCGCCGAGATGCGGTCATGGCCGGTGAAGCGGTCCGGTACGTAACCGATGCGCGGTGGTCGGCCCGACACGCTCCCGGTGGTGGGTTGCGACAGCCCGACGAGGATCCTCAGCAAGGTCGACTTCCCCGAACCATTGCTGCCGACCACCGCGCGGACGTCACCGGTCACAACTTCCATGTCCACGTCACTGAGGATCCATCGCCCTCCGCCGTACCGTTTACCGACCGCCTCACAACGTAACAACTCGACTCCTCACTGTGGCCCACACGCCTGGTCCTTCCAGCCTGGCGGACAGGCTTGGCAGTTATGCTGACAGGCAGGTAAAGCCCCTGGTAGATGGGTTTTCGACCAAGACAACCGTCTCCACCAGAGGCTTCGCATGCTTGTCTACCCGTCCGGCGTCGACGTGTCCAGCACGGCCCTGCGCTTCCTCGCCGCCCGTCTGAAAGAACACCGCCGCACTCTCGGAACCCGATGGCGGCGCCTGAACGCGGGCCGACAGGCCCTGCTCACCCTCGCCCACCTGCGCAACGGCCAGCCCTACGCCCAGCTCGCGGCCGGATTCGGGATCGGCACCACCACCGCCTACCGATACATCACCGAGGCCGTCAACCTCCTCGCTGCCCTCGCCCCCACCCTCACCGAAGCCGTACGAGCGGCGTCGACGAAGGCGTACGTGATCCTCGACGGGACGCTCCTGCCCATCGACCGAATCGCCGCCGACCGCCCGTTCTACTCGGGCAAACACAAGAAGCACGGCATGAACGTGCAGGTCATAGCCGATCCGAAGGGGCGTCTGCTGTGGGCTTCACCAGCCTTGGCCGGCGCCGTCCACGACGTCCGGGCCGCGCGCGAGCACGGCATCATCGAGGCACTCGCCGAGGCCGGCATCACCTGCTGGGCAGACAAGGGCTACCAGGGTGCAGGCGACACGGTAAGTCTCCCTTACCGCGGCCGATGGGACAGCCTCTCCACCGGCCAGCAGGCCGTCAACCGTTCCCACGCCAAGATCCGGGCCCTCGTCGAGCAGGCCATCGCCACCCTCAAGTCCTGGCGCCTCCTCCGCAAACTCCGCTGCTCGACCACCCGCATCACGAGTCTTGTTCAGGCCGTCCTCTGCCTGCATCTGGCCAGCTCAAACTGAGGATGGAAAGAGCTCAGTGTCTTAGAGCTCGTAACAGGATCTTGTTGAGATGCCCTGGTCGGGCGTAACCGGTGTGATGATTCGGCCGTTCGTGAGTGTGTGAGCACTCGGCCTTGGATCGTGGACGACGACTTGTGGGCACTGATCGA
>NZ_SSBJ01000092.1 GCF_004795055.1 Streptomyces sp. A1136
TGGGATATCTGCGGTCGCATGGCGGAAACCTCGGAAGGATGAACAACACTTTCCAGGATGAATGGCGCCAGTGCGCTGCCGCCTACATCGGGTTCGGCCGGGGCTGAGATTTTATCTCTCCTTCCTCTGAGCGGAAGGAGGTTTGCAAGGAGGTGCCGGGAGCGTAATGTTCCCGGCACCTCGCCAAAGGCGCCCGAAGGTAGATCCGGAGTCATCGTGGATGAACTTTTGTCAATAAGGTCAGACAGCGTTCGACGTTTCCTTCGGCGCTGGTACGGAACTGCGGGGAGTGTGCGCGACATGCGCCCTGCCGCCAGCCCGAATGTGCCTGCCGAACTGGTTGAGTGGCATACGGCGGCAGCCCTTGTCGGTCGCCCTGTGACGTTTCAAGACCGGCCTATTGCGCTTCAGGATCTTGCAGCAGACTCCCGCGGAATGCTCGAATTCTGGATTGAGAATCAGAGTGGCTGTTTCTGGGCTGTTGACCTAGGTGATGCCAGGCTGCAGGTCTTCTCCAGGGAGGAAAAAGATGGCGGCTGGACCGAAACGGGTGAGATCCTAAGTGATTTTCTATTGAATTGCACTGTGCGGGAAGCCGTCATCGGAGGCGCGTTCAAGTTCACCGTCCTAGTTGACGCTTCAGAGGTCAACGAGGTTTTGAAGTCGTTTGAGCCCCTGAAGTTCGAAGCGCTTGGCAGCGAAGAACCGGAAGTTAAACTATGGTGTAGTGAGGATGCGCTGGTACGCATGGCCCCGCCACCGGCGGGATATTCGCAACCGGATGGGCAGTTGTGGATGCTGACCTTTGCGGCTCCGTCTGATTCGAGTATCGAACGGTACTCGTCTCGGTTCGGACTTGAAGGATTTACTAAGTCCTCGCCTGCTCGTGTGGTGCCTCCGTACGAGCCGCCGCCGTTCTAATGACCTGGGTCGGAGATTCGCCGTTGGTTGGGCATGAGTCGTCCGGGTCCGAAAATTCCACGGTTGTCGGTGACCGATGCCCAGCCGGCCGCGCTGGAGGGGTGAGTCCGTCGTCGTATGGCGGCTCAGCTTTGGCTCAGCGGTCGCGGATCGTGCTGGAGTGCGCCGAGGGGCACTCGATCATGGAGGTGTCGCGCCGGCTGGGGATCACGCCGGACACGGTCCGCACGTGGCGGCGTTGCTTCATCGAGCGGGGCCTGGACGGCTTGTGTGACCGCTCCTTCACGGCGCGGATCTGGTCCTGCTCGTCGTGCGGGCCGCCGACCAGGCCCTCGCCCTGGCGCGACACATGACCGAGCCGCTGCGTAACGAGCTCACCGATCGCGGCACCGGCGCCGACGCCCTGGGCGTCCTCCTCATCGAGGACGGCCCCGCCGCGCCCACGAGGTCTCCGAGGCGCTGCGCCTGTCGGTGATGGCCGCCCTGCCCTGGGAGCCGGACACCGCCGCCTACCTGGCCGGTACCGCTGGTGCTCCGCGGAGGCTGAAGAAGTCCACGCTCTTGGGCTCCGCCCGCATCGCGCTCGGCCACCTCCAGGCGGCCGCCTCCCGGCGGGCCGTGCACGGAAGTACCCGCAGACCCAGCCGGCACCGGCCGCTCTCCCGGCGCCCACACCGGCACCTGCAGCCGCAGTGTCGGCCGCACTAGTGGGTCCAGGGTGGCGCGATGGTGCTGCCGTCGGCCAGTTCGGCGGTGAGCCCGGCGCGGGTGGTGACCCACATGTGCGCGGGCTTGTCGGTGGTGTTGGCGACCCCCAGCTCGGAGCCCGCCGGAGCCACCGCCGCGTCACCGGCCCCGAGTTCGGCCGTCTCACCGCCGATGCTGAGACGGAGACGGCCGGACAGGACGTAGAACGTCTCCTCGTGACTGATCACGTGGGCGGGGCCCACCATCCCGGCGGGGATCTCCGCGCGCCAGGCGGCGAGGTCCCGGCCACCGGTCCCGGGGCGGACGTAGGAAACGAAGCGACCGCCGTGGATCTCGTACTCGACGGCCTCGTCACCGCGGATAAAGGGCATGCCGACTCCTTATGGACAAGTTGCTTGTCCATAAAGACAAGCAGATTGACGAGTTATAGTCAAGCCATGGACGACGCCCTGGCCTTCTCCGCTCTCGTGCTCGCACTCTCCGGACAGTTGGTGCAGACGATCCACGCCCGCGTGACCGAGCAGGGGTTCGAGGACCTACGGCCCGCCCACGGCTACGCCTTCGCCCGTATCTCTCTGGGCGGCGCCACAACGGCCGATCTGGCCGAGCACTTGGGGGTGACCAAGCAGGCCGCCGCGCAGTTGGTCGAGGAGTTGGTCCGCAAGGGGTACGTGGTGCGGCTGCCGCACCCGCACGATGCCCGCGCCCGGCTGCTGGGGCTGACGGAGGCCGGGTGGGCCGCAACCCGCGCGGCGGACGAAGCGGCCAGGGCCGCCGTCGCACCCTGGCGTGAGGCCCTGGGCGAGGCGCGCTTCGGCGAACTCGTCGCCGACCTGACCCGGCTCACGCCACCGGGGCCGATCCGTCCCGCCTGGTGAGCGGAGGGCCGTCCCGCAGCGATGGCCGAGGCCTGCCCTGCCGGTGGGCCACCGTGTCCCCGGCACCACGCGAGGCCAGACCGATGTGAGGGCCTCCCGCAGTACGGCCGATCCAAGGAACAACCTCCTCGATCGGATCGCCGAGGCCGAGCGCGAGGGCTGGCTCGGCGAGATCGAAGGGCTCCGCGTCAGCCTCGGAGACGCCGAGGCGAAGGTCAGTCAGCTCGACTCCGCCGAGCCCGCGGCCCCGGTCGGCTTGGGGCTTGCCCGCCCCCGGCGCATCTAGTGACCTGAGTCAGAGATTCGGTGGCAGTAGGCGGCGACTTTGTCGAGGATCTCGTCGGCTGTCTTCGTCCAGATGAAGGGCCTTGGGTGGTCGTTCCAGTCGGCGAGCCAGGCCCGGATGTCG
>NZ_SSBJ01000093.1 GCF_004795055.1 Streptomyces sp. A1136
GCGTCCATGAGGCGCAGGCCCTCGAAGGCGTCGCGGGCGTAGCGGACTTCGCCCTCGTAGATCTCGTGGAGGTCCTGTTCGACGTAGGCGCGGGTCAGGGCCGCCCCGCCGAGGATGACCGGGTAGTCGGCCGCCAGCTTGCGCTGGTTGAGCTCCTCCAGGTTCTCCTTCATGATCACGGTGGACTTGACCAGCAGGCCGGACATGCCGATCACGTCGGCCTTGTGTTCCTGGGCGGCTTCCAGGATCGCGGAGACGGGCTGCTTGATGCCGATGTTGACGACGTTGTAGCCGTTGTTCGTGAGGATGATGTCGACCAGGTTCTTGCCGATGTCGTGGACGTCACCGCGGACGGTGGCGAGCACGATGGTGCCCTTGCCGTCGTCGTCGGTTTTCTCCATGTGCGGTTCGAGATAGGCGACCGCGGTCTTCATCACCTCGGCGGACTGCAGGACGAACGGCAGCTGCATCTGACCGGAGCCGAACAACTCGCCGACGACCTTCATACCCTCCAACAGGGTGTCGTTGACGATGTCCAGCGCCGGACGGCTCCGAAGCGCCTCGGCGAGGTCGTCCTCCAGGCCGTTCTTCTCCCCGTCGATGATGCGGCGCTGCAGCCGCTCGTCCAGCGGCAGCGCGAGGAGCTCCTCGGCACGGCCGTCCTTCATCGACTTGGTGTTGACGCCCTCGAACAGCGCCATCAGCTTCTGCAGCGGATCGTAGTCCTCGGCCCGCCGGTCGTAGATCAGATCCAACGCCGTGGTGACCTGCTCCTCGTCGAACCGGGCGATCGGCAGGATCTTGCTCGCGTGGACGATCGCCGAATCCAGGCCCGCCTTGACACACTCGTCGAGGAAGACCGAGTTCAACAGGACCCGGGCGGCCGGGTTGAGGCCGAAGGAGATGTTCGACAGGCCCAGCGTGGTCTGCACCTCGGGGTGACGCCGCTTGAGCTCGCGGATCGCCTCGATGGTGGCGATGCCGTCGCCCCGGGACTCCTCCTGACCCGTGCAGATCGTGAACGTCAGGGTGTCGATGAGGATGTCCGACTCGTGGATGCCCCAGTTGCCGGTCAGGTCCTCGATCAGCCGCTCGGCGATGGCCACCTTGTGCTCGACGGTGCGGGCCTGACCCTCCTCGTCGATGGTCAGCGCGATCAACGCCGCGCCGTGCTCCCGCGCCAGCGCGGTCACCTTCGCGAAACGCGACTCCGGGCCGTCACCGTCCTCGTAATTCACCGAGTTGATGACCGCGCGCCCGCCCAGCTTCTCCAGACCCGCCCGGATCACGGGAACCTCGGTGGAGTCCAGCACGATCGGCAGCGTCGAGGCCGTCGCGAAACGCCCGGCCAACTCCTGCATGTCGGCGACGCCGTCACGACCCACGTAGTCCACACACAGATCGAGCATGTGCGCGCCCTCGCGGATCTGGTCCCGGGCCATCTCCACGCAGTCGTCCCAACGGGCCTCCAACATCGCCTCGCGGAACTTCTTCGAACCGTTCGCGTTGGTCCGCTCACCGATCGCCATATACGAGGTGTCCTGCCGGAACGACACCGTCTGGTACAGCGACGACGCACCCGGCTCCGGCCGCGGCCGCCGCTCCGCCGGAGCCAGACCCCGGACCCGCTCCACCACCTGCCGCAAATGCTCGGGCGTGGTGCCACAGCAGCCACCGACCAGCGACAGGCCGTACTCGCGCACGAAGGTCTCCTGCGCGTCGGCGAGCTCGGGGGCCGACAGCGGATAGTGGGCGCCGTCCTTGCCCAGCACCGGCAGACCGGCGTTGGGCATGCAGGACAGCGGAACACGCGCGTTGCGGGCCAGGTAGCGCAGGTGCTCGCTCATCTCCGCCGGCCCGGTCGCGCAGTTCAGGCCGATCATGTCGATACCGAGCGGCTCCAGCGCGGTCAGCGCGGCGCCGATCTCCGAACCGAGCAGCATCGTCCCGGTGGTCTCCACGGTGACCGAACAGATCAGGGGCACGCAGACGCCGAGCGCCTCCATCGCGCGACGCGCGCCGATGATCGAGGACTTCGTCTGGAGAAGATCCTGGGTGGTCTCCACCAGCAGGGCGTCGGCCCCACCGGTGATCAAGCCCTCCGCGTTGACCTGATAGGCGTCACGGATCGTCGCATAGTCGATGTGGCCCAACGTCGGCAGCTTGGTGCCCGGGCCCATCGAGCCCAACACCCAGCGCTGCCGCCCCGACGAGGCGGTGAACTCATCCGCGACCTCCCGGGCGATCCGCGCCCCGGAAGTCGACAACTCGAAATTGCGGTCGGGGATGTCGTACTCGGCCAACGCGGCGAAGTTCGCACCGAACGTGTTCGTCTCCACACAGTCCACACCGGCCGCGAAATACTCACGGTGCACATTGGCCACGATGTCCGGACGCGTCACGTTCAAGACCTCGTTACAGCCCTCCAACTGCTGGAAGTCCTCCATCGACGGGTCCTGCGCCTG
>NZ_SSBJ01000095.1 GCF_004795055.1 Streptomyces sp. A1136
GGCCGTCCTCCTCGTGGGCGGGGTGTACAAGCTGACCTTGGACGGGCCGGGACAGCCGTTGCCGTACGCGGGCCTGATCGCCTTCTACACGGTGGCCCTGAGCTGCACGGCCCGCGTACGGCTGGGCCTGGGCGGCCCGGTGGCGACGGTCGGGCGGCGGCTGCCGTGGTGCGCGCCCGCCCTGGAGCGGGACGCCCCGCGCGCGGGGGTCCCGGCGGGCTTCGAGGGGGACGGGGACGCGGTGATCGTGTTCACCTCCGGGACGACGTCGCGGCCGCAGGCGGTGGTGCACACCCGGGCGAGCCTGGCGGCGGGCATGGAGACGGTCTCGACGCTGTTCGCAGGCGCCCGGCCTGGCGAGCCCGTGCTCGGCGGCACCTTCTTCGTCCTGGTCCCCGCCCTCACGCGTGGCGCGCCGGTCGCCCTGCCGGCCCGTTCCGCGCGGGGCCTGGCCCGGCAGTTGGCCCGGCTCCGCCCGCAGGACACCTACCTCACGCCGCCGCGGCTGCGCGACGCGCTGGCCGCCGGGGCGGCGTTCGGGGGCCGGGTGTGGACGGGTTCGGCGCCGGCCGGGGCCGAACTGCTCAACCGTGTCCGCGACGCGGGCGCCGACCAGGCGTGGGGCGTGTACGCGCTGACGGAACTGTTCCCCGCGGCGGCGGTGGAATCGCGGGAGAAGGCCGCCTTCACCGGCTCGGGGGACCTGGTGGGCGCGCCGCTCCCGGGGGTGCGGGCCGAGCGGGACCCGGCCGGACAGCTCCTGCTGACCGGACCGGCGGCCCGGGACCGCTACCTGGGCGAGGAGCGTGACGCATGGGTGCGTACGGGGGACAGGGCGCGGCTGGACGGGGCCGGGCGGATCGTCCTGGAGGGCCGGTGCAAGGACATGGTGCTGCGGCGGGCGGAGAACATCTACCCGGGCCTGTACGAACCTTCCCTGCACGTACCGGGTGTGGAACTGGGGGTGCTCGTCGGGGTCCCGGCGGACGACGGGGACGAGCGGCTGGTGGCCGTCGTGCAGCCGCGGCGCGGGGTGCCCGAACCCGTGCTGCGGGCGGCCCTGTCGGAACCGCTGCGGCGGATGGGGACGGCGCGGCCCGACGCGCTGCTGTTCGCGGACGTCCCGCTGGCCGGGCGCTCGCGCAAACCGGACCGGGCGGCGGCCTCGAAGCTGGCGGCGGCGGCCCTGCGCGGCGCGCGGGGAGGAGCCCGATGAACGCGGCCGCACGGGCCCGGCGGCGCGACCGTGGGGTCTACCTGGGCGGCCACCCGCTGCTGTTCGGGCTGCTCGCCGCCACCCGCGGCCGGCCCGTACTCCGGTTGGGCGGTTCCGTGCTCGTCCACGACGCGCGGGCCTACCGGGAGGCACTGACCCGGCTGCCGCTCGACCGGACGGCGCCGGGCACCACGGGCGGCGCCGCCCGGGCGGCGCTGGAGGGCGACGGGGGCGTGCTGTTCGACCAGGAGGGCAGCGGGCACCGCGCGGACCGGCGGGCGCTGGCCGAGCGGCTCGGCGGGGCGGGCATCGGGGAACTCCGCTCGCTCTGGCAGCCCTTGTTGACACGTCGGCTGCTCCCCCTGGCCCGGGGCGGCGAGGTGGACGTGGTGGAGCTGGCGCGCGAGCTGGCCGGGGTGGTGGTCTGCGCGCTGCTGGACTGCCGGGCCGAGCCGCGGGCCGTGGCCCGGGCGGCGGCCGATGCGGCGGCGGCCTCCGTGCGCGGGCACCTGCCGGGGCCGCCCCGGCC
>NZ_SSBJ01000096.1 GCF_004795055.1 Streptomyces sp. A1136
TGGGGCCGGCGGAGTCGTCGCGGGGCGGCGAGACGGCCTTGTCCTGGTCGATCACGTCGCGTTGGCCCTCGTTCTCGCGGCGTTCCAGTTCGGAGATCTCGTAGTGGTGCAGGTCGAAGGCGGGGGATTCGGAGCGCACGCGCGGCAGGGTGACGAAGTTGTGGCGCGGCGGCGGGCAGGAGGTGGCCCACTCCAGGGACCGGCCGTAGCCCCAGGGGTCGTCGACGGTGACGCGCGGCGCGTACTTGGCGGTCTTCCACACGTTGTAGAAGAAGGGGAGGGTCGAGCCGCCGAGCAGGAACGCCCCGATGGAGGAGACGGTGTTCAAGGTGGTGAATCCGTCGGCGGCGAGGTAGTCGGCGTAGCGGCGCGGCATGCCTTCGGCTCCCAGCCAGTGCTGGACGAGGAAGGTGAGGTGGAAGCCGACGAACAGGGTCCAGAAGTGGATCTTCCCGAGGCGTTCGTCGAGCATGGTTCCGGTCATCTTCGGCCACCAGAAGTAGAAGCCGGCGAACGTCGCGAACACGACGGTCCCGAAGACCACGTAGTGGAAGTGGGCGACGACGAAGTAGGAGTCGGTGACGTGGAAGTCCATCGGCGGCGAGGCCAGGATGATGCCGGTCAGACCGCCGAAGAGGAAGGTGACCAGGAAGCCGATGGACCACAGCATCGGCGTCTCGAAGGACAGCGAGCCCTTCCACATGGTGCCGATCCAGTTGAAGAACTTCACCCCGGTCGGCACCGCGATCAGGAACGTCATGAAGGAGAAGAAGGGCAGCAGCACGGCTTGGGTGGCGAACATGTGGTGCGCCCACACCGTCACCGACAACCCCGCGATCGCGATCGTCGCCCCGACGAGTCCGAGGTAGCCGAACACCGGCTTGCGCGAGAAGACGGGGAGGATCTCGGTGATGATGCCGAAGAACGGCAGCGCGATGATGTAGACCTCGGGATGCCCGAAGAACCAGAACAGGTGCTGCCACAGGATCGGCCCGCCGTTGGACGGGTCGAAGACGTGCGCGCCGAACTTGCGGTCCGCCTCCAACACCATCAGCGCCGCCGCCAGGACCGGGAACGCGAACAGGACCAGGACCGAGGTCAGCAGGATGTTCCAGGTGAAGATCGGCATCCGGAACATCGTCATCCCCGGCGAACGCATGCAGATGATCGTGGTGACGAAGTTGACGGCGCCGAGGATCGTCCCGAAGCCCGACATCGCCAGCCCCATGATCCACATGTCGCCGCCGATGAACGGGGTCCGTTCCACGCTGCTGAGCGGCGTGTAGGCGGTCCAGCCGAAGTCGGCCGTGCCCTGCGGCGTGAGCAGGCTCGCCACGACGATGGTCCCGCCGAACAGGAACAGCCAGAACGAAAGCATGTTCAGCCGGGGGAACGCCACGTCGGGCGCCCCGATCTGCAAGGGCATGATCGCGTTGGCGAACCCGGCGAACGTCGGCGTCGCGAAGAACAGCAGCATGATCGTGCCGTGCAACGTGAAGATCTGGTTGTACTGCTCGTTCGTGACGATCTGCATGCCCGGCCGTGCCAACTCCGCCCGCAACAACAGGGCCAGGACGCCGCCGATCACGAAGAAGACGAACGAGGAGATCAGATAGAGGTGCCCGATCTTCTTGTGGTCCGTCGTCGACAACCA
>NZ_SSBJ01000097.1 GCF_004795055.1 Streptomyces sp. A1136
CGTGCGCAAGGTGCTCATCGCCAACCGTGGCGAAATCGCTGTCCGCGTTGCCCGTGCCTGCCGGGATGCCGGGATCGCGAGCGTGGCCGTCTACGCCGACCCGGACCGGGACGCGCTGCACGTCCGCGCGGCAGACGAAGCGTTCGCGTTGGGCGGTGACACCCCGGCCGCCAGCTACCTGGACATGAAGAAGGTCCTCCAGGCAGCAGCCGACTCCGGAGCTGACGCCATCCACCCCGGATACGGGTTCCTGTCCGAGAACGCGGACTTCGCCCAAGCCGTCCTCGACGCGGGCCTGACCTGGATCGGCCCGCCGCCGCAGGCCATCCGTGACCTCGGTGACAAGGTCGCCGCCCGTCACATCGCCCAGCGCGCCGGCGCGCCGCTGGTCGCCGGCACCCCGGACCCGGTGTCCGGCGCCGACGAGGTCGTGGCCTTCGCGCGGGAGCACGGACTGCCCATCGCGATCAAGGCCGCCTTCGGTGGTGGCGGTCGCGGCCTCAAGGTCGCGCGCACCCTCGAAGAGGTCCCCGAGCTGTACGACTCCGCCGTGCGCGAGGCCGTCGCCGCGTTCGGTCGGGGCGAGTGCTTCGTGGAGCGCTACCTCGACAGGCCGCGCCACGTCGAGACGCAGTGCCTGGCCGACTCGCACGGCAACGTGGTGGTCGTCTCCACCCGTGACTGCTCGCTCCAGCGCCGCCACCAAAAGCTCGTCGAGGAGGCCCCCGCGCCGTTCCTCACCGAGGCGCAGAACGCCGAGTTGTACGCGGCGTCCAAGGCGATCCTGAAGGAAGCCGGGTACGTGGGCGCCGGCACCGTCGAGTTCCTCGTCGGCACCGACGGCACCATCTCCTTCCTCGAGGTCAACACCCGCCTCCAGGTCGAGCACCCGGTCACCGAGGAGGTCACCGGCCTCGACCTCGTGCGCGAGATGTTCCGCATCGCCGACGGCGAGGCCCTCGGCTACGACGACCCGCGGCTGCGCGGCCACTCCTTCGAGTTCCGCATCAACGGCGAGGACCCGGGCCGCGGCTTCCTGCCCGCCCCGGGCACGGTCACGAAGTTCGCCGGCCCCTCGGGCCCGGGCGTCCGCCTGGACGCGGGCGTCGAGTCGGGTTCCGTCATCGGCCCCGCCTGGGACTCGCTGCTCGCCAAGCTGATCGTCACCGGCGCCACCCGCGAGCAGGCCCTCCAGCGCGCCGCCCGCGCCCTCGCGGAGTTCGAGGTCGAGGGCATGGCCACCGCCATCCCGTTCCACCGCGCGGTGGTGGTGGACCCGGCGTTCGCCCCGACCGACGGCACCCCGTTCAAGGTCCACACCCGCTGGATCGAGACCGAGTTCGTCAACGACATCCCCG
>NZ_SSBJ01000098.1 GCF_004795055.1 Streptomyces sp. A1136
CTAGTGACCTGAGTCAGAGATTCGGTGGCAGTAGGCGGCGACTTTGTCGAGGATCTCGTCGGCTGTCTTCGTCCAGATGAAGGGCCTTGGGTGGTCGTTCCAGTCGGCGAGCCAGGCCCGGATGTCGCGTTCGAGGGCCTGGACGGAGCGGTGGACGCCGCGCTTGAGCTTCTTCTGCGTGAGTTCGGCAAACCACCGTTCCACCAGGTTCAGCCACGACGCACTGGTGGGTGTGAAGTGCAGGTGGAACCGCGGGTGTGCCAGCAGCCACTTCTTGATGTCCGGGGTCTTGTGGGTCGCGTAGTTGTCGAGGATCAGGTGAACTTGCAGGTCCGCCGGGACCTCCTTGTCGACCTTGGCCAGGAACTTCTTGAACTCGGCGGCCCGGTGGCGGCGGTGGAGGGAGCCGATGACCTTGCCGGTGGCGACCTCCAGGGCGGCGAAAAGGGTGGTGGTGCCGGCGCGGATGTAATCGTGACTGCGGCGTTCGGGAACACCGGGCATCATAGGCAGGACCGGCTGAGACCGGTCCAGGGCCTGGATCTGCGACTTCTCGTCCACGCAGAGGACCAGGGCCTTCTCCGGCGGGTCGAGGTAGAGGCCGACAATGTCGCGGACCTTGTCGATGAACAACGGGTCCGTGGACAGCTTGAAGGTCTGCGATCGGTGCGGGGCCAGGGCGAAGGCGCGCCAGATCCGCGAGACCGTCGACTGCGACATGCCTGTGGCCGCGGCCATCGACCTCGTCGACCAGTGAGTCGCATTCCTCGGTGTCTCCTCGAGAGTCTTGACGATCACCCGCTCGACATCAGCGTCGGTGATCTTCCGCGGGACACCTGGCCGCGGGTCGTCGCACAAGCCGCCCAGTCCCCGCTCGATGAAGCGGCGGCGCCAGGTGCGGACCGTGTCCGGCGCGATCCGCAGCCGGCGCGACACCTCCATGATCGAGTGGCCTTCGGCGCACTCCAGCACGATCCGTGACCGCTGAGCCAACGCCTGAGCCGTCGTACGGCGACGTAACCAACCCTCCAGCACCGCCCGCTGGGCATCAGTGACCGACAACGGCGGAATCTTCGGACCCGGACGACTCATGCTCGACTAACGACGAATCTCTGACTCAGGTCACTAG
>NZ_SSBJ01000099.1 GCF_004795055.1 Streptomyces sp. A1136
CGCGCACCGCGTCGAGGGCCTCGGCCAGTGTCCCGGCGGCGTACGGCTCCTCGCCGACACCGGCGGCGGACTTGGCCGCGGCCCAGAAGCGGATGGTTCCCGCTGCCATGGTGTGGCTCCTTTCGTCGCCCTCCATGATGGGCTACGCGGCGGGCCGCGCGGCGATGAGCCAGCCCGCGATCCGCCCGAGCAGTTCGTCGTCGGCCGCGTTCTCGGCGTGCCCCATGCCCGGCTCGAGCCACAACTGCGCAGGTCCGGCTGCCGCCAGCATCCGCGGGTGGTCCACCGGGAAGTACGGGTCGCGGTCGCCGTGCACGATGAGCAGCGGGGTGGGCGCGATCAGCGGGACCGCCTCGACGGGCGACAGCGGCACCGGGTCCCAGTCCTCGGTGTGGATGCGCGTCGCGAAGCCGAAGCGGCCGACGAGCCGCCCGGTGGGCCGGGTCACCAGCCAGTGCACCCGCCGCATCGGGGCCGTGCCCCGGTAGTACCAGCGGGCGGGCGCGCTGACCGCCGCCACTGCTTCGGTGCGCCCCCGTGCTCCCCCCTGATGGGTCGCCGCGTGCCGCAGCACCACGGAGCCGCCCATCGAGAAGCCGACCGTCACCACCCGCCGGTGCCCGAGCGAGCGCGCCCAGGCGACCGCCGCCGCCAGGTCCAGCACCTCGCGGTCGCCCACCGTGGACAGCCCGCCGGACCTCCCGTGGCCCCGGAAGGAGAAGCTGACCACGGCCGCGTACCGGGCGAACGTCCGCACGGCGCGCCGCACCGCGGGGCGGTCCGCCGAACCGGTGAACCCGTGCGCGACGACGATCGCCGGGCCCGGGCCCCCGGCCTCCCCGCCCGCCGCGTCATCCGCCGTACACGGGTCGTACACCGCCTCGATCCCGACCCCGTCGTCCGCCCGCAACGTGGTCCGCAGCGGGCCGCGCGTGATCGAGCGAACAGCGGAATCCGGAATTCTCCCCTCGGACACAGAACTCATGTGGGTTATTCTCCTGTGAAGAGGATCCGGGCAAAGCAGCCCCCGGGTCCTTTTGTGCTTTCCGGACGTTGTTACGGCGACGTTTCGACAAGCTCAGCGGAACCAGCGTACGAAGCACAGCCGCATACTCCCCCG
>NZ_SSBJ01000009.1 GCF_004795055.1 Streptomyces sp. A1136
TGCACGGCCGGCAAGGACCGCACCGGCTGGGCGAGCGCCACACTCCTGACGGCCCTCGGCGTCCCGTGGGAGACGGTCATGGCCGACCACCTGGCGAGCAACGGCCTTGCGGCTGACGCGGGCGCGGGCGTGGCGGTGGGGTGGTGGGTCAACAGGCGAAGTCGACGCGGCGGAACGAGGCGTAGTGGTCCGCCGTGTAGTAGTCCTCGTCGGTCTGCTGCCCCGTGATGATGCGTCGGGCGCCGCGGGTCGGCGAGCCCGGGGTGATGACGGTGTACTCGTGGTAGTACCCGCTGCTGTGGGCGGGCAGCACGCCCTCGCGGTTCTGGAAGACGACGCCGTCCTGGGAGTACGGGAAGGGGCCGCCCTGGTCGATGAGGTCGAGGGTGTCGTCCGCCTGGGAAGGCAGGGCGGAGTAACAGATCCAGCCGACCGAGGCGACGGAGGCGGAGGCGGGGGCGGGCGCGGCGGAGGCGGTCGGGCCCGCGAGGAGGGTGGCGGCGACGGCGGCGGCCGCGCCGAGGGCTGCGATGCGTGGGGAGATCCTCATGCCGGCCAGGATGACGCGCGTAGAGCGGCCTCGGGAATACCAACTCCCCTGTGTTCCATACCTGTTCACCGAGTGAGTGGCGGTGGGAACCGGGGCGCCGTCCGGCCTTAAGACATCGGCAACCCGGCGCGGGTGCCCGACGTGGGAAACGGCCGCCACGGGGCCGCCGTTTGTATGGTGGTCGCGTGCTGGAAGGCCACGATCACGACCACGGGCATCACCACGACGACGGCCACGCGCAGGGCCAGGGGCATCACCACGGCCACGACGACGGCCACGGCCACGCGCACGACACCCGCCGGTCGCGGAGGCCGCGCCACCGGCTGCCGCATCTCCTCACCCCGCACAGCCACGACACCCGGGACAAGGTCGACACGGCGATGGAGACCTCCCGCGAGGGCATGCGCACCCTGTGGCTCTCCCTGGCCGTCCTGGGGCTGACCACCGGGGCCCAGGCCGTGGTCGCCGCCCTCTCCGGTTCGGTGGCGCTGCTGGGCGACGCCCTCCACAACGGGGCCGACGCGCTCACGGCCGTGCCCCTGGGCATCGCGTTCGTCCTGGGCCGCCGGGCGGCCAACCGCCGCTACACCTACGGGTACGGCCGCGCCGAGGACCTGGCCGGCATCGCCGTCGTGCTGACCGTCGCCGCCTCCTCCGCGCTCGCCGCGCACACGGCCGTGGACCGGCTTCTGCACCCGCGCCCGATCAGCCACCTGGGGGCGGTGGCCGTCGCGGCCGTGGTCGGGTTCGTCGGCAACGAGTGGGTGGCCCGGTTCCGCATCCGCACCGGCCGCCGGATCGGCTCGGCCGCCCTCGTCGCGGACGGACTGCACGCCCGCACCGACGGGTTCACCTCGCTCGCCGTCCTCCTCGGCGTGGGCGGCGCCGCGCTCGGTTGGCGGGCAGCCGACCCGGTCGTGGGTCTGCTCGTCACCGCGGCGATCCTGATGGTGCTGCGCGACGCGGCCCGCGAGGTCTACCGCCGGCTGATGGACTCCGTCGACCCGGCCCTCGTCGACACCGCCGAACACGCGCTGCGCGGCGTGGTCGGCGTACGCGACCTCGGGCAGGTCCGGCTGCGGTGGATCGGCCACACCCTGCGGGCCGAGGCCGACATCGTCGTCGACCCCCACCTCACCGTCGTGCAGGCCCACGCCCTGGCCGTCGCCGCCGAACACGCCCTCATCCACGCCGTGCCCCGGCTGACGGCCGCCACCGTCCACACCGACCACACCGCCGACGACGACCGCGACGACCCGCACGCGGCCCTCGCCCACCACACGACCATCGGCCGCCCCGCGACGCCCGCCTGAGCGGGCGCCGCGCGGCCCGGACTCAGTCCACCAGCGGCAGCAGTTCCGGCAGGTGCCCGTCCGAGGCGGCCGCCGCACGGCGGCGCTCCCGTGGAACCTCGCCGTACAGGGTCGTACGCGGCCTCGCGGGCCGCCCGGCCGCCTCCGCGACCGCGACCAGGTCCCGGACGGACTTGTACGAGCCGTAACCGGAACCCGCCATCCGGGAGATGGTCTCCTCCATCAGGGTCCCGCCCAGGTCGTTCGCACCGGAACGGAGCATCTCCGCCGCGCCCTCCGCGCCCAGCTTCACCCAACTCGTCTGGATGTTCGTGATGTGCGGGTGGAGCAGGATGCGGGCCATCGCCGTCACCGCACGGTTGTCGCGCACCGTCGGCCCGGGCCGCGCGATGCCCGCCAGGTACACGGGGGCGTTGGTGTGGATGAACGGCAGCGTGACGAACTCCGTGAAACCGCCCGTCCGCTGCTGGATGCGGGCCAGCGTGCGCAGGTGACCGAGCCAGTGCCGGGGCTGGTCCACGTGCCCGTACATCATCGTGGACGACGACCGGATGCCCAGTTCGTGCGCCGTCGTGATGACGTCGATCCAGTCCGCCGTGGGCAGCTTGCCCTTGGTCAGCACCCAGCGGACCTCGTCGTCCAGGATCTCCGCCGCCGTGCCCGGTATCGAGTCCAGGCCCGCCTCCTTGGCGGCCGTCAGCCAGTCCCGTACGGACATCCCCGTGCGCGTCGCGCCGTTGACCACCTCCATCGGCGAGAACGCGTGGACGTGTATGCCCGGCACCCGCTTCTTCACCGCCCGCGCGATGTCGAAGTACGCCGTCCCGGGCAGGTCCGGGTGGATGCCGCCCTGCATGCACACCTCGACCGCGCCGACCTCCCACGCCTGCTCGGCCCGGTCCGCGACCTGGTCGAGGGAGAGGGTGTAGGCGTCCGCGTCCGTACGGCGCTGCGCGAACGCGCAGAACCGGCAGCCGGTGTAGCAGACGTTGGTGAAGTTGATGTTCCGCGTGACGATGTACGTGACGTCGTCGCCCACCACCGATCGGCGCAGGTCGTCCGCGATCCGGCACAGGGCGTCCAGCGCGGGCCCGTCGGCGTGCAGCAGCGCCAGCGCCTGGGCGTCGCCCAGCCTCGTCGGGTCGTCTGCCGCCTGCGCCAGCGCGGACCGTACGTCCGTGTCGATGCGCTCGGGCAGCATGCCGGGGGCGGCGGCCTCGCGCAACGCGTCCCAGTCGCCGTAGACGAGGTCGAAGTCCTCGCGCCGGTCGCCCGTACGCCCCTCGGTGTCGATGGTGGCGTGCAGGTCGGTGCGCCCGTACGCGGTGAAGCTCTCGTCCGGCTCCTGCCACGGGTGGCCCGTCACCCCGGCCGTCTCGTCCGCCAGCCCGGTGTCCGGATCGGCGAGCGCCCGTACGTGCGGCAGCAGGCGCGGGTCCAGCCACGGCTCCCCGCGCCGCACGAACTCCGGATACACGCAGAGCCGTTCGCGCAGCTCGAAGCCGGCGGCCGCCGACCGCTCGGCCAACAGGTCGATCTGGGGCCAGGGCCGCTCGGGGTTGACGTGGTCGGGCGTCAGCGGTGAGACGCCGCCCCAGTCGTCGATGCCGGCGCCGATCAGCCGCGCGTACTCACCGTCCACCAGATTGGGCGGCGCCTGGAGGCAGGCCGAGGGGCCCATGATGTGCCGGGCGACGGCGATCGTCGCCACGAGGTCGTCGAGTTCGGCGTCCGGCATCCCGCGCATCGCCGTGTCCGGCTTGGCGCGGAAGTTCTGGATGATCAGCTCCTGGATGCCGTGGTAGGCGCGCGAGACACGGCGCAACGCGAACAGCGACTCCGCGCGCTCCTCGTACGTCTCCCCGATGCCGATGAGCAGGCCGGAGGTGAAGGGCACCGAGGAGCGCCCGGCGTCCTCCAGTACGCGCAGCCGGACCGCCGGCTCCTTGTCGGGGGAACCGTGGTGGGGGCCGCCCGGCTCCGACCACAGGCGGGTGGCGGTGGTCTCCAGCATCATCCCCATGGACGGGGCGACCGGCTTGAGACGCTGGAAATCGGCCCAGGACATCACGCCCGGATTGAGGTGGGGGAGGAGGCCCGTCTCCTCCAGGATGCGGATCGAGATGGCCCGTACGTAGGAGATCGTGTCGTCGTAGCCGTGCGCCTCCAGCCACTCGCGCGCCTCGGGCCAGCGGTCCTCCGGCTTGTCCCCGAGGGTGATGAGCGCTTCCTTGCAGCCGAGCGCGGCGCCGCGGCGGGCGATGTCGAGCACATCGTCGGGTGACATGTACATACCGTGACCGGCGCGGCGGAGCTTGCCCGGGACCGTCGCGAAGGTGCAGTAGTGACACTTGTCGCGGCACAGGCGGGTGAGGGGGATGAACACGCTCTTCGAGTACGTGATCACGCCCGGCCGGCCCGCGGCGGCGAGACCGGCGTCGCGGACCCGGGCGGCGGAGGCGGTGAGGTCCTCCAGGGCCGCGCCGCGAGCCTGGAGGAGCACGGCCGCCTCTGTCGCGTCGAGCGCGACGCCGTCGCGGGCACGCCGGAGCGCGCGGCGCATCGCGTTGTCGGTCGGAGCGTCACTCGAAGTGGTCATGGGCCCGAGCATACGATCCGGCCGACCGGACGGGGGGCGGTCACCGCATCAGCTCACCGGCGTTGACCAGCAGGGACTGGCCGGTTATGGACCGCGCCCGGTCGGAGGCGAAGAAGACGGCGGCGTCCGCCACATCGGCGTCGGTGGCGAGCTCGGGCAGGGCCATCCGCTCCGTGAGCCGCGCGCGCACCTCGGCCTCGGGCACGCCCTCGGAGTGGGCGGTGAAGGTCACGAAGGCCTGTACGGGCGGCCCCCACATCCAGCCCGGCAGGACGGTGTTGACGCGAATACGGTGCGGGCCGAGCTCCCGGGCCAGGGAGTACATGGCGGACGTCAGCGCGCCTTTGGACGCGGCGTAGGCGGCCTGCCGCACCTGGGACGGCGAGGCCACGGCCGACTGGGTGCCGATGATGACGACAGACCCGCCGGCCCGTTTCAGCGCGGGCAGACAGGCCCGGGTCATGCGCAGGGTGCCCAGGAGGTTGACGTCGACGATCTGCTGCCAGGTCCCGAAGTCGGCGTCCTCCAGGCCGCCGAAGTAGGAGTCCCAGGCGGCGACGTGCACGACGGCGTCGATGCCGCCGAAGCGCTCGACGGCGAGCGCGGCGAGGGCTTCGCACTGCGCCTCGTCGGTGATGTCCGTGGGGTGGTGGGCGGTGTGCGCGCCGTCGGGGTCGATCTCGGCGGCGGCCTTGACGAGGTTCGCCTCGGTCCGCGCCCCGAGCACGGCGTTCCCGCCGTCCCGCACGACGGCGGCGGCCACCTGATGCCCGAGCCCGGCGCCGACCCCGGAAACGATGACGGTCTTCCCACGAAGCAGCATGCGCCCTCCTGTGGCTCTCGACTCGGTCCGCCCTGTTTCTGACGGAGCGTCAGGGTAGAGGCGGAGGCGGTGGATGGGAAGGCGGGGGTGGGGTGGGTTGGGTTGGGCGGGGGTTTCGGGGCGGGTGTCGGTCGGTTACGTGACCTGATGTCGATGTGATCGGCGGTTGACCGCTCGGACGAAGATGGGGCGATGACTGAAGCAGACGACGTAGGCGAGGCGATCTCAGGTGAGTTGCGGTTGATGGAACCGGAGGTGCGCGCGTCCAGTGCGCTCACCTGCCGTCTCCTCGATCCGGAGTTCGTTGAGGTCGGCGCCTCGGGCCGGCGTTGGACGTACGACGAGACGGTGGCCGCGCTACCCGACATGGAGGGTGCGGCGAAGGACGGACCGCGCTACGAGCCGTCGGAGATGACCGGCGTCGCGTTGGCCCCGGGACTGGTGCATCTCACGTACACGACCGTGATCGACGGGCAGCGGGCACGGCGGAGTTCGCTGTGGCGCAGGAACGATGACGACGACACATGGCGCATGTACTACCACCAGGCGACCCCCGTTCCCCCGGGGACCACGTAGCGATCGGGCGGCGCCGTGGCCGTACCCCTCGCCGCTTCGGCATCCTTCGGGACTCCGGCCCCACACCCCGCCCCTCACACTCCGGCGGCGGCTGGATACGCCGCCCCCCTCGCGGACCCTCCCCGCCGTTCCCAGCCCCCGGCACCACCCCGACCCCGCCCAACGGGACACCGCCCCCGAAGCCCCCGCCCACCTCCCGACCCCGCCCCTGTAGGGCGCCGCCGTTGGCCCCCCTGTTGGCCACCGCCGGGCCCTCCGCTGGAAGCCCCCGTCGAACACGTGGCGAAGGCGAGACGAATGGTGTGTCATATCTGTCGGGGTGACGGCGAGTCGCGGGCGAATACCTGATAGACAGAATATTCACGGCTCGACCAGCCACACATCCTGTCGGCCGCCTTGGGGGGATCGCCGCACCGTGAAGCCGCTTCACCGCCACGTAGTCAACACCTCGCGCAAGGTCCTGTGCACCGCCGCGCTCGCGGCCAGCCTGACCACCGCCGCGGTCGTGACCAACACGCCGACCGCGGGCGCGGGGGAGTCCGAGCCCACGCCCGACAGTCCACAGGCCACCGACCGCGGTGACGCCCGGCTGGATCTGCCGGACCTGGTCGCCGACCCGCCTCCGCCGCCCGGGGCCGCCGCCCCCGAGGGGGCCAGCGGGATACCGGGGACCGCCCTTGACGCCTACAAGCGCGGCGCGGTGTCGGTGGCCGCCGCGCTGCCCCACTGCAACCTGCCCTGGCAGTTGCTCGCGGGCATAGGCAGGGTCGAGTCCGTGCACGCCTCCGGCTACGGGCTCAAGTCCGACGGCTACACCGAGAAGCCGATCCGCGGCCCCCGCCTCGACGGCAACGGCTTCGCCCAGATCAAGGACTCCGACCACGGCGAGTGGGACGGGGACACCGAGTACGACCGCGCCGTAGGGCCGCTCCAGTTCATCCCCGAGACGTGGAAGGCATGGGGCGCCGACGGCAACGCCGACGGCAAGCGCGACCCGAACAACATCTACGACGCCGCGCTGGGCGCCGGTCTCTACCTCTGCGCCGGTGATCGGGACCTTTCCGATCCGGCCAAGCTCGACCAGGCGATCCTCAGCTACAACAGCTCCCGCGACTACGTGAACTCCGTGCTGGGGTACATGCGCCAGTACCAGGACGGTGGCGTCACCGACGTACCGAACCCGCCCGCGGGCAACTACCCGACGCCCCCGCCCACGGCCCCGCTGCCCACGCCGAGGCCCCCGGCCCCCCAGCCCCCCGCCACCAAGCCGCCGGCGTCCAAGCCGGCCGAGCCGGAGAAGCCGAAGCCGTCGGCCCCCCGGCTCGCCAAACTGGAGTTGATCGGCGATCCGGACCTCCGGGCCGAGGTCGGGGCCGCGTTCACCCCGGACGCCAAGGTCAAGGCGGTGCTCTCCGACGGCAAGCCGGCCGTCGGACAGAAGGTCGTGTTGGTCGTCGAGGCGGACACCACCGGTGGCACGCTCTTCCAGGACGCCAAGAAGGCCGACGTCGTCGTGCTCACCGACGCGCAGGGCATCGCCCGGGTGCCCGCGCTCACAGCGGGCCCGAAGGCCGGCACCTTCTCCTTCCGGGCCTCGGCCTACGACGCCACGAACCAGTTCACGGTGATGCTGCGTGGCGCCGTCACCGCGAAGCCGGTCGCGGACCTGCTGGTGCGCGCGGACCACGGTACGAAGCCGCTGGAGACCGTCGCCGGTACCAGCGTCAAGGACTTCGGGCTGGTGGCGACCGCCAAGGGCCAGCCGGTCGCCGGTACGAAGGCCACGGCGGACCTGGTCGCGAAGGGCGAGGGCGGCGCCTGGGTTCCCGTGGACCCGGCGAAGGCGACGGGCCCGTACTTCAAGGGCAAGGACGGCAAGAAGCTGTTCACCCTGGAGCTCGACCCGAGCGACGCCGACGGAAAGATCACCCTTCCGGAGTTGTTCACCACGGACGTGGCGCCGGGCACCTACTTCCTCCGGGTGCTCACGCCGGACAAGGTGGAACTGATCCTGGAACTCAAGATCACCGCCGCCGCGACGCCCATCCCCACCCCTACCCCGACGCCCAACTCCACATCGGCCGGCACCCCGGCCCCCACCCGCACCCCCACGGCCGCCAAGCCGTAGGGCGGAGCCCCGAAGCGCCGCCCCCGGCACCGTACCCACGGCGCCGGGGGCGCTCACGCGTGCGGACGCGTGCGCAAGCCGGCAGGGGGCGCGGGAGAAGCACAACGGGCAACAGGCGGCGACAAAAGGCAGGAGCCCCGCCACCTCCGCTCGCACGGAGGAGGCAGGGCTCCTTGGGTACTGCTAATCCAACCGCGATCCGGTCGGCCAGGCGACTAGGCCGGGGTGACGTTCTCCGCCTGCGGGCCCTTCGGACCCTGCGTGACGTCGAAGTTGACCTGCTGGTTCTCCTCGAGGGAGCGGAAGCCAGAGGCGTTGATCGCGGAGTAGTGGACGAAGACATCCGGGCCGCCGCCGTCCTGGGCGATGAAGCCGAAGCCCTTTTCAGCGTTGAACCACTTCACGGTTCCGGTAGCCATGAGCCCTCCTATGGGCCAAAGGGTCGCCCTGCTCCAGAACCTGCTAAGAAGTCTGAAAACTACAAAAGCCTGCGGGTCACATTCTCCGCAGGCCTCGTACTGCAAGGGAAACCAAACTGCAACTTGCGACGAGCCTAGCACGCACCCTGTGGCCGAGACCAGAGGGAAAGATCACGTCACTCGGACGTTTGAGACCCGCCCGAAGGCTGACGAGACGCCGGGGGCTAGTCTCGCGATGTGGACGTCTATCGCAGCCGGCCCCGGGTCGGCCACATCCAGTTCCTGAACTGCCTTCCGCTCTACTGGGGGCTGGCCAGAACCGGCACGCTGCTGGACCTGGAGCTGACGAAGGACACGCCCGAGAAGCTCAGTGAACGGCTCGTCCGGGGAGAGCTGGACATCGCGCCGATCACCCTCGTGGAGTTCCTCCGCAACGCCGACCAGCTCGTCGCCTTCCCCGACCTCGCCGTGGGCTGCGACGGCCCCGTGATGTCGTGCGTGATCGTCTCGCAGGTCCCCCTGGACCGGCTGGACGGCGCCCGGGTGGCCCTGGGTTCGACCTCCCGTACGTCCGTCCGGCTCGCCCAGCTGCTGCTCGCCGAGCAGTACGGAGTGCGCCCCGACTACTTCACCTGCCCCCCTGACCTGGGGGTGATGATGCAGGAGGCGGAGGCGGCGGTCCTGATCGGGGACGCCGCGCTGCGCGCTTCGCTGCACGACGCGCCCCGGCTCGGCCTGGCCGTGCACGACCTGGGGCTGATGTGGAAGGAGTGGACCGGACTGCCGTTCGTCTTCGCCGTCTGGGCCGCCCGGAAGGACTACCTCGCCCGCGAGCCCGTCGTGGTCCGCAAGGTGCACGAGGCCTTCCTCGCCTCGCGGGACGTCTCCTTGGAGGAGGTCACCAAGGTCGCCGAGCAGGCGGCGCGCTGGGAGGCCTTCGACGCCGAGCTGCTGGAGCGGTACTTCACCACCCTCGACTTCCGCTTCGGCCCGGAGCAGCTGGCGGGCGTGCGTGAATTCGCACGCCGTACCGGTTCCGCCTCGGGGTACGCGGCGGATGTGGCCGTGGAACTGCTGGCGGCGACCGCGCCCGGTCATTAGCGCGGCTTATGCCTGAGGTGGTGCGGAAGGGGAACGCGGCGGCGATCGCGCCCCTTTCCGTATCGCGGAACGGCAATATGTCGTTCCCAGAGATGCCGTTCCCCTCGAATTCGTCCCCTTTTCGCTTTACGCGTACGAATCGACGGCGCGGGAACTCGCCCATAGCCGCCCGGGCCCCCGCGACGCCCCCCGGGCCGGCGGTCGGATACCGGTAACCGTGGCCGCTCCCGCCCGCCCCGCCCTAAGGTGCTCCTTGGCTACGCCACCGGGCAACACGCGGCGCCACGCGGTCCGCAGGGCGGGACAGGCACCACAGGGGTACGCAGGGGAACACGGCGAAAACGGGGGAGGGACGCGATGCAGCCGCTCGAAGCCGGTGACCCGCGGACCATCGGCGGGTACCGGCTGCTCGGCCGGCTGGGCGCGGGCGGCATGGGGCGGGTGTACCTCGGGCGGAGCGCCGGAGGGCGGACCGTCGCCGTGAAGGTCGTGCACCCCCAGTTCGCCGCCGACCCGGAGTTCCGCGCCCGGTTCCGCCGAGAGGTCGCGGCCGCGCGGCGGGTCGGCGGGGAGTGGACCGCCCCGGTGTTGGACGCCGACCCGGAGGCCGAGGTGCCGTGGGTGGCGGCCGGTTATGTGGCAGGCCCCTCCCTGGACCGGGCGGTCGCCGCGCACGGCGCGCTGCCCGAGGCGTCGGTACGGGCCATCGGCGAGGGTCTCGCCCGCGCCCTGGTGGCGGTGCACGCGCTGGGTCTCGTACACCGGGACGTGAAACCGTCGAACGTGATGTTGACGCTGGAGGGCCCCGGTCCCCGGCTGATCGACTTCGGGATCGCCCGGGCCACCGCGGGCACGGCTTCGCTCACTTCCACCGGGGTCTCCGTCGGCTCGCCCGGCTACATGGCGCCGGAGCAGATCGTCGGCAAGGGTGTCACCGGCGCGGCGGACGTCTTCTCGCTCGGCGCCGTGCTGGCCTTCGCGGTGAGCGGGCGTCCGCCGTTCACCGGGGAGCACTCCGCGGCGTTGCTCTACAAGGTGGTGCACGAGCCCCCGGAACTCGACGGGATCGCCTCCGACGAGCTGCGCGGGCTCATCGGGGCCTGCCTGGCCAAGGCGCCCGCCGACCGCCCGGCCCCGGCGGCGATCGCCGCGGCCCTGGACGGCGCCCTGCGCGCGCCGGGGTGGCTGCCCGCGTCGTTGGTGGAGGAGGCGAGCCGCGCTGCGGTGGCGCTGTTGCACCTGGACTCGCAGCCGGCGGAGGGCCCCGCCTCGGGGCCGGTCCCCTTCACCCGGGCTTCGGGAGGCGGCCTGGACGGCGGTCCGGCCGCCGGCGGCTTCGGCCCGGTCCACCCCTCGTACGCGAGCGCGGGCGCGGACCGGCCCGCGTACGGGCCGTACGGTCCGCCCGCCGACGCCGCCTTCACCGGGCACGCGCCCACCGAGACGGCCGGCGGGGGCGGGCACCACTCCGGTACCGGCCCCGCCGCGGGTGACGGCCGCGAGGGCCGCCACGTCAGCGTCACGGCCTCGGGTCGGCGGGTGAGCTGCACGGTGGTCGTCGCCGCGGCCGCCGTACTGGCCGCGCTGTCCGGCGGGTTGTACGGGCTGGACCTGCTGCCCGGCCGGAGCGGCGGCGGTGAAGGGCGCCCGCTCCCCGCCGGAAGCAAACCGTCGACCTCGGCGAGCCCCTCCACCCCGACATCACCCTCACCCTCACCCTCCCCGTCCCCGTCGACCGGCGCCAAGGGAACCCGTGACACCGTGCCCAAGCAGTTGATCGGCACCTGGAAGGGGCCGACCACGACCAACCTCGGGGCCCCCGGCCGGTTCGAGATCACCATCAAGGGCGGCAGGACGGGGGAGGTGGTGGCCCGTGACAAGTCGGTCATCCCCCTCTTCGACACCGACTGCAGCGGCGACTGGAAGCTGACCTCCGCCACCGACCGCTCCCTGGTCCTCGATACGTCGGGCGGCCCCAACCCCGCCCCCGGCATCTGCTCCGAGGGCTCGGCCGAGGAGCGCTTCACGCTCAACGAGAACGGCACCCTCCACTACCGGTCCGGCGACCGGGCGGCCGGAAACCCGGAGGGCGACCTCACCCGCAGCCCGTGAGCCCGTCCGCCGGGCCCCTCCCCCCTGAGCCGCCGGTGGACTTCTCGCGGAGCCCGCCGGTCGACTCCCCCTGGAAGCCGCCCGCGGGCGGCCCTGACGTAGGCTGGATCGGTCCGGACCTTGACACACCGCCGAAAGGTGAAGCACCGGTGACCGACCAGGCCGCTCTCCAGTCTGTCCTCGACCGTGCCGCCGCAGGGGGCCGGATCACCAAGGAAGAGGCCCTCGACCTCTACCGGCACGCCCCGCTGCACGCGCTCGGCCAGGCCGCCGACGCGGCGCGCCGGCGGCGCTTTGCGGGTACCGAGCACATCGCGACGTACATCATCGAGCGCAACATCAACTACACCAACGTGTGCGTGACGGCCTGCAAGTTCTGCGCCTTCTACGCCGCCCCCAAGGACACCGCCAAGGGCTGGTCCCGGGACCTCGACGACATCCTGCGCCGCTGCGCGGAGACCGTGGAGTTGGGCGGCACGCAGATCATGTTCCAGGGCGGCCACCACCCGGACTACGGCGTCGAGTACTACGAGCACCACTTCTCCGCCATCAAGAAGGCGTTCCCCCAGCTGGTCATCCACTCCCTCGGCGCGTCCGAGGTCGACCACATGGCCCGGATCTCCGGTGTGAGCGCCGAAGAGGCAATCCGCCGCATCCACGCCGCCGGTCTCGACTCCTTCGCGGGCGCCGGCGCCGAACTGCTCCCGGAGCGACCGCGCAAGGCGATCGCCCCGCTCAAGGAGTCCGGCGAGCGCTGGCTGGAGATCATGGAGATCGCCCACAAGCTGGGCGTGGAGTCCACCTCCACCATGCTGATGGGCACGGGCGAGACCAACGCCGAGCGCATCGAGCACATCGCGATGATCCGAGACACGCAGGACCGTACGGGCGGCTTCCGCGCCTTCATCCCGTACACGTACCAGCCGGAGAACAACCACCTCAAGGGCCGGACGCAGGCGACGGTGTTCGAGTACCTGCGGATGATCGCGATCGCCCGCCTGTTCCTCGACAACATCGCCCACATCCAGGGCTCCTGGCTGACCGTCGGCAAGGAGGCGGGCCAGCTGTCCCTGCACTACGGTGCGGACGACCTGGGCTCGATCATGCTGGAGGAGAACGTGGTCTCCTCGGCCGGTGCCAAGCACCGCTCGAACCGCCAGGAGATCATCGACCTGATCCGCAAGGCGGGTCGGGTCCCGGCGCAGCGCGCGACGACGTACGAGCACCTCCTGGTGCACGACGACCCGGCGAACGACCCGGTCGACGACCGTGTCGTCTCGCACATCTCGTCGACGGCGATCGAGGGCGGCACCGCGCACCCCGAGCTGAAGCTCATCTCCTCGAACTGACGCCGCCGTGCTGACGCTCCACGCCGCCGAACTCCTCGTCGCCGGGCCGGGCCGCGCCGCGCTGCCCGGCGGGGCGGTCCTCGTCGAGGGCGACCGGATCGCCCGGGTGGGACCGTACGAGGAGCTCGGCGCGGCCTTCGCGCACGCCCGGGTCCGCCGCTGGCCCGGGGTGCTGACCCCGGGTCTGCTGGTGCGCGGGGCGGACGAGCTGCTGGAGCGGACGTACTACCCGGACCACCCGTCCGAGACCGCCGAGCTCGGGGCCGACCCGATCAGCGGCGCCGAGGCGCTCGCCGACCTGCGGCTGACGGAGTCCCGCCGGGGCAACAGTGCCCGGCGGGCCACGCAGAAGTTGTTGGCGCGCGGGGTGGTGGCGGTGGCCGGGCGGTTGACGGTGCCGGCGGTGCGGACGGCGGTGGTCCGCTCCGGGCTGACGCTCCTCCCGCCGTTGCCGTACGGGGCTCCGCCGTCCCTGGACCCGCTGGCCGGGGTGGCCGCGGCCGAGGAGGCGTTCCACGGCGTGCTGGAGGCGGGCGCCCCCGCCCGGTTCGCGGTGTTCGCCGCGTCGGACGCACGGGACCTCCTGGCGCAGGGCTCGACCGGCTGCGTGGCCACCGTCGTCGCCGGCCGACTGCTGCACCGCCGGCGCTGAGCCCGCCGGCCGCCGCACCGCCGGCGCCGAGCCGGACGCGGCGGCACCGGGACCGCCTGCGAGAATGGGCCGGTATCGACCGACCCGAGCCACACCGCACCGAGGGGCCTACGCCAGTGACCCGCGCTTCCCTGGACAAGCAGCCGCACGAAGTCGCCTCCATGTTCGACGGTGTCGCGGCGAACTACGACCTCACCAACGACGTCCTCTCCCTCGGCCAGGCCCGGCTGTGGCGCAAGGAGGTCGCGAAGGCGGTCGGCGCGCGCCCCGGGCACACGGTCCTCGACCTCGCCGCCGGTACGGCGACGTCCTCGCTGCCCTTCGCCGCGACCGGTGCGTACGTCGTCCCCTGCGACTTCTCCCTCGGGATGCTGCGCGAGGGCAAGAGGCGCCGGCCGTGGCTGCCGCTGACCGCAGGTGACGCGACGAGGCTGCCGTTCAAGGACGGCGTCTTCGACACCGTGACGATCTCCTTCGGTCTGCGCAACGTCCAGGACACCGACGAGGCGTTGCGGGAGCTGTACCGGGTGACGAAGCCGGGGGGCCAGGTGGTCATCTGCGAGTTCTCCCAGCCGACGTGGGCGCCGCTGCGCACGGTCTACACCGAGTACCTGATGCGCGCCCTGCCGCCGGTGGCCCGAGCGGTGTCCTCCAACCCCGACGCGTACGTGTACCTCGCCGAGTCGATCCGCGAGTGGCCGGACCAGCCCGCGCTGGCGGCGCTGCTTCAGAAGGCCGGCTGGTCGAAGGTGGCCTGGCGGAACCTGAGCGGCGGGATCGTGGCGCTGCACCGCGGTACCAAGGCGTAGCGGCGTACGGAGGAACGAACCCGGTGGACACTGCCTCTTCCGACGCGGCGCCCGCCGCACCCGCGCCCGTCGACACCGCGCCGTTCGACTACCAGGCCGTGCTCGACCGGATCGCGCGGGACGTCGCCCCGCTGGTGGGCGCCGGCACCCCCGCCGAGTACATCCCGGCCCTCGCCTCGGTGGACCCGGGGCAGTTCGGGATGGCGCTGGTCACGATGGACGGCAAGGTCTTCGGGGTGGGGGACTGGCAGGTGCCCTTCTCCACGCAGTCGATCACCAAGGTGTTCACGCTCGCCCTGGCACTGGCGGCAGAGGGCGGGGACAGCCTGTGGGAGCGGGTGGGCCGCGAGCCGTCCGGCAACCCGTTCAACTCGCTCGTGCAGTTGGAGTACGAGAACGGCATCCCGCGCAATCCGTTCATCAACGCGGGCGCGCTCGTCGTCACCGACCGGCTCCAGACGCTGACGGGCGACGCGAGCAGTGAACTGCTGCGGTTCCTGCGCGAGGAGAGCGGCAACCCGGACGTCGCCTTCGACGCCGAGGTGGCGGCCTCCGAGCACGAGCACGGCGACCGCAACGCGGCGCTGGCCCACTTCATGGCGGCCTACGGGAACATCGACAACCCGGTACCGACCCTGTTGGACCACTACTTCTGGCAGTGCTCCATCGAGATGAGCTGCGCCGACCTGGCCCGTGCCGGCCGGTTCCTCGCCCGGCACGGCGTGCGCGCGGACGGCTCGCGGCTGCTGACGCGCAGCGAGGCGAAGCAGATCAACGCGGTGATGCTGACGTGCGGGACGTACGACGCGGCGGGCGAGTTCGCCTACCGCGTCGGCCTGCCCGGCAAGAGCGGTGTCGGCGGCGGGATCGTCGCCGTCGTGCCCGGGCGGTGTTCCCTCGCCGTGTGGAGTCCGGGGCTGGACGCGCACGGCAACTCGGTGGCGGGGGTGGCCGCGCTCGACCGGTTCACGACCCTGACGGGCATGTCGGTCTTCTGACGCGGCCCCGCACCGTTCGGCGTGGCCCGGGGAAACCGGTCGAGCGCCCGGGCGACCGCGCCTACTCGTCCCGCAGCGAAAGGGCGTAGCGACGCGCCGGGTTGCCGCCCGGGGAGAGAAGCTCCTCCGCCAGATCCATTCCGAGGCGCTCGGCCACCGCCACCGAACGCGCGTTCCTGGCGTCGATCATCGCCACCACCCGCGACACCCCGGCTTCCCGCACACGCTCCAGGGTGGCCAGCGCGGCCGCGTACGCGTACCCCTTTCCCCATGACGCCCGCCCCAGCCGCCAACCGATCTCGATCTCGCCCACGGGTCCCCACTCCCGGGGCCACGGCTGCGCACCGGTGAAGCCGATCACCGTCCCCTCCTCGTCGAGCAGGGTCCACAGGCAGTAGCCGAGCTGTGCGTCGTGCAGCCGCTGCCGCGCGGTGAGCTCCTCGTACAGCGAGAGTTCGGCGGGGCCGCCCAGGAACTCCATGACGTCGGAGTCGGCGAAGACGCCGTGCCACGCGCGGGCGTCCTCATCGGTCGGCACTCGGAGCCGGACGGCGGGGAGCGGCCGGGTCGGCGAGGTGGTCGAGCCAGTCAACGCAGTAGCCCTTCTGATCGCGGTCTTTCCTGCTGCATAGACTGCACGTGTCCCGTGCCGTTGGGCACCCCTTATCGAGCCTTCGGGAGACCCCGCAGTGACCGAGGCAGTGACCGAGTCCCTCTCCGAACACTCCGCGGATGTGATCGTCGTCGGGGCCGGGCCCGCCGGCTCCACCACCGCCTACTACCTCGCCAAGGCGGGACTGGACGTCCTGCTGCTGGAGAAGACGGCCTTCCCGCGTGAGAAGGTGTGCGGTGACGGGCTGACCCCGCGCGCCACCAAGCAGCTGGTCTCCATGGGCATCGACGTCTCCGAAGAGGCCGGCTGGCTGCGCAACAAGGGCCTGCGGATCATCGGCGGCGGGCAGCGGCTCCAGTTGGACTGGCCGGAACTGGCCTCCTTCCCGGACTACGGTCTCGTCCGCAAGCGCGACGACTTCGACGAGACCCTGGCCCGCCAGGCGCAAAAGGCGGGCGCGCGGCTGTACGAGCGCTGCAACGTCGGCGAGCCCGTCCGGGACCCGCGCACCGGCCACATCACCGGTGTGCGGGCGAAGCTGGGCGAGGAGAAGACCCCGGTCACCTTCAAGGCCCCGCTCGTCGTCGCCGCCGACGGCAACTCCTCCCGACTGTCGCTGGCGATGGGCCTGCACCGGCGCGAGGACCGCCCGATGGGCGTGGCGGTGCGTACGTACTTCACCTCGCCGCGGCACGACGACGACTACCTGGAGTCCTGGCTGGAGCTGTGGGACCGGCGCGGTACGCAGGACCGGCTGCTGCCCGGCTACGGCTGGATCTTCGGCATGGGCGACGGTACGTCCAACGTCGGCCTCGGCATCCTCAACTCCTCCTCCGCGTTCAGGGAACTGGACTGGCGCGAGGTCCTCAAGGCCTGGTGCGCGTCCATGCCGCAGGACTGGGGCTACACGCCCGAGAACATGACGCAGCCGATCCGCGGCGCGGCCCTGCCGATGGCCTTCAACCGGCAGCCGCACTACACCAAGGGCCTGCTGCTGGTCGGTGACGCGGGCGGGCTCGTCAACCCCTTCAACGGCGAGGGCATCGCCTATGCGATGGAGTCCGGACAGATCGCGGCGGAGGTCATCGTCCAGGCCCACGCCCGCGCGACCCCGGCGCAGCGCGAACTGGCCCTGCACAGCTACCCGAAGGTGCTCAAGGAGACCTACGGCGGCTACTACACGCTGGGCCGCGCGTTCGTGAAACTGATCGGCAACCCGAAGGTGATGAAGGTCGCCGCGCAGCGCGGCCTGAGCCACCCGGTGTTGATGAGGTTCACCCTCAAGATGCTGGCCAACCTGACCGACCCCACGGGCGGTGACGCGATGGACCGCGTCATCAACGGCCTCTCGAAGGTGGCGCCGAAGGCCTGAGGGCCGTACTAGTTCGCGTCGGCGGGTCGGGCGGGGTGGTCTCCGGGCCGGCCCGTCCCGCCCTCGCCGAGGGCGGGGAGGTCGTCGTACGGGGCCGCGTGCACCGTGCGCACGCAGCGGGTCAGCAGGACCAGTGCCCACAGCAGGATCAGTCCCGAGGCAGTCCAATCGACGGCGAGCGTCACGGGGTGCGCCGGCTTCGCCCAGGGGCGGGTGGTGGTGAGCAGCCAGCCGCCCAGGGCGAGGAGGGCGAGCCCGCCGGCGGCGGGGAGGGCGGTGGGGTCGCCGTCGGGGCCGTGGCGTTCGTACGGCTCGGTGATCACGGACCACACCTCCTGGGGCGAATCGGGCGCTGCACCCCCGCTATCTTCGCAGGGCTTCGGCCGGTTCGACGCGGGCCGCCCGCCATGCGGGACAGAGCCCGGGATTGTCGCCGCCCTCCGGAAATGGGGCGCGTGAGATGACAAGTCCGGATACGGGTGGATCGGTTCGCCCTGCGGGGCCGTGCGGAAGCCGGGCCTCGACGGCGACAAGAGTGGCGCGGTGCCCGCTTCTGGTCGGCGGTGGACCTGACCTGACGCCCCCTCGGCGCAATCCCGGGTGAAACCGGACAAGGGCATGCGAAAAGGCCGGTACTCCACCCCCGAGCGGGGGAGTACCGGCCCTTCGTCGTGCGCGGGGTGGCCGGGAAGGCCCCTCAGGGCTCCTGAGAGCGGCTCAGGAGGCCTTTGGGACCCTTGGGGAGGCCCGGAGGGCCTCGGCGGCGTCAGAGGATGCGGACGGCACCCGTCGGCATGTCGTAGCTCAGGGGGCGCTCGACGATGCCCGTGCTGGGGTTCTGCGCGCCGACGAACCGGCCGCCACCGACGTACAGGGCGACGTGGTAGGCGCTGCCGCGGGAGCCCCAGTACAGGACGTCGCCCGGCTGCAGGTTGTTCAGCGACACCGACGTGCCCTCGGAGGACTGGTCCTGGGAGGTGCGCGGCAGGGAGATGCCGGCCTGGCGGTAGGCGGCCTGGACGAGGCCGGAGCAGTCGTACGAGGACGGGCCGGTGCCGCCCATGACGTACGCCTTGCCGACCTGCCTGCGGGCGAAGTTGATGACGGCGGAGGCCGAGCCGGTGGCCGGGGCGGTGACCGTGCCCTCGCCGTCGTCGGCGGATGCGCCGGCGGACGCGGAGGCGGTCTGGAGGGTCGAGCGGGCGGAGCTGCGGGTGGCGCGCTCGGCCTCGGCCTTGCGGTCCGCCTCCTCCTTCGCCTGCTTCTCGGCCTTCTGCTGGGCCTGTTCCTTGGCCTGCTTGGCCTCGGCGGCGGCGCCGCTGCGGGCGCTCTCCTCCTGGGCGTTCAGCTCGCCGGTGACCGCCGCCTCGACTGCCGCGACGCGGGTGTTCTCGGCCGCGGTGGTGACCGCGGAGGCGACGTCGCCGGTCAGGTCCAGGCTCAGGACCGGCATTTCGAGCGTCGTCTCGGCCACGGGCTCGGGGGACGGGGAAGCGCTCGCGGTGCCGGCCATGGCGAGGGTGCTGAGGACGCCACCGGCAACTCCGGCGCGGACCGCGAGCTTCGAGGCGCTGCGGCGGGGCTTCCGGTGGCTGGGTATGTGAGCGGTGTGGGACATGGGACAACCGCTATCAGGGCGCGGCGGTTGGCTTCAAGAAACGTGGTATGCGCCACAGTTGCGCGCGAGGCGGGTTAACCGGGCGCGTCGCGCGGCATATTGACGCCGTAACGGGCGAATCGGACACGCCCTCACAAGCCTGTGATCATGGGCTTTCTACATTAAGTCCGAATTGATCCGCGCCTACCATCCCGCCCGACAGATGGCCAAGCCCCCTTTCGACGGTCCGGATTCCGAGTGGCGCAGGTCACAGTCGCCTACCGCTGTGCGGGTGCTGTGACCGGGTCGTGACCGGGCTGTGAGCTTCTCGTGGGCTTGGTGGGCGGATGTGCGGTTCGCGAGCCCGGTGATCTTCCCCCGCCATCCCCGGCGACCCCACACGTCCACTCCGGTCCGTACGGTCTCCCCCGCGCGGGCGACGCGGATTCCCATATCACCTGGCCCGCCCTGAGGCCAATTTGCCTGTAATGGCCATCATTTGATAGTGCAACCCCACTTCGACCTGGGGTAACAGGGGTGGATGTCACCTTTGGTAACCATGCGGATGCCTTGCGTATGAAGATCACCGCTCATCGGACTTCATGATCGTTCGTCGGGTGGTGGAGATCACAAACTCGTTGTTGTAACCCGTGTCGCAGATCACAGATCAGCAGGCATAAGATGCGCAGCAGTCCGGCTTGTGAACTGCCTCACATGAGCAAGATCTTCGCGAGGCGGGGCTCTTGGCGCCGGCACAGCGGTCCAACGGTCAAGGACGACTGGAAGGAGCGAGGAGCGTGAATGCGTACGCGCCCATCCTCGTGCTCGGCGCCCTCGGCGCAGGGTTTGCGATCTTCTCCGTGGTCATGGCCACGCTGATCGGCCCAAAACGGTACAACCGGGCGAAGCTAGAAGCGTACGAGTGCGGCATCGAGCCCACTCCCACGCCGGCCGGCGGCGGCCGCTTCCCCATCAAGTACTACCTGACGGCGATGCTCTTCATCGTCTTCGACATCGAGATCGTCTTCCTCTACCCCTGGGCCGTCACCTTCGACTCCCTGGGGATCTTCGGGCTCGTCGAGATGCTGCTCTTCGTGCTCACCGTCTTCGTCGCCTACGCCTACGTCTGGCGCCGCGGCGGCCTGGAATGGGACTGAGGGGCTGAATTTTCCATGGGACTGGAAGAGAAGCTGCCGAGCGGCTTCCTGCTGACCACCGTCGAACAGGCCGCGGGCTGGGTGCGCAAGTCATCCGTCTTCCCGGCCACCTTCGGCCTGGCCTGCTGCGCCATCGAGATGATGACCACCGGAGCGGGCCGCTACGACCTCGCCCGCTTCGGCATGGAGGTCTTCCGCGGCTCCCCGCGCCAGGCCGACCTGATGATCGTGGCGGGCCGGGTCAGCCAGAAGATGGCGCCGGTGCTGCGGCAGGTGTACGACCAGATGCCCGCCCCGAAGTGGGTCATCTCCATGGGCGTCTGCGCCTCCTCGGGCGGCATGTTCAACAACTACGCGATCGTCCAGGGCGTCGACCACATCGTGCCCGTGGACATCTACCTGCCCGGCTGCCCGCCGCGCCCCGAGATGCTGATGGACGCGATCCTCAAGCTCCACCAGAAGATCCAGGGCTCCAAGCTCGGCGTGAACCGGGAAGAGGCGGCGCGCGAGGCGGAGGAGGCGGCCCTCAAGGCCCTCCCCACCATCGAGATGAAGGGGCTCCTGCGGTGAGCGACGACCCCGCCGTGGACAACGGCAACAACGTTCCCGCTCCCCGGGGCTCAGTCGGCCCCGAGGTGATCGGCGTCCGCAAGGGCATGTTCGGCGCCGACAACGGCGGCGACACCACCGGTTACGGCGGTCTGGTGCGCACCGTGGCGCTGCCCGGGGCGACGAGCCGTCCCTACGGTTCGTACTTCGACGAGGTCGCCGACGAGCTCGAAGGCGCCCTGGAGGAACAGGACCTCGTCCCCGAGAACGCCATCGAGAAGACGGTGGTCGACCGGGGCGAGCTCACCTTCCACATCGCCCGCGAGCACCTCGTCCGCGTGGCCTCCACCCTGCGCGACGACCCGGCGCTGCGCTTCGAGCTCTGTACCGGCGTCTCGGGCGTGCACTTCCCGAAGGACAAGGGACGCGAGCTGCACGCGGTCTACCACCTGCGCTCCCTCACCCACGGCCGGGTGCTGCGCCTGGAGGTCTCGGTCCCCGACAGCGACCCGCACGTCCCGTCGCTCGTCTCCGTCTACCCGACCAACGACTGGCACGAGCGCGAGACGTACGACTTCTTCGGCCTGGTCTTCGACGGGCACCCCGCCCTCACGCGGATCATGATGCCGGACGACTGGCAGGGGTTCCCGCAGCGCAAGGACTACCCGCTCGGCGGCATCCCCGTCGAGTACAAGGGCGCCCAGATCCCGGCTCCCGACCAGCGGAGGTCGTACAGCTGATGAACACCCCGAACACTTCGCGGCAGGCGTCCGCCCGCGAGACCACCGAGGGCACCGTCTACACCGTCACCGGCGGCGACTGGGACGAGGTCGTCCGGTCGGCGGCCCGCGCGGACGACGAGCGGATCGTCGTCAACATGGGTCCGCAGCACCCCTCCACCCACGGCGTGCTCCGGCTGATCCTGGAGATCGACGGCGAGACGGTCACCGAGGCCCGCTGCGGCATCGGATACCTGCACACCGGCATCGAGAAGAACCTCGAATTCCGGAACTGGACGCAGGGCACCACCTTCGTGACGCGCATGGACTACCTGACGCCGTTCTTCAACGAGACGGCGTACTGCCTGGGCGTCGAGAAGCTCCTGGGCATCACCGACCAGGTACCGGACCGCGCCACCGTCATCCGCGTCCTGCTGATGGAGCTCAACCGGCTCTCCTCCCACCTGGTGTGCATCGCCACCGGCGGCATGGAGCTGGGCGCGACCACGATCATGATCTACGGCTTCCGCGACCGCGAGTTGATCCTCGACATCTTCGAGCTGATCACCGGCCTGCGCATGAACCACGCGTTCATCCGCCCCGGCGGTCTGGCGCAGGACCTGCCCCCGGGCGCCGTCGACCAGCTGCGCGACTTCGTCAAGACCATGAGGAAGAACCTGCCGGAGTACGACAAGCTCGCCACCGGCAACCCCATCTTCAAGGCCCGCATGCAGGACGTCGGCTACCTCGACCTGACCGGCTGCATGGCCCTGGGCGCCACCGGCCCGATCCTGCGTTCCGCCGGACTGCCGCACGACCTGCGCAAGTCGGACCCGTACTGCGGCTACGAGGACTACGAGTTCGACGTCCCGACCGCCGAGAGCTGTGACTCCTACGGGCGCTTCCTGATCCGCCTGGAGGAGATGCGCCAGTCGCTGCGGATCGTCGAACAGTGCCTGGAGCGGCTGGAGCCGGGCCCGGTGATGGTCGCCGACAAGAAGATCGCCTGGCCCGCGCAGTTGGCGATGGGGCCCGACGGCCTCGGCAACTCGCTGGACCACATCCGCACCATCATGGGCACCTCGATGGAGGCCCTCATCCACCACTTCAAGCTGGTGACCGAGGGCTTCCGCGTCCCCGCCGGGCAGGCGTACGCGGCGGTCGAGTCACCCAAGGGCGAACTCGGCGTCCACGTCGTCTCCGACGGCGGCACGCGCCCCTACCGGGTCCACTTCCGTGATCCGTCCTTCACCAATCTGCAGGCCATGGCGGCGATGTGTGAGGGCGGCCAGGTCGCCGACGTCATCGTCGCCGTCGCCTCCATCGACCCCGTGATGGGAGGCGTCGACCGATGACAGCCAATCCGCCCAGTCAAGGGGTGAGCCTGGGCATGCCCCAGCTGCCCGCCCCGGACTTTCCGGCCGACGTACGGTCCCGGCTGGAAGCCGACGCCGCCGTGATCATCGCCCGCTACCCGGACAGCCGCTCCGCGCTGCTGCCGCTGCTGCACCTGGTGCAGTCGGAGGAAGGTCACGTCACACGCACCGGCATGCGGTTCTGCGCCGAGACGCTGGGCCTGACCACCGCCGAGGTGACGGCCGTCGCCACCTTCTACACGATGTACCGGCGCAAGCCCTCCGGCGACTACCAGGTGGGCGTCTGTACGAACACCCTGTGCGCGGTGATGGGCGGCGACGCCATCTTCGACGAGCTCAAGGAGCACCTGGGCGTCGGGAACAACGAGACCACCCCCGACGGCAAGGTCACGCTCGAACACATCGAGTGCAACGCGGCCTGCGACTACGCGCCGGTGGTGATGGTCAACTGGGAGTTCTTCGACAACCAGACCCCCGACTCCGCGAAGGCCCTGGTGGACGACCTGCTGGCCGGCCGGCAGGTCGTGCCGACACGGGGCGCGCCGCTGTGCACCTACAAGGAGACCGCCCGCATCCTGGCCGGGTTCCCGGACGAGCGCGAGGGCGCGGTGGAGGCGGGCGGCGGCGCGGGCCCCGCCTCGCTGATCGGCCTGCGCATCGCCCGCGGTGAGCCCCCGCACACCCCGATCGTCCACCCGCGCGGGGAAGCGCGCGGCGACGCCGGCACCGAGGGAGGGGAGTGATGTCCGTGTCTTCCGAACTGGGCAACGGGAACTCCCGGCCGCAGGCCGGGGGCGGCACCAGCCCGGAGAAACTCCTCGCACCCGTCCTGTCGGCGTTCTGGGACGAGCCCGAGTCGTGGACGCTGGAGACCTACCGGCGGCACGAGGGCTACGAGGGCCTGCGCAAGGCGCTCGCGATGACCCCGGACGACCTCATCGCCTACGTGAAGGACTCCGGTCTGCGCGGACGCGGCGGCGCGGGGTTCCCCACCGGAATGAAGTGGCAGTTCATCCCGCAGGGCGACGGGAAGCCGCACTACCTCGTCGTGAACGCGGACGAGTCGGAACCGGGAACCTGCAAGGACATCCCCCTTCTCTTCGCCAACCCCCACTCCCTCATCGAGGGAATGATCATCGCGTGCTACGCGATCCGCTCGGAGCACGCCTTCATCTACCTGCGCGGCGAGGTCGTGCCGGTCCTGCGGCGCCTGCACGAGGCGGTGCGCGAGGCGTACGAGGCCGGATACCTCGGGGAGGACATTCTCGGGAGCGGACTGAAGCTCGACATCACGGTGCACGCGGGAGCGGGCGCGTACATCTGCGGTGAGGAGACGGCGCTCCTCGACTCCCTCGAAGGCCGGCGCGGACAGCCCCGGCTGCGTCCCCCCTTCCCCGCCGTGGAGGGCCTCTACGCGTGCCCCACTGTCGTCAACAACGTCGAGTCCATCGCCTCGGTTCCCGCGATCCTGAACAAGGGCAAGGACTGGTTCAAGGCGATGGGGACCGAGAAGTCCCCCGGCTTCACGCTGTATTCGCTCTCCGGGCACGTCGCCGGACCCGGCCAGTACGAGGCCCCGCTCGGCATCACCCTGCGCCAGCTCCTCGACATGAGCGGCGGGATGCGCCCCGGGCACCGGCTGAAGTTCTGGACCCCCGGCGGCTCCTCCACCCCGATGTTCACGGACGAACACCTCGACGTCCCGCTCGACTACGAGGGCGTCGGCGCGGCGGGCTCGATGCTCGGCACCAAGGCGCTCCAGTGCTTCGACGAGACCACCTGCGTGGTCCGCGCGGTGACCCGGTGGACCGAGTTCTACGCCCACGAGTCCTGCGGCAAGTGCACGCCGTGCCGGGAAGGCACGTACTGGCTGGTGCAACTGCTGCGTGACATCGAGGCCGGCAAGGGCGTGATGAGCGACCTCGACAAGCTGAACGACATCGCCGACAACATCAACGGCAAGTCGTTCTGCGCCCTCGGCGACGGCGCCGCCAGCCCGATCTTCTCCTCGCTCAAGTACTTCCGCGCGGAGTACGAGCAGCACATCACGGGCAAGGGCTGCCCCTTCGACCCCAAGAAGTCGACCCTCTGGGCTGACACGGAGGTGAACGCATGACCGTCACCACTAACGCCCCGGCGGGCGGCGGCGGGGCGGCGGTTCCGCCCGAGGACCTGATCTCGCTGACCATCGACGGCATCGAACTGTCGGTTCCCAAGGGGACGCTGGTCATCCGGGCCGCCGAACAGCTCGGGATCGAGATCCCCCGGTTCTGCGACCACCCGCTCCTCGACCCGGCCGGCGCCTGCCGCCAGTGCATCGTCGAGGTGGAGGGCCAGCGCAAGCCGATGGCCTCCTGCACCATCACCTGCACCGACGGCATGGTCGTCAAGACGCAGTTGACGTCGCAGGTCGCCGACAAGGCCCAGCGCGGGGTGATGGAGCTCCTGCTCATCAACCACCCGCTGGACTGCCCGGTCTGCGACAAGGGCGGTGAGTGCCCGTTGCAGAACCAGGCCCTCTCCCACGGGAACGCCGAATCCCGTTTCGAGGGCAAGAAGCGGACATACGAGAAGCCGGTAGCGATCTCCACGCAGGTGCTGCTGGACCGCGAGCGGTGCGTGCTGTGCGCGCGCTGCACCCGCTTCTCCACCCAGGTCGCGGGCGACCCGATGATCGAGCTGCTGGAACGCGGCGCCCTCCAGCAGGTCGGCACCGGCGAGGGCGACCCGTTCGAGTCGTACTTCTCCGGCAACACCATCCAGATCTGCCCGGTCGGCGCCCTCACCTCGGCCGAGTACCGCTTCCGCGCCCGCCCCTTCGACCTCGTCTCCTCCCCGAGCGTGTGCGAGCACTGCGCGGGCGGCTGCGCGACCCGGACCGACCACCGGCGCGGGAAGGTGCTGCGCCGGCTGGCCGCCGAGGACCCCGAGGTCAACGAGGAGTGGATCTGCGACAAGGGCCGCTTCGCCTTCCGCTACGCGCAGCGCCCCGACCGCCTCACCACCCCGCTGGTGCGCGGCTCCGACGGGGTGCTCGCCCCGGCGAGCTGGCCCGAGGCACTGGAGGCCGCCGCGAACGGGCTGGCCGCGGCGCGCGGGCGGGCCGGGGTGCTCACGGGCGGCCGGCTCACCGCCGAGGACGCCTACGCGTACGCCAAGTTCGCCCGCGTGGTGCTGGACACCAACGACATCGACTTCCGGGCGCGGGTGCACAGCGCCGAGGAGGCCGAGTTCCTGGCCGCCACCGTCGCCGGGACCGGCAAGGACCTCTCCGGCGACGGGGTGACGTACTCCTCCCTGGAGGCCGCGCCCGCCGTGCTGCTGGCCGGCATCGAGTCCGAGGAGGAGGCCCCCGGGGTCTTCCTGCGGCTGCGCAAGGCCCACCGCAAGCACAGGCAGCGGACCTTCGGCCTCGCCCCGTTCGCCACCCGCGGCCTGGAGAAGACGGGCGGCACGCTGCTGGCCGCCGCCCCCGGGACCGAACCGGACTGGCTGACCGCGCTGGCTTCGCGGAGCGGCCTTGAGCAGGGCGGCCACGCCGCCGCCGAAGCGCTGCGCGAGCCCGGCGCCGTCATCGTCGTCGGCGAGCGCCTGGCCGGGGTGCCCGGCGCGCTGACCGCCGCCGTACGGGCGGCCGCCGCGACCGGCGCGCACTTGGTCTGGATCCCGCGCCGGGCCGGGGAGCGGGCCGCGGTGGAGGCGGGCGCGCTTCCGTCGCTGCTGCCCGGCGCCCGCCCGGCCACCGACCCGCGGGCCCGTGAGGAGGTGGCCGCGGTCTGGGGGTTGGACGAACTCCCGCACCGCTACGGCCGCGACACGGGCCAGATCGTCGAGGCGGCCGCCGGGGGCGAACTGTCCGCGCTGCTCGTCGCGGGCGTCGAGGTGAACGACCTGCCCGACCCGGCCCGGGCCCGCCTCGCGCTCCAGGAGGCCTTCGTGGTCTCCCTGGAGTTGCGGCCCGGTGAGGTCACCGACCACGCCGACGTCGTGTTCCCCGTCGCCGCCGTCGCCGAGAAGGCGGGCGCGTTCATCAACTGGGAGGGCCGGGTGCGGCCCTTCGAGGCGGCGCTCAAGCCCGACCAGATGACCCGCCGGCTCGCCCCCGCCGACCACCGCGTGCTGCACATGCTGGCCGACGCGGCGGACCGGCCGATCCGACTGCCCGACGTACACGCCGTACGGCGGGAACTCGACCGGCTCGGACCGTGGACCGGGGAGCGCGCCGCCGAGCAGGGCGCGGACACCGCGGCCCTGCCCCGGCCCGGCGCGGGCGAGGCGGTCCTCGCCGGTCACCGGCTCCTGCTGGACCAGGGCCGGCTGCAGGACGGCGACGCCGCCCTGGCCGGCACCCGGCACGAGGCGAGCGCCCGACTGTCGGCCGCCACGGCCGCCGAGTCCGGGGTCAAGGACGGCGACGTCCTCGCGGTCACCGGCCCGGCCGGGACGGTGGAACTGCCGCTGCGGATCACGCGGATGCCCGACCGGGTGGTCTGGCTCCCGCTGAACTCCACCGGCTCCGGCGTCCTCGCCGACACCGGCGCCCGCCCGGGCGCCCTCGTACGCATCGGCCCGGCGGGCGCGGCCGGCGCGGGCCACAGCACCGCGGAGGTGGACGCGTGAATCCGGTACAGCTCGCCGCCGAGGACCTGTCCCTCTTCGGCAAGGACGTCTGGTGGCTCGTCGTCGTCAAGGCGGTGTTCTGCTTCGCCTTCCTGATGGTGACCGTGCTCTTCTCCATCGTCTGGGAGCGCAAGGTCGTCGCCTGGATGCAGCTGCGCATCGGTCCCAACCGGCACGGCCCCTGGGGCATGCTCCAGTCGCTCGCCGACGGCGTGAAGCTGATGCTCAAGGAAGACGTCATCGTCAAGCGGGCCGACAAGGTCGTGTACGTCCTCGCCCCGATCATCGCGGCGATCCCGGCCTTCATGGCCATCGCGGTGATCCCCTTCGGGCCCTCCGGCAACGAGGTCTCGATCTTCGGTCAGCGCACCACGATGCAACTGACCGACCTCCCCATCGCGATGCTGTACGTCCTCGCGGTGGCCTCGGTCGGGATCTACGGCATCGTCCTCGCCGGCTGGTCCTCGGGCTCCACGTACCCGCTGCTCGGGGGCTTGCGTTCCTGCGCGCAGATGATCTCGTACGAGATCGCGATGGGCGCGGCGTTCGCCTCGGTGTTCCTCTACTCCGGGTCGATGTCGACCTCGAAGATCGTGGAGGCACAGGCGGACCGCTGGTACATCGTCCTGCTGCCGGTCTCCTTCATCATCTATGTGATCACGATGGTCGGGGAGACGAACCGCGCCCCCTTCGACATGCCGGAGTCCGAGGGCGACCTGGTGGGCGGCTTCAACACCGAGTACTCCTCCATCAAGTTCGCGCTGTTCATGCTGGCCGAGTACGTCAACATGGTCACCGTCTCGGCGGTCTCCGTCACCCTCTTCCTCGGCGGCTGGCGGGCTCCCGCTCCGATCTCGACGTACTGGGAGGGCGCGAACCACGGCTGGTGGCCGATGCTCTGGTTCGTCATCAAGGTCCAGTTGCTGCTGTTCTTCTTCATCTGGCTGCGCGGCACGCTGCCGCGCGTGCGCTACGACCAGCTGATGAAGCTCGGCTGGAAGATCCTCATCCCCGTCTCCGTGGTCTGGCTGATGCTGGTCGCCACCGTCCGGGCGCTGCGGAACGAGAACTACGACTTCCAGCAGATCGTGCTCTACGTCGGCGGCGCCGTCATCGCCGTACTGCTCCTGTCGTTCGTCGCCGACCTGTTCCGCAACAAGCGGGAAGAGCAGGCCCGGGGCGCGGCCGGCGGCGCGGCGGACGAACCCTTCGACCCGATGGCGGGCGGATTCCCCGTACCCCCCAAGCCCGGCCAGCAGCCCGCGCCCGTACCGCGCAGGCGGCCCCGCGGGCAGCGGGAGCTGATCGTCAGTGGCGGGGCGAACACCGACAGTGACCGAGAGGAGGGTGGTGAGAATGTCTGACGCCGAGAACGAGAAGTGGCAGAACCCGGTGGCCGGCTTCGGCGTGACCTTCAAGGCCATGTTCAAGAAGCGCCTCACCGAGCAGTACCCGGAGCAGCACAAGACCACCGCGCCCCGCTTCCACGGGCGGCACCAGCTCAACCGCCATCCCGACGGTCTGGAGAAGTGCATCGGGTGCGAGCTGTGTGCCTGGGCCTGTCCGGCCGACGCGATCTACGTGGAGGGCGCGGACAACACCGAGGAGGAGCGCTACTCCCCGGGTGAGCGGTACGGCGCGGTCTACCAGATCAACTACGCCCGCTGCATCCTGTGCGGGCTGTGCGTCGAGGCGTGCCCCACCCGGGCGCTGACGATGACGAACGAGTTCGAACTGGCCGACTCCAGCCGCGCGTCGTTGATCTACACCAAGGAACAGCTGCTGGTGGGGCTGACCGAGGGCATGGTCGAGGCGCCGCACGAGATGTACCCGGGCACCGACGACCAGGACTACTACCGCGGCCTGGTGACGGGCGCGGCCCCGGGGACCGCCCGGCAGGTCGCGCGGTCCAAGGGCGAGGTCGCCGAAGGCGCCGGGCGGGACGCGGCGGAGCCCGAGGGGGTGGACGCATGAGCGCGATCGCCGCGGCGGCCTCGGCCACCTCGACGGGCGAGGCCGTCCAGTTCTGGGTCCTCGGCACGGTCGCCGTCATCGGCGCGCTGTGCACGATCCTGATGAAGAAGGCCGTGCACAGCGCGCTGTGCCTGGCGGGGACGATGATCATCCTGGCGGTCTTCTACCTCGCCAACGGGGCGTACTTCCTGGGCGTCGTCCAGGTCGTCGTCTACACCGGCGCGATCATGATGCTGTTCCTCTTCGTGGTCATGCTCGTCGGCGTCACCGCCGCCGACTCGCTCACCGAGACCCTCAAGGGGCAGCGTTGGCTGGCCGCCCTGTGCGGGCTGGGCTTCGGCGTCCTGCTGATCGCCGGTATCGCCAACGCCAAGCTCACCCACTTCAACGGCCTGGGCCGGGTCAACTCCGCCGGGCACGTCGAGGGTCTCGCCGAGCTGATCTTCACCCGCTACATCTTCGCCTTCGAGATCACCGGCGCCCTGCTGATCACCGCGGCCGTCGGCGCGATGGTGCTGACCCACCGCGAGCGCACCGAGCGGGCCGCCACCCAGCGCGAGCTGGCCGAGCGGCGCGTGCGCGAGGGCGTCCAACTCCCGCCGCTGCCGGCCCCCGGCGTCTACGCCCGGCACAACGCGGTGGACATCGCCGGCCTGCTGCCGGACGGCACCCCGTCCGAGCTGACCGTCAACAAGACGCTGCGGGCGCGCGGACAGGTCCGCGACGTGTCGAGCGAGGCACTGGACGACCTGAAGGCGCTTGAGCAGAAGTCGGCGGAGCGACTCGGCCGAGAGGAGGCCTCGAAGTGAACCCGGTCAACTACCTGTACCTGGCGGCCCTGCTGTTCACCATCGGCGCGGCCGGCGTACTCATCCGCAAGAACGCGATCGTGCTGTTCATGTGCGTGGAGCTGATGCTCAACGCCTGCAACCTCGCCTTCGTCACCTTCTCCCGGATGCACGGCAACCTCGACGGTCAGATCATCGCGTTCTTCACGATGGTCGTCGCCGCCGCGGAGGTCGTGGTGGGCCTCGCGATCATCGTGTCGCTGTTCCGTACCCGCCACTCGGCCTCGGTCGACGACGCCAGCCTGATGAAGCTGTAAGGGGCCTTCACAGTGGAGAATCTGATTGCGCTGCTGGTGGCGGCGCCCCTGCTCGGAGCGGTGGTGCTGCTGTGCGGCGGCCGCCGCCTCGACAAGGCCGGCCACTGGCTCGGCACCCTCCTCGCCGCCGCCTCCTTCGGCATCGGCGTGGCCCTGTTCGCCGACATGCTGGGGCGTGGCGCCGACGACCGCACCCTGAACCAGCTGCTGTACAGCTGGATTCCGGTGGAGGGCTTCCAGGCGGACGTCGCCTTCCGGCTCGACCAGCTGTCGATGACCTTCGTCCTGCTGATCACCGGCGTCGGCACCCTCATCCACATCTACTCGATCGGGTACATGGAGCACGACGAGCGGCGCCGCCGCTTCTTCGGCTACCTGAACCTGTTCCTCGCGGCCATGCTGCTCCTCGTCCTCGCCGACAACTACCTTCTGCTGTACGTCGGCTGGGAGGGCGTGGGCCTGGCCTCGTACCTGCTCATCGGCTTCTGGCAGCACAAGCCCAGCGCGGCCACCGCCGCGAAGAAGGCCTTCCTGGTCAACCGGGTCGGCGACATGGGCCTGTCGATCGCGATCATGCTGATGTTCACCACCTTCGGGACGTTCGCCTTCGGGCCGGTGTTCGGCGCGGTGGGCGGGGCCTCCGAGGGGAAACTGACGGCGATCGCCCTGATGCTGCTGCTGGCCGCCTGCGGCAAGTCGGCGCAGGTGCCGCTCCAGTCCTGGCTCGGTGACGCCATGGAGGGCCCGACCCCGGTCTCGGCGCTGATCCACGCGGCGACCATGGTCACCGCCGGCGTGTACCTGATCACCCGGTCCGGGGCGATCTTCAACGCCGCGCCGGACGCGCAGACCGCGGTCGTCGTGGTCGGCGCGGTGACGCTGCTCTTCGGTGCGATCGTCGGTTGCGCGAAGGACGACATCAAGAAGGCCCTCGCCGGCTCCACGATGTCGCAGATCGGCTACATGATCCTGGCGGCCGGTCTCGGCCCCATCGGGTACGTCTTCGCGATCATGCACCTGGTGACGCACGGCTTCTTCAAGGCGGGTCTCTTCCTCGGCGCCGGTTCCGTGATGCACGGGATGAACGACGAGGTGGACATGCGCAAGTACGGCGGCCTGCGCACGTACATGCCGATCACCTTCGTCACCTTCGGCCTCGGATACCTCGCCATCATCGGCTTCCCGGGCCTGTCGGGCTTCTGGTCCAAGGACAAGATCATCGAAGCGGCCTTCGCGAAGGGCGGCACCGAGGGCTGGATCCTCGGCGGGGTGGCCCTGCTGGGCGCCGCGATCACCGCCTTCTACATGACCCGCGTGATGCTCATGACGTTCTTCGGGGAGAAGCGCTGGCAGCCGGCGCCCGACGCGGACGCCGTGCCCAGCGCCGAGCCCGCGGCCGAACACCGGGCCGGGCGGATGCCGCACCCCCACGAGTCCCCGAAGACCATGACCCTGCCGATGATCGTGCTGGCCTTCGGATCGGTCTTCGCCGGTGGCCTGTTCAGCATCAACGAGGCGTTCGTGAAGTGGCTGGAGCCCGTGACCTCCTTCGAGCACGGGAACCCGCCCCTGGGCGCCGGGGCGATCACCGCCGCCACCATCGTGGTCCTGCTGATCGGCGTGGGCCTCGCGTACATGCAGTACGGCCGAAAGCCCGTCCCCCTGGTCGCCCCCCGGGGGAGCCTGCTCACCCGGGCGGCCCGGCGCGACCTGCTCCAGGACGACTTCAACCACGTCGTGCTGGTGCGCGGCGGGGAGCACCTGACCCGCTCCCTCGTGTACGTCGACCACAGCCTGGTCGACGGGGTGGTCAACGGGACGGCCGCCTCGGTCGGCGGACTGTCGGGCCGGCTGCGCAAGCTGCAGAACGGCTACGCCCGCAGCTACGCGGTCTCGATGTTCGGGGGCACGGCGATCCTCATCGCCGCGACCCTGCTGATGAGGGCGGTGTGAGATGAGTTTCCCGCTTCTGACGGTGACGGCGGTCGTGCCCGCGGTCGGCGCGGTCCTGACGGCGGCCGTCCCGGCCGCCCGCCGGGGCGCCGCCAAGTGGCTCGCGCTGCTCGTCTCCCTGGCGACCCTGGCGCTGGCCGTGCTCGTCGCGGTCCGCTTCGAGCCCGGTGGCGCCCGCTACCAGCTCACCGAATCCCACGCCTGGATCCCCGACTTCGGGGTCCGCTACGAACTGGGCGTGGACGGCATCGGGGTGGCGCTCATCGCGCTCACGGCCGTACTGATGCCGTTCATCATCCTCGCCGGGTGGCACGACGCCGACCCCCTGGAGACCGCGAGCCGACGCTGGCGGCCGACCCAGGGCTTCTTCGCCCTGATCCTGCTGGTCGAGGCGATGGTGATCATCTCCTTCGAGGCCACCGACGTCTTTCTCTTCTACGTCTTCTTCGAAGCCATGCTCATCCCGATGTACTTCCTCATCGGCGGCTTCGGCGACCGGGCCACGTCCTCCCGATCGGCCGCGGGCGCGGCGGGCGGGGCCGACGAGAACGCGGCCGCGCAGCGCTCGTACGCGGCGGTCAAGTTCCTCCTCTACAACCTCGCCGGCGGCCTGATCATGCTGGCCGCCGTCATCGGCCTCTACGTGGTCGCGGGGAACTTCTCCCTCCAGGAGATCACCGCCGCCCGCGCCGCGGGCAGCCTCGACATGGCGACCGGCACCGAACGGCTGCTGTTCCTCGGCTTCTTCTTCGCCTTCGCGGTGAAGGCCCCGCTGTGGCCGCTGCACACCTGGCTGCCGAACGCGATGGGCGAGTCCACCGCCCCGGTCGCCGTACTGATCACCGCGGTCGTCGACAAGGTCGGCACCTTCGCGATGCTCCGCTTCTGCCTCGGGCTGTTCCCCGAGGCAAGCAAGTGGGCCACGCCGATGATCCTCGTCCTGGCCCTCGTCAGCATCGTCTACGGGGCGCTGCTCGCCGTCGGCCAGCGGGACATCAAGCGGCTGGTCGCCTACGCCTCCATCTCGCACTTCGGGTTCATCATCATGGGCATCTTCGCGATGACCACCCAAGGGCAGTCGGGCGCGACGCTCTACATGGTCAACCACGGGATCTCCACGGCGGCGCTGATGCTGGTCGCCGGCTTCCTGATCTCGCGGCGCGGCTCGCGCCTCATCGCCGACTACGGCGGCGTGCAGAAGGTCGCCCCGGTCCTCGCCGGGACCTTCCTCATCGGCGGTCTCGCGACGCTCTCCCTGCCGGGTCTCGCCCCGTTCGTCAGCGAGTTCCTCGTCCTGGTCGGCACCTTCACCAGGTACCCGGTCGTCGGCGTCATCGCCACGTTCGGCATCGTGCTGGCCGCGCTGTACACCCTGGTGCTCTACCAGCGCACGATGACCGGCCCCGTCAAGGAGGAGGTCCGCGCGATGCCGGACCTGCGCCTGCGGGAAATCCTGGTCGTCGCCCCGCTGATCGCGCTGCTGATCGGTCTGGGCGTCTACCCGAAGCCGCTGACCGAGATCGTCGACCCGGCGGTGAAGCACACCATGTCGGATGTGAAGCAGACGGACCCCAAGCCCGAGGTCGCCGTCCAAGCCAAGAACGGGGAGGCGGCGAAGTGAGCACGCTGACTGCTGCCCAGGGCCTGCTGACCCTGGCGGCCCCGGACCCGGCCACCAAGATCCCGGCCCCGCACATCGAATACGCGCAGCTCGCGCCCACGCTCATCGTGGTGGGCGCGGCGGTCCTCGGCGTCCTCGTCGAGGCCTTCGTGGCGCGCAAGTACCGCTACCACGTCCAGGTGTTCCTCGCCGTCGCCGCGCCGGCCGCGGCCTTCGCGGCGGTCGTCGGCCTCGCGGCCGGCGGGTACGGCAGCTCCAAGGCGCATGTCGCGGCCATGGGCGCCATCGCCGTGGACGGTCCGGCGCTGTTCCTGCAAGGCACCATCCTGCTGTCCTCGATCGTCGCCGTCTTCACCTTCGCGGAGCGGCGCCTGGACCCGGCCACCCACGGCAAGAGGGTCGACTCCTTCGCCGCGCAGGCGGCGTCGGTCCCCGGCAGCGACAGCGAGAAGGCGGCCGTCAAGGCCGGTTTCACCACCACCGAGGTCTTCCCGCTGGCCCTCTTCGCGATCTCCGGCATGTTGATCTTCCCGGCGGCCGACGACCTGCTGACGCTGTTCATCGCGCTGGAGGTCTTCTCCCTCCCGCTGTACCTGCTCTGCGCCCTCGCCCGCCGCCAGCGGCTGATGTCGCAGGAGGCGGCGGTCAAGTACTTCCTGCTCGGGGCGTTCTCGTCGGCGTTCCTGCTCTTCGGCATCGCGCTGATCTACGGCTACGCCGGCTCCGTCTCGTACGCGGTGATCGCGGACGTGGCGGAAGGCACGGTCTCGAAGATCGACCCGGCGCTCGCCTCCACCATGGGCAATGACGCGCTGCTGCTCATCGGCGGCGCGCTGATCCTCATGGGCCTGCTGTTCAAGGTCGGTGCCGTCCCCTTCCACATGTGGACGCCGGACGTGTACCAGGGGGCCCCGACCCCGGTCACCGGCTTCATGGCGGCGGCCACCAAGGTCGCGGCCTTCGGCGCGCTCCTGCGCCTGCTGTACGTGGTGCTCCCGGGCCTGCGGTGGGACTGGCGGCCGGTGATGTGGGGCGTCGCGATCGTCACGATGCTGGCGGGCGCGGTGATCGCCGTGACCCAGACCGACGTCAAGCGGCTGCTCGCGTACTCCTCGATCGCGCACGCCGGTTTCATCCTGGCCGGTGTGATCGCCACCTCCGCCGAGGGCGTCAAGTCGGTCCTCTTCTACCTGGGCGCGTACTCCTTCGTGACGATCGGTGCGTTCGCCGTGGTCACGCTGGTCCGGGACGCGGGCGGCGAGGCCACCCACCTGTCGAAGTGGGCCGGGTTGGGCCGACGTTCCCCGCTGACGGCGGCGGTCTTCGCGGTCTTCCTGCTGGCCTTCGCGGGCATCCCGCTCACGTCCGGGTTCGCCGGCAAGTTCGCCGTGTTCAAGGCGGCGGCGGAGGGCGGCGCCGGGACGCTGGTCGTGGTCGGTGTGATCTCGTCCGCGATCGCCGCGTTCTTCTACATCCGGGTGATCGTGCTGATGTTCTTCAGCGAGCCGAAGGCCGACGGCCCGACGGTGGCGGTGCCCTCGCCGCTGACGATGACCACGATCGCGGTCGGCGTGGCGGTGACGCTGGTCCTGGGCGTGGCGCCGCAGTACTTCCTGGACCTGGCGGGACACGCGAGTACGTTCGTGCGGTGACACCGCGCGGACGACCGAGGGCCCGGCTCCCCCGCGGAAGGGGGGCCGGGCCCTCGGGCTTTCCCGGGCGGCGCGGCGGCCGTCGCCTGGTCCGTCGACCCGGACCGGGTCAGCGGGAGGCGACGATACGGCCGGTGACCTCGCCGAGGCCGACGCGGCTGCCGTCCGGGCCGGGGGCCCAGGCGGTGAGGGTGACGGTGTCGCCGTCCTCCAGGAAGGTGCGCTTGCCGTCGGTGAGCTCGATGGCGTCGCGGCCGTTCCAGGTCAGCTCCAGCAGGGAGCCGCGCTGGTCGGTCTCGGGACCGCTGACGGTGCCGGAGCCGTAGACGTCGCCGGTCCGCAGGGAGGCCCCGTTGACCGTCATGTGGGCCAGCTGCTGGGCGGCGGTCCAGTACATCGAGGCGAACGGCGGCCGGGCCACCTCCTGCCCGTTGATGGAGACGGCGATGCGCAGGTCGAAACCACCGGGCCGGTCGGCGTCGGCGTCGTCCAGGTACGGCAGCAGCGGGAAGTCGCGGGCGGGCGGCGCGACCCGAGCGGCGTCCAGGGCCTCCAGCGGGGTGACCCAGGCGGAGACCGAGGTGGCGAAGGACTTGCCGAGGAACGGGCCGAGCGGGACGTACTCCCAGGCCTGGATGTCCCGCGCGGACCAGTCGTTGAGGAGGAACAGACCGAAGACGTGGTCCTCGAACTCGCCGAGCGCGACCGGACGGCCCATTTCGGAGGGGGTGCCGACGACGAAGCCGACCTCCGCCTCGATGTCGAGCTTGACGCTCGGGCCGAAGACGGGCGCCGGGTCCGTGGGCGCCTTGCGCTGACCGGAGGGGCGGACGATCTCGGTGCCGGAGACCACGACGGTCCCGGCGCGGCCGTGGTAACCGATGGGCAGGTGCTTCCAGTTGGGGGTGAGGGCGTCACCGTCCGGGCGGAAGATCTTGCCGACGTTCGTGGCGTGGTGCTCGCTCGCGTAGAAGTCGACGTAGTCGGCGACCTCGTACGGCAGGTGCAGGGTGACCGCGTCGAGCGGCGTCAGGTGCGGCTCGACGGTGGCGCGGTGCCCGGGGTCGGTCACCCAGGCGGTCAGCGCGCGCCGTACGTCGCGCCAGGCGGTGCGCCCTGCGGCGAGCAGGGGGTTGAGGGAGGGCTGCCCGAGCAGGCCCGCGTAGGGGGAACCGAGCGCGAGTGCGGCCGCTCCGGCGTCCAGGACGTGCCCGCCGATCCGCACACCGACCCGCCGTCGGGGGTCCTCGGCGGTGGAGAACACCCCGTAGGGGAGGTTGTGCGGTCCGAACGGGTCGCCCTCGGGGACATCGAGGGGGCTCTGCTGGGGCATGGGTTGCTGCCTCGCTTTCGACGCGGTCCGGGGGTGTCCCGGGGGCTCGTTGACACGTTACGTGGCTGGTGGGGCGTGCGGGAGGCCGGATTCGGGCGCTATTTGTAGGACTTGTCCAAAGGGGTCCGTATCCTTGCGCCGTGACTTCCGCCCCGCCTTCGGCCCCTCCCTTCGCTTTGATCGCCACCGACCTGGACGGGACTCTGCTGCGCGCCGGGGACACCGTCTCGGCCCGTTCCCACGCCGCTCTCGCGCGCGCCCGCGCCGCCGGGGCCCAGCACATCATCGTCACCGGCCGCCCGGTCCCACAGGTACGCCACGTCCTGGACGGCCTCGGGTACACGGGGCTCGCGGTGTGCGGGCAGGGCGCGCAGGTGTACGACGCGGCGCGCGGGCGCCTGCTGCACTCCGTGTGCATGGACCGCGGGCTGGCGGAGGTCGCCCTCGGCAAGATCGAGGCGGAGATCGGCGAGGTGTACGTGGCCGTCGACCAGGAGGGGGTGGACGCGGAGATGCTGATAGGGCCGGGCTACCGGATGCCGCACCCGCACCTGCCGACCGTCCGGGTACGGCGCCGGGCGGACCTGTGGTCGGCGCCGATCAACAAGGTGTTGCTCCAGCATCCCGAACTGGACGACGACGAACTGACCCGGGTCGCCCGGGGGGTGGTCGGGGACCTCGTCAACGTGACGATGGCGGGCGAGCACACCGTGGAGCTCCAGCCGCCGGGCATCGACAAGGCGAGCGGCCTCGCCCGGGCGGCGGACGTCCTGGGGCTGGCCGCCTCGGCCACGATCGCCTTCGGCGACATGCCGAACGACGTGCCGATGTTCGCCTGGGCGGCGTACGGGGTGGCGATGGCGGACGCCCACCGCGAACTGGTGGCGGTGGCCGACGAGGTGACGCTGTCCAACGAGGACGACGGCATCGCGGTGGTCCTGGAGCGACTCTTCCGCTGAGCCGCCTGGTGCCCACCGCGTGCCGAGCCGACGCGTCTCGTGCCGACCGGCCGGCCGGCCGGCCACCCGACTCCGCGGCCGGTCGGCGACGCGCCCGCCCGCGGACCGGTCAGCCCGCCGTGCGCGGGAGGCGGCGTTCCCACGTGCGGTGGAAGACCACCTCGTCGCCCTCCCGGCACACCACCTCGTTCGACGTCAGGAACCCGCCCGCGTCGCAGGAGACCTCCGAGCGGGTCTCCACCGTGACCTCCCAGGGCGGCTCCGGCCGGTGCAGCCGCAGTCGCCACCGCGAGCCGGCCCGCGCGGAGAGGGCGTCCGTCGAGCGGATCTCGTACTCCTCGACCCCGTCCTCCCCGAACTCCAGCCCGTCCGGGTAGGTCCGCGTGCCCCCGTCCCGGGGGGCCACTTCCAGCCGCCACGTCCCGCGCGCGACGTCCCGTACGACGACCCGCTCCGGGCGCGGCTCGTCCAGCGTCGCCGGGTACACGACCCCCAGCGGCTCCGCCTGCTCCGGCGCCTCGAAGACGATCCCGCCGTCCAGCGGGCCCGCCGTCCGCAAGGGCAGCTCCAGCGTGCTGCCCGCCGGGTCGAGGGTCCAGCCCGCCTCCGAGCCGGCCCGCGGCCAGATCCACGGCCAGTACGCCGAGGACAGCGCCAGCCGGATGCGGTGGCCCGGCGCGAACGCGTGCCCGATGTCGTTCAGCTCGAAGGTGACGTCCTCGTACGAGCCCACCGGCCAGGGCGCCGCCCGGTCCGGCCCGCCCCGCGCCGACAGGTTCAGCGCGCCGCGCGTGATCAGCGTCGAGGCCCCGTCCGGCGCGACCTCGCACAGCCGGGCGATCACCTGCCCGTACGGGACGTCCATACGCAGCCTCAGCGTCACCCGTGCCCGGCCCAGGATCTCCACCGGGTCGCCCGGCGCCACCGGGAACTCGAAACACGCCGACTTCGCGTCCTCCTCCCGCTGGTCGGGCGGGAGGTCCGCGTCGTTGCCGACGGGGCGGAACCGGCCCGCGTCCAGCCCGGTGTGCTGCGGGGAGGCGACCGTCACCGGCGCGCCCTGGAGCCCGTAGGAAACCGGCACGACCGAAGGCGAGGGCCAGGCGGCGTCGCCGACCCAGCGGCCCTCCATCCGCCCGTACACGGTCGCCGGCGGGCGCGACTCGCCGATCCAGGAGCGGAGCAGCGGTTCGTCCATCACCCCGTTGTCCTCGCCCTTGAGCCAGTGGTCCCACCAGCGCAGGCTCTCCTGGAGGAAGCCGATCGCGGGGCCCGGCGGCTCCTCCCGGTCGGGGTACCGGTGCGCCCAGGGGCCGATCAGTCCCCGGACCCGGCCCCGCGGCAGGCGCTCGACCAGGCGCAGCACGGTGTCCCGGTGCGGGTCGTGCAGGCCGCCGACCGCCAGCACGGCGGCGCGGACGCTCCCGTAGTCCTCTCGGACGCCGCCCTGCTTCCAGTAGGCGTCGCGGGTCTGGTGCGCGAGCCAGGTGTGGATCGGCGGTTCCAGGGCCTCCAGACGGGTGAGCCACTGCTCGCGGCGTCCGTCGCCGGCGTACAGCGGGTCCGGCGGGAGCGCGGAGAAGGCCAGGGTCGTCGCCGCCCGCGCGGGCATGTCGACGGCCGGGACGGAGCCGCCCATGGAGTGGCCGCCGTTGTCGTAGGGGTCGTCGGTGGAGCAGACCGTGACGACCGCCTTGAGCGCCGGTGGGGCGAGGGCGGCGATCCGGAGGCCGTCGGAGCCGCCCCGGCCGATCCCGAACACGCCCACCGCGCCCGTGCACCAGGGCCGCGCCGCGAGCCACTCCACCACCGCCACGCCGTCCGCGGGCATCCGTGCGTCGTACGCGTCGACCGGTACGCCGCCGCTGCAGCCGTGGCCGCGCGCGTCCACCCGTACGGAGGCGTAGCCGTGGCCCGCGTACCAGGGGTGACGCTGCGAGTCGCGCGGGGCGGTCCGGTCGGTGAGGCGGTCCGCGAGGTACTCCAGCAGGGCGGGGACGGGCTCGGTGGTGGCCGGGCGCCAGATCCGCGCGTACAGCTCGATCCCTCCCCCAGAGCCTTCGGCCTGGGAGGTGCCCCCAGGCAGCGGGATCCGGACATCCTCGCGGGTGGTCTCGTAGGGGAAGTCGGTACGGATGATCATGCGGGACCGCCTCGGTGAACGGGGGCCGGCCCGGCCATGGCGTCCGCCTCCGGATCGGTCGGCTCGTATGTGTCGGTGACACTTGAGGGCAAAAGGCGTTCTCAGGTTGTTTCGGCTCCTGACGAACATACCGGTGCGGATCGGGCGGTGCGCGCGTGGCGGCGGGGCAGGCGCTCTGGGTGATCGAAAACAGACCGGATACGCTGGCTTGAGTGATGGCAGCGACACATCGACAATCCATGTGATCGTCAAGGTGATCGTCAGCAGACAGGAGTACCCCTCGTGACCGTCGTCGGGCCGTTCGGACTGAGCGTGCGGGACCAGGCTCTTGAGACCGATGTCCAGGCCGGACTGGCCGCCGTCGAGGCGGGTCTGCTGGAGGCCACCAAGAGCGAAGTCCCCTTCATCACCGAGGCCGCGCAGCACCTGGTTCGGGCCGGAGGCAAGCGGTTCCGGCCGCTGCTGGTGCTGCTCGCGTCCCGCTTCGGAGATCCGTACGCCCCCGGGATCGTGCCGTCCGCGGTCGTCGTGGAACTCACCCACCTGGCCACGCTCTACCACGACGACGTCATGGACGAGGCGGACGTGCGCCGCGGGGTGGAGAGCGCCAACACCCGCTGGGGGAACTCGGTCGCCGTCCTGACGGGTGACTTCCTCTTCGCCCGCGCCTCGCACATCCTGGCCGACCTGGGCCCCGAGGCCGTGCGCATCCAGGCCGAGGCCTTCGAGCGCCTGGTGACCGGCCAGATCCTGGAGACGGCCGGCCCGCGCGACGGCCGCGACCCGGTCGCGCACTACCTCGACGTCATGGCGGGCAAGACCGGTTCGCTCATCGCCGTCTCCGGGCGGTTCGGCGCGCTGATGGCCGGCGCCGACGAGTCGGTGGTCGACATCCTGACCCAGTACGGCGAGCGGCTCGGCATCGCCTTCCAGCTCGCCGACGACGTCCTCGACATCGCCTCCGACTCCCACGAGTCCGGCAAGACACCCGGCACGGACCTGCGCGAGGGCATCCCGACCCTGCCCGTCCTGCGCCTGCGGGAGATGGCGGAGCGGGACCGGGACCCCGACGACCTGGACCTCGTACGGCTCCTGGACGGGGACCTCGGCGACGACGCCCGGCACGCCGAGGCCCTGGCCCGACTGCGCGTCCACCCCGCGCTGGAGCAGGCCCGCCGCGACACCATCCGCTACGCGCAGGACGCCCGGGCCACGCTGGCCCCGCTCCCGGAGTGCTTCGCCAAGTCGGCGCTCGAAGAGCTGTGCGACGCGGTGGTCCACCGCGCGGGCTGACCCGGTGGCTCTGTCGACGGGCCCGGCATCCCCTACGGGTAGGGGATGCCGGGCCCGTGTCGTGTCATCCCTGGGGTGTACGCCCGGTTGAGTCCGGGGAGTGACGCGTTCGGCCCCCTCCTTTGGTCAGATAGAGGCACATCCCCACCGGATCGGGTGAGAGTGGCGGCGGGGAGTGGACGCGAAGCATCTACGGAGGCAGGCAGAGAAGATGGCAACGAACACGAAGACCCGCAAGGCCGCTCGGTACGCCGTACCGGTCGCGGTGTTCGGCGTGGCGGCCGCGACCATCGCGATGGTCCCGGCCTTCGCCAACGCCGGGAACCCGGACCTGCCCAAGGTGACCGCCCAGCAGCTCATCGAGAAGATCGCGGCCTCGGACGTCCAGCAGCTCTCCGGCAGCGCCAAGATCAGCACGGACCTGGGTCTGCCCACCCTGGCCGGCGGCCTGCTGGGCGGCCGCGCCGGTGGCGGTGTCACGGGTGGCTCGGCCGACCCCCAGGACAAGGTCGCGCAGCTGGCGACCGGCACGCACACCCTCCGCGTCGCCGCCGACGGCCCGGACCGGCAGAAGCTCACCGTCCTCGACGGCAAGGACGAGTACAGCCTCACCCACAACGGCAAGGACGTGTGGGGGTACGACAGCAAGTCCAACCAGGTCTTCCACAAGACGGACGACCGGTCCGGGACGGGCTCCGGGCGCAAGGCCGGGGAGCGGATGCCGGCCTCGCCCCAGGAGATGGCACAGGAGGCCCTCAAGGCCGCCGGCCCCACCACCGACGTCAGCGTGGGCGACACCGCCCAGGTGGCCGGGCGGGATGCCTACCAGCTCGTGCTCAAGCCCAAGCAGGCCGGCTCGACGGTCGGCTCGGTACAGATCGCCGTGGACGCCAAGAACGGTGTACCGCTGCGCGTGCAGGTGCTGTCCAGCCAGGGCGGCAAGCCGATCGTGGACGCGGGCTTCACCAAGGTGGACTTCGCCAAGCCGGCCGCCGGCACCTTCGCCTTCACCGCGCCCAAGGGCGCGAAGGTGATCGAGGGCGCCGACGGGCACGGCAGGGAAGGCAAGGACGGCAAGGACGGCAAGGACGGCGTCCACGGCAAGGAGTGGAAGGGCCTGGAGTCCCTCCCCGGCCTCCAAGGCCTGACCGGCGGCGCCGTCGGAGCCGGCAAGGGCGACGTGAAGGTGCTCGGCGAGGGCTGGGCCTCGGTCGCGCAGATCTCCGTACCCGGGGGCAAGGGCCTCAAGGACGCCGAGAGCGCGGCCAAGGACAAGAACGCCCCGAAGGAGGCCAAGCAGTTCCTCGACTCCCTCGGGGACAAGGTCACCGGTTCGTTCGGCTCGGGCCGGATCTTCTCGACCCGTCTGGTCAACGCCCTGATCACGGACGACGGCAAGGTGTACGTGGGCGCGGTCACCAAGGACGCGCTCGTGAGGACGGCCGACTCCGCCAAGTAGCCGCGGTGCGCGCGAGGGTGGCCCGGGACTGTGTCCCGGGCCACCCTCGCGCCGTTCCCCTCCTGTGTACAGCGCGGTCGCTGTACCGTTGAGGACATGTCGAGACACGTCACCATCCGCCTGGACGAAGAGTTCCACGAACGCCTCAAGGCGCGCGCGGCGGCACTGGGTACGACGGTCACCGCGCTGATCACCGAGGTCACCGAACGCGAGTTGGACGAGGACCGGAAGTCGTTCCTGTCCGGCATCGACGAGTTCGCCGACCACTGGGGCTACTTCCAGGAGCGGTTCGGCCATTGAAGATCACCATGGAGTGGGCCTGGACCGCTCTGGCCCACCATCTGCCGTCCGATCCCGCCGTATGGGACCCGTCCGGGGTGGCCGCCGCCGTCGCCCGGCACCAGAACGACCTCGTCCTGGTGCCCGAACAGCCCGCCCCGGACACCGCGTGGCGGGCCGCCGCGTTTTTGCACACCCTCGCCGTCTGCCCGGCGCTGGAATCCCCGATGAACGAGTTCTACGCCGCCGCCGCGACCCGCTCGTACCTGCGCGTCGCGGGGGCGAAGCAACTGCCTTCGCCGGAGGAGCTCGGTGATCTGGTGGAGGCGGCGAAGGTCGGTCGAGCGGACATCGGGACGGTCGCGGAGGAACTGCGGGCCCTCATCAGGGAACCCCTCCCGGCCTCGCTGCGGTCCCACGGTGAGGACGCGTAGCGAAGCCGGTCCGCGGCGTGCCGTGGCAGCCGTGGCGTCCCGCCCGTCAGAAGGTGATCCGCCAGCTGTCGATGTAGCCGGTGTCCTGCGCCGCCACGTCCTTGACCTGGAGCTTCCACACGCCGTTGGCCGGCTCGCTCGACGCGTTCACGGTGTACGAGGCCACGACGTTGTCGCCCGAGTCCGAGTCGGAGTTCTTGAGCCGGTACGCCGTACCGTCGGGGGCGAGCAGGTCGATCACCAGGTCACCGCGGTAGGTGTGGACGATGTTCACGTCGACCTTGGTGGTCGCCGGCGCGTTGCCCGCGACGCCCGAGACCGTGATCGGTGACGTCACCGCCGGGGCGGGGGAGTCCGGGACGGCCACGTCCGTCGTGTTCTCGAAGGACGGGCCGGGCGGCACCGTCGCCCCCGCGCCGAGGGTCCAGACCGCGTACGCGATGGCGTCCGAATTGTGGTCCAGCGCCGTGTCGTCGATGTTCGCGGAGGTGTCGCAGGACGCGTGGTAGCACCGGTCGAAGGCCTGACCGGAGGTTCCGCCCCACTTCTGTGCCTGGGCCGCGGTCTTCGTGTAGTCGGCGCCGGAGAACAGGCCGCCGACCGGTATGCCGGCGTTCTTGAACGGCGCGTGGTCGCTGCGGCCGTCGCCCTCGGTCTCTATCTCGGTGGGGATGTTCAGACCGGCGAAGTAGGTCTTGAAGGTCCCTTCGAGCTTCGGGTCGTCGTCGTAGACGAAGTAACCGGGGTTCGGCGAGCCGATCATGTCGAAGTTCAGGTAGCCGGAGATCTTCGACTTCTCGGCGGCGGGAAGGTTGTTCACGTAGTACTTCGAGCCGACCATGCCCAGCTCCTCGGCGCCCCACCACCCGAACCGCAGGTGCTTGGTGGGCTGGAGCCGCGCGCGGGAGACGGAGAGCGCCGTCTCCAGGATGGCGGCACTGCCCGAGCCGTTGTCGTTGATGCCGGGACCGGCGTTGACCGAGTCCAGGTGCGCGCCGGTCATCAGCACCGAGTCGGGGTCGCCGCCCGGCCAGTCGGCGATGAGGTTGTAGCCGGTGGCGCCGCCGGAGGTGAAGGTCTGCAGGGTCGTGGTGAACCCGGCCGCGTCCAGCTTGGCCTTCACGTAGTCGATCGACGCCTTGTAGCCGGACTTGCCGTGGGCGCGGTTGCCGCCGTTGTTGCCGGCGATGGTCTGGAGCTGTGCCAGGTGTGCCTTGACGTTGGCCACCGGGATGTCGGGCGGGGTCGGCGCCGCCGTGACCGCCGTGACCGCCGTGACCGCCGTGGGGGGCGCGGCCGGTGAGGCGAGGGCGGCGGGGGTCGTGACCGCGTACAGTCCCGTGGCCGCGACCGCGAGCGCGGCCACGGCGCCAAGGCGCGGGGAGACGGACAAGCTCATGTGGGGGCTCCGGATTCCGTTGGGGATGAGACGGAACGTGCGGGTATCGAGCATGTGAGCGTGCGTGCGTCAGTGCGAGCCCGATGCTCAGTGAGCGTGTGACGATCCGTCAAGAGCGCAATCCGGACACGGGTGTTCGGTGAACGGACGATCCCCGGCACGGGAGTCCGTGTCGGGGATCGGGGTGGGCCGCGGGAGGCGGGAGTTACGCGGACTCGGGGGTCGGGGCCACGGCCGCGGGAGCCGCGGCGGCCGGTGTCGCGGCGGCGGGTGTCGTCGCGGCGGCCGCTTCGAGCAGTGCCCGGTTCCGCCGCGAGGTCCCCAGCGCTTCCCATGTCAGGATCACCAACGCGACCCAGACCAGGGAGAAGCCGGCCCAGCGTTCGGGCGGCATCGCCTCGTGGAAGTACACGACTCCCAGCGCGAACTGGAACACCGGCGCCAGGTACTGGAGCAGGCCCAGGGTGGAGAGCGGCACGCGGATCGCGGCGGCCCCGAAGCAGATCAACGGCAGCGCCGTGACCAGGCCGGTCGAGGCGAGCAGCGCGCTGTGGCCGAGGTCCCGGGTGGTGAAGGTCGACTCGCCCCGCACCCCGAGCCACACCAGGTACGCCAGGGCGGGCGGGAACAGCAGCGCGGTCTCGGCGGTCAGCGACTCCAGGCCGCCCATGTTGAGCTTCTTCTTGATCAGCCCGTAGGCGGCGAAGGAGAAGGCGAGCACCAGCGAGATCCACGGCGGGCGCCCGTATCCGACGGCGAGCACGACCACGGCGGCGAAGCCGATACCAACGGCCGCCCACTGCGCCCGACGCAGCCGCTCGCCCAGGACGAGGACGCCCAGGGCGATGGTGACGAGCGGGTTGATGAAGTAACCGAGGCTCGCCTCGACCACCTGGCCGTGGTTGACCGCCCAGATGTACAGGCCCCAGTTCACGCTGATCACGCAGGCGGCCAGCGCGGTCAGGCCGAGCTTGCGCGGCTGCCGCGCCAGCTCGGCGATCCAGCCCCAGCGGCGCAGCGCGAGGAGCGCGATTCCGACCACCACCACGGACCACACCATGCGGTGGGCGAGGATCTCGATCGCCCCGGAGGGCTTGAGGAGCGGCCAGAAGAGCGGGACCAGCCCCCACATCCCGTATGCGCCGAATCCGTAGAGCAAACCCGTGCGCTGCTCGTTCTCCGCCTTCACGGGCCCTCCAGTGCGACTTCCGGCCAATCTCACAACTTCACGACCGTAGCGCCGCGACGCCCGGATGTCATGCCCGTCAGCACGAGATACTCATGACACGCGGGAGCGCTTGTGGAGCGGGGAGCGAGCGGACTCAGGCCAGGGCCGAGGCGATCGCCTGCGCGACGGGGGTGGTGGGCCGCCCGATCAGGCGGGACAGGTCGCCGCTCGACCCGGCCAACCGACCGCGCGCGATCGCCGCGTCGACGTCGACCAGGATCGCCGCGAACGGCTCGGGTACTCCGGCGCCGGTGAGGACGTCGAGGTGGGCGTCGGCCGGGAGCGCCGCGTACGCGACCTCGCGGCCGGACTGCTCGGCCACCTCGGCCGCGTACTCCTCCAGGCTCCAGGCGGTGTCGCCCGAGAGTTCGTAGACCTGGTTCAGGTGTCCCTCGCCGGTCAGCACCGCCGCGGCGGCGGCCGCGTAGTCGGCCCGCGCGGCCGAGGCGATCCGGCCCTCGCCGGCGCTGCCCACGACCGCGCCGTGCTCCAGGACGACGGGGAGCTGGGCGGTGTAGTTCTCGTGGTACCAGCCGTTGCGGAGGAAGGTGTAGGGCAGGCCGGAGTCGAGGATCGCCTGCTCGGTCACCTTGTGCTCCGTCGCCAGCTCGAAGTCGGCCTCGGGGCCGCCGAGGATGCCGGTGTACGCGAGCTGGGCGACCCCCGCCGCCTGCGCGGCCTCGATCACGGCCGTGTGCTGGGGGACGCGGCGCCCGACCTCGCTGCCGGAGATCAGCAGCACCCGGTCGCCCTGGGCGAAGACACCGGCGAGGCTCGCCGGGTCGTCGTAGTCGGCGACGCGTACGGCGACGCCCCGCGCGGCGAGGTCGGCGGCCTTCTGCTCGTTCCGGACGACGGCGGTGATCCGGCCGGCGGGGACCCGCTCCAGCAGGTCCGCGACGACCAGACGGCCGAGGGCTCCGGTGGCTCCGGTGACGACGATGCGGCTCATGACGGCTCTCCTTCGTGCGACGTTCGCTCTATGTCACCACCCTAGGGAGAGCGCTAACTATTCGTAAGTACACACTTTGAAGTAAGGTACTGGTATGGACGTAAGCGTGAAGGCCCCGATGTGCCCCTCGCGCGGGGTACTGGAGCACGTGACCAGCCGCTGGGGCGTCCTCGTCCTCGCGGCACTCGTGGAGCGGCCGTACCGGTTCGCCGAACTGCGCCGGGAGGTGGGCGGCGTCAGCGAGAAGATGCTCACCCAGACCCTGCGGACCCTGGAACGCGACGGCTTCCTGTCCCGCCGGGCGTACCCGGTGATCCCGCCGCGCGTCGACTACTCGCTCACCGACCTCGGCCGCGAGGCGGCCGAACAGGTCTGGGCGCTGGCCCGTTGGACCGAGCGGCGGACCCCCGACGTGCAGGCGGCGCGCGTCCGCTACGACGAAGCCCGGACCCCGTAGCGAGGTCCGGGCGCATCGAGCCGGGCGGCGGGGCCCGGGCGGGCCCCGGCGGTCAGCCGACCACCGTCCAGGTGTCGTTGCCGGTGAGCAGCGTGGTCAGGTCACCCTTGCCGCGCTGGTCGATCGCGGCGTCGAGCTGGTCGGCCATGAGGGTGTCGTAGACCGGCCGGTCGATGTCGCGGAAGACGCCGATGGGCGTCTGGTGGAGCGTGTCGGGGTCGGCGAGGCGGGAGAGCGCGAAAGCGGTGGTGGGGCTCGCCGCGTGCGCGTCGTGGACCAGGACGCGCGCCTCGTTCTCCGGCGTGACGGTCACGACCTCCAGGTCGCCCGTGGCCTGGTCGCGGATCACGCCCTTGTGGCCCTCGGCCCCGAAACGGATGGGCCGTCCGTGTTCGAGGCGGATGACCGCCTCCTGGGCCTGCTCCTGGTCCTTGAGGACCTCGAAGGCGCCGTCGTTGAAGATGTTGCAGTTCTGGTAGATCTCGATGAGGGCGGTCCCCCGGTGGTCGGCCGCCTGGCGCAGGACCTCGGTGAGGTGCTTGCGGTCGGAGTCGACGGTGCGGGCGACGAAGGAGGCTTCGGCGCCGAGCGCGAGCGAGACCGGGTTGAAGGGGGCGTCGAGGGAGCCCATGGGGGTGGACTTGGTGATCTTGCCGAGCTCCGAGGTGGGGGAGTACTGGCCCTTGGTCAGACCGTAGATCCGGTTGTTGAAGAGCAGGATCTTGAGGTTGACGTTGCGGCGCAGCGCGTGGATCAGGTGGTTGCCCCCGATGGACAGCGCGTCACCGTCACCGGTGACGACCCAGACGGACAGGTCGCGGCGGGAGGTGGCCAGACCGGTGGCGATGGCGGGGGCACGACCGTGGATGGAGTGCATCCCATAGGTGTTCATGTAATAGGGGAAGCGGGAGGAACAGCCGATGCCCGAGACGAAGACGATGTTCTCCTTCGCCAGCCCCAGCTCGGGCATGAAGCCCTGCACGGCGGCGAGGACGGCGTAGTCGCCGCAGCCCGGACACCAGCGGACCTCCTGGTCGGACTTGAAGTCCTTCATCGACTGCTTGGCCTGGGCCTTGGGCACCAGCGACAGCAGTGACGGGGTCGGCGCGTCGGTCACGTCAGTCATTGAGGGCCTCCTTGAGGACCGTCGCGAGCTGTTCCGCCTTGAAGGGCATTCCGTTGACCTGGTTGTACGACTGGGCGTCCACCAGGTACTTCGCCCGGATCAAACCGGCCAGCTGCCCGAGGTTCATCTCCGGCACCACTACCTTGTCGTAACGCTTCAGGACCTCCCCGAGATTTCCCGGGAACGGGTTGAGGTGGCGCAGGTGGGCCTGGGCGATGGGCAGACCGGCGGCGCGCAGCCGGCGCACGGCGGCGGTGATGGGGCCGTAGGTGGAGCCCCAGCCCAGGACGAGCGTGCGGGCCCCGTCCGGGTCCTCGACGTCCAGGTCCGGGACGGCGATCCCGTCGATCTTGGCCTGGCGGGTGCGGACCATGAAGTCGTGGTTGGCCGGGTCGTAGGAGATGTTGCCCGAGCCGTCCTGCTTCTCGATGCCGCCGATGCGGTGTTCGAGCCCCGCGGTGCCGGGCAGGGCCCAGGGGCGGGCCAGGGTCTGCGGGTCACGCTTGTACGGCCAGAACACCTCGGTGCCGTCGGCGAGCGTGTGGTTGGGTCCCGTGGCGAAACGGGTGCGCAGATCCGGCAGGTCGGCGACCTCCGGGATCCGCCAGGGTTCGGAGCCGTTGGCGAGGTAGCCGTCGGAGAGCAGGAAGACCGGCGTGCGGTAGGTCAGCGCGATCCGCGCCGCGTCCAGGGCGGCGTCGAAACAGTCCGCCGGGGTGCGGGGCGCGACGATCGGCACCGGCGCCTCGCCGTTGCGCCCGTACATCGCCTGGAGCAGGTCGGCCTGCTCCGTCTTGGTCGGCAGACCCGTGGAGGGGCCGCCGCGCTGGATGTCCACGATCAACAGCGGCAGCTCCAGGGAGACCGCCAAGCCGATCGTCTCGGACTTGAGCGCGACACCGGGGCCGGAGGTGGTGGTCACCGCCAGGGCGCCGCCGAAGGCCGCGCCGAGGGCCGCGCCGATGCCGGCGATCTCGTCCTCCGCCTGGAAGGTCCGTACGCCGAAGTTCTTGTGCTTCGACAGCTCGTGCAGGATGTCCGAGGCCGGGGTGATCGGGTACGAGCCCAGGTAGAGCGGGAGATCGGCCTGCTGACCGGCGGCGATGAGGCCGTAGGCGAGGGCCAGGTTCCCCGAGATGTTGCGGTAGGTGCCCGTCGGGAACGCGCGGGTGGCGGGGGCGACCTCGTAGGAGACCGCGAAGTCCTCGGTGGTCTCCCCGAAGTTCCAGCCCGCCCGGAACGCCGTCACGTTCGCCTCGGCGATGTCCGGCTTCTTCGCGAACTTGCTCCGCAAGAACGCCTCGGTGCCCTCGGTCGGCCGGTGGTACATCCACGACAGCAGGCCCAGCGCGAACATGTTCTTGCTCCGCTCGGCCTCCTTCCGCGAGAGCCCGAAGTCCTTCAGCGCCTCCACGGTCAGCGTCGTCAGCGGCACCGGGTGGATGTTGTACCCGGAGAGGGAACCGTCCTCCAGCGGGGAGGTCTCGTAGCCCACCTTGGCCATCGGCCGCTTGGTGAACTCGTCGGTGTTGATGATGATCTCCGCGCCGCGCGGCACATCGCCGATGTTCGCCTTCAACGCCGCCGGATTCATCGCCACCAGCACGTTCGGTGCGTCCCCGGGCGTCAGGATGTCGTGGTCCGCGAAATGCAGCTGGAACGACGAGACGCCCGGCAGTGTTCCTGCGGGCGCCCTGATCTCGGCGGGGAAGTTCGGCAGCGTGGAGAGGTCGTTGCCGAACGACGCCGTCTCCGAGGTGAAGCGGTCACCGGTGAGCTGCATGCCGTCACCCGAGTCACCGGCGAAGCGGATGATCACACGGTCGAGACGGCGGACCTCCTTGCCACCCCCACCTGGTCGAGGTGGTGTGCGCTGCTCGCCGACCACGGTCTCTCCGGCCCCGTCGGCCTGCTCGGCTGGGCTACTGACCTGGCTGGTCACTGAACTGGACCTCCTTCGAGGCGGGCGTTCGCTCCCAAGCGCAACCCTACGTCCGTCAGGTCGCTCGTCCCTGGGTCGCCCGTATTCTGGACCGTCGTTTCGGGGACGGTCTGTCCGACAGACGCCGTGCATTACGCGAATATGCCAAACGGTCGGCGGTGCCGTCCTGGAGACCGGCCGGTGCGCCGATGGAGCCCGCGCCGACCCGTCCCCACCTGACAGGGTGTCAGTCGATCAGGACTTCAGGTAGGTGAGAACAGCCAGCACACGCCGGTGATCCCCGTCACTGGGGGACAGTCCGAGCTTCATGAAGATGTTGCCGACGTGCTTCTCCACCGCCCCGTCGCTCACCACGAGCTGCTTGGCCACCGCCGAATTGGTGCGCCCCTCGGCCATCAGCCCCAGCACCTCGCGCTCGCGCGGCGTCAGACCGGCGAGCACGTCCTGCTTCCGGCTGCGGCCGAGCAACTGGGCGACCACCTCGGGGTCCAGGGCGGTGCCGCCCCGGGCCACGCGCACCACGGCGTCCAGGAACTCGCGCACCTCGGCCACCCGGTCCTTCAGCAGGTACCCCACCCCGGTACTGGAACCGGCCAGGAGTTCGGTGGCGTACTGCTCCTCCACATACTGCGACAGCACGAGGACACCTATACCGGGGTGGTCGCGGCGCAGCCGCACGGCGGCCCGGATGCCCTCGTCGGTGTGCGTCGGGGGCATCCGTACATCGGCCACCACGACGTCCGGCGGCGCGCCCTCGGCGGCCAGCTCCGCCACCGTCTTGATCAGGGCTTCCGCGTCCCCGACGCCCGCCACGACGTCATGCCCCCGGTCGGTCAGCAACCGGGTCAGGCCCTCACGGAGCAGCACTGAATCCTCGGCGATGACCACCCGCACCCTGTCTTCCACGACTCAGCAGCTCCCGCGTCCACTCGTAGCCGGGACCCCGGTGATCCCTGGCTGAGCCAAGCATCCCAGCCCGATGGCCCGGAACAGGGGAGTCCGGGCCAACTGGGGGAACGCGGGGGCGCGGGGGGAACGGGGAGGAGGAGCCTCCCCGCCCGGATCGGCTACGCGCGCCAGGGCAACTCGGCGGTCACCGTGGTGCCGCCGCCGACCGGGGAGTCCACGACCAGCACCCCGTCCACCGCGTCCAGCCGTCCGGCGAGCCCCGCGAGCCCCGTCCCCGCCCGCGCGTCCGCACCGCCCCGCCCGTCGTCGGACACCCGCAGCAGCAGCCGGTTCCCCGCCCGCCACACGTCGACGCTCGCGGCACGGGCCCCCGCGTGCTTGCTGATGTTCTGCAACAGCTCGGAGACCGTGAAGTAGGCGATCCCCTCGACCGAGGCCGACGGGCGCTCCGGCAACTCCACCGCCACCTTCACCGGTACCGCGCACCGCGACGCCACCGAGGACAGCGCCGCGTCCAACCCCCGGTCGGTGAGGACGGCCGGATGGATGCCCCGGGCCAGGTCCCGCAGCTCTTGGAGGGCGACCTTCACCTCGCCGTGCGCCTCGTCCACCATCCGGGCCGCGCTTCGCGGGTCCTCGGCCAGCTTCTCCTTCGCCAGGCCCAGATCCATGGCGAGCGCCACCAGCCGGGCCTGCGCCCCGTCGTGCAGGTCCCGCTCGATGCGGCGCAGGTCGGCGGCGGCCGTGTCCACGACCGCCCCCCGGTCGGACTCCAGCTCGCTGACGCGGCTGTCCAGCCGGGACGGGCCGAGGAGGGCGGTCACGAGGACGCGGTCCACGCTGGTCAGGGCACGGATCACCCACGGGGTCGCCAGGGTGAGCGCGAGGCCGCACACGGCGGCGGCGGCGATGGCCGCGGGGGTATCCAGGGTGAAGGAGTAGCTGTCGTTCTGGAAGACGACCAACCCGCGCCGGTCGGTGAAGGTCGGGAAGACCCAGAACCACAGCGGATAGAGCAGCATGGACCATCCGCACACCCAGAACACCAGTGCCAGGGTGAACCCGAACACGGCCCAGGGGAAGTGGAGCACCGGGTACAGGACGTGCCGCCAGGCGCTCCCGCTCTTGAGCACGGCCCCCATGGCGGGGAACACCCCGGGCTTGCGGGCGCGGATCGGCGCCGGCTCCCCGACCTTCCCGCCCAGCAGCCCCCGCACCCGCGCCCGCTCCAGCCGACCGAACCCCCGCCCCATCAAGAGCACCCCGGCCAGCACGGGCACCCCGAGGAAGGTCACCAGCAGCCCGGCGCCGACGCTGAGCCCGGTGACGGTGAGCGCGAAGTACAGCACGCCCAGCGGAAGCCCGGTGATCAGATACCCGAACTCCCGCCAGGTCCGACCCGCCAGGGGCGCCCGCACCACTCGTCCGACCCCACTGCCCTCAGCCATGTTCCCCACCCCTTCGCGTCTTCCCGATACCCCTCCACCCTGCCGCCGCCCCCACCCCCGAACCATCCGGCATGTGGGTCTCCCGCCCGGGGGGTTAGCCCCACCCCCGGGGCCCGGTCCCACCGGCATTCGAAGCGCGGCCCCGGCCCACCCGGCCCCCCGCCGGCGTTCGAAGCGCAGCCCCGGTACATCCAGCCCCGCCGGCGTTTGAGGCGCGGGGTCCGGGGCGGAGCCCCGTGGAGCCCGGCGCAGCCGGGGCCGCCCCGCGCCACGGGCCGCACCCACGTCCCCGGGGCGGAGCCCGTGCAGCCCGTGCAGTCACCGCCCCCGGCGGAGCCCGTCAAGCCCGGCAAAGCCGGCCCGGCGGCCCTACGCCTCGCGGTCGCGCCACGGCAGGTCCGCCGTCACCACCGTCCCCCCACCCTCCGGCGAGTCCACGACGAAGACCCCGTCCACCGCCCCCACCCGCTCCGCGAGCCCCGCCATCCCGGACCCGCCCCCGGCCAGGGGATCGGCGCCACCGCGCCCGTCGTCGGACACCCGTATCAACAGCCGCCCCGCACCGCGCCCCGCACCGCGCCCTGTCGACCGGCCCGCCGACCGCCCCGCCGTCCGCCACACCTCGACGCTCGCGCCCGTCGCCCGCGCGTGCTTGCTCACGTTCTGCAGCAGTTCCGACACCACGAAGTACGCGATCCCCTCGATCGCCGCCGCCGGCCGCCCCGGCAGATCCACCGCCACCTTCACCGGCACCACGCACCGCGACGCCAACGACGACAGCGCCGCGTCCAGCCCCCGGTCCGTCAACACCGCCGGATGGATCCCCCGCGCGAGGTCGCGCAGCTCCTGGAGGGCGATCTTCACCTCACCGTGCGCCTCGTCCACCATCGCCGCCGCGGCGTCGGGGTCCTCCAGCAGCTTCTCCTTCGCCAGCCCCAGCCCCATGGCGAGCGCCACCAGCCGGGCCTGCGCCCCGTCGTGCAGGTCCCGCTCGATCCGCCGCAGGTCCGCCGCCGCCGTGTCCACCACCACCCCCCGGCCGGACTCCAGCTCGGCGATGCGCCGCTCCAGCCCGTCGGACGGCGACAGGAGGCCCCGTACCATCGCCCGGTCCACCTGGGCCATGCCGCGCGCCAGCCACGGCAACACCGGCCACAGCACGAACAGCCCCACCAGCGCGATACTGAAGGTCAGTACCGCCCACGGCAGTCGGACCAGCGCGTACAACACGGTCCGCCAAGCCACCGCGTCCTTGATTCCCGTCCACAGCCAGGGGAAGAAACCGCCTGAGCGCTCCGGCCCGGGCAACGGTGTCGGCTCGTCCACGCGGACACCGAGCAGCGCCCGCGCCCGCGCGCGCTCCGACTTCCCGAGCCGGCGCGCGCCCCACAGGCCGCAAGCGAGCAACGGCAGTCCGACGGCGGTCACGGACAGCCCACCCATCGCCGCAACCATGACAACCGTGTAAACAAAACCGATCAACGCCACCGGCAGATTGCTCAGCAGGTACGCGATCTCCTTCCACGTCGAGGCGTCGAAGGCGCCCCGGACACGGGGAGGGCGGTCGTCATCGAGGGTGTGGCTGCTCGCGGTCATGCGCCACAGCGTGCCAAGTGCGCAGCCCGGATGCCATGGGGTGGCCCGCCCGCAGTGAACGGGGGATAACCCCACCCGCTGTGGCCCAGGCTCTAGACTCCCGTGCGTACCAGATCACCCAGATCGTCGACAGTGGCCGAGGAGCGAGGAAACGGACGTGCCCGACCCAACGGTATCGACCGTAAACGTGCTCGCGGCGGACTACTTCCGAAGCTATTCGGTCGTCGGACTGCTCGCCGTACTCGGCGTGCTCTTCGTCGCCGTGGCCTTCGGCGCCGGCCGCCTGCTGCGGCCCGTGGTCCCGACCCCCGAAAAGCTGCTGACGTACGAATGCGGTGTGGACCCGGTGGGCGAGGGCTGGGCCCACACCCAGGTCCGCTACTACGTCTACGCCTTCCTCTACGTCATCTTCGCCGTCGACTCGATCTTCCTCTTCCCGTGGGCGACGGTCTTCGCCGCCGCCGGTTACGGCGCCACGACGCTCGTGGAGATGTTCGTCTTCCTGGGCTTCCTGGCCGTCGGCCTGCTCTACGCGTACAAGAAGGGCGTCCTCGAATGGACGTGACACCGGACGTGACACCGGACCTGCCTCCGGCCGCGACCACCCCGCAGCTCCTCCCCGAGCCGAAGAGGCTGGGAGTGCTCTCCCGGCTGGCCCCCGAGCCCATGAAGGTGGTCCTCAACTGGGGGCGCCGGTACAGCCTGTGGGTCTTCAACTTCGGCCTCGCCTGCTGCGCGATCGAGTTCATCGCCGCGTCGATGGCCCGGCACGACTTCATCCGGCTCGGCGTCATCCCGTTCGCGCCGGGTCCGCGCCAGGCGGACCTGATGATCGTCTCCGGGACGGTCACGGACAAGATGGCCCCGGCGGTCAAGCGGCTCTACGAGCAGATGCCGGAGCCGAAGTACGTCATCTCCTTCGGCGCATGCTCCAACTGCGGGGGACCCTACTGGGACTCCTACGCCGTGACGAAGGGCGTCGACCAGATCATCCCCGTCGACGTCTACGTCCCCGGTTGCCCGCCCCGCCCCGAGGCGCTGCTCCAGGGCATCCTCAAGCTCCAGGAGAAGATCGCGCGGGAGTCGCTCGCCGACCGCTACGCCGGCGCCGGCTCGTCGGTCGCCCAGCTCACCAGCGGTCTGGTCGCGCCGCCCGCCGTCGAGGAGGCGGGGAAGTGAACCTCTACGACACCCTGCCCGACGCGGCCCCCACGGTCTTCGGAGCCGAGGCCGTGGGCTCGTTCGCGTACGACGTACTCACGGTCGACGTGCCCGTGGGGTCCTGGATCCCCGCGCTGGAGATCGCCCGCGACAAGCTGGGCTGCACGTACTTCGACTGGCTGAGCGCGGTGGACGAGCCGGGCACCGGCTTCGTGATCTGCGCGCACGTGGTCGCGCTGGAGGGCCGGCGCGTACGTCGCCTCCTGCTGCGGACGACGGTCGCGCACGCGGCCCCGTCGCTGCCGTCGGCGGTCGCGGTCTACGCGGGCGCGGAGTGGCACGAGCGGGAGACCTTCGAGATGTTCGGGGTGACCTTCACCGACCACCCGCACCTGGTGCCGCTGTTGCTGCCGGAGAACTTCGAGGGGCACCCGCTGCGCAAGGACTTCGTCCTGGCGGCGCGCGTGGCGAAGGCATGGCCGGGCGCCAAGGAGCCGGGCGAGGCCCACGACCCGGACGCGCCGAAGCGACGGCAGATGCTGCCGCCGGGCGTGCCCGACCCGAACGACTGGGGTCCGCTCAAGGGCCAACTGCCCCCCGCGCCGGCCCGCCCGGCCCGCACCCCTCGCGCCGCCGCCGCGCGCGAGGGCGCCCCCGCCCGGCGTACGCGTTCGGTGTCGGAGGGTTCGGCGAGTCAGGCGTCCCCGCCCGGGGAGGCCGGACCGGATACCCCGGCCGTGCGTCCGGCCCGGCGTACGCGTTCGGTGTCGGAGGGTTCGGCGAGCCAGGCGTCCCCGCCCGGGGAGGCCGGACCGGATACCCCGGCCGCCGGGCAGGCGCCCGCCCCGGGGGCAGCCGCCCCCACCGCGAAACCACCGGCCAAGAGCGACGCCCCCTGGCACGACCCCAAGCCCGCCTTCGACGAACCGGCCCCGCCGAAGCCCGCCGCGGGCGACCCGGCCCCGGAGCCGGACGAGCGGCCCGACACCACCAGCCCCACCACCCCCGACCACAACGATGGAGGCGACGCGTGAACGACGTACTCGACGTCGCCCTGCGCCTGGTCCTCGTCTTCGCCGTCTTCCTCGTGCTCCCGCTCGTCGTCGGGCAGACCGAGCACAAGGTCATGGCCCACATGCAGGGCCGCCTCGGCCCCATGTACGCAGGCGGTTTCCACGGCTGGGCCCAGCTCGTCGCGGACGGCGTGAAGTTCGCGCAGAAGGAAGACATCGTCCCTGCCAACGCCGACCGGCGGATCTTCCAGCTCGCCCCCGCCGTCGCGCTGCTCCCGTACCTCCTCGTCCTCCTCGTGATCCCCCTCGGCCCCGGTACGGGCGCCGTCGGCCAGGTCATCGACGCCGGGCTCTTCTTCGCCCTCGCCGTCATGGGCGTCGGCGTACTCGGCAGCCTGATGGCCGGTTGGGCTTCCGCCAACAAGTTCTCCCTGCTCGGCGGCCTGCGCACCGCCGCCCAGCTCCTCGCCTACGAGCTGCCGATGCTGCTCGCCGCCGCCTCGGTCGCCATGGCCGCCGGGACCGTGTCCCTGCCCGGCATCCTCGAATCGTTCCACTGGTGGTGGCTGCCCTGGCAGATCATCGGCGCCGTCGTCTTCTTCACCGCCGGCCTCGCCGAACTCCAGCGGCCGCCCTTCGACATGCCCGTCGCCGACTCCGAGATCATCTTCGGCGCGTACACCGAGTACACCGGCCTGCGCTTCGCGCTGTTCCTGCTCGCCGAGTACGCCGGCATCGTCGTCCTCTGCGCACTGACCACGGTCCTCTTCCTCGGCGGCTGGCACGGCCCCTTCGGCGCCGACGGCCTGGGCTGGGTCTGGACCCTCCTCAAGGTCGCGATCCTCGCCTTCGCGGTGATCTGGCTCCGCGTGAGCTACCCGCGGCTGCGCGAGGACCAGCTCCAGAAGCTCGCCTGGACCGTGCTCATCCCCCTCGCGCTCGCCCAGATCGCGCTCACCGGCATCGTTAAGGTGGCGATCCAGTAATGCCCCCCATCCCCGGATCCGGTCTCGCCAAGGGGCTGGCCGTCACCCTGCGGACGATGACGAAGCGCTCGCACACCGCCCAGTACCCCGAGGTGCAGCCCGAGCTCCCGCCCCGCTCACGCGGGGTCATCGGCCTGTTCGAGGAGAACTGCACGGTCTGCATGCTGTGCGCCCGTGAGTGCCCCGACTGGTGCATCTACATCGACTCCCACAAGGAGACGGTGCCGGCCGCGGCCCCCGGCGGCCGCGAGCGCAGCCGCAACGTCCTCGACCGCTTCGCCATCGACTTCTCCCTCTGCATGTACTGCGGCATCTGCATCGAGGTGTGCCCCTTCGACGCCCTGTTCTGGTCGCCGGAGTTCGAGTACGCGGAGACGGACATCCTGGAACTCACCCACGAACGCGACAAGCTCCGCGAGTGGATGTGGACCGTGCCCGCGCCACCCGCCCTCGACCCGGCCGCAGAGGAGCCGAAGGAAGTCGCCGCCGCCCGCAAGGCGGTGGAGAAGGCCGAGGCCGCCGCCGCGGCGGCCGCAGCCACGACGGCCACCCCCACCGAGCCCGCCGCCGGGCCGGCCACCGACAGCACGCCGGAGGCAGACGCGTGAGCCCCGCCGCCCACACCCTGGCCGCGACTGCGGGACCGGGCTTCCTGTCCCCGACCGGCGTGGAGATCGCCTTCGTCCTGGTCGGACTCGCCACCCTCGGCGCGGCAGCCGTCACCGTCACGACGAAGCAGCTCGTGCACGCCGCCCTGTGGCTGGTCGTCGCGCTCGGCGGGATCGCCGTCGAGTACCTGCTGCTGACCGCCGAGTTCATCGCCTGGGTGCAGGTGCTGATCTACCTCGGCTCCGTGGTCGTCCTCCTCCTGTTCGGGCTGATGCTCACCAAGGCCCCCATCGGCCCCTCCCCGGACGCCGACTCCCGCAACCGCCCGGTCGCCCTCGGTGTCGCGGCGGTTGCCGCCGCCGCACTCGTCTGGGTCGTCGTCGATGCCTTCCGCACCACCTGGATCGACCTCGACGGCCCCGTCCAGGGCTCCACCCGGGTCTCCGGCGAGATCCTCTTCCGGCACTGGGTGTTGCCCTTCGAGGCGCTCTCCGTCCTGCTCCTCGCCGCTCTGATCGGTGCCATCGTGCTCTCCCGCCGGACCGACCCGGCCGACCTCGACCCGGCCGACCTCGACCCCGCCGGGCCCGTCGACCTCCGCGCCGAGGGCCCCCGCGCCCGCGACGCCCGCGCCGAGAACAAGGGGCAGCGCTGATGCACCTCGCCTACCCCGCCGTGCTCGCGGCGCTGCTGTTCTGCACGGGCCTGTACGGGGTACTCGCCCGCCGCAACGCCATCCTGGTCCTGATGTCCGTCGAGCTGATGCTCAACGCCGTCAACCTCAACCTGGTGGCCTTCGACGTCTGGCTGCGCGACACCCTGCACGCCGGCCAGGCCCTGACTCTCTTCACCATCGCCATCGCCGCCGCCGAGATCGGCATCGGCCTCGCGATCGTGCTGATGGTGTACCGCAACCGGGGCAGCTCGGACATCGACCGGCTGCGCGACACCGCCGAAGGGCACGAGCCGCCCCCGGCCGCCCCCGACTCCTCCACCGCCGCGAACCAGCAGAGCGAGGTCACCGCGTGAGCACCACGACCCTCGCGGTCCTCGTCCCCGTCCTCCCCTTCCTCGGCGCCGTCGCCGGACTCCTCCTCGGCCGCCGTGCCCCCGGCTTCGTCCGGCCGCTGGCCGTCCTGCCGACGCTCGCCGCGGCCGTCCTGGCCGTGGTCGTCGCAGTCCGCCAAGGCGGGGGCGCGCCCATCGACGCCGCCACCCGACTCACCCCGACCGGCTCCGTGCCGATCGACCTCTCCCTCTACCTCGACGGCTTCGCCGTACTGGTCGCCGTCCTCGTCGGGATCGTCGCCACCTGCGTGCAGATCTACTCGACGGCCTACCTGCGCGAGGACCCGCGCTACCCGTCGTACGCCGCCCTGGTCTCCCTGTTCACCTCCGCCATGCTGGTCGTCGTCTACTCCGGCGACCTGATGGTGCTTCTCGTCGGCTGGGAGGTCATGGGCATCTGCTCCTACTTCCTCGTCGGCCACTACTGGGAGACCGAGGCGGCCCGCTCCGCCTCCCTCAAGGCCTTCCTCGTCACCAAGCTCGGCGACGTGCCCTTCCTCATCGGCCTGTTCGCGCTCGCCGCCGACGCCGACTCCTTCGAGATCCCCAAGATCCTGGGCGCCGTCGCCTCCGGCAGCCTCGGCCACCCGACGCTGATCGCGCTGCTCCTGCTGGCCGGGGTCGCGGGCAAGTCCGCGCAGTTCCCGCTGCACAGCTGGCTCCCCGACGCCATGGCGGGCCCCACCCCGGTCTCCGCCCTCATCCACGCGGCCACGATGGTCGCCGCCGGTGTCTACTTCATCGCCCGTCTCCTCCCCGTCTTCGCGGCCTCCGGCGCCGCGCTGGTCGTCATGGCCGTCATGGCGGCCGTCACGATGCTCGGCTCGGGGCTCGCCGCCCTGGCCCAGGACGACATCAAACGCGTCCTCGCCTACTCCACCATCGGCCAGCTCGGTTACATGACCGGCGCCCTGGCCGTCGGCGACCGCGGAGCCGCCGTCTTCCACCTCCTGTCCCACGGCGCCTTCAAGGCGCTCCTCTTCCTCGGCGCGGGCGTCATCATCCACGCCGCAGGTACGAACTCCCTGGCCGCCATGTCCCGGATGGACGGCCTGGCCAAGCGCATCCCCGACGCCTTCTGGACCATGACGATCGCGCTCCTCGCGCTCGCCGCGATCCCGCCCTTCGCCGGCTTCTTCTCCAAGGAAGCCGTCCTCGTCGCCGCCGAACACACCGCCGGCGGCCATTCCGACTTCGCGCCCAGCGCCGCCGGCTGGGTCGTCCTGGTCGCCGGCCTGCTGACCGCCCTGCTCACCGCCGCCTACGCCACCCGCCTGTGGCTGATGGCCTTCCGCGGCCGCGGCGCCGCAGCCCCCGACCACGGCAGGGAGCCCATCGCCATGACCGGCGTGCTGTGGCTGCTGGCGATCCCGTCGATCGGCTTCGGTCTCGCCGCCGGACCGATCGCCGACTGGTTCGACGGCCGGCGGCTCACCCCGACCCTGACGACCTCCCTCCTGGGCACCGGCGCCGCGTTCATCGGGGCCCTGCTCACCTACGGGTTGTGGCAGCGCGCCACCGCCAAGGCCGCCGCGGGCGCCGGCCTCGCCGCGACCGGGGTGCCGGCCGCCGCCGCTGCCGCGGAGTCGGCCGCCGAGACCCCCGAGGTCGCCGAGGTCACCCACGACCACCCCGCCGTGCCCGCCGGTCCCGCCCCCGACCCCGGCAAGGCCCTCCTCGGACCGCTGTACCGCCACGCCGCCGACGGTTTCCACCTCGACGCCGTCTACGACCGGCTCTTCGTCCGCCCCGTCCGCGGCGCCGCCAGCCTGGTCCGCTTCCTCGACCGCGAGGTGGTGGACACGTACGTCCGCGGCGCGGGCGCCGGCCCCCGGCTGCTCGGCACCCTCGTACGCCGAGCCCAGACCGGCAACCTGCAGAGCTACCTGAGCGCCCTGCTCGCCGGTGCCGTGGTCCTGGCCATCGCCACCGCCGTCATCGCCAACGTCAACGCCGGATCGTGAGCCGTGAGCCAGCCGTGATTGATATCAGCCCATCCGTGATGCAGTTCCTTCTGGCGTTCATCGTGGCCGCACCGCTCCTCGGCGCCGTCGCGGCCCTGCTGCCCGCCCCGCCGGGACTCAAGGGCAAGAGCCCCGACCAGGCGGTGCTGCGCCACGGCGTGACCGTGACCGGCGTGATCCTCGCCGCGGCGATCGCCCTCGCCGCGGGCTTCGACCACCACACCCCGTCCCGCTTCCAGGCGACGACGGACATCGGCTGGATCCAGGCGCTGAACATCCGGATCCACCTCGGCGTCGACGGCATCTCGCTCCCCCTCCTCCTGATGACCGCGCTGCTGTTCTTCCTCTGCGCGCTCTACAGCTACTTCAAGCTGCCCGACGGCCCCTCCCCGAAGGCCTTCGTCGCGCTGCTCCTGGTCCTGGAGTCCGGCACCCTCGCGACCTTCGCCGTCCTCGACCTGCTGCTGTTCTTCCTCGCCTTCGAGATGGTCCTCATCCCGATGTACTTCCTCATCGCCCGCTGGGGCGGTGCTCAGCGGCAGGCCGCCGCCTGGAAGTTCATCCTCTACACCCTCCTCGGCTCCGTGGTCATGCTGCTCGGTCTGCTGCTGATCGGACTGAACAGCGGCACATTCGACATGGTGGCACTCGCCTCTGACAACGGCCGGGGACTGACCCACACCACCCAACTGCTGGCCGTCCTCGCCATCGGCATCGGCCTCGCCGTGAAGACCCCGATGTGGCCGCTGCACAGCTGGCTCCCGGACGCCCACACCGCCGCCCCCACCGTCGGCTCCGTCCTCCTGGCGGGCGTACTCCTCAAAATGGGCACGTACGGGTTCGTGCGCATCCTGCTGCCGATCACCCCCGACGGCATGCACACCGTCGCCCCCTACCTCGGGGCGTTCGCCGCCGTCGGCATCGTCTACGGGTCCCTCGCCTGCCTCGCGCTGACCCGCAAGGGCAACAAGGGCGACCTCAAGCGCCTCATCGCGTACTCCTCCGTCGGCCACATGGGCTTCGTGCTCCTCGGCATCGCGTCGCTGACCCCCACCGGCGTCAACGGCGCGCTCTTCGCCAACATCGCCCACGGTCTGATCACCGGCCTGCTCTTCTTCCTGGTCGGCGCGCTCAAGGACCGCTACGGCACCGCCGACCTGGACACCCTCTCCGGAGTCACCGGCGCCGCCCTTTACGGCCGTGCCCCCCGTCTCGGCGCGCTGCTCGCCTTCGCCGCCGTCGCCTCCCTCGGCCTGCCCGGCCTGGCCGGCTTCTGGGGCGAGATGCTCGCCCTGTTCGGCGCGTTCGACCCGGCCGCGGGCCTGTCCCGCCCGGCCTTCCTCACCTACACGGCCGTCGGCGCCTTCGGCACCCTGCTCACCGCCGCATACCTTCTGATCGTCGTACGACGGGTGTGCATGGGCGACCCGAAGGAAGGCCCCGAACTCTCCCTCGCCGACGTCCAGCGATACGAATTCGCCGCCTGGACCCCGCTCGTCGCCCTCACCGTCTTCGCCGGCCTGTGGCCCGCCGTCCTCCTCGGCCTCACCGACCCGGCCGTCCAGAAGCTCCTCGCAGGAGGCAACTCATGACGGTCCTGTCCGTCGCGGCCGTCACGGCCCCCGGCCCGGCCTCCGCGCCCAGCCTCGTCCAGTCCGTCGACTGGCTCGCCCTCGCGCCCGTCGTGATCCCCGCCGCCGTCGCCCTCGTCGTCCTGGTCGCGGACCTCTTCACGGCGCCGAAGCACAAGCCGCTGCTGGGCTGGCTGTCCGTGGCCGGGCTCGCCGCCGCGGTCGCCACCCTGCTGCCGCTGCGCGCCGGCGACCACGCCACCTTCTGCCTCACCGGCGACGCCGCCGCGTGCAGTTACACCGCCGACCACTTCGCACTCGTCGTCCAGTTCCTCGTCCTCGCCGGCGCCCTCGTCACGGCCCTGCTGTCGGTCACCGCCGTCCACGAGACGCGCATGCCCGCCGGCGAGTACTGGTTCCTGCTGCTCTCCTCCGCCGCCGGCGCGGCCCTGCTGCCCGCCGCCCGCGACCTCGCCACCCTGATCGTCGCCCTCGAAGTCGCCTCGCTGCCCGCCTTCGCCCTCGTCGGCATGCGCCGCGGCGACCGGCTCTCCTCCGAGGCCGCCCTCAAGTTCTTCCTCTCCTCCGTCACCGCCACGGCCGTCTCGCTGCTCGGCGTCAGCTTCGTCTACGCCACCACCGGCTCCCTGCACCTCACCCAGGTGGCCGACCGCCTCGAAGACGTCCCCGCCCAACTCGACACCCTCGCGATGGCGGGCGTCGCCCTCACCCTCGTCGGTTTCGCCTTCAAGACGGCCGCCGTCCCCTTCCACTTCTGGGTCCCCGACACGTACGTCGGCGCCCCCCTGCCCATCGCCGGCTACCTCTCGGTGATCGGCAAGGCCGTCGGCTTCACCGGCCTGATCCTCGTCACGGTCATCGCCTTCCCCGCGTACTCCGAAATCTGGGGTCCCGCGCTCGCGGTCCTCGCCGCCCTCACCATGACCGTCGGCAACGTGGCCGCCCTGCGCCAGGCCGCCGACCGCGCGAACAGCGCCGTACGGCTGCTCGCCTGGTCCTCGGTCGGACAGGCCGGCTACCTCCTGGTGCCGATCGCCGCGGCGGCGTACACGGAGCGCGACCAGATCGGCTCCACCGTCGCCTACGCGCTCATGTACGGGGCCGTGAACCTGGGCGCCTTCGCCGTGGCCGCGCTGGTGGCCCGTACGAAGCCGCTGCACCGGATCGACGACTACCGCGGCCTGTATGCCGAGCGGCCCCTGACCGCCCTGACCATGGCGTTCTTCCTGCTCTGCCTGGCCGGCCTGCCGCCGGGCATCATCGGCCTCTTCGCCAAGGTCACCGTCTTCCGGTCCGCGGTCGACGCGGGCCTGGGGTGGCTGGCCGTGGTCATGGCGGTCAACGTGGTCATCGCCCTGTACTACTACCTGCGCTGGACGGCCCTGCTGTTCCGCCCCGCGGCCACCGGCGACGCCGGCGCCGGGCAGGCTCCCGCCGCGTCCCCCGCGCCCTGGCCGGTCACCGTCGCGATCCTGCTCACCGGGGTCACCGCCCTCGTCCTCTCGGGTGCGCCGCAGCTGGTGCTGCGCTTCGCCTCGGGCAGCCTGTTCCCGCAGTAGTCGTACGTCGGCACCTCCGCGGTAGCCCGGACGGAGCAACGCCCCGGCTCGCCCCACGCCCACCCGCCCCCGGGCGCCGGGGGCGGCGCGGCCCCGGGAACCTGGCGCGCCCACCTCGCGTTGACCAGGAAGGGAGGGTCCACTGGACCGGAAGACCCTCCGTTCCGCACATCCGGACGGGTTCCCCCTGCCGCACCATTTGGAGGGCGTACCGTGCACCGCCGGCACAACGGGCTGAAGACCGCCGTACTCCTCGGCGGGCTGTCGGCACTCATCATCCTCATCGGAAGCCTCTTCGGGCGGGGCGGCCTGATCGTCGCCGTCCTCGTCGCGCTCGGCACGAACGCGTACGCGTACTGGAACAGCGACAAGCTGGCTCTACGCGCGATGCGTGCCCGTCCCGTCAGCGAGTTCGAGGCGCCCGCGCTCTACCGCATGGTGCGCGAGCTCTCCACCTCCGCGCGCCGGCCCATGCCCCGGCTCTACATCTCGCCCACCGAAGCCCCCAACGCCTTCGCCACGGGCCGCAACCCGCGCAACGCCGCCGTGTGCTGCACCGAAGGAATCCTGCGCATCCTCGACGAGCGGGAGCTGCGCGGCGTCATCGGCCATGAACTGAGCCACGTCTACAACCGGGACATCCTCATCTCGTCGGTCGCCGGAGCCCTCGCCTCCGTGATCATGTTCCTGGTGAACTTCGCCTGGCTGATCCCGATCGGCCGCTCCGACGACGACGAGGGGCCGGGCCTCCTCGGCATGCTGCTGGTCATGATCCTGGGGCCGCTGGCCGCCTCCGTGATCCAGCTCGCCATCAGCCGCTCGCGCGAGTACGAGGCCGACGCCTCCGGCGCCCAGCTGACCGGGGACCCGCTGGCCCTGGCAGGCGCCCTGCGCAAGCTGGACGCGGGCACCAAGCAGCTCCCGCTGCCGCCCGAGCCCCGCCTGGAGACGGCGAGCCACATGATGATCGCCAACCCCTTCCGCCCGGGTGAGGGACTCTCCAAGATGTTCTCGACGCACCCCCCGATGGCCGAGCGCATCGCCCGGCTCGAACAGATGGCAGGCAGGACCCAGTGAAGACCATCCTGAACGTCGTATGGCTCGTACTCAGCGGCATCTGGCTGTTCCTGGGCTACTGCCTCGCGGGCCTGATCCTCTGCGTCACCATCATCGGCATCCCCTTCGGGATCGCCGCCTTCCGCATCGCCGTGTACGCCCTCTGGCCCTTCGGCTACACCACGGTCGAGCGGCGGGACGCGGGCGCCGCGTCCTGCGTGGGGAACGTGCTCTGGCTCGTCCTGGCCGGCTGGTGGCTGGCCATCGGCCACATCGTCACGGGCCTCGCCCTGTGCGTCACGATCATCGGCATCCCGTTCGGCATCGCCAACTTCAAGATGGTCCCGCTCTCCCTGTTGCCGCTGGGCCGCGAGATCGTCCCGACGGACGCCCCCTTCGCCTCCAGCTGAGCGGCTTCGCCCGACGAGGGGTCGGCGCGGGGCCGGGGCCGGGGTGATCGGCGCAGGTCAGGACGATTGTCAGTGGGGTGGTCCACCATGAACACATGGACGAGACCAAGCGGTTGCCACAGCAAGCCCCCCACTCGGAATCCAACTCCCCGCAGGCGCGAGGGCAGTCTCGCGCACGGCCCTCGCCTGCCCCTCCGGAGACCGGTACGCGGCCCCGCGCCGCCCCCATAGGCGGCTGCCGCGGACCCCGCCCGCCACCTCGGCGCGACGGCCTGACCCGTCCTCACATGGCGTGCCCACGACGGCTTCGCACGGCATAGACCGCCGCGCCCGACAGCAGGACCGCCGCCCCCGCGACCGCCGACGCGAGGGGCAGCGCACACGCGAGCGCCACACAGCCGGCCAGCCCGACCGCTGCCCCGGCCCGGTCCTTGACACCTGAATCCAGCGTCCACGCCGAAGCGTTCGCGATCGCGTAGTAGGCCAGTACTCCGAAGGACGAGAAGCCGATCGCGCCCCGCAGATCGGTGGTGGCCGCGAGCAGCGCCACCACGGTGCCCACCGCGAACTCCGCATGGTGCGGCACCCGCCGCCGGGGATGCACGGCGGCCAGCACGCGGGGCAGATGGCCGTCCCGGGCCATCGCCAAAGCGGTGCGCGACACCCCGAGCACGAGGGCCAACAGCGAGCCCAAGGCGGCCAAGGCCGCACCCGCCCGGACGACCGGGGCCAGTCCGGGCCACCCGGCCGCGCGTACCGCGTCGGCCGGCGGGGCCGTGGACCCCGCCAGCGCCCCGCCGCCGAGCACGGTCAGGACCGCCACGGCGACGGCGGCGTACACCAGCAGGGCGATGCCCAGCGCGATCGGCACGGCGCGCGGGATCGTCCGCTCCGGATCGCGCACCTCCTCGCCCAAGGTGGTGATCCGGGCGTACCCGGCGAAGGCGAAGAACAGCAACCCGGCGCCCTGCAACAGCCCGGCCACGCCCGCCCCTCGCGCAACTCCCCACAACCCGTCCACCGCCGGGCCGCCGCCGAGCCGCCCCGGCTCCGCCGCGTGGGAGGTCAGACAGACGACCACCACCGCGGCCAGCACCACCAGCACCGCCGCCACGATCACCCGGGCGATCCTGGCCGACTTCTGCACACCGCCGTAGCTCGCGGCGGTCAACGCCAGCACCGCGGCCACGGCCACCGCGTGCTGCCGCTCCGGCCACAGGTACGCCCCCACGGTCAGCGCCATCGCCGCGCAGGAGGCCGTCTTGCCGACGACGAAGCCCCAACCGGCCAGATATCCCCAGAACGGGCCGAGCCGCTCACGCCCGTACACGTACGTGCCGCCGGAGGACGGGTACCGGGCGGCGAGCCGCGCGGAGGACCGCGCGTTGCAGTAGGCCACGACGGCCGCCAGGCCGAGGGCGGTGAGGAGCGCCGCGCCGGCCGGGCCCACCGCTCGCGCGGCCGGGGCGAGCGCCGCGAAGATCCCGGCGCCGATCATGGCGCCCAAGCCGACCACGACGGCGTCGAAGACACCGAGCGTGCGCTTCAACCCGGGGTGCCGCGGCGGCTTGTGGGCCGACGGCTCGTCCACCGGTGACTCCTCCATGGGCAGGTCGTCCATGGCGGGAGGCTAACCGCCCTACGTGACGCCCCGGGGGCGCGGGAGTGGCGAGCGCTGCTTCTCCCAGCCGTCGAGGGCGGTCAGACAGGCGTGGTCCAGATGCCGCAATCCGGTCAGGTCGAGCCGCACCGACTGGCCCGGCGGCAGGCCGTCGAGGGAGTCCAGCATCTTGGGCAGCCGCAGGAAGCTGGCGGTTCCCACCATGCGCACGCACAGCACGTCCCCCTCCGCCTCCCAGACCTCCTCGATCTGCACTTGAGAGGTCTCCCAAGCCGCCTTGGCGACAGCCAGTCCGAGACCGACCAGCACGCCCTCGAAGAGGTTGGTGGCGACGATCGCGGTGGCCGTCGCCACCAGGACCACGGCCTCGCCCCGGTGGGTGCGCCACAGAGCGGCGACCGCCCTCGCGGGGAGCAGCTTCCATCCCGCGTGCAGCAGTACCCCGGCCAGGGCGGCCAACGGCACCGCCTCCAGCGCGCCGGGGAAGGCCACGGCGAACAGCAGGAGCCAGCCGCCGTGCATGACCCGCGCCGCCCGGGTCCGAGCCCCGGCCTCCACGTTCGCGGCGCTGCGTACGATCACCGCCGTCATCGGCAGGGCCCCGAGCAGCCCGCACATCAGGTTGCCCACACCCTGGGCCACCAGTTCCCGGTCGTAGTCGGTGCGGGGTCCGTCATGCATGCGGTCCACCGCCGCCGCACTGAACAGGGTCTCCGCAGAGGCGATCAACGCGATCGCCGCCACCGTCCCGAACGCGCCCACGGACGCCAGCGCCCCGAGGTCTTCCCATCGGGGCAGCGACACCGCTCCCAGTACGCCCGTCACCCGCACCCGCTCGACCGGCATCCGCAGCAGCCCCGCCACCGCGGTGGCCGCCGCCACGCCGACCAGCGCCCCGGGCACGAGCCGCAGCCGGGCCGGCATTCGGCGCCACACCACCAGGACGGCAATGGTCCCCACCCCGAGCCCCACGGCCCCCCAGTCGGCCCGCCCACCCAACGCGGCGACGCCGGAGAGCTTCTCCAGGGTCTTCGCCGGTGCCTCCACACCCCCCAGGGCGTAGAGCTGCCCGGCGATCAGCACGAGCCCGATCCCGGCCAGCATCCCGTGCACCACGGCGACCGAGATCGCCCGGAACCACCGCCCGACCCGGAGTACCCCCATGCCCAACTGCATCGTCCCCGCGGCGGCCACCAACACCCCGAGCGCGGCCAGGCCGTACGCCTGCACCGCCTCGTAGACCAGCACGGTCAGCCCCGCGGCCGGCCCGCTGACCTGGAGTGAACTCCCACGGAACCAGCCCGTCACCAGCCCGCCGACGACGCCGGTCACTATGCCCAGCTCGGCCGGCACGCCGGAGGCGACGGCCACCCCCACACAGAGCGGCAGCGCGACGAGCGCGACGACGACGGACGCCCCGAAGTCTTCGCGAAACGTGTCGGCCCCAGGCATACGAGAACTCCCTGTCACACGGTGACGGATGGCACTCAGCGTGACGGGCCTCCGGCCCGGTGCCTAGTGACCACCGGGAGCCCTGGCGGAGCACGCGCCGCTCACGCCCGGCGCACCCCACCCTCGTCCCACGCCCCGCGCGGAACGCGAGTGACGGCCCTCGTCACGCCCCCGGCGCCGGGCGCGTTCGCCCGCTGTCCGGCGTACGGGCGGGGAGCCGGCACGGGGGCGGGGAGCCGGTGCGGAAGGACCGGTGCGGGGGGAAGGGCCGGTGCGGGAAGCCCACGATCACGTCCGGCGCACGGCGAGGGCGCAGCGCGGGCAGCCGTCGAGCCATTGCTCGGCGGTGTGCCCCCGTTGCGCCCTGCCACGCTCGTCAGGCCCGCTCGGGCAGAGCGAAGGCGCTGGTCAGCGGTAGTTCACGAACTGGATCGCGAAGTCCAGGTCCTTGCCCTTGAGGAGCGCCTGGATGGCCTGGAGGTCGTCGCGGCTCTTGGAGCTGACGCGCAGCTCCTCGCCCTGGACCTGCGCCTTGACGCCCTTGGGGCCCTCGTCCCGGATGATCTTCGCGACCTTCTTGGCGTTCTCCTGGGAGATGCCTTCCTCGATCGTCGCGAAGATCTTGTACTCCTTGCCGGAGAGCTGCGGCTCGCCGGCGTCCAGCGCCTTGAGCGAGATGCCGCGCTTGACCAGCTTGGTCTCGAAGACGTCGAGGATGGCCTTCACGCGCTCCTCGGAGTTCGCCTCCATGAGGATCTTCTCGCCGGACCAGGCGATCGACGCGCCGGTGCCCTTGAAGTCGTAGCGCTGCGAGAGTTCCTTGGCGGCCTGGTTGAGGGCGTTGTCGACCTCCTGCCGCTCGACCTTCGAGACGATGTCGAAACTGGAGTCGGCCATGTGCTGTGGCTCCTTGAAGTCGGCTGGCTGTGCCCCGTGGGGCCGCGGCCGGACATCCCCGGACCGCTCCGCAAAGCCTAGCCACCGCGCTCCCGTGCGGTACTGATCAATCCGGTGGCGAAGCACCCCCGGTCATCGGGTATTGTTTACGTCGTTGCCACGGAGCGCCGCCGTAAGGCGGAAAAACGGCAACAACCCTTGGCGGTGTGCCCGAGTGGCCAAAGGGAGCAGACTGTAAATCTGCCGGCTCAGCCTACCCAGGTTCGAACCCTGGCGCCGCCACGCGAGTGAGGCCCCCGTCTTCTGCGGAAACGCAGAAGACGGGGGTTTCTTCGTTGTCCTCGCAGTGTCCCCGCGTTGTCCCCGCCCGGGGGCAAGTCCCCGCGGCGCGGCGGGGGTCCTAGCCCGCCGGGTCCGTCACGGTCAGGTGGTACGTCGTGTCGACCGTGAAGCCGTCGGTCGCGGCGGCGTTGATCTCCAGCACGAAATGGCCGGGCGGCAGCGGCGTGAGGCCGCACCACAGGCCCCAGGCCACGCGGGGCACTCCGCGCACCAAGAAGGTCTTCGAGCTGAACTCGCTCACCCTCAGCGGAGCGCTGTTCAGCGCCGCCGACGCCCTCGCCACGTCGAGCGCCCACGGCCCGGTCACGAAGGGCACCGCCGCGCGCTGCGTGTTCAGTACCGGGAAGAACACCGGCCGGCCCGCCGGTACGGCGCACCGCCGCACCACCCGGCCGCCGTGGGAGCCGGCGAGGAACCAGAGGTCGTCGGGCTGACGCCACCCCGCCTCGCGCCCCGTCGTATCGAAGACGGGGCTGTGCTCCCGCGGCGCCGACATGGCCCACTTCCACCACCGGGCGGCGAGTCGGCCGCCCTTCGCCCCGCCCAGGCGCCATTCGCCCTCGCCCACGCCCACGCCCACACCCCCCGGTACGTCGCACGACCGCCATCGGCGGCCGAACCGCAGTGACCCTATCGGGCGCCCCGGGCGCAACGATCAACACGTGCCGTCGTTCACGGGGCGTGAATCGGACATCGAATACGCGTGGCAAGGTCGGCGGCGGAGTGCTCATCGCCCTGCTCGGCGCGGGCATCCCGGCCCTGGTCGGAGCAGCCCTGCACCCCCGGGTAGGGGCGCCGTACCAGGAGACCCGGCTTTACTTCGGCACCGCGCGGCCGGTCGGTCAGGCCCCTGTCGGGGAAGAGGAGTTCAACCGCTTCATCGACCGCGAGGTGACCCCGGCGTTCCCCGAAGGGCTCACCGTCCAGGACGCGCACGGCCAGTGGCGCGGCAAGGGCGGGACGATCGTCCACGAGACGTCCTACGAGGTGGTGCTGCTCTACCCGAAGAAGGAGGCCGACGACCGCAGCGTGCGCATCGAGCACATCCGGCAGGCCTACGAGCGGCAGTACGAGCAGGACTCCGTCGGCCGCTCCGACGACGAGGTCACCGCCGAGTTCTAGCGCGGCGGCAGCGGCACACGAGGCCGTCGCGCCCGGCCGCCCCGCCGAAGTCGCCCCGTCGCGCCCGCCCGCCCCGCCGAAGTCGCCCCGTCGCGCCCGCCCGAGCCGCCCCGGTCAGTTGCCCGCCACGGCCTTGACGGCCACCGCGACCGGGGTGGACCCGGAGACGAGTTCCAGCGTCAGACCGGCCGTCGCCGGGGTCTCCACCAACTCCGCCAGTACCGCCGCCACATCGTCGCGCGGGATCGACCCCGCCCCCGTGCGCGCCTCCAGGCGGACCAGCCCCGTACCGTCGGCATCGGTCAACGTGCCGGGGCGCAGCACCGTCCACTCCAGGCCGAGGCGCGTGCGGAGGTGGTCGTCGGCCTCCCCCTTGGCGCGCAGGTAGTAGTCGAAGACCTCCTCGCCCTGGTGATTGGCGTCCGCCCCCATCGAGGAGACCATCAGGAAGCGTCGTACGCGCGCCCGTTCGGCCGCGTCGGCGAAGAGCACCGCCGCCGCACGGTCCACCGTGTCCTTGCGCGCGATGCCGCTGCCGGGACCGGCGCCGGCCGCGAACACGGCCGCGTCCGCGCCCTGGAGGATTCCCGCCACGTGCTCCACCGTGGCCGACTCCAGATCGCACAGCACCGGTTCGGCGCCCGCCTCCCGCAGGTCGTCGCCCTGCTCCGGGTCGCGGATGATGCCCGCGACCTCGTACCCGCGCGCGGAGAGCAGCCGCTCCAGCCGCAGCGCGATCCGACCGTGTCCACCCGCGATGACGATGCGCATGACCCGACCGTACGACGAGCCGGGCCCGCCCGCCCGCGAACGTCCGGCGAACGGTCGGTGCACGTCCGCCGCCGCTCAGGGCCCGGACTCGGTACGCCCCTGTCTGGGCAGGTCCAGGGCGACCGCCACCGCCGAGTCGCAGTACTCCCGTACGGCACTCGTCCGGGCTACCACGCGCCCCCGGTGGATCACGATGCGGCTGTACGCCAGGGAGAGCACCCCCGCGATGCGGTCGCCGCGGACGGCGAGCAGCTCCGCCGGGAAACCCGCCTCCACCCGCACCTCCGGCAGGCCCATCACCTCCCGGGCGGTGGCGCTGACCGCCTCGTACGCCTCCGCCGGGCGCAGACCGCCCTGGGAGGCCAGCAAGTACGCGGCTTCCAGCGGGTCGCCGCGACCGACCGGGTTCCCCGCGTCCCGCAGCGCCCCGCTCCCCGCCGCGACACGGACCCCGGCGCTGCGCAGGAGGCGTACGGGCGCGGTGCGCAGGCCCCGGCGCTCCAGGGCGGCGCAGTCGCCCTGCGGGAGGCAGGTGACGCCCACCCCGGCCGCGGCCAGCTCGTCGGCGGCGCGGCTCGCCACGTCCAGCGGCAGCCGCGACAGGCCGCCGCAAGGGCCGATGGTCACGCCGGGACGAGAGTCCCGCGCCATCGCCGCCAGCCGGGTGAGGCGGGCCGGATCGTCACCGTCCGTGTGCAGGTCGACGGGGCAGCCCTGCTCGCCGGCCAGTTCCAGGACGGTGTGGAGGTAGCCGGCCGGGTCGGGGTCCAGGTCGGGGCAGCCGCCGATCACCGAGGCGCCCATCTTGACGGCGTCACGCAGCATGGCGCGGCCGTCCGCCCCGGCGACACCGGTGAGCAGGCGGGGGACGGCGACCGCGGTCAGGTCGGCGAGTCCGCGCAGCGAGCGGCGGGCCTGGAGCACGGCCTCCAGCGGACCGAGCCCGTGGACGTCGTCGATGCGTACGTGGGAGCGCATGGCGGTGGCGCCGTGGCCGAGCTGGAGCAGGGCGGACTCGGTGGCCCGGCGCTGGACCTCGTCGGTCGTGTACGGGACGGGGCCGTCGACGTCCGCCGTCATGGCGGTGTCCCCGTGGGCGTGCGGTTCGGCGGGGGCGGGGAGCAGGAGGTAGCCGCTCAGGTCCACGCGGGAGAGTGCCGGGGAGGGCAGGCTGCCGACGGCGCCCACCGCCTGGACGCGGCCACCGCGCAGCCGGACGTCGACGGAGCGGCCGTCGGGGAGGCGCGCACCGGTGAGGAGCAGTGTGGTCACCTCGCCGCCTCCCGCGCCGGGCCCCCCGGCGGGACCGCCCCGCGCGGGCCCGTACCCGCCGCCGTCACCCCGGCCACCGCGCGGGGGAGGGGAGGGCTGCTGCGGTTGGCTGTCGGACATCGCGCTCCTGCGGTGGCTCGGGCGGTTCCTGGGCCGCGGCTCCCGGCCCGCGGCCCAAGATCACGCAGCGTGCTCAGAGCCTAGGGCGCGGGGGTGGCCGGTTCACGGAGGAGCGCAATAGTCGTACCGGTGTGGTGCCTCGGGAAGGCCGGTGGGACGGCGGACGGCCCGGAGCGCGACGGGCCGGCGGGGCGGGCCGGCGGGACGGATGGACGAGGCGGGTGGACGAGGCGGGCGCTCGGCCGCGCGAGGAAGCCTCCCCGCCGTGTGAAGCGCGCCACAATCTCCCCGAATCGGTGGGGAAAACGGGTCGGAAGGGGTTCCCGAGTCGATTCGGAATCAAGGCCGGAGGGCCTCCGAGCCCTGTCGCCCCAAAGGATTTGGGCGATCGGCGGGCGACCGTGTAATGTCTTCATCGCTCGCCCCAATAGCTCAGTCGGTAGAGCGTCTCCATGGTAAGGAGAAGGTCTGCGGTTCGATTCCGCATTGGGGCTCTGGTGAGAGAGGTTCCCCACCCTCGGGTGGGGAGTCGATCACATCAAAGCGGCGTAGCTCAGTCGGTAGAGCAAGCGGCTCATAATCGCTGTGTCACCGGTTCAAGTCCGGTCGCCGCTACACACAGTAGCCGATTGCGGGGTCGGTCTCCCGGTCGGCTACTCTTGTATGCGTTCATCCGTCCCAATTGTCCGTCAAGGAGCACTCACGTGGCTGCCACCGACGTCCGCCCGAAGATCACGCTGGCCTGCGTGGAGTGCAAGGAGCGGAACTACATCACCAAGAAGAACCGGCGTAACAACCCGGACCGTCTTGAGATGAAGAAGCACTGCCCGCGTTGCAACTCGCACACCGCGCACCGCGAGACCCGCTGATCCTGGCGAGTCTCGAACACAGGCACCGTCATGAGGTCGTCCCCTTCATTGGGGGCGGCCTCGTGTCGTTTCCCCTCAACTGGAGGTAGTGAGCCATGGCCCTCGACCAGACCTTCGTGGGGCGGAGCTACCCGCCCACCGATCCGTACGAGGTCGGCCGGGAGAAGATCCGCGAATTCGCGGTTGCGGTGGGTGACGAAAACCCCGTCTACACCGACCCGGAAGCCGCCAAGGCGTTCGGCCACCCGGATGTGATCGCCCCGCCGACCTTCGTGTTCGCCATCACGTTCGCGGCCGCCGGCCAGGTCGTCGAGGACCCACAGTTGGGGCTCGACTACAGCCGCGTCGTGCACGGCGACCAAAAGTTCGCGTACGTCCGTCCGGTGCGGGCGGGGGACCGGCTGTCGGTGACCTCGACGATCGAGGCCGTGAAGTCGATGGCCGGCAACGACATCATCGACATCCGCGGCGAAGTACACGACGAATCCGGCGAGCACGTGGTGACGGCGTGGACCAAGCTCGTGTCCCGCGCCCCTGAGGAGGCCTGACATGACCGCGCAGATCCAGTACGCCGATGTCGAGGTCGGCACCGAGCTGCCCGCGGCGTCCTTCCCCGTGACGCGCGCCACGCTCGTCCGGTACGCCGGCGCTTCGGGTGACTTCAACCCGATCCACTGGAACGAGAAGTTCGCCAAGGAGGTCGGGCTGCCGGACGTCATCGCGCACGGCATGTTCACGATGGCCGAGGCGATCCGGGTGGTCACCGACTGGGTGGGCGACCCGGGTGCGGTCGTCGAGTACGGGGTGCGGTTCACCAAGCCGGTGGTCGTCCCGAACGATGACCAGGGTGCGCTGATCGAGGTCACCGCGAAGGTCGCCGCCAAGCTGGACGACAACCGGGTCCGGGTGGACCTGACGGCCCTGAGCGCGGGCCAGAAGGTCCTCGGGATGTCCCGCGCGGTGGTCCGGCTGGCGTAGGCGTACGCCTGGGCGCGCGCCGGCAGTGCAGGCGCAGGCGTAGGGCGGGCGGGGGGCCCGGGGGGAGGCGGGCCCGCCCGGCTCCCGCCCCCTCGGGCGGAAGTCATCGCCCACCACCGCTTGACCAAGTTAGTGATTGAGCACTAACTTTCTCGTATGGCAAGGATGAGCGCAGAGGAACGACGCGAGAGCGTCATCCGCGCGGCGATGCAGGAGTTCGCCCGCGGGGGCTACTACGGCACCTCCACCGAGGTGATCGCCAAGCGCGTGGGCGTATCGCAGCCGTACCTCTTCCGGCTCTTCCCCAACAAGCAGGCGATCTTCGTCGCCGCCGTCGCCCGCTGCACCGAGGACATCCGCGTCGTCTTCGAGGAGGCCGCCGCGGGGTGCACGAGCGAGGAGGCCCTCCATTCCATGGGGGACGCCTACCTGCGGCTCATCGCGGAGCACCCCGACAAGCTCCAGATGCAGCTCCAGGCCAGCCTCACCGTCGCCGCCGCCGAAGCCGCCGGCGAGGCCGAGTTCGGGGAGATGGTGCGGGCCGGCTGGATGAGGCTGTGGGACACCGTCCACCTCGCCCTCGGGGCCGACATCGACCAGACCACCGACTTCATGGCGCACGGCATGCTCATCAACACCCTCACGGCCCTCGGCTTCCCGCCCGACCACCGCGTCTGGGCGGGCTGCTACCTCAACGGCAAGAAGTCGGCGGCGGCGTCTCCCGCCGGCGGTGAAGGCGAGGGTCCGGGCGGGGTCGGGAACCCGGGCGAGGTGGACGCGTAGCCGCCGGTTCGGTGCTGCGCACTTCGCCCTTTCATTTGCCCAGTCAAGTTAGTCAGCAATAACTAACAAAGTCTCCCAGGGGGAATCCGTGAACGAGCAGATAGCCGCACCACCCGCCCTCAGTCGATCGGCCGTCTGGGCCCTCGTCATCACCGGCGCCGCCAGCTTCATGGCCGCCCTCGACAACCTCGTCGTCACCACCGCCCTCCCCGCCATCCGTGCGGACCTCGGCGGCAAGCTCGAAGACCTGGAGTGGACGGTGAACGCCTACACGCTCACCTTCGCCGTCCTCCTCATGTTCGGTTCCGCCCTCGGCGACCGCTTCGGCAGGCGACGTCTGTTCATCGGCGGGCTCTCGGTCTTCACCCTCGCCTCCGCCGCTGCCGCCCTCTCGCCCGGCATCGACGAGCTCATCGCCGCCCGCGCCGTCCAGGGCGTCGGCGCCGCCGTGATGATGCCGCTCACCCTCACCCTCCTCACCGCCGCCGTCCCGGCCGCACGCCGGGGCATGGCCCTGGGCATCTACGGAGCCGTCACCGGCCTCGCCGTCGCCAGCGGCCCCCTCATCGGCGGCAGCCTCACCGAGCACGTCTCCTGGCAGTGGATCTTCTGGATCAACGTCCCGATCGGCCTGGCCCTGGTCCCGCTCGCCCGACTCCGCCTGGCCGAGTCCACCGCCCCCGACGCCCGGCTGGACGTCCCCGGCACGCTCCTCATCAGCGGTGGTCTCTTCGGGATCGTCTACGCCCTGGTCAACGCCAATGCCAAGGGCTGGACCAGTACGCCGGTCCTGACCGGCCTGATCCTCGGCGTCGCGCTCGTCGGCGGCTTCATCCGGCACGGCTCCGGCAACCCGCACGCCATGCTCCCGATGCGCCTCTTCCGCAACCGCGGCTTCCTCGGGATCAACCTCGCGGGTCTCCTGATGTTCCTCGGCATGTTCGGGTCGATCTTCCTGCTCAGCCAGTTCCTCCAAGGCGTCGCCGGCTACTCGCCCACCGAGGCGGGACTGCGCATGCTGCCCTGGACCGGAATGCCGATGATCGTCGCGCCGATCGCCGGCATCCTCTCCGACCGGATCGGCAGCCGCCCCGTCGTCACCGCCGGGCTCGCCTTCCAGGCCGTCGGCCTAGGCTGGTTCGCGGTGATCCTCAGCGCGGACGTCTCCTACGCCGCCCAGCTGCCCGCCCTCATCCTCAGCGGCATCGGCATGGCGCTGTACTTCGCCCCCGCCTCCAACGCGCTGATGTCCACCGTCACCCCCGCGGACCAGGGCAAGGCATCCGGCACCAACAACGCGCTGCGCGAGGTCGGCGGCGCCCTCGGGGTCGCGGTCCTGGCCTCGGTGTTCTCCGCCCAGGGCGGCTACGAGACCCCGCAGGCCTTCACCGACGGCACCGTCCCCGCCCTGTGGATCGGCGCCGGGGCCGTGGCCCTCGCCGCCGCACTGGCCCTACTGCTGCCCCGCAAGGGGAAGACCGAGCCGGCGGCGACCCGGTCGGCGGCCCCGGCGGCCGACACCACCGAGGACGCGGCCGAGGGCGCGGCGGTCGGCGCCGTCTCCGGCGCGCGGAAGGTGCCCGCCGCGGGCTGAGCCTAAACGGCGGCGAACCGACGCCCGACCGGCGACGAACCGGCCGCCGCACCACCCCCCCGAGCCACGGTCCGTGCCCCGCGAGGATGCGAGGGGCACGGACCGTACTCTTGTCCCCGTGCAGGAACTCCACGACGCCCCCCTCGCCCCGCTGACCACCTTCCGGCTCGGCGGCCCCGCCGCCCGGCTGGTCACCGCGACCACCGACGCCGAGGTCATCGACGCCGTCCGGGCCGCGGACGCCGCCGGCACCCCGCTGCTCGTCATCGGCGGCGGAAGCAACCTCGTCATCGGCGACCAGGGCTTCGACGGCACCGCCCTGCGCATCGCCACCACCGGTTTCCACCTCGACGGGACCCGGCTGGAGCTCGCCGCGGGCGAGAACTGGAGCGACGCGGTCGCCCGGACCGTCGACGCCGGCCTCGCCGGGATCGAATGCCTCGCCGGCATCCCGGGCTCGGCCGGTGCCACGCCGATCCAGAACGTGGGGGCGTACGGCCAGGAGGTCTGCGACACCATCACCGAGGTCGTCGCGTACGACCGCACCACCGGCGAGACGGTCACCCTCACCGCCGCCGAGTGCGACTTCCGCTACCGCGACAGCACCTTCAAGGACCAGCCCGGCCGCTACGTCGTCCTGCGCGTCCGCTTCGCCCTGGAAGACGCCGGCGGGCTCTCCGCCCCCGTCAAGTACCCCGAGACCGCCCGCGCCCTCGGCGTGGAGGCCGGCGACCGCGTACCGGCCGTCGTCGCCCGCGAGACCGTCCTGCGCCTGCGCGCCGGCAAGGGCATGGTCCTCGACCCGGCCGACCACGACACCTGGTCCGCCGGTTCCTTCTTCCACAACCCGATCCTGACCGACGAGGCCTACGCCGCCTTCCTCGCCCGCGTCCAGGACCGCCTCGGCGCCGACACCACCCCGCCCGCCTACCCCGCCGGTGAGGGCCGCACGAAGACCAGCGCCGCCTGGCTGATCGACAAGGCCGGCTTCACCAAGGGCTACGGCACCGGCCCCGCGCGCATCTCCACCAAGCACACCCTCGCCCTCACCAACCGGGGCGAGGCCACCACCGAGGATCTCCTCGCGCTGGCCCGCGAGGTCGTCGCGGGCGTCCACGAGGCCTTCGGCGTCACCCTGGTCAACGAACCGGTGACGGTCGGCGTCAGCATCTGAGGAGTACCGGCCGCCATGCGATGTCCCCTGCACGGGGCCGGTACGGACCCCACCCGGCTGGTGGGTCGCGCGATCAAGGCGGTCGTCGCGTCCTGGCACGTCTACGAGGGCGAACGCTCCGAGGCCCCGCTCGACGTCTGGCTCCTCGACAGCGACGGCGAGTCCACCCGCATCACCACGGGCTCCGACCAGTGCCTCATCGTCGAGTCCGAGACCCCGCACCAGCCGTACGACATGGGGGAGTGGGGCCGGATCGAGGTCGGCGAGGACCTCGGCGACCATCCGTTCCTGCGCCATCTCGGCGAGACGGTCGCCACCGTCGCCGAGTACGCCACGCCCGAGACCGGCCGCACGCACCTGGAGATCGGTTTCGCCGACGGCGACCGGGTACGGGCCGACTGCTACGAGGGGGACCTGCGGCTCACCCGCTGAGCCAGTGGTCGATCCCGTCCAGCAGCTTGGCCCGGACCTCCTCGGGCGCCGCGGAACCGCGCACCGACTGCCGTGCCAGCTCGGCCAGCTCCCCGTCCGTGAAAGCGTGGTGGCGGCGCGCGATCTCGTACTGGGCGGCCAGCCGGGACCCGAACAGCAGCGGGTCGTCCGCGCCCAGCGCCATCGGCACCCCCGCCTCGAAGAGCGTGCGCAGCGGCACGTCCTCGGGCCGTTCGTACACCCCGAGGGCCACGTTGGAGGCGGGGCAGACCTCGCAGGTGATCTGCCGGTCCGCGAGCCGCTTGAGCAGCCGGGGGTCCTCCGCGGCCCGGACGCCGTGCCCGACACGGGCGGCGTGCAGGTCGTCGAGGCAGTCCCGCACGGAGGCCGGGCCCGTCAGTTCGCCGCCGTGCGGGGCCGCGAGCAGGCCGCCCTCACGGGCGATGGCGAAGGCCCGGTCGAAGTCACGGGCCATGCCGCGGCGCTCGTCGTTGGACAACCCGAACCCGACGACGCCCCGATCGGCGTAGCGGACGGCGAGGCGGGCCAGTGTGCGGGCGTCGAGGGGGTGCTTCATGCGGTTGGCGGCGATGATGACGCGCATCCCGAGACCGGTGTCGCGGGAGGCGGCCTCCACGGCGTCGAGGATGATCTCGACGGCCGGGATCATGCCGCCCAACAGGGGGGCGTAGGAGGTGGGGTCCACCTGGATCTCCAGCCAGCCCGAGCCGTCGCGGACGTCCTCCTCGGCGGCTTCCCGGACCAGCCGGCGGATGTCGTCGGGCTCGCGGAGGCAGGAGCGGGCGGCGTCGTAGAGCCGCTGGAAGCGGAACCAGCCGCGCTCGTCGGTGGCCCGCAGCTTGGGTGGCTCACCGGCGGTGAGGGCGTCGGGCAGGCGCACGCCGTACTTGTCGGCGAGCTCCAGCAGGGTGGACGGCCGCATGGACCCCGTGAAGTGCAGGTGCAGATGGGCTTTCGGCAGAAGCGTGAGATCGCGTACGTGCTCCATCCGGTGATCCTGCCGTACCGCCGCGCTCGGCGGGAGGGGGTTTCCCTGATCGGGGGCCCCTCGAACGCCCGGGCGCCACATTTTCCGGGCTCCGCACCGCACCCCTCTCGCGGAAATGGCCGAGCGGCGCCTCCCGGTGGGGGAGGCGCCGCTCGGGGGTGGTGCCGGGGGACCGCCGAAGGCCTACGCCTTGGCCTCCGCCAGGAGGTTCTGGATGCGGGTCACGCCCTCCACCAGGTCCTCGTCGCCCAGCGCGTACGACAGGCGCAGGTAACCCGGGGTGCCGAAGGCCTCGCCCGGGACGACCGCGACCTCGGCCTCGTCCAGGATCAGGGCAGCAAGCTCCACCGAGGTCTGCGGGCGCTTGCCGCGGATCTCCTTGCCGAGCAGTTCCTTCACCGACGGGTAGGCGTAGAACGCGCCCTCCGGGGTCGGGCAGAAGACGCCGTCGATCTCGTTCAGCATCTTGACCATCGTCTGGCGGCGGCGGTCGAAGGCCTTCCGCATCTCCGCGACCGCGTCCAGGTCGCCCGAGACGGCGGCCAGCGCCGCGACCTGCGCCACGTTGGAGACGTTGGAGGTGGCGTGCGACTGCAGGTTGGTCGCGGCCTTGACGACGTCCTTCGGGGCGATGACCCAGCCCACGCGCCAGCCGGTCATCGCGTACGTCTTGGCGACGCCGTTCACGACGATGCACTTGTCGCGCAGGGCCGGGACCAGCACCGGGAGCGAGGTGAACTTCGCGTCGCCGTAGACCAGGTGCTCGTAGATCTCGTCCGTCAGGACCCACAGGCCGTGCTCCGCCGCCCACTCGCCGATCGCGCGCGCGTCGTCCTCGCTGTACACCGCGCCGGTCGGGTTCGAGGGGGAGACGAACAGGACGACCTTGGTGCGCTCGGTGCGCGCCGCCTCCAACTGCTCGACGGAGACCCGGTAACCCGTGGTCTCGTCGGCGACGACCTCCACCGGCACTCCGCCGGCGAGGCGGATCGACTCCGGGTACGTCGTCCAGTACGGGGCCGGGACGATGACCTCGTCGCCCGGGTCGAGGATCGCGGCGAACGCCTCGTAGATGGCCTGCTTGCCGCCGTTGGTCACCAGGACCTCGGAGGCGTCGACCTCGTAGCCGGAGTCGCGCAGCGTCTTGGCGGCGATCGCGGCCTTGAGCTCGGGCAGACCGCCGGCCGGCGTGTAGCGGTGGTACTTGGGGTTGCGGCAGGCCTCGACCGCGGCCTCGACGATGTAGTCCGGGGTCGGGAAGTCGGGCTCGCCCGCGCCGAAGCCGATCACCGGACGCCCGGCGGCCTTGAGGGCCTTGGCCTTGGCGTCGACGGCGAGGGTGGCGGACTCGGAGATTGCGCCGATACGGGCGGACACCCGGCGCTCGGAGGAAGGCGTTGCAGAGGTCATACGGCAATCGTCCCAGACCGCAAACGGCGGCCGCACACCGTTCCACTGAGCGGACGCGGGAGATCCGGATGCGCCCCCGGCGGCTTCTGTTCGACGTCAGGGCCCGGACCACGTACACTCACCTGTCGTTGGTCCTCACCGACCGCCCCAGAGCGTGAGCACTCCGTGCACTCGCCCGGATGCGGTAGGTTGGGGAACGCAAAGGGTCGTAGCTCAATTGGTAGAGCACTGGTCTCCAAAACCAGCGGTTGGGGGTTCGAGTCCCTCCGGCCCTGCTCCACACTCCTTCTCGGACGTGTGCGCAGGTACGTACTTCGATGCAACGCCGTGCGGCGCAACCGGGCGCGGCTACGGCCACGACCCGGATTCAGGTGAGAGACGTGACGGACGCCCTGGGCTCCATCGACATGCCTGACGCCGAGGACGACACCCGCGAGAAGAAGGCCCGCAAGGGCGGCAAGCGCGGCAAGAAGGGTCCTCTGGGCCGGCTCGCGCTGTTCTACCGCCAGATCGTCGCGGAACTCCGCAAGGTTGTCTGGCCGACTCGCAACCAGCTCACGACGTACACCACTGTGGTGATTGTCTTCGTCGTCATCATGATCGGTCTGGTGACCGTGATTGACTATGGGTTCCAGGAAGCCATCAAGTTCGTCTTCGGCTGATCCCCGCGGAGGGCGGCCCCTTGATGGGTGCCGCCCGTTTTCGCATGTTCGACCACCTTTTGTATCCAGGAAGAAGCAGCCACCGTGTCTGACCCGAACCTGAACGCGAGCCACGACTCCGTCGAGTCCGTCGAGGACGAGCTCGACATCGTCGAGGCGGCGGACGCGGACGTCGATGAGGCCGAGGCCGCCGACGCCGAAGCGGGTGCCGCTGCCGAGGAAGCCGCGCTGCACGTCGAGTCCGAGGACGAGGCCTCCGACGAAGCGGAAGCCGACGCCGACGCCGACGTCGAGGCTGCCGACGCCGCCGAGGTCGAGTCCGACGACGACGCCAACGCCGACGAAGACGCTGCCGACGAAGACGCCGTCGAGGACGCCGCCGAGGCCGAGGCCGAAGAGCCCGCCGAGCCGGTCGACCCCATCGAGGCGCTGCGTGACGAACTCCGCCGGCTGCCCGGCGAGTGGTACGTGATCCACACCTACGCGGGCTACGAGAAGCGCGTGAAGGCGAACCTGGAGCAGCGCGCCGTCTCGCTGAACGTCGAGGAGTTCATCTACCAGGCCGAGGTGCCCGAGGAAGAGATCGTCCAGATCAAGAACGGCGAGCGCAAGAACGTCCGGCAGAACAAGCTGCCCGGTTACGTTCTCGTCCGCATGGATCTGACGAACGAGTCGTGGGGCGTCGTCCGCAACACCCCGGGCGTCACCGGCTTCGTCGGCAACGCCTACGACCCGTACCCGCTGACCCTGGACGAGATCGTCAAGATGCTCGCCCCGGAGGCGCAGGAGAAGGCCGCCAAGGCCGCCGCGGAAGAGGCCGGCCTGCCCGCGCCCGCCGTCAAGCGCCAGATCGAGGTCCTCGACTTCGAGGTCGGCGACTCGGTCACCGTCACCGACGGCCCGTTCGCGACGCTCCAGGCGACGATCAACGAGATCAACCCGGACTCGAAGAAGGTCAAGGGTCTCGTCGAGATCTTCGGTCGCGAGACCCCGGTCGAGCTGAGCTTCGACCAGATCCAGAAGAACTGATCTTCTGGTTCCACGCTTCCGAACAGGTCAGAACGCCCCGTAAAGGGCGGTCTGACCTGCTCGGTTTTCAGCCCCGCACCGATACCCGTTATCGTGGTGCGGTATGCCTCCATCCGGATGACCGGATTGGCGGCGAAAAACTCTCACTAGGACCCGGAGAGAGCAATGCCTCCCAAGAAGAAGAAGGTCACGGGGCTTATCAAGCTCCAGATCAAGGCCGGTGCGGCCAACCCGGCTCCGCCGGTCGGCCCCGCGCTCGGTCAGCACGGCGTCAACATCATGGAGTTCTGCAAGGCCTACAACGCCGCGACCGAGTCGCAGCGTGGCATGGTCGTGCCGGTGGAGATCACGGTCTACGAGGACCGCTCCTTCACCTTCATCACCAAGACGCCGCCGGCCGCGCGCCTCATCCTGAAGAGCGCGGGCATCGAGAAGGGCTCGGGCGAGCCGCACAAGACCAAGGTCGCGAAGCTCACGCGTGACCAGGTCCGCGAGATCGCCACGATCAAGCTTCCCGACCTGAACGCCAACGACCTCGACGCCGCCGAGAAGATCATCGCCGGCACCGCCCGTTCCATGGGCATCACGGTCGAAGGCTGATTCAGCCACCCCAGCACCACCAGTGGTAGGGCCAAGCGCTGGCCCGCACCACGACTCCATGCCTGAAGCCGAAATACAGGAGCAGAAGTGAAGCGCAGCAAGACTCTCCGCGCTGCGGACGCCAAGGTCGACCGGGAGAAGCTGTACGCCCCGCTCGAGGCCGTCCGTCTCGCCAAGGAGACCTCCACGACCAAGTTCGACGCCACCGTCGAGGTCGCCTTCCGCCTGGGTGTCGACCCGCGCAAGGCCGACCAGATGGTCCGCGGCACCGTGAACCTCCCGCACGGCACCGGTAAGACCGCCCGGGTCCTGGTCTTCGCGACCGGTGACCGTGCTGCGGCCGCGGAAGCCGCCGGCGCCGACATCGTCGGCGACGACGAGCTGATCAACGAGATCGCCAAGGGCAACCGCCTGAACGAGTTCGACGCCGTTGTCGCCACGCCGGACCTCATGGGCAAGGTCGGCCGCCTCGGCCGCGTGCTCGGTCCCCGTGGCCTGATGCCGAACCCGAAGACCGGCACCGTCACCATGGACGTCGCCAAGGCTGTCACCGAGATCAAGGGTGGCAAGATCGAGTTCCGCGTCGACAAGCACTCGAACCTGCACTTCATCATCGGCAAGGTCTCCTTCACCGATGAGCAGCTGGTCGAGAACTACGGCGCCGCGCTGGACGAGATCCTTCGTCTGAAGCCGTCCGCCGCCAAGGGCCGCTACGTCAAGAAGGCCGCCCTCAGCACCACGATGGGCCCCGGCATCCAGCTGGACTCCAACCGCACCCGGAACCTCCTCGTCGAGGAAGACCCGGCTGCTGTCTGATCGGTCGCGGCCTGACTCCGGTCACGGCTCACCGAGTGGCTGAACGCTGAACGGGCTCCTCGCCCCCTTCACAGGGCGGCGAGGGGCCCGTTTCGCATGTTCGTGGCGGAAACGTGCGTAAATCCGCGCGATCCATGTCCCTACCACCCAGTAAGGTCGCTCTGACCAGCAACACACAGTGATGCGCAGGGGTGGGGAATTTAAGTGAACACGTATCGGAAGAAGACGGTCGTCGCCGTGGCCGCGGCCGTACTGCTGGCCGGCGGGGCCACGGCGTGCGAGGGCGGAAAGAAGGACGGCGCCGCCGCTCCGGCGAAGAGCGCGACGGGCGCTTCCGCCACGCCGAGCGCCCAGAAGCCGGCGCAGGCGGAGCCCGCCTCCTTCCTGGAGCAGGTGAAGAAGGGCTCCGAGGACATCACCTCGCTCCGCTACACCATGTCCGGCACTGTGGCCGGCCAGTCGCTCTCCGGGGACGTGGCCATGCGCCTCAAGCCGGAGGTGGCGATGTCCATGAAGATGGCCTCCCCACAGGCGGAGGGCGGCACCGTCGATCTGCGTCTCATCGGCAACGTGATGTACATGGGCAGCGAGGGCAAGTACCTCAAGATCGACCTGAAGGACGCGAACCCGGGCGCGGCGGCCCAGCTGGACGCGCTCGGCAAGGCCGGCCAGGGTGGCGAGAACCCGGGGGACCGGGCGAACCAGCTGAGCGGGGCCAAGGACCTGAAGTCGCTCGGCGAGGAGACCGTCGACGGGCAGAAGACCACGCACCTGACCGGCACGGTCAGCCTGGAGCAGATGAAGGCCGCGGCGGCCGCGGGTTCCCCGGAGGCCAAGGAGCGCCAGGAGAAGAGCGTCAAGCAGCTGGAGGACCAGGGCGTCCGGAGCATGGTGATGGACATGTGGATCGACTCCGCGAACCACACCAAGCAGGTCCGTACCCAGGGCCAGACCGCCAAGGGCCCGATGGACGTCACGATCAAGTTCACCGAGTACAACCAGCCGGTCGAGATCACGGCGCCCCCGGCCGACCACGTCGTGGACCTCGCCGAGATGACGAAGGACGGCGGCGGCGCCCAGGGCTGAGCCCGGCGCGGTGGGGCGGTTCGAGGGCGATTTGCCTCGGGTCGCGTGCTTCACGTACAGTTCCCCAGAAGCCAAAGACCGCTGGTCGTTGCCGTGCCCGCAAGGGTGCGGCGGCCGAAGGATCCGCTGGATGCGGACGACCCGCGTAGGTGACTGAGGAAAGTTCCCGAGTTTCACGATTCGGTTGAGCTACGCCCTGGCGCCTGCGCCGGGGCGTTTTGTATGTAGCCCCTTCTGAGCGGTCCTCATCACCCGGAAGGAGGCCGACGCTCTATGGCAAGGCCCGACAAGGCTGCCGCGGTAGCCGAGCTCACGGACCAGTTCCAGAGCTCGAACGCCGCCGTGCTGACCGAGTACCGGGGTCTCACCGTCGCGCAGCTCAAGACGCTGCGTCGTTCGCTCGGTGAGAACGCCCAGTACGCCGTGGTGAAGAACACGCTGACCAAGATTGCGGCCAACCAGGCCGGGATCACCGCGTTGGACGAGCACTTCGCTGGTCCGACCGCGGTCGCCTTCATCACCGGTGACCCGGTGGAGTCGGCGAAGAGCCTGCGTGACTTCGCCAAGGACAACCCGAACCTCATCATCAAGGCGGGTGTCCTTGATGGTAAGGCGCTCACCGCCGATGAGATCAAGAAGCTTGCGGACCTCGAGTCCCGCGAGGTTCTGCTCAGCAAGCTGGCCGGCGCGTTCAAGGGCAAGCAGTCTCAGGCTGCCTCGCTCTTCCAGGCGCTGCCGTCGAAGTTCGTCCGCACCGCGGAAGCGCTTCGCGTCAAGCTCGCCGAGCAGGGCGGTGCCGAGTAATTCGGCTCGCGCACTGATCCACGCCGCCTAGCGCGTGGGTCGTAGCGGGCCGTTACGCCCGCCTCTCTATACATCCGGCACCTGCCGAATTAGTGGAAGGATCGCCCATCATGGCGAAGCTCTCTCAGGACGACCTCCTCGCCCAGTTCGAGGAGATGACCCTCATCGAGCTCTCCGAGTTCGTGAAGGCCTTCGAGGAGAAGTTCGACGTCACCGCCGCCGCGGCCGTCGCCGTTGCCCCCGCGGGTGGTGCCGCCGGTGGCGACGCCGCCGTCGAGGAGGAGAAGGACGAGTTCGACGTCATCCTCACCGGTGCGGGCGACAAGAAGATCCAGGTCATCAAGGTCGTGCGCGAGCTGACCTCCCTGGGTCTGAAGGAGGCCAAGGACCTCGTCGACGGCACCCCGAAGCCGGTCCTCGAGAAGGTCAACAAGGAGGCCGCTGACAAGGCCGCCGAGTCCCTCAAGGCTGCCGGCGCGGCTGTCGAGGTCAAGTAACACCTCTGAGGCTCCCAGGGGCCTCTTCAAAGGGCGGTCACCCGTAAGGGTGGTCGCCCTTTGGCGCACCCGGAGTGCCTGATTTGCCCTGCTCTCGTTGGGGAGTAGGGTGATCTTCGTCGTCCTGGAGCGGGGGCCGGAGGTGATCCGCTCGGAGCAGGGGGCCTTGACGAACGGGCGGCGGCGCGCAATTCTCAGACCCGTCGTGGGAGATCCCCCCGCACCGCTCCGGCCCGAGGCCTGGATCGGCGGTCACGGATCTGCGGTCCGAGGCATGGATCGACTACGAAGAGGGCAGTACTGATACGCGCTCTGTTTACGGGCGCGGCAAAGTTGGGCACCGTGTTGGTTGAACATGGTGTTGGTTGATCGAGTGGGGAAGGCCTGTTGCCGGTTTCCGGAAACCTGGTCTGGACATCAGTGAGCCAAGTGGCTACACTGACCCTTTGCGCTGCCTGTTAGCTGCCCCCTGCCCGTCGCCAGGGGCATGCCCACGCTCGAGCACACCTGACTGATCCGCCCTGACCTGGTCTTTCGGCCAGATTGAAAGCGTCTGTCTTCTGTGTCGGCTGGGACCGGTACGCGCGTAGTGAGTCCGAGCCCTCGGAAGGACCCCCTCTTGGCCGCCTCGCGCAACGCCTCGACCAATACGAACAACGGTGCCAGCACCGCCCCGCTGCGCATCTCCTTTGCAAAGATCAAGGAGCCCCTCGAGGTTCCGAACCTCCTGGCGCTGCAGACCGAGAGCTTTGACTGGCTGCTCGGCAACGCCGCCTGGAAGGCTCGCGTCGAGTCGGCTCTCGAGAGTGGACAGGACGTCCCCACCAAGTCCGGTCTTGAAGAGATCTTCGAGGAGATCTCGCCGATCGAGGACTTCTCCGGGTCGATGTCGCTGACTTTCCGCGACCACCGTTTCGAGCCTGCGAAGAACTCTGTCGACGAGTGCAAGGAGCGCGACTTCACGTACGCGGCGCCGCTCTTCGTTACCGCCGAGTTCACGAACAACGAGACCGGAGAGATCAAGTCTCAGACGGTCTTCATGGGCGACTTCCCGCTCATGACCAACAAGGGCACCTTCGTCATCAACGGCACCGAGCGTGTCGTGGTGTCGCAGCTCGTCCGTTCCCCCGGTGTCTACTTCGACTCCTCCATCGACAAGACGTCCGACAAGGACATCTTCTCCGCCAAGATCATCCCGTCCCGGGGTGCCTGGCTGGAGATGGAGGTCGACAAGCGCGACATGGTCGGTGTCCGCATCGACCGCAAGCGCAAGCAGTCCGTGACCGTCCTCCTCAAGGCCCTCGGCTGGACCACCGAGCAGATCCTGGAGGAGTTCGGCGAGTACGAGTCCATGCGCGCCACCCTGGAGAAGGACCACACCCAGGGCCAGGACGACGCGCTGCTCGACATCTACCGCAAGCTGCGCCCGGGCGAGCCGCCGACCCGCGAGGCCGCTCAGACGCTGCTCGAGAACCTCTACTTCAACCCCAAGCGCTACGACCTCGCGAAGGTCGGCCGCTACAAGGTGAACAAGAAGCTCGGCGCCGACGAGCCGCTGGACGCCGGTGTGCTCACCACCGACGACATCATCGCGACGATCAAGTACCTCGTGAAGCTCCACGCGGGCGAGACCGAGACCACCGGTGAGTCGGGCCGTTCGATCGTCGTCGAGACCGACGACATCGACCACTTCGGCAACCGTCGTCTGCGCAACGTCGGCGAGCTCATCCAGAACCAGGTCCGTACGGGTCTGGCCCGTATGGAGCGCGTCGTGCGCGAGCGCATGACGACCCAGGACGTCGAGGCGATCACGCCGCAGACCCTGATCAACATCCGGCCGGTCGTCGCCTCCATCAAGGAGTTCTTCGGCACCAGCCAGCTGTCGCAGTTCATGGACCAGAACAACCCGCTGTCGGGCCTGACCCACAAGCGCCGCCTGTCGGCGCTGGGCCCCGGTGGTCTGTCCCGTGAGCGGGCCGGCTTCGAGGTCCGTGACGTCCACCCGTCGCACTACGGCCGCATGTGCCCGATCGAGACCCCCGAAGGCCCGAACATCGGTCTGATCGGCTCGCTCGCGTCCTACGGTCGCGTCAACGCGTTCGGTTTCGTCGAGACCCCGTACCGCAAGGTCGTCGACGGTGTCGTCACCGACGAGGTCGACTACCTGACCGCCGACGAGGAAGACCGCTTCGTCATCGCCCAGGCGAACGCCGCCCTGAACGATGAGATGCGCTTCACCGAGAACCGCGTCCTGGTTCGCCGTCGTGGTGGCGAGATCGACTACATCGCCGGCGACGACGTCGACTACATGGACGTCTCCCCGCGCCAGATGGTGTCCGTCGCGACCGCGATGATCCCCTTCCTGGAGCACGACGACGCCAACCGCGCCCTCATGGGCGCGAACATGATGCGCCAGGCCGTTCCGCTCATCAAGGCGGAGGCGCCGCTCGTCGGCACCGGCATGGAGTACCGCTGCGCCGTCGACGCCGGCGACTCGATCAAGGCGGAGAAGGACGGTGTCGTCCAGGAGGTCTCGGCCGACTACATCACCGTCGCCAACGACGACGGCACGTACACCACGTACCGCGTCGCGAAGTTCTCCCGCTCGAACCAGGGCACCTCGGTCAACCAGAAGGTCATCGTCAACGAGGGCGACCGGATCGTCGAGGCCCAGGTCCTCGCCGACGGCCCGGCCACCGAAGAGGGCGAAATGGCCCTCGGCAAGAACCTGCTCGTCGCGTTCATGCCGTGGGAAGGCCACAACTACGAGGACGCGATCATCCTGTCGCAGCGCCTCGTACAGGACGACGTCCTCTCCTCGATCCACATCGAGGAGCACGAGGTCGACGCCCGTGACACCAAGCTCGGCCCCGAGGAGATCACCCGGGACATCCCGAACGTCTCCGAGGAGGTCCTCGCCGACCTCGACGAGCGCGGCATCATCCGCATCGGTGCGGACGTCGTCGCCGGCGACATCCTGGTCGGCAAGGTCACGCCCAAGGGTGAGACCGAGCTGACCCCGGAGGAGCGTCTGCTCCGCGCGATCTTCGGTGAGAAGGCCCGCGAGGTGCGTGACACCTCGCTCAAGGTCCCCCACGGTGAGATCGGCAAGGTCATCGGTGTCCGCGTCTTCGACCGCGAGGAGGGCGACGAGCTTCCTCCGGGCGTGAACCAGCTGGTCCGCGTCTACGTCGCCCAGAAGCGCAAGATCACCGATGGTGACAAGCTCGCCGGCCGTCACGGCAACAAGGGTGTCATCTCCAAGATCCTTCCGATCGAGGACATGCCCTTCCTGGAAGACGGCACCCCGGTCGACATCATCCTGAACCCGCTGGGTGTCCCGTCCCGAATGAACCCGGGACAGGTCCTGGAGATCCACCTCGGCTGGCTCGCCAGCCGCGGCTGGGACGTCTCCGGCCTCGCGGAGGAGTGGGCCGAGCGCCTCAAGGCGATCGGCGCCGACCGCGTCGAGCCCGGCACCAACGTCGCCACCCCGGTGTTCGACGGTGCCCGCGAGGACGAGCTCGCCGGCCTGTTCGAGCACACCATCCCGAACCGCGACGGCGACCGCCTGGTCCTGCCGTCCGGCAAGGCGCGTCTGTTCGACGGCCGCTCCGGCGAGCCGTTCCCGGACCCGATCTCGGTCGGGTACATGTACATCCTCAAGCTCCACCACCTGGTCGACGACAAGCTCCACGCCCGGTCGACCGGTCCGTACTCGATGATCACGCAGCAGCCGCTGGGTGGTAAGGCGCAGTTCGGTGGCCAGCGCTTCGGTGAGATGGAGGTGTGGGCGCTTGAGGCTTATGGCGCCGCTTACGCCCTCCAGGAGCTGCTGACCATCAAGTCCGACGACGTCACCGGCCGCGTGAAGGTCTACGAGGCCATCGTCAAGGGCGAGAACATCCCCGAGCCGGGCATTCCCGAGTCCTTCAAGGTGCTCATCAAGGAAATGCAGTCGCTCTGCCTCAACGTGGAGGTGCTGTCCTCGGACGGCATGTCCATCGAGATGCGCGACACCGACGAGGACGTCTTCCGCGCGGCGGAGGAGCTCGGTATCGACCTGTCCCGGCGTGAGCCGAGCAGCGTCGAAGAGGTCTGACGGGCCTGACGGGGGGCTCGCTCAAGAGCCCCCCGTCATCCCCGGGACCGTTCAGACCATGATTGAGACTCGACCCCGAAAGAGGGATTGACGCACAGTGCTCGACGTCAACTTCTTCGACGAGCTGCGGATCGGCCTTGCCACCGCGGACGACATCCGAACCTGGTCGCACGGCGAGGTCAAGAAGCCGGAGACCATCAACTACCGCACCCTCAAGCCCGAGAAGGACGGACTCTTCTGCGAGAAGATCTTCGGTCCGACCCGGGACTGGGAGTGCTACTGCGGCAAGTACAAGCGTGTCCGCTTCAAGGGCATCATCTGTGAGCGCTGTGGCGTCGAGGTCACGCGCGCCAAGGTGCGTCGTGAGCGGATGGGCCACATCGAGCTTGCCGCTCCCGTCACCCACATCTGGTACTTCAAGGGCGTCCCGTCGCGCTTGGGCTACCTGCTGGACCTCGCGCCGAAGGACCTCGAAAAGGTCATCTACTTCGCCGCGTACATGATCACGTTCGTGGACGACGAGCGCCGCACCCGCGACCTCCCGTCGCTGGAGGCCCACGTCTCCGTCGAGCGCCAGCAGATCGAGAACCGCCGTGACGCGGACCTCGAAGGCCGTGCCAAGAAGCTCGAAACCGACCTGGCCGAGCTTGAGGCCGAGGGCGCGAAGGCCGACGTGCGCCGCAAGGTGCGCGAAGGCGCCGAGCGCGAGATGAAGCAGCTGCGCGACCGTGCGCAGCGCGAGATCGACCGTCTGGACGAGGTCTGGTCCCGCTTCAAGAACCTCAAGGTCCAGGACCTGGAGGGCGACGAGCTGCTCTACCGCGAGCTGCGCGACCGCTTCGGGACCTACTTCGACGGTTCGATGGGTGCCGCGGCGCTGCAGAAGCGCCTGGAGTCCTTCGACCTGGAGGAGGAGGCCGAGCGCCTCCGCGAGATCATCCGTACCGGCAAGGGCCAGAAGAAGACCCGTGCGCTCAAGCGCCTCAAGGTCGTCTCCGCGTTCCTGCAGACCAGCAACAGCCCCAAGGGCATGGTGCTCGACTGCGTGCCGGTGATCCCGCCGGACCTGCGTCCGATGGTGCAGCTGGACGGTGGCCGCTTCGCGACCTCCGACCTGAACGACCTGTACCGCCGCGTGATCAACCGCAACAACCGTCTGAAGCGTCTGCTCGACCTCGGTGCGCCCGAGATCATCGTGAACAACGAGAAGCGGATGCTCCAGGAGGCGGTCGACGCCCTCTTCGACAACGGCCGTCGTGGTCGCCCGGTCACGGGCCCCGGCAACCGTCCGCTGAAGTCCCTGAGCGACATGCTCAAGGGCAAGCAGGGTCGATTCCGTCAGAACCTTCTCGGCAAGCGCGTGGACTACTCCGCGCGTTCCGTGATCGTCGTCGGTCCGCAGCTGAAGCTGCACCAGTGTGGTCTGCCCAAGGCCATGGCGCTGGAGCTCTTCAAGCCGTTCGTGATGAAGCGCCTGGTCGACCTGAACCACGCGCAGAACATCAAGTCGGCGAAGCGCATGGTCGAGCGCGGCCGCACGGTCGTCTACGACGTGCTCGAAGAGGTCATCGCCGAGCACCCGGTGCTGCTGAACCGTGCGCCCACGCTGCACCGTCTCGGCATCCAGGCCTTCGAGCCCCAGCTGGTCGAAGGCAAGGCCATCCAGATCCACCCGCTCGTCTGCACCGCGTTCAACGCGGACTTCGACGGTGACCAGATGGCCGTGCACCTTCCGCTCTCCGCGGAGGCGCAGGCCGAGGCCCGCATCCTGATGCTGTCCTCGAACAACATCCTCAAGCCCGCCGACGGCCGTCCGGTGACGATGCCGACCCAGGACATGGTCCTCGGTCTGTTCTTCCTGACCACCGACGGTGAGCTGCGTGACACCAAGGGCGAGGGCCGCGCGTTCGGCTCCACGGCCGAGGCGATCATGGCGTTCGACGCCGGCGAGCTCGCGCTCCAGTCGCAGGTCGACATCCGCTTCCCGGTGGGCACCATCCCGCCGCGTGGCTGGGTGCCGCCGGTCGCCGAGGAGGGTGAGCAGGAGTTCCAGCCGGGCGACAGCTTCCGTCTGAAGACGACCCTGGGCCGCGCGCTCTTCAACGAGCTGCTGCCCGAGGACTACCCGTTCGTCGACTACTCGGTGGGCAAGAAGCAGCTCTCCGAGATCGTCAACGACCTGGCGGAGCGCTACCCCAAGGTGATCGTGGCGGCGACGCTCGACAACCTGAAGGCGGCCGGTTTCCACTGGGCGACCCGTTCGGGCGTCACCGTGGCCATCTCCGACGTCGTCGTGCCCGAGGCCAAGAAGGCCATCGTCGCGGGCTACGAGGCGATGGACGAGAAGGTCCAGAAGCAGTACGAGCGCGGTCTGATCACCAAGGACGAGCGCACGCAGGAGCTCATCGCGATCTGGACCAAGGCGACCAACGAGGTTGCCGAGGCGATGAACGCGAACTTCCCCAAGACGAACCCCATCTTCATGATGGTTGACTCGGGTGCCCGAGGAAACATGATGCAGATGCGACAGATCGCCGGTATGCGTGGTCTGGTGTCGAACGCGAAGAACGAGACCATCCCGCGTCCGATCAAGGCGTCCTTCCGTGAGGGCCTCACCGTCCTGGAGTACTTCATCTCCACGCACGGTGCCCGTAAGGGTCTGGCGGACACCGCCCTGCGTACCGCCGACTCGGGTTACCTCACCCGTCGTCTGGTGGACGTCTCGCAGGACGTCATCATCCGCGAGGAGGACTGCGGCACCGAGCGCGGCCTCAAGCTCAAGATCGGTGTCAAGGACGAGGCGGGTGTCCTGCGCAAGGCGGACGACGTCGAGACCTCCGTGTACGCCCGCATGCTGGCCGAGGACGTCGTCATCGACGGCAAGGTCATCGCGCCGGCGAACGTGGACCTCGGTGACGTCCTCATCGACGCCCTCATCGCGAACGGCGTCGAGGAGGTCAAGACCCGCTCGGTCCTGACCTGCGAGTCCGCGGTCGGCACCTGTGCCTTCTGCTACGGCCGCTCGCTGGCCACCGGCAAGCTGGTCGACATCGGTGAGGCGGTCGGCATCATCGCCGCCCAGTCCATCGGTGAGCCCGGTACCCAGCTGACGATGCGTACCTTCCACACCGGTGGTGTGGCCGGTGACGACATCACGCAGGGTCTGCCGCGTGTCGTCGAGCTCTTCGAGGCCCGTACCCCGAAGGGTGTCGCCCCGATCTCCGAGGCCGCCGGTCGCGTGCGGATCGAGGAGACCGAGAAGACGAAGAAGATCGTCATCACGCCCGACGACGGCAGCGAGGAGACGGCGTTCCCGATCTCCAAGCGCGCCAAGGTCATCGTGCACGAGGGCGACCACGTCGAGGTGGGCCAGAAGCTCACCATGGGTGCCACCAACCCGCACGACGTGCTGCGCATCCTCGGTCAGCGTGCCGTCCAGGTCCACCTGGTCGGCGAAGTCCAGAAGGTCTACAACTCGCAGGGCGTGTCGATCCACGACAAGCACATCGAGATCATCATCCGGCAGATGCTGCGCCGCGTGACGATCATCGAGTCCGGCGACGCGGAGCTCCTGCCGGGCGAGCTGGTCGAGCGGTCGAAGTTCGAGACCGAGAACCGTCGTGTGGTCACCGAGGGCGGTCACCCCGCCTCCGGCCGTCCGCAGCTGATGGGTATCACCAAGGCCTCGCTCGCGACCGAGTCGTGGCTGTCGGCGGCGTCCTTCCAGGAGACGACCAGGGTTCTGACGGACGCGGCGATCAACGCCAAGTCCGACTCCCTGATCGGCCTCAAGGAGAACGTCATCATCGGTAAGCTCATCCCGGCCGGTACGGGTCTGTCCCGCTACCGCAACATCCGGGTCGAGCCGACCGAGGAAGCCAAGGCCGCGATGTACTCGGCCGTCGGCTACGACGACATCGACTACTCGCCCTTCGGCACCGGCTCCGGCCAGGCTGTCCCGCTGGAGGACTACGACTACGGCCCGTACAACGGCTGAGAGCTCGTATGAAGAAGCCCCCCGCCGCTCCGAGAGGAGTGGCGGGGGGCTTCTTCGTGTTCGGGGAGGACCTCAGCGGCGGCGGCGGGAGGCGACCGTGACCGAGGCGAGGGCCAGCAGGGCGAGGGTGGCCGCGGCGAGGCCGGGGGTGAGGCCCTTCGGGGTGAAGGTGCAGGAGACCTTCGTGGCACCGGCCGCCACGGGCAGGGATACCAGGCCGTGGAAGGGGCGGATCGGGGCGGAGCACTGCCAGCCCGGGACGGCGGTCATCGCGAAGACGGCGGTGCCGCCGGCGCCCTTCGGGAGGGTGGCCTCGATGGTGTGGCCGTCCGCGGAGACCCTCGTGGCGCCGGTGGCGGTGAGTCGGTGGACCGTCGCGTCGAGCGCGGCCCGGTCCAGGCAGCCGACGGGGTGGGCGCCGGCGGTGGCGTTCGCGGTGCGCGTGGCGACCGTGACGTCCAGGCGGCCCGAGGCGGGGACCTCGCCGAGCGGGACGACCCCGCTCATGTGGTCCTCCAGGGGGCGGGAGAGTGGCCCCTGGGAGAGCGTGCCGTAGAGCTCGGGGGAGTACCAGTAGGCCTCGGAGCCGGGGGCGCACCGGGCCGCGTACGTCTGGGCGGTGGCGGTGCCGCCCCGGGTGACCGGGGGGACCTGGTAGACGGTCGCTCCCAGGACGTTCTCCTGGCGGGCGTAGACGCTGTCGGCCGGGTTGGGGGAGGCGTAGGGGCCGCCGCGCAGCGTGACGAGCGGCGGGGCGGGGAACCTCGCGGCGGTCCAGCTGTTCTTCGCGGCCCCCGGTCGTACGCGCGCCCCGATAGAGAAGATCGCGTCGAGGACCGGGTTGTCGGCGCCGAAGAAGGTCCGGCCGTCGTTCTTGAAGCCGTATCCGAGGGGCTCCAGTGCCTGGTACGTGGCCTCGGGGAGGTAACTGCTGTAGTACTGCGGCCCCTCCGCGCGCAGGGCGAGGGCGTCGTTGTACGAGGTCTGCGGCGCGCCCGAGTCGGTCCGGTACGCGGGCCAACCGTCGACGGCCCGGACGGCGTCGAAGTGGCGGCTGATCGACTCGTTGGAGGTGGCGGCGGGCGCCGCCCAGCGTTCGCGGGCCCGTCGGGTGTCGGCGTTGAGTGCGGCGGCGGTGGACTCCGCGAAGACGACGCCGACCATCAGCACGGCGGCGACCGGGACGAGGTAGCGGTGCCTGTGGCCGAGGGAGAGCGCGACCAGGGCGAGCAGCGAGACGGCCCCGCCGCCGAGTACGGCCGGCCACGTCCAGCCGCCGAAGTCGTCGGTGTGGCGCAGGACGAAGGTGGCCACCACCAGCAGGGCGGCCGACAGCGCCAGGTGCGCCGGGCGCGGGCGGTGGGCGAGCGCCAGCCAGGCGGCGATCACCACCATGCCGCTGAACACGAAGGCCTCGCGGTACGGGTTGCCGTTCGGCACCGCCAGGCCGTGCCACACGTACTGGGTCGGCGGGAACTGGAACGAGGCGAGCACCAGCAGGGTCGCGCCCGCCCACACCAGGCGGGTCCTGTGCGCGATCGCGCCGTTGAACAGGAACGTGCCCGCCAGGATCAGCCCCAGCGAGGCCACGTACAGTCGCGGCCGGCCGCCCCACAGGTGCGTGGCGGGGAGCATCCCGGCGAGCAGGATCTCGATCCGGACCGGTTCGAAGGAGCCGGCTCGGGTGGGCTGCGAGGCGCCGCTGGACAGGAAGGACGGCAGGAGGAGCGGCAGGGTGAGGAAGATGCCCGTCACGGTGGCCGTGGCGGCCCGCCACAGGGCGCGCAGCCGCTCGGCGCCCGACATCTCGCGGGTGGCCAGCCGGACGGCCAGGAGCACGCAGGCGGCCATCGTGGCCATCATCGCGGTGTAGAAGTTCCCGAACCAGGCGAGCGCGACGAACAGCGCGACGCCGGGCCAGCGCCGCTGCTCCAGGCACCACTCCACGGCGATCCCGAGCAGGGGCAGCGCCACCAGCCCCCACAGCCACATCGGGATGTACGAGGCGTCGCTGAGCGCCCACCCGCACAGCCCGTACGTCGCTCCGAGCACCCCGCGCTGCCACCAGGGGCCGGGGTGCAGCTTGCCGAGGTACACCGTCATCACGGCGGCCGCGGTGCCCATCGTGAGGGGGGTGACGACGAAGACCGCGAGGTCGACGTGGGCGCGCGGGACGAGGACGGCGAGCCAGGAGAAAGGGTTGCCGAGGTAGGTGTAGTAGTCGGACAGGAACTGCTGGCCGAAGCCCCCGCGCCAGCTGAACAGCAGGTCGCCGGCGGCCTGTCCGTGCACCAGGTCCCACAGGGCGCGGTGGAAGGGGACGTACTGGTTGGCCTGGTCGTTGAGCGCGCGGCCGGTGTTCCCGAAGGGGAAGGTGCCGCGGGCCGCCCAGGCGGTGCAGAACGCGCCCGAGGTGACGAGGAAGGCGAGCAGGGGGCCGCGGAGTCGGGCGAGGCGGCGTCGGGCCGCCGTCGGCCGCCGCCGGGCGGGAGCCTCCTGTGTGGTGGGCTCCGAGGCCACGGTTCCCAATGCGGTGCTCCCTGCTGATCGACTTCGCCGGCCGGCGGTTTGTCCGACTCGTCAGTCTAGGGCGGCGCGGGAGCGGCCGATCGCGTACCACATGCGCGCGGGTCGCGCACATCCGCGCCGGCGCGGAAGGCAGGTCCGGGCCCCGTTCCCTTGCCGCGTCTGGCCTGCGGGTCTGTCGGGAGGAGGCCGGGTGGGGGGCGCCGGGCTTTTGTTTTGACCGGAGTGGATGCGGTGGGTACGCTCAGACCTTGTGCCTGGGGTGTGCCTGGGCTCCCGTGCGTGTCCATCAACCGCATAAGAGCCACATCAGCCACCGCGATCCATGTGTCTCCGCTCGCGCGGAGCTCCACCGGATCCGACACACCCGACCGCGTGGGTCGGCAACGTTCCAGGTTAGCTTCACTACACGGCACACAGAAACCGGAGAAGTAGTGCCTACGATCCAGCAGCTGGTCCGTAAGGGCCGGCAGGACAAGGTCGAGAAGACAAAGACCCCCGCGCTTGAGGCTTCGCCCCAGCGTCGCGGCGTCTGCACGCGTGTGTTCACGACCACCCCGAAGAAGCCGAACTCGGCGCTCCGTAAGGTCGCGCGTGTGCGTCTGACCTCCGGCATCGAGGTCACCGCTTACATTCCGGGTGAGGGACACAACCTGCAGGAGCACTCGATCGTGCTCGTGCGTGGTGGCCGTGTGAAGGACCTGCCGGGTGTTCGTTACAAGATCATCCGCGGTGCGCTTGACACCCAGGCTGTCAAGAACCGCAAGCAGGCCCGCAGCCGCTACGGCGCCAAGAAGGAGAAGTAAGAATGCCTCGTAAGGGCCCCGCCCCGAAGCGCCCGGTCATCATCGACCCGGTCTACGCATCTCCTCTGGTGACCTCGCTCATCAACAAGATCCTCCTGAACGGCAAGCGCTCCACCGCCGAGCGCATCGTTTACGGCGCCATGGAAGGCCTCCGCGAGAAGACCGGCAACGACCCGGTCATCACGCTGAAGCGCGCGCTGGAGAACGTCAAGCCGTCCCTCGAGGTCAAGTCCCGCCGTGTCGGTGGCGCGACCTACCAGGTTCCGGTCGAGGTCAAGCCGGGCCGCCAGTCGACCCTCGCGCTGCGCTGGCTCGTGGGTTACTCCCGCGCCCGCCGCGAGAAGACCATGACCGAGCGCCTCATGAACGAGCTGCTCGACGCCTCCAACGGTCTTGGCGCTGCCGTCAAGAAGCGCGAGGACACGCACAAGATGGCCGAGTCCAACAAGGCCTTCGCGCACTACCGCTGGTAGTCCCACCCCACATCGAGACCGAGAGAAGACCGAAGCCTTATGGCTACCACTTCGCTTGACCTGGCCAAGGTCCGCAACATCGGGATCATGGCCCACATCGACGCGGGCAAGACGACCACCACCGAGCGCATCCTGTTCTACACCGGTGTGTCGTACAAGATCGGTGAGGTCCACGACGGCGCTGCCACGATGGACTGGATGGAGCAGGAGCAGGAGCGTGGTATCACCATCACGTCTGCCGCGACGACCTGCCACTGGCCTCTTGACGAGGTCGACCACACCATCAACATCATCGACACCCCGGGTCACGTCGACTTCACCGTAGAGGTGGAGCGTTCGCTCCGCGTCCTCGACGGTGCCGTCACCGTCTTCGACGGTGTCGCCGGTGTGGAGCCGCAGTCCGAGACGGTCTGGCGTCAGGCCGACCGTTACGGCGTGCCGCGCATCTGCTTCGTCAACAAGCTGGACCGTACCGGCGCCGAGTTCCACCGCTGCGTGGACATGATCGTGGACCGCCTCGGCGCGACCCCGATCGTCATGCAGCTGCCCATCGGCTCCGAGATGGACTTCCAGGGCGTTGTCGACCTGGTCCGCATGAAGGCTCTTGTCTGGTCCGCCGAGGCCTCCAAGGGCGAGATGTACGACGTCGTCGACATCCCCGCCTCGCACACCGAGGCCGCCGAGGAATGGCGCGCCAAGCTGGTCGAGACGGTCGCCGAGAACGACGAGCAGATGATGGAACTGTTCCTGGAGGGCACCGAGCCCACCGAGGAGCAGCTCTACGCCGCCGTCCGTCGTATCACCATCGCGTCCGGCAAGGGTGGCGACACCACCGTCACCCCCGTGTTCTGCGGCACCGCGTTCAAGAACAAGGGCGTCCAGCCCCTGCTCGACGCCGTCGTGCGCTACCTGCCTTCCCCCCTGGACGTCGAGGCCATCGAGGGCCACGACGTCAAGGACGCGGAGGTCGTCGTCAAGCGCAAGCCGGCCGACTCCGAGCCGCTGTCGGCCCTCGCGTTCAAGATCGCGAGCGACCCGCACCTCGGTAAGCTCACCTTCGTCCGGATCTACTCCGGTCGCCTGGAGGCCGGCACCGCGGTGCTGAACTCCGTCAAGGGCAAGAAGGAGCGCATCGGCAAGATCTACCGTATGCACGCGAACAAGCGTGAGGAGATCGAGTCGGTGGGCGCCGGTGACATCGTCGCCGTCATGGGCCTGAAGCAGACCACCACCGGTGAGACGCTGTGCGACGAGAAGGCCCCGGTCATCCTGGAGTCCATGGACTTCCCGGCCCCGGTCATCCAGGTCGCCATCGAGCCCAAGTCCAAGGGTGACCAGGAGAAGCTGGGTGTTGCCATCCAGCGTCTCGCGGAGGAGGACCCCTCCTTCCAGGTTCACTCTGACGAGGAGACCGGCCAGACCATCATCGGTGGTATGGGCGAGCTTCACCTCGACATCCTCGTCGACCGCATGCGTCGCGAGTTCAAGGTCGAGGCGAACGTCGGCAAGCCGCAGGTGGCCTACCGCGAGACGATCCGCAAGTCCGTCGAGCGTCACGACTACACCCACAAGAAGCAGACCGGTGGTACCGGTCAGTTCGCCAAGGTGCAGATCGCGATCGAGCCCATCGAGGGCGGCGAGGCGGCTTACGAGTTCGTCAACAAGGTCACCGGTGGACGTATCCCGCGTGAGTACATCCCGTCGGTGGACGCCGGTGCCCAGGAAGCCATGAAGTTCGGCATCCTCGCCGGCTACGAGATGACTGGCGTCCGCGTCATTCTTCTCGACGGTGGTTACCACGAGGTCGACTCCTCCGAACTCGCGTTCAAGATCGCCGGTTCGCAGGCCTTCAAGGAGGCCGCGCGCAAGGCTTCTCCCGTGCTCCTTGAGCCGATGATGGCCGTTGAGGTCACCACGCCCGAGGACTACATGGGTGAGGTCATCGGCGACATCAACTCTCGTCGTGGCCAGATCCAGGCCATGGACGAGCGTCACGGTGCTCGCATCGTGAAGGGCCTCGTGCCGCTTTCGGAGATGTTCGGCTACGTCGGAGACCTCCGCAGCAAGACCTCGGGTCGCGCCAGCTACTCGATGCAGTTCGACTCCTACGCCGAGGTTCCCCGGAACGTCGCTGAGGAGATCATCGCGAAGGCCAAGGGCGAGTAACTCTTCGGAGCTCACGCTTTAGGCTTGTCACCGGTACCTCTAGGGCAACAGGAGCAACCGCTCTTGTTGCCCGGAGGGACTGGCATCCCAGCAAAGATCACCTGGCGCCGATCTGTCAGGCGTACCAGAACCACTCTCCAGGAGGACCCCCGTGGCGAAGGCGAAGTTCGAGCGGACTAAGCCGCACGTCAACATCGGCACCATCGGTCACATTGACCACGGTAAGACGACCCTCACGGCCGCCATTACCAAGGTGCTGCACGACGCGTACCCGGACCTGAACGAGGCCTCGGCCTTCGACCAGATCGACAAGGCTCCTGAGGAGCGCCAGCGCGGTATCACCATCTCCATCGCGCACGTCGAGTACCAGACCGAGGCGCGTCACTACGCCCACGTCGACTGCCCGGGTCACGCGGACTACATCAAGAACATGATCACCGGTGCCGCGCAGATGGACGGTGCCATCCTCGTGGTCGCCGCCACCGACGGCCCGATGCCGCAGACCAAGGAGCACGTGCTCCTGGCCCGCCAGGTCGGCGTCCCCTACATCGTCGTCGCCCTGAACAAGGCCGACATGGTGGACGACGAGGAGATCCTGGAGCTCGTCGAGCTCGAGGTCCGTGAGCTGCTCTCCGAGTACGACTTCCCGGGCGACGACCTGCCGGTCGTCCAGGTCTCCGCGCTCAAGGCGCTCGAGGGCGACAAGGAGTGGGGCGAGAAGCTCCTCGGCCTCATGAAGGCCGTGGACGAGTCGATCCCGACCCCGCCGCGCGACACCGACAAGCCCTTCCTGATGCCGGTCGAGGACGTCTTCACGATCACCGGTCGCGGTACGGTCGTCACCGGCCGTATCGAGCGTGGTGTCCTGAAGGTCAACGAGACCGTCGACATCATCGGTATCAAGGAAGAGAAGACCACCACCACGGTCACCGGTATCGAGATGTTCCGCAAGCTCCTCGACGAGGGCCAGGCCGGTGAGAACGTCGGTCTGCTCCTCCGTGGCATCAAGCGCGAGGACGTCGAGCGCGGTCAGGTCATCATCAAGCCCGGTTCGGTCACGCCGCACACCGAGTTCGAGGCCGCCGCGTACATCCTGTCGAAGGACGAGGGTGGTCGTCACACCCCGTTCTTCAACAACTACCGCCCGCAGTTCTACTTCCGTACCACGGACGTGACGGGCGTTGTGACCCTGCCTGAGGGCACCGAGATGGTCATGCCCGGTGACAACACCGACATGACGGTCTCCCTCATCCAGCCGGTCGCGATGGAAGAGGGCCTGAAGTTCGCCATCCGTGAGGGTGGTCGTACGGTGGGCGCCGGCCAGGTCACCAAGATCACGAAGTAATTCGTGTTCTGACCTGGTAGCTCGCGCGAGCGGGCACCACGTTTGACAGAGGGGCCCTTTCCCCACCGCTCCGGCGGTGGGGGAGGGGCCCTTCGTCGTACCCGCGGGGCGTTGCCGGCTGCTGTGCGGGGCCCGGCCGGGTGCGTACGCGGCCCCGGTCGGGTGCGTACGCGGCCGGGCCCCGGTGTCTACGCGGCGCCCGCCTCCGCCCGGCACTCCCCGCACAGGCCCGGCTCCCGGGACCGGAAGGCGAGGCCGCAGGCCTCGTCCTCGCAGGTCTGGAAGGGGTCCGGCGGGACGTGGGCGGCCGGGCGGGGTACGTCTGCCAGGGCCGGCGGCAACTGGGCGGCGAGCCGGTACGCCACCAGTCCGGCCGGGTTGCGGGGCTGCGGCGGCAGGTTGGCCGTGAGGGCGGCGGTGATGCCGCCGGGGCGGGCGCCGCGCTCCAGCCAGGCCTCGACGGCGGGGGCGAGGCGCTCGATGTCCTGCCGGCCGAGCAGGAGGCGGGAGTCGAGGCGGCGCAGGTCCGTCAGGACGGTGACGGCGGCCTCGTGGCGCCAGGGGTTGTCGCGGTTCAGGGGCCGGGGGAGGGGTTCGGGGGCGGCGGCCGGGGGCGCCGCGGGAGGGGGGTCGGCCACCGGCGCGGCCACGGGCGCCGGTGCGGGCGGCGGGGCGGGGTTCTCGTCGACCTCCGCGCACCCGGGGCGGTTGTAGGACACGGTGCGGGTGATCACCTGCCCGCCGGGCAGCCGTACGCGGGTCCGCTCCAGGTAGCCGTACACCTCCAGCTCGCGCAGAGCGCGGGCGATCCGGTGCTCGCTCTCGGGGAAGCGGGCGGCGAGGTCCTTGATGCCGATGCGGGTGCCGGCGGGCAGCGACTGGATGTGGAGCGCCAGGCCGATCGCCACGAGGGACATCTCGGCGTGCTGGGCGAGGTGGTTGCCGACCACGGTGAAGCGGCGGGTGTGCCGCACGTTGACGTGGACGACACCTGATCGGGGTGCATCGCCGCGATTGCGCCCGGAGGCGAGCACGACGGGGTTAGGCTTCTGGGTATCCATCGGGAAGGCGTTCGCTTCCTGGCTGGCCAGGCCCCCGACCGGGATTGCGAGTCCCGTCGGGGGCCGACGTATGTCTGGAGTTGTCGCGCCGAGCATATGCCCGGCAACCCCCGTGAAAGCCAGCCGAGTTGGCCCGGTTCACCCATCCGAGCGAAGCGCCCCCCAGCCGCCCGCTCGGGAGGCTGGAGGGGTCTGGCGAGGTCCTTTCACTTCCCGAGTACTCACCCCATACCTCTAACCCCACCACCCCGCCGCCCCCCGCATCGCGGGCCCCCGCGATGCGGGGGTTCGTGCATGCGGCGTCAGCGGCCCCGCCGGGTATCCCTCTGGAATCGCTCTACGTCGTCACAGAGGTAGGGAGATATGTCCCGGAGTGACGCCAGAACCTCTTGCATTCGCTTGACGAGCTCGGGCTGCGCCGCCCACGTGGTCGATCCGCACGTCAGGACGGCCGACAGGAGGTCGTCGTCGTAGAACCCTCCCGCCGCTTGGTTCGGGGCGGTGTCTTCCAAGATGCCCAGGGCAACCGGCAACAGCCATCGAACCCCGACGCCTTGTCGGATCAAGCGCGCCAGTTCGCCGGCATTCAGACTGGCGACGGGGCGGCGCCGCAGACCGTGCACGGATCGCACCAAGCTGGTGGCATCGGCGGGAGGCTCCCCCCAGCGTTGCCCGTCGAGCTCCTCCAGGGTGCGGTCGGGTTTGCGTTGACCGTTCGAAACGTTTGTCTCCTTTCTCGCCCCGACCTTTATGGCGCCACCAGCAGCCGGAAGTCATTGAGGGCGGCCAGATAATCGTCTGCCACGCCGTCTGAGGGCAGGGAGCCGAGATGCGTCCGTGCCAGTTCCTCCGCCGCTGAAAGCACGGTCCCCGCAAGCTCGTCGGGCGGGAGGAGCGAAAGGGGGCCGGACGGACCGGCGACGCTGATGCCCTCCTTGATTCTTCTGAACGTCAGCTTGAAGGAGGTGTCGGTGCCCGTGTACACCCCGACCTGTGTCCGGCCTGCAAAGAGGTTGCCGAGGTAATCAAGGAGCTGGGTGACCGAAGGGTAGATCATCATTCCTTGGTCGGGTGACTGGCCTGCAGATCCAGATTCCCCCAGCTCGCCGGTCCACTGCATGTCGCCGAGGTCGAATCCGCTCGCCTCGCCCTGACCCGGTCGAACGGTGAATTGCACGAGCATGCGGGGTGTGACTCTTTCCGAGGGAAAAGGAGGTGCTGATGCGGTTACCGTCGTGTGGATCCACGATCAGGGAGGCACTCACACTGGATGGTCTTCAGAAAGGTGTTCCGCTGAGGACCACCCCAGAGGCGGTTATGGCCCCGCGTGCTCGACCTGCCAAGGTGGCTGGCCAACCCTGATGCGGATCTGCTGATCGCGGTCGATGTGATCCACGACTACGCCGTCCACCATTGTCCCGACCTCAGGTAGTGGCACAACGCCCTTTGCGGGCGACTCCGGTGCATACGAGGCGACGTCAAGAAAGACCCTGACAGTCGGTTCCTGTGCGATTTCCAGGAATACGCCGAAGGGAAACCTGGCGCGTACCGTGCCCCGTAGATGGGTGCCCAGAGGGTGCGTCTGCTTTATTTGTTCCCAGCCTGTCTCGTCTGTCACTTGTGTCTCTTCCGCCAATATCCATTAAGTTGCTCGACGGTGCTGTTGGGTATTTCGAGTTCGGTGAGGGGGCCGCCCTCGTAAGGGTGCTCGAACCCGGCGAATCTCTTCAAGTACTCAGCTGTCGGAATCCTTATTTCTATGACTCCTTCACCATAATGCCTGGCGTAAACTTCCGCCAGCTCTCGTTCCTTGGCGAAATATGCTAGTCCATTCATGTACGGGTCTTGGGGACCGCCTGGGAAGTGCTCCTCCAAGAATCCCAGGGTTTCCTGAACGTGTCCCATCCCTCTTTGAGGGGCCTTGTAAATGGGCGTCACATCGCCGAGTTCCTCGGGACAGCCGTCGGGGGCCAGGCCCAGGGGGTCGGACCAGGTGTGGGGGTTGGGGACGTACGTCGAGGGGTTGGGGGCCGGGGAGAGGCCCAGGGGGTCCGGGGTGAGGTAGCGGGCCGTTTCGGGGTCGTAAGTGCGGAAGAGGTTGTGGTGGAGGCCCGACTCGGGGTCGAAGTACTGGCCGGGGAAGCGGAGCGGGGTGTAGGCCGTCGCGTCACGGTTCCAGGTGGTGGTGCCCCAGAGGGTGGCGCGGGTGCGCCACGCCTGGGTGCCGTCTTCGGTGAGGAGCTCGGTCGGGGTGCCGACGAGGTCGGTGACGATGGCGAAGAAGCGGTCGTCCACCGTGTCGTCGTCGATGTGCTCGGACTGGGTGAGCGGGTGCAGGCCCTGATGGGTCCAGGTGAGGGTGACCGGGCCGGTGGACTGTTCGCACAAGGTGGCGCTGTCCCACGTGAAGGTGGTTTCCTCCACGACCGCGCCGGCCGGTGACAGGCGCTGCTTTGCCGTGCGGCGGCCCAGGGGGTCGTACGTGTACCGCCAGCGGGTGCCGTCCGGGGTGGTGACCGTCGACAGCTGGTCGTCCGCGTTCCACTCGTAGCGCCAGGTCTCCGGCTTGCGGGAGAGCCGGGTCTTCTGTCGCAGGGTGACCCGGCCGAGTGCGTCGTGCTCGTAGCGGACCGCCCCCGCGCGGGTGATGCGGGTGCCCGTGTACGAGCGACCGCCCTGGGCGTCGGCTCCCGGGTGGCGCTCGGGCCAGCTGGCGTGGGTCTGGTTGCCCGCCTCGTCGTAGGCGTACCGCTCCGACCAGGAGCCGGCGTCCACCGCCGTCACGCGGGCGGCCGCGTCGAGGGTGAACGTCCGCGGGCCGGTCAGGGAGTCGTCGATCCCGGTGAGGTAGCCGTCCGCGCGGTAGCTGTAGCCGCGGCGCCGGATGGTACGGCCGTCCCGGCCGACCACCGTCCGGGAGGAGAGCCGGCCCAGGAGGTCGTACTCGTGGGTGAGGGATAGCGCGGGGCCGAGGCTGCGGGTGAGTTCCTGCCCGGCGGCGTCGCGCTCGAAGGTGATCGTGCGGCCGGCTGTCGTCAGGGACGTGCGGTGGCCGGCCGCGTCGTAGGTCCAGTGGGATTCGGCGCCGCTGGGCGTGGTGCGGGTCGTACGGCGGCCCAGGGCGTCGTAGGCGTACGTGAGCGTGCGGCCGTCGACCGTTTCCGCCAGCACCCGGCCCGTCCCGTCGCGGAGCCAGGTGATCGAGGACTCCGGCGAGGTCAGTGAAGCCAAGCGGTCGCGGGCGTCGTAGCCGTAGACCGTCGAGCCGGACGCCGTCGTCTTGCGGGTGACCTGGCCGAGCTCGTTGCGGGTGTACGTGGTGCGTGCGCCCAGTGCGTCGGTCCGGGCGGCGAGGGCACCGGCCGCGTCGTACTCGTAGGTGAGGGTGCGACCGTCGAAGTCCGTCTCCGCGGACAGTTCGCCCGTGGGGGAGTACGTGTAACTCCACATCAGGCCCTGCGGGTTGGTGACCTCCGTCAGGCGCAGCTCGGTGTCGTGACCGAACGTGTGGCGTGCGCCGTCCGGACCGGTCCGGGCGGTGAGGAGGTCGAAGTCCCCGTACTCGTTGACGGTCACCCTGCCCGCGGCGTCGGTGTGCGTCAGGCAGTTGCCCTCGCCGTCGTACGTCCGGGATTCCGACGTGCCGTCCGGGTGCACGCGGCGGAGCAGGCGGCCCTCGGTGCTCCAGGTGTGGTGGGTCGTGCGTCCGAGGGGGTCCGTGACGGTGACCGGGCGGCCGAAGGCGTCGCGGGTGTAGGTCGTGGTGGCGCCGAGAGGGTCCGTCGCCGAGACGAGCAGGCCCGCCGGGTCGAAACGGAACGTCGTGGTGTGTCCCAAGGCGTCCGTCACCGAGGACAGGTGGCCGCGCGGGTCGTAGGCGAAGTGCGTGGTGGCGCCGGACGGGTCGGTGGTCGAGGTGCGGTTGCCCTGCTCGTCGTACGCGTGGGTCGTCGTCGTACCGTCCGCCGACACGAGTGTCACCGGCAGGCCCAGGGCGTTGTACCGAGCCCGCGAGACCTTGCCGTCCGGGCGGGTCACGGACGTCAGGTGACCGGCCTCGTCGTACGTCAGGCGGGTCGTGTGGCCCAGAGGGTCCGTACGGGAAAGCAGGCGGCCGTAGCGGTCGTACGCGAAGCGTGTGGTCGCCCCGGCTGGGTCGATCTCGGCGACGACCTGCGCTCGGTCGTCGGTGACGTACCGCTTGCGGTGGCCCAGGGAGTCCGTGAGCGTCGTGACGCCGTCCTCGTAGGCGAACCTGATGTTCAGGTGGCCGTTCGTACCGGACTGGGCGATGCACCGGTGGCGCTCGTCGTAGACGTAGTCGAAGCGTCGGTCGTTGGTGTCGGTCCAGGAGGTGATCCGGCCCAGTGGGTCGTACCCGAAGCGCAGGGGTCGGCCGGAGGAGTTGGTGACCTCGGTGAGGTGGCCGTCCGTGTAGCCGTAGCGCAGGACCTCGGTCCCGTCCGCCAGGGCCAGGCCGGTTATTCGACCGTCCGAGGAGGTCAGGCGCAGCTCGTAGCCGCCGCTGTGGGAGATCGACAGCGGGGTGCCCGTCGTGTCGTCGTACGTGTACGCGATCCAGGCGCCGTTGCGGTCGTCCTGCTGGGTGAGGAGGCCGTCCTCCGCGAAATGGCGTACCTGGCCCGACTCGGGGTCGGTGACCGTGTAGTCGCCGTCCGGGTCGAGGGTCATCGGCCATCGTCGGCCGTGGGAGGGGAAGACGGGAGGGCCGGCCTGCTCCGGGTGCGGGTAGGCCAGCAGGCTGCCGTCCTCGCAGACGAGGATGACGCCCGCGGCGTCGATCTCCAGGCGCTGGTCGACCGTCGACGCCCAGGTGGGACCGAACCAGCGGCCCGAGCGGTACGAGGACTCGAAGGTCCGGGTGAAGACGAGCGGGAACGAGCCCGGCAGGACGAGGTCCGTCTGCGGCAGCAGCATCCGGCCCGTCGCCACGTCGACCGGGTCGCCCTCGCAGGGGACGTTCCTCTTCTCGCGGGCGCCGGGCCCCTCGTTCCCGTTGAGCGCCTCACGGGTCGAGGGGGTGTGTCCGGCCTCCGGCGCTTCCGGGAGCTTGGGCGGCTTGGGCAGTCTGCCGTTCGCCAGCCGGCTCAGGACGGAGGACTTGCGGAGGGCGCCGGTGACCGAGCTCGCCCCCTTCGATCCGGCGAACTCGCCGTAGATCTTGCCGACGCCCTCGTCGGGGTCCTTCATGAACTGCTCGTACATCAGGGAACCGGCGCCGACGGGGTCGTTGGCCATCGTCAACATGCCGACACCCAGGCCGCTGAGCCGCATCTTGTACTCGGTCGGATGCATGCGGTTGTACGGGTCCAGGGGGTCGACCGCACGGAAGAAGTCGACCGTGCCCGCCAGCCCCTTGATGAACCCGCCGCCCTGGTGTTCCAGCCCGAGTCCCCGAATGGCCCCCTCGTAGACCAGTTGCTTGGCCAAGGACGGCAGGGGCGGAGCGGCATCCCGCGCCTTCGTCAGCGCTTGGACAGCCGTTCGGGCTGCCTCGTCGCGCTGGTAGCGCGCCTCGGCGAGCTTTTCCCGGGCCGCCTTGATGCCGTCGGCTCCGGGGTCGGTGAAGCCCGTCGGGCGGGGCGGCAGCGGGTCCTGCTTGGTGCGGATCGCCGCGTTGTACGTGTCGACCCGCTTGTTGTACGTGTCGCGGGCCGCCTCGGACGCTTTGACGGCGGTCTCGTACTCGTCCAACGCCTCCTTGGCGCGGCCCTGGGCCCATTCCACCGTGTCCGCGAAGTGGTTCAAGGCCCCCGCGGCCGACTCGAAGGCGTCCGCGGCCTTGAACCACTTCGGCGGCTGCTTCTGGGCGAGCAGTCGGAAGCCTTCGGCGGTCCCACCTTTTATGCCGTCCTCGTCGAGGCCCTTGAGGCCCTCGCCGGTCTTGTCGAAGGCCGCCTGGAAGTCCGCCAGGTGCGAGGCGGTCGCCCGGAGCTTGGATGGGCTGCCGTGGATCAGCTTCTCCGGGTCGTCGGTGTGGCCCAGCTCGGCCTCCTCGACCTCCGCGCCGAGCCGGTTCGCGACCTTGTCCGCGCCGTCCCGTACGACATCGGCGGCCTCGTGGAGTCCTACTCCGTCGAGCCCGGCCCCCGTCTTGTCGCCCACCCATTCGACGCCCTCGCCCACGGCCTTCTTACCGGCGTCCAGCCACCCTTGCAGGTCGCGCCCCATCAGCGTTCACCCGGCTGCGGGGCGCCGTGCTCCGCCTGGCGCGCCCGTTCCCGTACGAGGGCGAGGGCCGCGGGGTCCAGCCGGCCGAGATCGGCCGCCCCGTCCAACAAGCGGGCACCGTTGCCCTTGGTCACGGCGTCCCGCTTGGCCTGTTCCCACTGCTGCCGGAACTCGTCGCGTGCCTTCCTGGCCTCTTCCGGGGTCTCCTGGCCGAACGGTGCCTTGATCTCGTCCCAGGACGTGTTCTCGACCGTGTCCTCGTCGGCGTGCGGATCGCCGATCAGGGAGTTGGCCGCGACCTTGAACGTGCCCCTGCGGTACTGGTCCTCCTCCCAGATCATTCCCGCCGAGATGTTCAGCGCGGCCGTCAGGCCACTGACCTCCTCGACGAGGGCGCGCACTCCCCAGTCCCAGCGCGTGCAGAGGTCGTGGAAGACGGCGGTGACGTCCGGGTGGCCGGCCTCCATGCCGGTCAGCGTGAGCTTTTCGAGCCCCGCGCCCACCGTCGCGCCGGCGTCCGGGGCGAACTCGCGCAGTTCGGCGATCGCCCCGCGCAGTCCGTCCGTGAGGTTTTTGACGGCGACCGGGTCCATCTCCAGGTCTTTGCCGTTGTCGGCGTTCAAGATCCACCCCCATGGTTCGAGCAAGGGTAAGCGGCGCCTCGGACAGGCGGCTGTCAGGAGGTGCGTATTTGGTCAGGGGCGGAAAACGGCTGGTCCGGGGGTGTGAGAGGCTCCGCAGCGCATGGTGTGGACATCTCAAGGTGGGGTTATGGGGAGCAACGACGACGCGGGCAGAACCGGCGTCTCCGACGAGGAGTGGGCGCGGTTCGTGCGGGACGCCGAGGCCGGGGTGGGGGAGGTCCCGAAGGAGCCGTCGGCGCGGGCGCGGATGGTGACCGAGCGGCTGCGCCGCCAGGACGAGGAGCGGGTCGCGCGGGAGTGGGGCTGGAAGGGGCGCAAGGCCCGCAAGGCCCGGCAGGCGGCCGAGCCCGCCGGATGGCGGTCCGGGCCGGCCTGGCAGGAGAGGGAAGGCCGCGGGAAGGGCAAGCGGCGGCTCAAGGCGACCGCGGCGATCGTGGCCATCGCGGCGCTCGCGCTGGTGGCCGTACGGCCGGAGCTGGTGATCGACCGGCTCACGGGCAAGACCGAGGCCCGGGAGAAGGCCGCGAACGCCGCCCCGCCGGCCGCCGAGACGGCGCGACCCTCGGCCGCGCCCTCGCAGGAGTACCCCGACCGACCGACCCTCCGCGAGCCCTTCCGCGGCTCACCGGCGTCGCAGTGGGCGGACGGCGCCGCCGGTATCGAGGTTCCGGAGGCGACGGCGGTCGGGGGGATGTCCGTGGGCCAGGTCGCGGACGCGCTGGCGAAGGCGAAGCAGTTCCTGGTCGCGACCAACCTGGACCCCGCGGTGCTGCGCGGTGAGCGCCCGGAGGCGGCGCTGAGACTTCTGGACCCGCAGGACGAGGAGCTGCGGCAGCATCTGGACGCCTCCCTCGCGCAGCCGACGCGTGAACGGGACCCGCTGAGCCTGTTCACCCGGTACAACCCGGCCGAACTGAAGCCCGTCGGCGACGTGGTCAAGGTGCGGGGACGCATGTGGGTGGAGCCGGGGAAGGAGCCCGGACGGGCCGACGTGAAGGCGGACTACTCCTTCGTCCACCCCTTCGTGAAGGTGGGCGGGAACCCGGAGGACGTCGCTCGGACCATCGTGCGGCGCGAACTCACCCTGACGGTCGCCGACCCGGGCCAGTGGCGGGTGACGCCCGGCACGGTGCGGCTCACGTCCTACCGGCAGGACCTCGGCAACAGCGCCTGCGACCGGTACGACGGGTACGTACACCCCTCGTTCTTCTCCGACCCGGCCGAGCCGGCGGGGTCGGAGAAGGCGCCTTCCGGCCCGCGCGTCGATCCGTACGACCGCAGCAAGAGCATCGGCGAGGGTTCGCAGGACGAGTGCGGGACGGTCTCCCGCTCCTGACCCGGGCCCCGCAAGGGCTCCCCGTCGCGTGGCAGGTTTGACGTGTCCGCGCGGCGGGGTATTGTTCTGCGCCCGATTGGCGCAGTACGTGTCTCATGTGGCAGACTACTCAAGTTGCTCGGTTGAGTGCCGATGCTGCGCGCCTCCCGCCGGGAGGACCGGAAGCGAGTCCCACAGTACTCGTCGTCTCTATCTGTCCCTCGGGGCAGCAATGGTGGCGGACGTACGGGAATCTTCTGGGAAGTGTCAGCACGGGGCCCACCAGGCACCCGGTGGGTGTTTCTCCCCCGAAGCGCGGTCCTGGGACCGCACCCCCTTGGACGAGGGAATTTCCGTATGGGAATTTTCTGTAGAGGGAGTGCGACACGCCCGACCGCGTGGGTCGGAGGGAAGCGGTGGAGAGATCCACAGCCGCCCGGGAGCCAGAGCGTTTCCACAACAGACAGGACTACGGAGTAGCCATGGCGGGACAGAAGATCCGCATCCGGCTCAAGGCCTACGACCACGAGGTCATCGACTCCTCGGCGAAGAAGATCGTCGAGACGGTGACGCGCACTGGTGCGTCGGTCGCGGGCCCGGTGCCGCTGCCCACTGAGAAGAACGTGTACTGCGTCATCAAGTCGCCGCACAAGTACAAGGACTCGCGCGAGCACTTCGAGATGCGCACGCACAAGCGCCTGATCGACATCCTCGACCCGACCCCCAAGACCGTTGACTCGCTGATGCGCCTGGACCTTCCGGCCGGCGTTGACATCGAGATCAAGCTCTGAGAGGCGTCGAGAAGATGGCAAAGCAGATCAAGGGCGTCCTGGGCGAGAAGCTCGGCATGACCCAGGTCTGGGACGAGAACAACCGTGTCGTCCCGGTGACCGTGGTCAAGGCCGGACCCTGCGTCGTTACCCAGGTCCGTACGAACGACATCGACGGCTACGAGTCGGTCCAGATCGCCTTCGGCGAGATCGACCCGCGCAAGGTGAACAAGCCCCTCAAGGGCCACTTCGCCAAGGCCGACGTGACCCCGCGCCGCCACCTGGTGGAGCTCCGCACCTCCGACGCCAGCGAGTACACGCTCGGCCAGGAGATCACTGCCGAGGTGTTCGAGTCCGGCGTCAAGGTCGACGTCACGGGCAACAGCAAGGGCAAGGGCTTCGCCGGTGTCATGAAGCGGCACAACTTCCGGGGCCTCGGCGCCGGTCACGGTGTGCAGCGCAAGCACCGCTCCCCCGGTTCGATCGGTGGCTGCGCCACCCCTGGGCGTGTCTTCAAGGGCATGCGCATGGCTGGTCGTATGGGCAACGAGCGCGTCACCACCCAGAACCTGACCATCCACGCGGTAGACGCGGAGAAGGGTCTGCTCCTCATCAAGGGCGCAGTCCCCGGTCCGAACGGCGGCCTCGTCCTGGTCCGTACCGCGGCCAAGGGGGCTTGAGGTTAATGAGCACCATTGACATCCTTTCGCCGGCAGGCGACAAGGCCGGTACCGTCGAGCTCCCCGCGGAGATCTTCGACGCGAAGACCAGCGTTCCGCTGATCCACCAGGTCGTCGTCGCACAGCTGGCCGCTGCCCGTCAGGGCACGCACAAGACCAAGACCCGTGGCGAAGTCCGTGGTGGTGGCCGCAAGCCGTACCGCCAGAAGGGCACCGGCCGCGCGCGTCAGGGTTCCACCCGCGCTCCGCAGTTCGCCGGCGGTGGCGTCGTCCACGGCCCGCAGCCGCGTGACTACTCGCAGCGGACCCCGAAGAAGATGAAGGTCGCCGCCCTCCGCGGTGCCCTCTCGGACCGCGCGCGTCACTCCCGCATCCACGTCGTCACCGGCGTGGTCGAGGGTGCCGCCTCCACGAAGGCCGCCAAGACGCTGTTCGGCAAGATCTCGGAGCGCAAGAACCTGCTCCTGGTCGTCGAGCGCGCCGACGAGGCCGCGTGGCTGTCCGCCCGCAACCTGCCCCAGGTTCACATCCTGGAGCCGGGCCAGCTGAACACGTACGACGTGATCGTCTCTGACGACGTGGTCTTCACTCAGGCCGCGCTCGAGTCCTTCGTGTCTGGCCCCAAGGCCGATGAGACCGAAGGGAGCGACGCCTGATGTCCGAGGCGACCGTTACCAGCAAGACCTTCACTGACCCGCGCGACCTGCTGATCAAGCCGGTTGTCTCGGAGAAGAGCTACGCGCTGCTGGACGAGAACAAGTACACGTTCATCGTCGCGCCTGGCGCCAACAAGACCCAGATCAAGCAGGCCGTCGAGGCGGTCTTCTCGGTCAAGGTCACCGGGGTCAACACGATCAACCGTCAGGGTAAGCGCAAGCGCACCAAGACCGGTTTCGGCAAGCGCGCCAACACCAAGCGCGCCATCGTGACCCTCGCTGAGGGCGACCGAATCGACATCTTCGGCGGCCAGGCCTCCTAACGGAGTCCTGAGTCGTCCGGAATCGGACGAGGACTGAGAAATGGGTATCCGCAAGTACAAGCCGACGACCCCGGGCCGTCGTGGCTCCAGCGTCGCCGACTTTGTCGAGATCACGCGGTCCACGCCGGAGAAGTCGCTGGTTCGCCCGCTGCACAGCAAGGGCGGCCGTAACAACACCGGTCGGATCACCGTTCGCCACCAGGGTGGCGGACACAAGCGCGCCTACCGCGTGATCGACTTCCGTCGTCACGACAAGGACGGCGTGCCGGCCAAGGTCGCGCACATCGAGTACGACCCCAACCGCACCGCGCGCATCGCGCTGCTGCACTACGCCGACGGTGAGAAGCGCTACATCATCGCGCCGCGCGGTCTGCAGCAGGGTGACCGGATCGAGAACGGCCCGACGGCCGACATCAAGCCCGGCAACAACCTGGCGCTGCGCAACATCCCGGTCGGTACGACCATCCACGCGATCGAGCTGCGTCCCGGCGGCGGTGCGAAGTTCGCCCGTTCCGCGGGTGCGTCCGTGCAGCTGCTGGCGAAGGAGGGCACCATGGCCCACCTCCGCATGCCGTCCGGTGAGATCCGTCTCGTCGACGCGCGCTGCCGCGCCACGGTCGGCGAGGTCGGCAACGCCGAGCAGTCGAACATCAACTGGGGCAAGGCCGGCCGCATGCGCTGGAAGGGCGTTCGCCCGTCCGTCCGCGGTGTCGCGATGAACCCGGTTGACCACCCGCACGGTGGTGGTGAGGGCAAGACCAGCGGTGGTCGCCACCCGGTCTCCCCGTGGGGTCAGAAGGAGGGTCGTACTCGCTCGCCGAAGAAGGCTTCGAGCAAGTACATCGTCCGCCGCCGCAAGACGAACAAGAAGCGCTAGGAGCGGGTTTAGATGCCGCGCAGTCTCAAGAAGGGACCCTTCGTCGACGGACACCTCATCAAGAAGGTGGACGCTCAGAACGAAGCTGGTACCAAGAACGTCATCAAGACCTGGTCCCGTCGCTCGATGATCATCCCGGCCATGCTGGGTCACACCATCGCGGTGCACAACGGCAAGACCCACGTCCCGGTGTTCGTCACCGAGTCGATGGTCGGCCACAAGCTCGGCGAGTTCTCGCCGACTCGCACCTTCCGCGGCCACGTCAAGGACGACCGGAAGTCGAAGCGCCGCTAAAGGCGGGGTGGTAACGACTATGACTTACACCGAAGGGACAACCATGGAAGCCAGGGCCCAGGCGCGGTACATCCGCGTCACGCCCATGAAGGCCCGCCGCGTGGTGGACCTTATCCGTGGCATGGATGCCACGGAGGCTCAGGCGGTCCTGCGTTTCGCCCCGCAGGCCGCGAGCGTGCCGGTCGGCAAGGTGCTGGACAGCGCCATTGCCAACGCCGCACACAACTACAACCACCCGGACGCTTCTTCGCTGTTCATCAGCGAGGCGTTCGTGGACGAGGGTCCGACCCTGAAGCGGTTCCGTCCGCGCGCCCAGGGCCGTGCCTACCGGATCCGCAAGCGGACCAGCCACATCACCGTGGTCGTCAGCAGCAAGGAAGGTTCCCGGTAATGGGCCAGAAGGTAAACCCGCACGGGTTCCGGCTCGGCATCACCACCGACTTCAAGTCGCGTTGGTACGCCGACAAGCTGTACAAGGACTACGTCAAGGAAGACGTCGCCATCCGTCGGATGATGACGTCCGGCATGGAGCGCGCCGGCATCTCGAAGGTTGAGATCGAGCGCACCCGTGACCGCGTGCGTGTGGACATCCACACCGCTCGTCCGGGCATCGTCATCGGCCGCCGTGGCGCCGAGGCCGACCGCATCCGCGGTGACCTCGAGAAGCTCACGGGCAAGCAGGTCCAGCTGAACATCCTCGAGGTCAAGAACCCCGAGCTCGACGCTCAGCTGGTTGCCCAGGCCGTTGCCGAGCAGCTCTCCTCCCGCGTCTCCTTCCGTCGCGCCATGCGTAAGAGCATGCAGGGCACGATGAAGGCCGGCGCCAAGGGCATCAAGATCCAGTGTGGCGGCCGTCTCGGCGGCGCCGAGATGTCCCGCTCCGAGTTCTACCGCGAGGGTCGTGTGCCGCTGCACACGCTGCGCGCGAACGTGGACTACGGCTTCTTCGAGGCCAAGACCACCTTCGGCCGTATCGGTGTGAAGGTCTGGATCTACAAGGGCGACGTCAAGAACATCGCCGAGGTTCGCGCCGAGAACGCCGCGGCCCGTGCGGGTAACCGCCCGGCCCGTGGTGCCGGCGCTGGCGACCGTCCCGCCGGCCGTGGTGGCCGTGGTGGCGAGCGCGGCGGCCGTGGTGGCCGCAAGCCGCAGCAGGCTGCTGGTGCCGAGGCCCCCAAGGCCGACGCTCCCGCCGCCGCTCCGGCCGAGAGCACCGGAACGGAGGCCTGACCGACATGCTGATCCCTCGTAGGGTCAAGCACCGCAAGCAGCACCACCCGAAGCGCCGTGGTATGGCCAAGGGCGGTACTGAGGTCTCGTTCGGCGAGTACGGCATCCAGGCGCTGACCCCGGCGTACGTGACGAACCGCCAGATCGAGGCGGCTCGTATCGCGATGACCCGCCACATCAAGCGTGGTGGCAAGGTCTGGATCAACATCTACCCGGACCGTCCGCTGACGAAGAAGCCCGCCGAGACCCGCATGGGTTCCGGTAAGGGTTCTCCCGAGTGGTGGATCGCGAACGTGCACCCGGGTCGGGTCATGTTCGAGCTGTCCTACCCGAACGAGAAGATTGCTCGTGAGGCGCTCACCCGCGCTGCTCACAAGCTTCCGATGAAGTGCCGGATTGTTCGGCGCGAGGCAGGTGAGTCGTGATGGCGACGGGAACCAAGGCGTCCGAGCTGCGTGAGCTCGGCAACGAGGAGCTCGTTGGCAAGCTGCGCGAGGCCAAGGAAGAGCTGTTCAAGCTGCGCTTCCAGGCTGCCACGGGCCAGCTGGAGAACAACGGCCGGCTCAAGTCCGTCCGTAAGGACATCGCCCGGATCTACACCCTGATGCACGAGCGCGAGCTCGGCATCGAGACGGTGGAGAGCGCCTGATGAGCGAGAAGAATGTGACTGAGACCCAGGACCGCGGCTTCCGCAAGACCCGTGAGGGTCTCGTCGTCAGCGACAAGATGGACAAGACCGTCGTCGTCGCCGTCGAGGACCGCGTGAAGCACGCCCTGTACGGCAAGGTCATCCGCCGTACGAACAAGCTCAAGGCTCACGACGAGCAGAACGCTGCCGGCGTCGGCGACCGCGTCCTCATCATGGAGACGCGTCCGCTGTCGGCGAGCAAGCGCTGGCGCATCGTCGAGATCCTCGAGAAGGCCAAGTAAGGAACCTCGCGCAAGCGAGTTCCGCCAGACATAGCCTGGGGGGTTTCCCTCAGGTCAGTTCCGCCAGGCTCGGCGAGGGGCTCCGGTAACGACCCCTCGCCGGGAACCGGCAGACAATCAGGAGATAGACGTGATCCAGCAGGAGTCGCGACTGCGTGTCGCCGACAACACTGGTGCCAAGGAAATCCTTTGCATCCGTGTTCTCGGTGGCTCCGGTCGCCGCTACGCGGGCATCGGTGACGTCATCGTCGCCACCGTCAAGGACGCGATCCCCGGTGGCAACGTGAAGAAGGGTGACGTCGTCAAGGCGGTCATCGTTCGCACCGTCAAGGAGCGCCGCCGCCAGGACGGCTCGTACATCCGCTTCGACGAGAACGCCGCTGTCATTCTCAAGAACGACGGCGACCCTCGCGGCACCCGTATCTTCGGCCCCGTGGGCCGTGAGCTGCGCGAGAAGAAGTTCATGAAGATCATCTCGCTCGCGCCGGAGGTGCTGTAAGCATGAAGATCAAGAAGGGCGACCTGGTTCAGGTCATCACCGGTAAGGACAAGGGCAAGCAGGGCAAGGTCATCGCGGCCATGCCCAGCGAGAACCGCGTCCTCGTCGAGGGTGTCAACCGGGTCAAGAAGCACACCAAGGCCGGTCAGACCGCTGGTGGTTCGCAGACCGGTGGCATCGTGATCACCGAGGCGCCGGTCCACGTCAGCAACGTTCAGCTGGTCGTGGAGAAGGACGGCCAGAAGGTCGTCACCCGCGTCGGCTACCGCTTCGACGACGAGGGCAACAAGATCCGCGTTGCCAAGCGGACGGGTGAGGACATCTGATGGCTACCACTCCGCGTCTCAAGACGAAGTACCGCGAGGACATCGCGGGCAAGCTGCGTGAGGAGTTCTCCTACGAGAACGTCATGCAGATCCCCGGCCTCGTGAAGATCGTGGTCAACATGGGTGTGGGCGACGCCGCCCGCGACTCCAAGCTGATCGACGGCGCCATCCGCGACCTGACGACGATCACCGGTCAGAAGCCGGCCGTCACGAAGGCCCGCAAGTCCATCGCGCAGTTCAAGCTGCGTGAGGGTCAGCCGATCGGCTGCCACGTCACCCTCCGTGGTGACCGCATGTGGGAGTTCCTGGACCGTACGCTGTCGCTCGCGCTGCCGCGTATCCGTGACTTCCGCGGTCTGTCGCCGAAGCAGTTCGACGGCCGTGGCAACTACACCTTCGGTCTCACGGAGCAGGTCATGTTCCACGAGATCGACCAGGACAAGATCGACCGTACCCGGGGTATGGACATCACCGTGGTCACCACGGCGACCAACGACGACGAGGGCCGTGCCCTCCTTCGTCACCTCGGCTTCCCCTTCAAGGAGGCGTAAGCGAGATGGCGAAGAAGGCTCTCATCGCGAAGGCTGCCCGCAAGCCCAAGTTCGGTGTGCGTGCGTACACCCGCTGCCAGCGCTGCGGTCGTCCCCACTCCGTGTACCGCAAGTTCGGCCTGTGCCGCGTGTGCCTTCGTGAGATGGCTCACCGTGGCGAGCTGCCGGGCGTGACCAAGAGCTCCTGGTAATTCCGCAGGTCCGCAAGGACTTGGGAAGTTCCAGGCACTCTCGGTAAGCATCTGGTCGGCGGATGCCCGGCCGCGCATGCCTTAGGCTTGTGTGGTTGGGCGTCCGCCGCCCATAACGACTTACTACGCCGTAGGTCCCCGCACCGCACCCGTCCCGCCACTGAGTGGGGAGAGGGATGGCGCATACAGGAAACCCCGGCGAGAGAGGCCGAAGGCCACTTCATGACCATGACTGACCCGATCGCAGACATGCTCACGCGTCTGCGTAACGCTAACTCGGCGTACCACGACACCGTCGTGATGCCGCACAGCAAGATCAAGTCGCACATCGCAGAGATCCTCAAGCAGGAGGGTTTCATCACCGGCTGGAAGGTCGAGGACGCCGAGGTCGGCAAGAACCTCGTCCTCGAGCTGAAGTTCGGGCCGAACCGTGAGCGCTCCATCGCGGGCATCAAGCGGATCTCGAAGCCCGGTCTGCGCGTGTACGCGAAGTCCACCAACCTGCCGAAGGTGCTCGGCGGCCTGGGCGTGGCGATCATCTCCACGTCCCACGGTCTCCTCACCGGCCAGCAGGCAGGCAAGAAGGGCGTAGGTGGGGAAGTCCTCGCCTACGTCTGGTAGTCGGGAACGGAGGAAAAGCAATGTCGCGAATCGGCAAGCTCCCCATCCAGGTTCCCGCCGGTGTGGACGTCACCATCGATGGCCGCACGGTCGCGGTGAAGGGCCCCAAGGGTTCCCTCTCGCACACCGTCGCTGCGCCCATCGCCGTCGTCAAGGGTGAGGACGGCGTCCTGAACGTCGTCCGTCCGAACGACGAGCGTCAGAACAAGGCCCTGCACGGCCTGTCCCGCACGCTGGTGGCGAACATGATCACCGGTGTGACCACGGGATACGTCAAGGCTCTCGAAATCAGCGGTGTTGGTTACCGCGTCGCCGCGAAGGGCTCCGACCTGGAGTTCCAGCTTGGCTACAGCCACCCGATCCTGATCGAGGCGCCCGAGGGCATCTCCTTCAAGGTCGAGTCGCCCACCAAGTTCACGGTCGAGGGCATCGACAAGCAGAAGGTCGGCGAGGTCGCCGCCAACATCCGCAAGCTGCGGAAGCCCGACCCGTACAAGGCCAAGGGTGTCAAGTACGCCGGCGAAGTCATCCGCCGCAAGGTCGGAAAGGCTGGTAAGTAGCCATGGCATACGGTGTGAAGATCGCCAAGGGCGACGCGTACAAGCGCGCTGCCAAGGCTCGCCGCCACATCCGCATCCGCAAGAACGTCTCGGGTACGGCGGAGCGTCCGCGCCTCGTCGTGACGCGTTCCAACCGCAACATCGTTGCTCAGGTCATCGACGACCTCCAGGGTCACACCCTGGCGTCCGCGTCGACCCTGGACGCTTCGATCCGCGGTGGCGAAGGCGACAAGAGCGCCCAGGCCCAGGCTGTCGGCGCGCTCGTCGCCGAGCGTGCCAAGGCCGCGGGTGTCGAGACCGTCGTGTTCGACCGCGGTGGCAACCGATACGCCGGGCGCATTGCCGCTCTGGCTGACGCCGCCCGCGAAGCCGGGCTGAAGTTCTAAGCCCCGGTTCCGGGACTCACGGACGTAACAGAGAGAGGTAATCCAATGGCTGGACCCCAGCGCCGCGGAAGCGGTGCCGGTGGCGGCGAGCGGCGGGACCGGAAGGGTCGCGACGGTGGCCCTGCCGCCGAGAAGACCGCTTACGTTGAGCGCGTTGTCGCGATCAACCGCGTCGCCAAGGTTGTCAAGGGTGGTCGCCGCTTCAGCTTCACCGCGCTGGTCGTGGTGGGCGACGGTGACGGCACCGTAGGTGTCGGTTACGGCAAGGCCAAGGAAGTTCCCGCGGCCATCGCCAAGGGTGTCGAGGAAGCCAAGAAGAACTTCTTCAAGGTTCCGCGCATCCAGGGCACCATCCCTCACCCGATTCAGGGCGAGAAGGCCGCGGGCGTCGTCATGCTCAAGCCGGCTTCCCCGGGTACCGGCGTTATCGCCGGTGGTCCGGTGCGTGCCGTGCTGGAGTGCGCCGGCGTACACGACATCCTGTCGAAGTCGCTCGGCTCTTCGAACGCGATCAACATCGTGCACGCGACCGTGGCGGCCCTCCAGGGCCTGCAGCGTCCCGAGGAGATCGCGGCTCGCCGTGGTCTGCCCCTCGAGGACGTCGCCCCCGCGGCCCTGCTTCGTGCACGTGCTGGGGCGGGTGTCTGATGGCCCGCCTCAAGATCACGCAGACGAAGTCGTACATCGGCAGCAAGCAGAACCACCGCGACACTCTGCGTTCGCTCGGGCTCAAGCGCCTGAACGACGTGGTCGTCAAGGAGGACCGCCCCGAGTTCCGCGGAATGGTGCAGACCGTCCGCCACCTCGTGACGGTTGAGGAGGTTGACTAATCATGGCTGAGAACAGCCCGCTGAAGGCCCACAACCTCCGTCCCGCCCCCGGCGCCAAGACCGCGAAGACCCGTGTCGGTCGTGGTGAGGCGTCGAAGGGTAAGACGGCCGGTCGTGGTACGAAGGGCCAGAAGGCCCGTTACCAGATCCCGCAGCGCTTCGAGGGTGGGCAGATGCCCCTCCACATGCGTCTGCCGAAGCTCAAGGGCTTCAAGAACCCGTTCCGCACCGAGTTCCAGGTGGTCAACCTGGACAAGCTCGGCGCTCTCTACCCCGAGGGTGGAGAGGTCACGGTGGCCGACCTGGTCGCCAAGGGCGCGGTTCGCAAGAACAGCCTCGTCAAGGTCCTGGGCCAGGGCGAGATCTCCGTGGCGCTGACGGTTTCGGTTGACGCCGTCTCCGCTTCCGCCAAGGAGAAGATTGCCGCTGCCGGCGGCACCGTCACCGAGCTCGTCTAAGACGAACGCACGTGACGAATAGCTAAAACCCGACCGGGGATGCCTCACATATGGGGCATCCCCGGTTGGTCGTTCCACGGGGGGCGCAGTCGCCGGTAAGGTGGCTGCACCTTTGCTTGTACGTATTCGTCGATCCCTCAGACCGTCACCTCTGACGCAGTAGCGCGGGGGTCGCAGGAGGCACCGTGCTCACCGCGTTCGCCCGGGCGTTCAAGACGCCCGACCTGCGCAAGAAGCTGCTCTTCACGCTCGCCATCATCGTGCTGTTCCGCCTCGGGTCCCACATCCCGGTCCCCGGCGTGAACTACAAGAACGTCCAGTTCTGTGTGGACCAGGCAGGGACCGGCAACAGCCTGTTCGGCCTCGTCAACATGTTCAGCGGTGGCGCACTGCTGCAGATCACGATCTTCGCGCTCGGAATCATGCCGTACATCACGGCGAGCATCATCCTGCAGCTGCTGACCGTGGTCATCCCGAAGCTGGAGAACCTCAAAAAAGAGGGTCAGTCCGGCACGGCGAAGATCACCCAGTACACGCGTTACCTGACGGTCGCGCTCGCGATCCTCCAGGGCACGGGTCTGGTGGCCACCGCCAAGACGGGTGCGCTGTTCGGCTCCTGCCAGCTCCGCACCGAGATCGTCTCGGACCGCTCGATCTTCACCATGATCACGATGGTGCTCACCATGACCGCCGGCACCTGTGTCGTGATGTGGCTCGGCGAGCTCATCACCGACCGCGGCATCGGCAACGGCATGTCGATCCTGATGTTCATCTCGATCGCGGCCGGCTTCATCGGCGCCATGTGGCAGATCAAGCTCCAGGGCAAGATCGCTGATGGATGGGTCGAGTTCGGCGTGGTGATCCTCGTCGGTCTCGCGATGGTGGCCCTGGTGGTCTTCGTCGAGCAGGCGCAGCGCAGGATTCCGGTCCAGTACGCGAAGCGCATGATCGGGCGCCGCGCGTACGGCGGGACCTCGACCTACATCCCGCTGAAGGTCAACCAGGCCGGTGTCATCCCGGTCATCTTCGCCTCGTCGTTGCTGTACATCCCGGCGCTGGTCGTGCAGTTCAGCGGCTCGACGGCGAGCTGGGCGACCTGGATCCAGAAGCACTTCGTCAAGGGCGACCACCCTTACTACATCGCGGCCTACTTCCTCCTGATCGTCTTCTTCGCGTTCTTCTACGTGGCGATCTCGTTCAACCCCGAGGAAGTTGCAGACAACATGAAGAAGTATGGTGGGTTCATCCCGGGCATCCGCGCCGGCCGGCCTACCGCCGAGTACCTGAGCTACGTACTCAACCGCATCACCTGGCCGGGGTCGCTGTACCTGGGTCTGATCGCTCTCGTGCCGACAATGGCGTTGGCGGGCTTCGGAGCGAACCAGAACTTCCCGTTCGGCGGGACGAGCATCCTCATCATCGTGGGTGTGGGTCTGGAAACCGTGAAGCAGATCGAGAGCCAGCTCCAGCAGCGTAATTACGAAGGGTTCCTCCGCTGATGCGTATCGTCCTCGTCGGGCCCCCCGGCGCCGGCAAGGGAACACAGGCCGCGTTCCTCGCCAAGAACCTGTCGATCCCGCACATCTCCACGGGTGACCTGTTCCGCGCCAACATCAGCCAGGGCACCGAGCTCGGCAAGAGCGCGAAGTCGTACATGGACGCCGGTGAGCTCGTACCGGACTCGGTCACCATCGGGATGGCCAAGGACCGGATGGAGCAGCCCGACGCCGCCAACGGCTTCCTGCTCGACGGCTTCCCGCGCAACCTCTCGCAGGCCGAGGCGCTCGACGAGATCCTCGAGACCGCGGGCCTCGGCCTCGACGCCGTCCTCGACCTGGAGGTCGAGGAGGACGAGGTCGTCAAGCGCATCGCCGGCCGCCGGACCTGCCGCAAGGACTCCGCGCACGTCTTCCACGTCACGTACGCGCCGCCGAAGACCGACGGCGTCTGCGACCACTGCGGCGGGGAGCTGTACCAGCGCGGGGACGACTCCGAGGACACGGTCCGCAACCGGCTGGCGGTCTACCACGCCGAGACCGAGCCGATCATCGACTACTACAAGGCCCAGGGCCTCGTGTCGACCATCCCCGCCCTCGGTGAGGTCGCGGACGTCACGCGACGCGCGATGGATGCCCTGAAGAAGTAGTCCCACGACGTGCAGGTACGGCCGCGGTGTCCGAGAGGCACCGCGGCCGTACTGTTGAGAAATCCGATTTCTGAAGGTGGAAGGCCGTTCCATGGTGCAGCTCAAGACGCCCGAGCAGATCGCGAAGATGCGCGAGGCGGGGCTGGTCGTCGCCGCGATCCACGCGGCGACCCGTGAGGCGGCCGTGCCGGGCGCCACGACCCGGGACCTGGACATGGTGGCCCGCAAGGTCATCGCCGACGCCGGCGCCAAGTCCAACTTCCTCGGTTACGGCGGCTTCCCCGCGACGATCTGTACGTCCGTGAACGAGGTCGTCGTGCACGGCATCCCGGACGACAAGACGGTCCTCAAGGACGGCGACATCATCTCGATCGACGCGGGCGCGATCGTGGACGGCTGGCACGGCGACGCTGCGTACACCGCGTTCGTGGGCACCGGTCACGCCCCGGAGCTCGTCGAGCTCTCCCGGGTGACCGAGGAGTCGATGTGGGCGGGTATCGCCGCGATGAAGCTCGGCAACCGCCTGGTGGACATCTCCAAGGCGATCGAGGGCTACATCCGCCGCCAGCCGCGGCCGGCGACCGGCAAGTACGGGATCATCGAGGACTACGGCGGCCACGGCATCGGTTCCGAGATGCACATGGACCCCCACCTGCTGAACTACGTCTCGCGCAAGCGGGGCAAGGGGATCAAGCTGGTCCCGGGCGTGTGCCTGGCGATCGAGCCGATGGTCTCGCTGGGCACCGCCCAGACGGAGGTCCTGGCGGACGACTGGACGGTCATCACCACGGACGGCACCTGGTCCTCGCACTGGGAGCACTCCATCGCCCTGACCGAGGCCGGCCCGATCGTGCTGACCAGCCCGGACTGCGGCAAGGCGAAGCTGGCGGAATACGGGGTCACCACGGCCCCCGACCCGCTGGGCTAGCCGCGTACCACCGGTCCCGGGCGAGGCGTCCGGGATTGGTGATCTAGTGTGTGGGGCAAACTTTCCGGATTCGTCTTTCTGGGTGCCCTGACGTAGACTGACTCGTCGGCTCCTTTGCATCCGCATGTCTTCATGTGGAGCGTGGAGCTGATCAAGGTAGCCGATTCGAAGGGCGAAGCGTGGCCAAGAAGCAAGGTGCCATCGAGATCGAGGGCACCGTGATCGAGTCCCTCCCGAACGCGATGTTCAAGGTGGAACTGCAGAACGGTCACAAGGTCCTCGCGCACATCAGCGGCAAGATGCGCATGCACTACATCCGCATCCTCCCTGATGACCGGGTTGTCGTGGAGCTGTCTCCGTACGACCTGACGCGTGGCCGGATCGTCTACCGATACAAGTAGATCTTGTCCTCACTCCCGACCGGACGTCCGTTCCGGCGCGGGTGGTGGCACTGACCCGGAGAACCTCACCAACATGAAGGTCAAGCCGAGCGTCAAGAAGATCTGCGACAAGTGCAAGGTGATCCGCCGTCACGGTCGGGTCATGGTCATCTGCGACAACCTGCGCCACAAGCAGCGCCAGGGCTGAAGCACGCCGACCGACCTGCCTTCCGCAGTTCTTCGCGCGACGTAAGAAAACGTACATACGCAGAACCCGCCCAGCCCCGAACGGGGCCGGCGGCACCTCCGGCGGGGGCCGGGGACCCGGACGTACCACCACCCATCAGGAGTGGTCGGCGGTCGGGAACGGTTCTGCGGAAGACCCCCGAACACACAGGAGCCATTGAATGGCACGCGTTTCCGGTGTTGACATCCCGCGCGAAAAGCGTGTGGAGATCGCACTCACCTACGTCTTCGGTATCGGGCGCACCCGGTCCAAGGAGATCCTCGCCTCCACCGGCGTGAACCCGAACACCCGCGTTCGTGACCTGGCCGAAGAGGACCTGGTCAAGATCCGCGAGTACGTGGACGCCAACCTCCGTACCGAGGGTGACCTCCGCCGCGAGATCCAGGCCGACATCCGTCGCAAGGTCGAGATCCAGTGCTACCAGGGCATCCGCCACCGTCGTGGCCTGCCGGTGCACGGTCAGCGCACCAGCACGAACGCGCGTACCCGCAAGGGCCCGCGTCGCGCGATCGCCGGTAAGAAGAAGCCGGGCAAGAAGTAGTCCTGTTCAGCGGTCTTGCGCTGTAGGACCGACCACCTCCCGTAGGAGATTTAGATGCCCCCCAAGGGTCGTCAGGGCGCTGCCAAGAAGGTGCGCCGCAAGGAAAAGAAGAACGTCGCTCACGGGCACGCCCACATCAAGAGCACGTTCAACAACACCATCGTCTCGATCACGGACCCCTCGGGCAACGTGATCTCCTGGGCCTCCGCCGGCCACGTCGGCTTCAAGGGCTCGCGCAAGTCCACCCCCTTCGCCGCGCAGATGGCCGCCGAGTCGGCCGCCCGCCGCGCGCAGGAGCACGGCATGCGCAAGGTCGACGTCTTCGTCAAGGGTCCGGGCTCCGGCCGCGAGACCGCGATCCGCTCCCTCCAGGCCACCGGCCTGGAGGTCGGCTCGATCCAGGACGTCACCCCCACCCCGCACAACGGCTGCCGTCCGCCGAAGCGCCGCCGCGTCTGATCCGGCGCGTCGGTGCCGTCCCCGCCGTAGCGGGGGTGATCCGCGCCGACGCGTCTGACGCAGCGATGCCTGTGCGTCCTTGAGTGTCCGGGCGGTACGACCCCTTCGGGGGCCGTGCCGCCCGTACCCTTGCAGTAGCCAGCAGTACCTGTCGGGCGTCAAATAGTGGGCGTCCACGACTGAAGGAACAAAGACATGCTTATCGCTCAGCGTCCTTCGCTGACCGAAGAGGTCGTCGACGAGTACCGCTCGCGGTTCGTGATCGAGCCGCTGGAGCCGGGCTTCGGCTACACCCTCGGCAACTCCCTGCGCCGTACGCTCCTGTCCTCGATCCCGGGTGCCGCCGTCACCAGCATCCGCGTGGACGGCGTCCTGCACGAGTTCACCACCGTGCCGGGCGTCAAGGAAGACGTCACCGACATCATCCTGAACATCAAGCAGCTGGTCGTCTCCTCGGAGCACGACGAGCCGGTCGTGATGTACCTGCGCAAGCAGGGTCCCGGCCTGGTCACCGCTGCCGACATCGCGCCCCCGGCCGGTGTCGAGGTGCACAACCCGGACCTGGTCCTCGCCACGCTCAACGGCAAGGGCAAGCTGGAGATGGAGCTGACCGTCGAGCGCGGTCGCGGCTACGTCTCCGCCGTCCAGAACAAGCAGCTGGGCCAGGAGATCGGCCGCATCCCGGTCGACTCGATCTACAGCCCGGTCCTCAAGGTCACCTACAAGGTCGAGGCGACCCGAGTCGAGCAGCGCACCGACTTCGACAAGCTGATCGTCGACGTCGAGACCAAGCAGGCCATGCGCCCGCGTGACGCCATGGCGTCCGCCGGCAAGACCCTGGTCGAGCTGTTCGGTCTGGCGCGCGAGCTCAACATCGACGCCGAGGGCATCGACATGGGCCCGTCCCCCACGGACGCCGCCCTGGCCGCCGACCTGGCGCTGCCGATCGAGGAGCTGGAGCTCACCGTTCGGTCCTACAACTGCCTCAAGCGCGAGGGCATCCACTCCGTGGGTGAGCTCGTCGCCCGCTCCGAGGCGGACCTGCTCGACATCCGCAACTTCGGTGCGAAGTCGATCGACGAGGTCAAGGCGAAGCTGGCCGGCATGGGCCTGGCCCTCAAGGACAGCCCGCCCGGATTCGACCCGACCGCCGCCGCCGACGCCTTCGGCGCCGACGACGACGCGGACGCCGGTTTCGTGGAGACCGAGCAGTACTGAGCACCACCAGAACTTTCCCGGGGCATCCGCTCCGGGGGAACTGACACCGGTACCTGACACGGCCGGTGCAGATATGAAGGAGTAACACCATGCCGCGTCCCGCAAAGGGTGCCCGCCTGGGCGGCAGCGCCGCGCACGAGAAGCACCTCCTCGCGAACCTCGCGAAGGCGCTCTTCGAGCACGGCCGCATCACCACCACCGAGGCCAAGGCCCGCCGCCTGCGTCCCTACGCCGAGCGTCTGGTCACCAAGGCCAAGAAGGGCGACATCCACAACCGTCGCCTGGTGCTGCAGACGATCACGGACAAGAGCATCGTGCACACGCTGTTCACCGAGATCGCCCCGCGCTACGAGAACCGCCCCGGTGGTTACACGCGCATCACCAAGATCGGCAACCGTCGTGGCGACAACGCCCCGATGGCGGTCATCGAGCTGGTCGAGGCCCTGACGGTCGCGCAGCAGGCCACCGGTGAGGCCGAGGCCGCCACCAAGCGTGCCGCGAAGGACGCCGAGGCCGTGGCCGAGGCTCCCGCCGCCGAGGAGACCAAGGAGGCCTGATCCCGTTCCGGGATCGAGCTTGCTTGATCGGCTCTGAACGGGCCCGCCCCTTCCCGGGGCGGGCCCGTTCTGCATTCGTTCGAAAGACGCAGCTGAGAGGATCACTCACGTGAGTGACGAGGTGGAGCCCGGGCACGTCCGGGTACGGCTGGACCTGAGCTACGACGGCAAGGACTTCTCCGGCTGGGCGAAGCAGCGCACGCTGCGGACCGTGCAGGGGGAGCTGGAGAGCGCCCTGCGGACCGTGATGCGGCTCAAGGAGCCGGTCGAGCTGACGGTCGCCGGGCGGACCGACGCCGGCGTGCACGCACGCGGGCAGGTCGCCCAGTTCGACCTGGCCGAGGAGGTGTGGGCCGAACACCACGACAAGCTGCTGCGCCGCCTCGCCGGACGGCTGCCGCACGACATCCGGGTATGGCGGGCCGAGCGGGCGCCCGAGGGCTTCAACGCGCGTTTCTCGGCCGTCTGGCGGCGCTACGCCTACCGCGTGGGCGACCACCAGGCCGGGGTGGACCCGCTGCGCCGCGGGCACGTCCTGTGGCACCAGTGGCCGCTCGACGTGGCCGCCATGAACGAGGCCTCCGCCGCGCTGCTCGGGGAACACGACTTCGCCGCGTACTGCAAGAAGCGCGAGGGCGCCACGACCATCCGTACGCTCCAGCAGCTCAGCTGGGAGCGGGCCGACGACGGGATCGTCACCGCGACGGTGCGCGCCGACGCGTTCTGCCACAACATGGTCCGCTCGCTGGTCGGCGCGCTGCTGCACGTGGGCGACGGGCACCGGCCCGTGAGCTGGCCCGGTGAGGTCCTGCGGGCTGCTGTACGGGACTCCTCGGTGCACGTGGTCAAGCCCCACGGGCTGACCCTGGAAGAGGTCGGCTACCCGGCCGACGAGCTCCTGGCGGCCCGCAGCAAGGAAGCGCGCAACATGCGCACCCTGCCGGGAGCCGGCTGCTGCTGAGCGCCCGCTAATCCATTTGGGCGGATCGCGGCCCGGCCTGGACAATGCGCCCCATGGGACATTTCGAAGCCAGCCACCTGGAGTACTACCTTCCCGACGGGCGGGTGCTGCTCCCCGACGTCTCCTTCCGCGTGGGGGAGGGGTCGGTCGTCGCCCTGGTGGGGGCGAACGGGGCCGGCAAGACCACCCTGCTGAAGCTGATCTCGGGCGAGCTCCAGCCGCACGGCGGGTCGGTCACCGTCAGCGGCGGCCTCGGGGTGATGTCACAGTTCGTGGGTTCGGTGCGGGACGAGACGACCGTCCGCGACCTGTTGGTGTCGGTGGCCCAGCCGCGGATCCGGGAGGCGGCGGGGGCCGTGGACCGGGCCGAGCACCTGATCATGACCGTGGACGACGAGGCCGCCCAGATGGCGTACGCGCAGGCGCTCAGCGACTGGGCCGACGTCCAGGGCTACGAGGCGGAGACCCTGTGGGACGTCTGCACCATGGCCGCGCTGGGCATCCCGTACGACTCCGCCCAGTTCCGCGAGGTGCGCACGCTGTCGGGCGGTGAGCAGAAGCGGCTCGTCCTGGAGGCGCTGCTGCGCGGGCCGGACGAGGTGCTGCTGCTCGACGAGCCGGACAACTACCTCGACGTGCCGGGCAAGCGGTGGCTGGAGGAGCAGCTGCGGACCACCCGCAAGACGGTGCTGTTCATCAGCCACGACCGGGAGCTGCTGACCCAGGCCGCCCAGAAGATCATCAGCCTGGAGGCGAGCCCGATGGGCTCCGACGTCTGGGTGCACGGCGCGGGTTTCGGCACCTACCACGAGGCCCGCAAGGAGCGCTTCGCCCGGTTCGAGGAGCTCAAGCGGCGCTGGGACGAGGAGCATGCCCGGCTGAAGGCGCTGGTGCTGCGGCTGCGCAACCAGGCCGCGAGCAGCCCCGACATGGCCTCGCGCTACCGGGCGATGCAGACCCGCTTCCAGAAGTTCGAGGAGGCCGGCCCGCCGCCGGAGCCGCCGCGGGAGCAGGACATCACGATGCGGCTCAAGGGAGGCCGTACGGGCGTGCGCGCGCTGACGGTGGAGAACCTGGAGCTGACCGGCCTGATGAAGCCGTTCTCGCTGGAGGTCTTCTACGGGGAGCGGGTCGCGGTGCTGGGCTCGAACGGCTCCGGCAAGTCGCACTTCCTGCGGCTGCTCGCGGGCGAGGCCGTCAAGCACACCGGTGACTGGAAGCTGGGCGCCCGGGTGGTTCCCGGCCACTTCGCGCAGACGCACGCCCATCCGGAGCTGTTCGGCCGCACGCTCGTCGACATCCTGTGGACGGAGGCGGCCAAGCCCCTGGGCCAGGCGATGGGGGCCCTGCGCCGCTACGAGCTGGAGCGGCAGGCGGAGCAGCCGTTCGAGAAGCTCTCGGGCGGGCAGCAGGCGCGTTTCCAGATCCTGTTGCTGGAACTGGCCGGCACCACGGCGCTGCTGCTGGACGAGCCGACCGACAACCTCGACCTGGAGTCGGCGGAGGCGCTGCAGGACGGCTTGGAGGCGTACGACGGCACTGTGCTGTGCGTCACGCACGACCGTTGGTTCGCCCGCACATTTGACCGTTACTTGGTCTTCGGTTCGGACGGTGTTGTACGAGAGACTCTGGAACCGGTCTGGGACGAACGTAGGGTCGAGCGCGAGCGCTAGGGGGAGACCGCCCCCGAGCGGTGATCTGGAGGCGTTGTGCGGCTGCGGCCTGGCACCTTGCTCAGGGGATGGGAAACCGTACGGGATCCCGCGTTCGGGCACCGGCTGGTGGTCTGGCTGCTGCGGCCGGCGTCGGGGCCCTGGCACGCGGTGGCGTTGGCCGTGGTGCTCGGCATCGCGGTCTCCACCAGCCTGCGGGAGAACTGGGGCACGGACAACGCCTTCGTGGTCAAGGCGGCCCGGACGCTGCTGGCGGGCGGGTCCCCGTACGAGGACAAGCGGTTCCTCTATCTCCCGAGCGCCGTGATCATGGCCGTCCCCGAGGCGCTGCTGCCGCAGCCGGTGCTGCGCTGGTTGCTCCCGCCGGCGATGTCAGCCCTGCTGGCGGTCGGCTGGTGGGCCGCCCTGCGGTTGTTCGCCGTGCCGCCGCGCTCCCGCCTCGCGATCGGCGGGTTCGCCGCGCTGGCCCTGGCCTACAAGCCGTACGTGAACCTCGTGCTGATCGGCAACTGGACCGCCATCTCGGCGGCCGCGTTGCCCGTGGCGCTGCTGTTCGCCCGGCGTCGGTCCTGGGCGGCGGCCGGGCTGGTGGTGGGGCTGGCCATCGCGTGCAAGCCCATGCTGGTGCCGATCGGGCTGCTCTTCGTACTGGCCCGGCAGTGGCGGGGGCTGGCCGTGGCCGTGCTGGTGCCGCTCGGCGTCTCGCTGCTGGGGGCGCTGATGATGCCGAGCCCGACGCTGTTCCTCACCAAGACGCTGCCGTTCCTGCTCAAGGGGCAGGACGCGTACGCGCTGCCCTGGGACGCCTCGCCGATCGCGGTGCTGCCGCGGCTGGGGGTGCCGGAGCCGGTCGCGGTGCTGTTGACGGCGGCCGGGGCGCTGGGCGGGTTGGTCGCGGCCTGGCGGCGGTGGAGGCGTACGGACGGTCCGGGGGACGCGGACGGGGGAGAGCTGAGGCTCGCGGAGACGGCCTGCATGGTGATGCTCGCCGCATTCCTGGTATCGCGGCCGTCCTTCGACCACTACCTGCTGGTGGTGCTTCCGCTGCTGCTGGCCTCGGCGGTGCGGCCGGGCTCGATGCCCCGCTCGCCCTGGTTCTGGCTGGCCCTGACGCCCCAGGTGGCGCTGGTGCCGTGGCCCTCGGAGCTGGCCCACAAGCGGCGCGCGTTCAAGGACTGCGCCACCCTGTGCGGGCTCGCGTTCATGTTGGCGGGTCGAGCGCTGCGCCCGGTTCGGGTTACCCTTGCTCCAGTAACAACTGCGGGGTCCCCACCCAGGACCGAACCGGAGTGCGCCGCGACGCCTGCAGAATCGGCATCGCGGACCGCGTTTTGACCCGTACGGGTCCTCTTGGGTACTCTGCTGGTTTGTTATGCGTATTGGCTTGCTCATTCTCACGTGAAAGGGCCTTACGCCGGTCCACCGGGCCGATGACCAGCGGTTCACACGGGTTGCGTCCCCGTAGTGGAGCAGGGCTGTCGTGATCGTCCGTGGTGACCTTTGTCAGGACCTTTCCTCGCGGGCTCACGCCCTGGGGATGACCCACCACTGAAGAAGCGAAGGCATACGCGTGCGTACGTTCAGCCCCAAGCCCGGCGACATCTCGCGCCAGTGGCTCGTCATTGACGCCCAGGACGTTGTCCTCGGCCGTCTGGCGACCCAGGCCGCAGCCCTCCTGCGCGGCAAGCACAAGCCGACTTACGCCCCCCACATGGACATGGGCGACTTCGTCATCATCGTCAACGCCGACAAGGTCCACCTGTCCGGCAACAAGGCGTCCCAGAAGATGGCGTACCGCCACTCCGGCTTCCCGGGTGGTCTGCGTTCCGTGCGTTACGACGACCTCCTGGCGAACAACCCGGAGAAGGCCGTCGAGAAGGCCGTCAAGGGCATGCTCCCCAAGAACACCCTGGGCCGTCAGATGCTCTCGAAGCTGAAGGTCTACTCGGGCGACCAGCACCCCCACGCTGCCCAGCAGCCGGTGCCGTTCGAGATCACCCAGGTCGCGCAGTAGTTCCGGCCACCCCCTAAGACGTAGAAAATTCTGAGGAGCATCGTGGCCGAGACCACCGCCGAGACGACCCCCGTCGAAGAGTTCGAGGGCAACGTCGAGGAGTACACCAGCGAGTCCGAGGTCGTCGTCGAGGGCGACTACACCTCCGAGTCCCTTGCCGGCCGCTTCGGCGACCCCCAGCCGGCCGCCGGCCTGGGCCGTCGCAAGAACGCCATCGCCCGCGTCCGGATCGTCCCGGGCACCGGCAAGTGGAAGATCAACGGTCGCACCCTTGAGGACTACTTCCCCAACAAGGTGCACCAGCAGGAAGTCAACGAGCCGTTCAAGCTCCTTGAGCTCGACAACCGCTACGACGTCATCGCCCGCATCTCGGGTGGCGGCGTCTCCGGCCAGGCCGGCGCCCTGCGCCTCGGTGTGGCCCGCGCGCTGAACGAGGCGGACGTCGACAACAACCGCCCGGCGCTGAAGAAGGCCGGCTTCCTCTCCCGCGACGACCGTGCGGTCGAGCGCAAGAAGGCCGGTCTCAAGAAGGCCCGCAAGGCTCCGCAGTACAGCAAGCGTTAATCTGCGCCTGCTGTTCTGCAACGAAACCGCCCCGGCAGCACTCTCTGTGCTGTCGGGGCGGTTCGTTTACCGCCACAAGCGGCACATACCTGTCACACAGCGGTACTAAGCGAAGCTTGAACTCGGGAGGACAACAGTGGGACGACTCTTCGGGACGGACGGTGTACGAGGCGTCGCCAACGCGGATCTGACGGCCGAGCTGGCGCTCGGTCTCTCCGTGGCGGCCGCGCACGTACTGGCCGAGGCCGGCACCTTCGCGGGCCATCGGGCGACCGCCGTGGTCGGCCGCGACCCCCGCGCGTCCGGCGAGTTCCTGGAGGCCGCGGTCGTCGCGGGCCTCGCGAGCGCGGGTGTGGACGTCCTGCGCGTCGGTGTGCTGCCCACCCCGGCGGTGGCGTATCTCACCGGTGCGCTGGGCGCCGACCTCGGCGTGATGCTCTCCGCCAGCCACAACGCGATGCCCGACAACGGCATCAAGTTCTTCGCGCGCGGCGGCCACAAGCTGGCCGACGAGCTGGAGGACCGGATCGAGTCCGTCTACGACGAGCACCGCACCGGCGCTCCCTGGGACCGTCCCACCGGCGCGGGCGTCGGCCGGGTCTCGGACTACACCGAGGGCTTCGAGAAGTACGTCGCCCACCTCATCGGGGCCCTGCCCAACCGCCTGGACGGCCTCAAGATCGTCCTCGACGAGGCCCACGGCGCTGCCGCCTACGTCTCCCCCGAGGCCTTCGCCCGGGCCGGCGCGGAGGTCGTCACGATCGGCGCCGGGCCCGACGGCCTGAACATCAACGACGGCTGCGGCTCGACCCACCTCGGTCTGCTGAAGCAGGCCGTGGTCGAGCACGGGGCCGACTTCGGCATCGCGCACGACGGCGACGCCGACCGCTGCCTGGCCGTGGACGCCTCCGGCGCGGAGGTCGACGGCGACCAGATCCTCGCGGTGCTGGCGCTGGCCATGCGCGAGGCGGGACAGCTGCGCGAGAACACCGTGGTCGGCACCGTCATGTCGAACCTGGGATTCAAGCTGGCCATGGAGGCCGAGGGCATCCAGGTCGTGCAGACCGGGGTCGGCGACCGCTACGTGCTGGAGTCGATGAAGGAGCACGGCTACGCCCTGGGCGGCGAGCAGTCCGGCCACGTGATCATCCTCGACCACGCGACCACCGGCGACGGCACCCTGACCGGGCTGCTGCTCGCGGCCCGCGTCGCGGCCACCGGGCGCTCGCTGGCGGAGCTGGCGGGCGTGATGCAGCGACTGCCGCAGGTGCTGATCAACGTGCCCGACGTGGACAAGTCCCGCGTGGCCACCTCGGGCGAGCTGGCGACCGCGGTGGGCGAGGCGGAGCGCGAGCTGGGCGCCACCGGGCGGGTGCTGCTGCGTCCCTCCGGTACGGAGCCGCTCGTACGGGTGATGGTGGAGGCCGCCGACATCGAGCAGGCCCGCGCGGTCGCCGGACGCCTGGCGGACGTGGTGAAGGCGGCGCTCGGCTAGGGCTACGGCCCGGCCCGAGCCCCGTCGCCCCGTCCGGGGTTGGCGGGGCTCAGCCGGTCGCGGGCGGGGTGCGGTCCGAGCGGCCGTGCCTGCCGCTCCACAGCAGCTTCTGCGCGTAGAGGGTCAGGGTGCCGGCCAGCATGATCCCGCCCAGGTTCAGCAGCAGTTGCTCCGCCGAACCCCACATCTGGCCCACCTCGCCGTAGCCGAGGGCCACGGCGGCGTTGGCGGCCGCCGGGACGGTGGTCACCGAGATGGCCACGCCGACCAGCGCGCCGGACTTCGCGGAGGTCAGCGACAGCACGCCGGCCACCCCGGCGAGCAGGGCGACCGTGAAGGAGAACGAGTCCGGCTGCCAGATGAAGCTGGTGTTCGGGCGCGGGTTCTCCAGCATGGACCGCTGGAACAGGCCCAGCGCGTTCATCGCCAGGCTGAACAGGGTGGTCGCGGCCATCGCCGCCGCGAAACCGGCCAGCAGGGCCACCAACGAGCGCGCGGCCGACTTGGGGGCCCTGCGGACCAGGCTCGTACAGACACCGGCGAGCGGGCCGAACTCGGGGCCGACGGCCATCGCGCCCACGATCAGGATGGCGTTGTCCAGCACCACGCCGCAGGCGGCGATCAGCGTCGCGACGATCATGAAGGCGACGTAGGTGACCGAGAGGGTCGACTCCTCCTGGGTCGCCTCGGTCAGCTGCTCCCACAGCACGGCGTCGGCGGCCTCCCCGGGGGCCTCCTCCTCGGCCCGGTCGGCGCTCGCCGAGAGCGTGAGGTCGATGTCCTCGACGGCGATCGAGCCGTCCTTGTCGATGCCCAGCTCGCGCAGTCCGCGGAGCAGCTCGTCGCCCGCCTCGCGCGCGACGTCGCACATGACGACGTCACCGGCGGGGACGAGGGCCGCTCCGGTCAGCACCACCAGATGAGTGGTGCCGACGGTCCCCTCGACGAGGCGGAGGACGGAGTGCGTCCGGTCGGGCGGGGTGATCATCCGCAGGTGCAGCATGCCCGAACAGTAGCTTTCACAGTTTGCGCAGGCTGAGCTTCTGCACCTTGTGGTCCGGGCCCTTGCGCACGACGAGGGTGGCGCGCCCGCGGGTCGGGGCCACGTTCTCCATCAGGTTGGGCTTGTTGATGGTCCGCCACATCGTCTGCGCGTACTCCAGGGCCTCCTCCTCTGAGACCTGCGTGTACTTGCGGAAGTAGGAGAAAGGATTCTGGAACGCGGTCTCGCGCAGCTTCCGGAACCGGTTGAGGTACCAGCGCTCGATGTCCTCGGGGCGCGCGTCGACGTACACGCTGAAGTCGAAGTAGTCGGCGAGGCCCACCCTGGTCCGGCCGTCCTTGCCCGGCAGGGCCGGCTGGAGGACGTTGAGCCCCTCCACGATGAGGATGTCCGGGCGGCGGACGACGAGCCGCTCGTCGGGGACGATGTCGTAGATCAGGTGGGAGTAGACGGGGGCGGTGACCTCGTCCTTGCCCGCCTTGATGTCGGCCACGAAACGGGTGAGCGCGCGGCGGTCGTACGACTCGGGGAAACCCTTGCGGGCGGTCAGGCCGCGGCGCTGGAGTTCCTTCATCGGGTACAGGAACCCGTCGGTGGTGACGAGCTCGACGCGGGGGTGCTCGGGCCAGCGGGCGAGCAGGGCCTGGAGCAGACGGGCGACGGTGGACTTGCCGACGGCGACGGAACCGGCGACCCCTATGACGAAGGGGGTCCCCTGCTGGGCGCCGTGGCCGTTGCCGGCGTCGCCCAGGAAGGTGTTGAGGGTGCCGCGGAGGTTGCTGGTGGCACCGACGTAGAGGTTCAGCAGGCGGGAGAGCGGGAGGTAGACGTCGCGGACCTCGTCGAGGTCGATGACGTCGCCCAGGCCGCGGAGCCGTTCGACCTCGTCGGCGGTGAGCGGGAGGGGGGTGCGCTCGCGAAGGGCGCTCCACTCGGCCCGGGTGAGGTCGACGTAGGGGGAGGCCTCGGCGGGACGGCGGTGGCCGGCGCGCTCCGCCCCGCGGCCGGGCGTGCTTCGTGGCGGCGAAGTGATCACACAGCCATTGTCGGGGCTGGCGGTCGCTTATGGGTGGTGTGGTCGGTCACGTGAGGAGCGGCCGGGGCCCCGCGCCGGAGGCGATGCGGGGCCGGGTATCGATTCGAGTGTCGTGTCGGTCTCGCGGCGATCACGATTGGCGACGGTCTGTGAAAACCGGATCGTCCGGGCGGGGTTCCCCCCGTACATTGCTGATCGCCGCAGCTCCGGTGCGCGCCCGTGACCGGGGGCACTGCCCGGGGCTGCCTCTGTGTGTTTTCTTGTTCCGGGGGAGATCTTTCGTGCGTACCGTGCTTGTCCGTCGTGCCGTCCTGACCGCTTCGGCCGTGTCCCTGGCGCTGCTGGCCACGGCCTGCGGGTCGGCCAAGGCGGGGGACGCCACCTTCAAGGCCGGCGCCGAGCCGTCCGCCGCCCGGTCGTCCGCCGTCGCTTCGAGCGCCGCTCCGGCGGGCCCCAGGGGCAGGACGGCCGACGAGCTGGGCAGGCTGCTGGTGACCGAGGCGGACCTGCCCGACCACCGGCTGGAGCCGGTGGCGGACAGCGCGGCGCAGGACGACCCGATCGAGACCGACAAGGCCCCTTGCAAGCCGCTGGCCCAGGCCGAGGGCATGCAGTCGATCGGCGCGTCCGCCGGGGTCGCCCGCGTCGTCGCGAGCGGGAAGCCCCGGGCGGCGGCCCAGGGCGCGGGCCCGCAGGAGAAGGCGGACGCGGCCGTGGCCGCCCTCAAGACGACGGCCACGTCGGTCGCGCTGGTCTCCTACGACGGCAAGGGCGCCGAGGAGGCCTTCGGCGCCGTCAAGGCGGGCGTCGAGGCGTGCGCCGGCGGCTTCTCGGTGACGCAGGCGGGGGAGAGGACGGCCATCGAGAGCGTCAAGGCCGACACCGGGCTGCCCGCCGGCGACGAGACGGTCTCCTTCGTCACCGTGATGGACCTGGGGGACGGCGACAAGAACGTGACCCACGTGGTCGTCCTGCGCAAGGGCAGTACCCTCGCGACCTTCACCGCGCTCAGCCTGAGCGGCGACGCCGAGCAGCCGAAGGCCGTCGTGGACGCGCAGGCGAAGAAGCTCTGACCGGCCGGGACCATCCGGGACCGGCCGGGCGGACGACCTTTGGTCCGCCGATCGACTGACTTGCCCTCAGATGGGCGTCAACCCCGCTCCGGCACATTCGCCGGGGCGGGGTTTTCGTCTGGTCCGGGTACGGGGCAGGAGGCCGACCACGGCGTACCCTGCGCCCTATGTGCGGAATTGTGGGTTACGTGGGAGCGCAGTCGGCGCTCGATGTGGTCATCGCCGGACTCAAGCGGCTGGAGTACCGCGGCTACGACTCGGCGGGTGTCGCCGTGCTCGCGGACGGGGGCCTGGACACGGTCAAGAAGGCCGGCAAGCTGGTCAACCTGGAGAAGGAACTGGTCGGGCATCCGCTGCCCGCCGGGTCCACGGGCCTCGGGCACACCCGGTGGGCGACCCACGGCGGCCCCACCGACGTCAACGCCCACCCGCACCTCGACAATTCGGGGCGCGTGGCGGTCGTGCACAACGGGATCATCGAGAACTTCGCCGCGCTGCGCGCCGAGCTGACCGAGCGCGGGCACAAGCTGGAGTCCGAGACGGACACCGAGGTCGTGGCGCACCTGCTCGCCGAGCAGTTCGACGTCGTCCCGGGGGACCTGGCGGAGGCCATGCGACGGGTCTGCCGGCGGTTGGAGGGCGCGTTCACGCTGGTCGCGGTGCACGCGGACGCGCCCGACGTGGTCGTCGGGGCGCGCCGGAACTCCCCCTTGGTGGTGGGCGTCGGGGAGGGCGAGAACTTCCTCGCCTCGGACGTGGCCGCGTTCATCGCCCACACGCGGTCCGCGATCGAGCTGGGACAGGACCAGGTGGTCGAACTCCGCCGCGAAGGGGTCACGGTGACCAACTTCGACGGTTCGGCCGCGACGGTGCGGGCGTACCACGTGGACTGGGACGCCTCGGCGGCCGAGAAGGGGGGATACGACTACTTCATGCTCAAGGAGATCGCCGAGCAGCCGAAGGCCGTCGCCGACACCCTCCTGGGCAGGATCGACGGGAGCGGCTCGCTGACCCTGGACGAGGTGCGCATCCCCGCCTCGGTGCTCCGCGAGGTCGACAAGGTCGTGATCGTGGCGTGCGGTACGGCGTACCACGCGGGCATGATCGCGAAGTTGGCCATCGAGCACTGGACCCGCATCCCCTGCGAGACGGAACTGGCCAGCGAGTTCCGTTACCGCGACCCGATCCTGGACCAGCGGACGCTGGTGATCGCGATCTCGCAGTCCGGCGAGACCATGGACACCCTGATGGCGCTCAGGCACGCGCGCGAGCAGGGCGCCAAGGTGCTGGCCGTCTGCAACACGAACGGGTCGACGATCCCGCGCGAATCGGACGCCGTGCTCTACACCCACGCCGGTCCGGAGGTGGCCGTCGCCTCGACCAAGGCGTTCCTGACGCAGCTGGTCGCCTGCTATCTCGTCGCGCTGTACCTCGGGCAGGTCCGGGGCACGAAGTGGGGCGACGAGATCCGGGCGGTCATCCGTGAACTGTCGGACATCGCCGCGGCGGTGGACACGGTGCTGGAGACCATGGAGCCGGTACGGGCGCTGGCGCGGTCGCTCGCCGACAAGGACACCGTGCTGTTCCTCGGACGCCACGTCGGGTACCCGGTGGCGCTGGAGGGCGCGCTCAAGCTCAAGGAGCTGGCGTACATGCACGCGGAGGGCTTCGCGGCGGGCGAGCTGAAGCACGGGCCGATCGCGCTGATCGAGGATGACCTGCCCGTGGTGGTCGTGGTGCCGTCGCCGCGCGGGCGTTCGGTGCTGCACGACAAGATCGTGTCCAATATCCAGGAGATCCGCGCCCGCGGCGCGCGCACGATCGTGATCGCCGAGGAGGGTGACGAGGCGGTCGTCCCGTACGCGGACCACCTGATCCGCATCCCGGCCACGCCGACACTGCTCCAACCCCTGGTGGCGACCGTGCCGTTGCAGGTGTTCGCGTGCGAGCTGGCGACCGCGCGGGGCAACGAGGTGGACCAGCCGCGTAACCTCGCCAAGTCGGTCACGGTCGAGTAGGGGTCTGGTGTGGGGATCATCGGTGTGGGGATTGACGTTGCCGAGATCGAGCGGTTCGGCGCCGCCCTGGAGCGGACGCCGCACCTGGCGCAACGGCTCTTCGTCGACGCCGAATTGACCCTGCCGAGCGGCGAGCGGCGCGGAACCGCCTCGCTCGCCGCCCGGTTCGCCGCCAAGGAGGCGCTCGCCAAGGCGCTCGGCGCGCCCGGCGGGATGCTGTGGACCGACGCCGAGGTGTACGTCGAGGAGACCGGACAGCCGCGCGTGCGGGTATCCGGGACGGTGGAGGCGCGGGCGGTGGCGCTCGGCGTGAAGTCGTGGCACGTCTCGCTGAGCCATGACGCGGGGGTGGCCTCCGCCGTGGTCATCGCCGAGGGATAGACCGCCCGGTCCTCCGCGCCGCGTCGCCGCGCTGTCCTCGGCGCCGTCGTCGTCGCCGCGGTCTTCCCGTCGTCCGGGGCGGCTTTTCGGGCAGGGTGGTGGCATGCGTACTGCTTACAGCGTGGAGACCGTACGGGCCGCCGAGCGCGAGCTGATGGCACGGCTGCCGGAGGGCGCCTTGATGCGGCGGGCGGCGGCCGGACTGGCCGCCGTGTGCGCCGGGCTGCTGCCGAGGGTGTACGGCGCGCGGATCGTGCTGCTGGTCGGTCCGGGGGACAACGGCGGCGACGCGCTGTACGCGGGCGCGCGGCTCGCCCGGCGCGGCGCCGGCGTCACGGCCGTGCCGATGGACCCCGAGCGGGTGCACCCGGGCGGACTGGCCGCCCTCCTGCGTGCGGGCGGCCGGGTGGCCCCGGCCGTGCCCGGGCGGGCGGACCTGGTGGTGGACGGACTGCTCGGGATCGGCGGTCGCGGTGGACTGCGGCCCGCCGGCGCGGCGTTGGCGGAGCGGATTCCGCCGGGCGCTGTGGTGGTGGCCGCGGACCTGCCGAGCGGGGTGGACGCGGACACGGGCGAGGTGGCGGGGGCGGCGGTACGGGCCGACGTCACGGTGACGTTCGGGGCGTACAAGCCGGGGCTGCTGATCGACCCGGGGGCCTCGCGGGCCGGCGCGGTGCGGCTGGTGGACATCGGCCTCACCCTCCCCGCTGCGGACGCCGAGGCCTTGCAGCACGCCGATGTGGCGGCGCTGCTGCCGGAGCCGGGCCCGGCCAGTGACAAGTACCGGCGGGGCGTGGTCGGGGTCGTGGCCGGGTCGGCCCGGTACCCGGGGGCGGCGGTGCTGGCCGTCGCCGGGGCGCTGCGCGGCGGCGCCGGCGCGGTGCGGTACGTGGGCCCGGCGGCGGTCGGGGAGGCGGTGCTGGCCAGGTACCCGGAGACGCTGATCGGGCGGGGCCGGGTGCAGGCCTGGGTGGTGGGGCCCGGGTTGGGGGACGAGCGGGTCCCGGAGGTCCTCGCCGACCCGGTGCCGGTGCTGGTGGACGCCGACGGGCTGCGGGGGCTGGACCCCGGGGCGCTGCGGGCCCGGACGGCGCCGACGCTCCTGACCCCGCACGCGGGCGAGGCGGCGGCGCTGCTGGGCGTCCGCCGCGAGGAGGTGGAGGCAGGGCGGCTGGCCGCCGTACGGGCACTGGCGGAGCGGTACGGGGCGACGGTGCTGCTGAAGGGCTCGACCACGCTGGTCTGCGACGGCGGGGTGGTCCGGGTCAACCCGACGGGTACCCCCTGGCTGGCCACCGCGGGCAGTGGTGACGTGCTGTCCGGGCTCGCGGGCTCCCTGCTGGCGGCGGGGCTGTCGGCGCCGGACGCCGCCTCGGTGGCCGCCTACCTGCACGGCCTGGCGGCCCGGCGCGCCGCCTCCGGCGCCCCGCTCCTCGCCCACGAGGTGGCCGAGGCCCTCCCGTCCGCCTGGCGCGACACCCGCACCCCCTGAAGCCCGCCGGCCCGGGGCGGGGGCGCCGCTGTCGTGCCGGGCGACCGGCCACCACAGGCCCGTACTGCCGCGTCCGGCCCCCGTCCCAACGCGGTCGGGCGTGGGCCCGCTCCACGGACGCGCCGGCGCCGCGTCGGCGCGACCGGCGTCCATCCCGCGTGCCCGGCCCCGCCCGGTGGCCGCCCGGGACACCGGCCGGCCTTGCCGCACGGGCCGCTCCCGGTCGCCGGAGGGGGCGTCGGCCGCGACGGTGCGGCGCACCGCCCGGCGCGGTCCGTTCGTGCGCCCCGAAGGCGCCGATGGGCGGCGCGCAAGGCCGGTGGTGGGGGTTCTGAGAGACTGTGCTCGATGAACGAGACACCGACGCGCGCGTATGCCGAGATCGACCTAGCCGCCGTGCGGGACAACGTGCGCGCACTGCGCGAGCGGGCGCCCCGGGCCGAGCTCATGGCCGTCGTGAAGTCGGACGCCTACGGCCACGGCGCGGTCCCCTGCGCCCGTGCGGCCCTGGACGCCGGTGCGACCTGGCTCGGCACCGCGACCCCCGAGGAAGCGCTCGCGCTGCGCGCCGCCGGGATCGGGGCCCGGATCATGTGCTGGCTCTGGACGCCCGGCGGACCCTGGCGGGAGGCCATCGAGGCCGATCTGGACGTGTCCGTCAGCGGGATGTGGGCCTTGGACGAGGTGCGGGCCGCCGCCCGCGGGGCCGGGCGGGTCGCACGCGTCCAGCTCAAGGCAGACACCGGCCTCGGCCGGGCCGGCTGCCAGCCCGCCGACTGGGCGGAACTGGTGGGCGCCGCCGTCGCCGCGCAGGCCGAGGGCACCGTCCGCGTCACCGGCGTGTGGTCGCACTTCGCCTGCGCCGACGAGCCCGGGCACCCCTCCATCGCCCTTCAGCTCGCCGCCTTCCGCGAGATGCTGGCCTACGCCGAGAAGGAAGGCGTCGAGCCCGAGGTCCGGCACATCGCCAACTCGCCCGCCACGCTCACCCTTCCCGAGAGCCACTTCGACCTCGTGCGCTGCGGCATCGCCGTCTACGGCGTCTCGCCCGCCCCCGAGTTGGGCACGCCCGGGCAGCTCGGCCTGCGCCCCGCGATGACCCTCCGGGCCTCCGTCGCGCTGGTCAAGACCGTGCCCGCCGGTCACGGAGTCAGCTACGGCCACCATTACGTGACGGAACGCGAGACGCGCCTGGCCCTCATCCCCGTCGGGTACGCGGACGGCGTCCCCCGCCACGCCTCGGGCAGCGGTCCCGTCCTCGTCGGCGGCGCGGTCCGACGGGTCGCGGGCCGGGTGGCCATGGACCAGTTCGTGGTCGACATCGACGGCGCCGACGTCCGCGCCGGCGATCCGGCGATCCTCTTCGGGCCGGGTGACCTGGGCGAACCCACCGCCGAGGACTGGGCCCAAGCGGCGGACACCATCGCGTATGAGATCGTCACCCGTATCGGGGGCCGCGTGCCCAGGGTGTACCGCAACGGCTGACCACGGCCGAATACGGCTGCTGAGTACGGCCGAGTGAGGACGGCGACCGCGTGAGCGAGAACTGGCGCAAGGCCGGCTGGGCCGGCGCGGCCATCGGTGTCATAGCCGCCGGCGCCGCCGCCGGCGTCGCGGTCGAGCGGATCACCGTGGGACGCGGCATCCGCAGGAAGGCTCGGCTCGCCCTCGACGCCGCCGGGGACTACGGGTCCTTGCGCGGGGCCGAGGGCACCTGCCGCGCCGAGGACGGCACCGAGCTGTACTACGAGATCGACGAACCGCCCGGGGAACCGGGCCGGCGCGGACGGCCGCGCCGCAAGAAGCCGCCTGCCGCGACCGTCGTCTTCTGCCACGGCTACTGCCTCGGCCAGGACTCCTGGCACTTCCAACGCGCCGCCCTGCGGGACACGGTCCGCTCCGTCTACTGGGACCAGCGCAGCCACGGCCGCAGCATGCGCGGCCTCGCCCAGGCCGACGGCGAACCGGTGACCATCGAGCAGCTCGGCCGCGACCTCAAGGCGGTGATCGACGCCACCACGCCCGAGGGCCCGCTGGTGCTGGTCGGCCACTCCATGGGCGGTATGACGATCATGGCGCTGGCCGAGCAGTTCCCCGACCTCGTACGGGAGCGCGTGCTCGGGGTGGCCCTGGTCGGCACCTCCAGCGGGCGGTTGTCCGAGGTCACCTACGGACTGCCGGCCGTCGGGATGGGCGCCGTACGCCGGCTCCTCCCCGGGGTGCTCAAGGTGCTCGGCTCGCAGGTGGAGCTCGTGGAGCGGGGCCGGCGGGCCACCGCCGACCTCTTCGCGGGCATGATCAAGCAGTACTCGTTCGGCTCCCGGGACGTCGACCCGGGTGTGGCCCGCTTCGCCGAGCGGCTGATCGAGGCGACCCCGATCGACGTGGTCGCCGAGTTCTACCCGGCCTTCCAGATCCACGACAAGACCGTCGCGCTCCGGCGGTTCTCGGACATCCCGGTGACCGTCATCGCGGGTGACCGCGACATGATCACCCCGCCCGAGCACAGCGTGGCCATCAAGGACGTACTGCCGGCCGCCGAACTGGTCATCCTGGAGCACACCGGGCACCTGATGATGCTGGAGCGCCCGGAGGCCGTGACCGCGCTGCTGAGCGGCCTGCTGGCGCGCACCGGCGTCGTGCCGGCGGCGCCGGCCGCGGACGCGCCCGGCGCGGTGTCCGCCGAGGCGTCCGGAGCGACTTCCGGAGCGACTTCCGGAGCGACTAACGTTGGCGCGCATGGAAGAAGTACCGCGAGAAGCGCCGCGCACCCCGGCTCCTGAGGCCTCCGGGCCCGGCGCGGCCGAAGGCGCCGTCACCGAGACCCTGATCACCGTCGACTCGCCCGACTCCATGCGCGAGCTGGGCCGTCGGATCGCCGGCCTGCTGCGGCCCGGCGACCTGGTCCTGCTCACCGGCGAGCTCGGCGCGGGCAAGACCACCCTGACGCGCGGCCTCGGCGAGGGCCTCGGCGTGCGCGGGGCCGTCACCTCCCCCACCTTCGTGATCGCCCGTGTGCACCCGCCGCTGGGCGACGGGCCGGCCCTGGTGCACGTGGACGCCTACCGGCTCGGCGGGGGGCTGGAGGAGATGGAGGACCTCGACCTGGACGTCTCGCTGCCGGAGTCCGTGGTCGTCGTCGAGTGGGGCGACGGCAAGGTGGAGGAGCTCTCCGACGACCGGCTGCACGTGGTGATCGCGCGGGCGGTCGGCCACGAGGAGGTCCTCGACGACGTACGGGAGGTGTCGGTGCGCGGGATCGGGACGCGCTGGGCCGCCGCCGCGGACGGGGTGGCCGGGCTGGCGGAACGTGTGGCGCCGTAGCGGGCCGGCGCCCGGCCCGACGTCCCGACAGTCCGTCGGGAAAACGTTGCGCGAGGGCGGACGCTCGTGGTGACATGGTACCGAGCGCCGGTTAGGGCTACCTAAGTACGGCGCCCCGGGCCGGTCCAGGAGGCAGCCATGTCGGCAGCAGGAGCAGCACGCGCAGCGGCGGGAGCGGCGCGCGCGTCGGGCACGGGCGTGTCCATGGGGGCGCTGCTCGCCTCCTGCGCGGCCGCCGCCGCCGTGTCCACGCCGCCGGCGTCCCTGGCGGGACGCCCGGAGCGCCAGGACGGGGCCCACGAAGAGGAACAGGCCGCTCCGGACTCCGAAGCGGCCTGACGTCCCTCCGCGCGTTGCCCGTCAGGAGTGTCACCCGCACCGAGCGTCGCCCGTACGGGTGAAAGATGAAGGGTGCCCGTCAGGGCACGACGACCACCTTGGTGTTGATCGTCGCGAAGGCCCACATCGCGTCGCCGTCCGCCCGCGACATGCGGATGCCGCCGGTCTTCTTCGTCTGGTCCGGCTCCGGCACGGAGCCGTCCACGCGCGCGCTGAAGCCGATCGCGATGCCGTCGGTGGTGGCGAAGCGTACGACGTGCTCGATCGGCACCCCGTCCGAGCCGGTGACCGTGCCCGAGCGCGAGCCCACCGGGTAGCTGCCCGGCGCCGGGTGGACCGTACTCGGCATGACCGCGAAGGACTTCGGCTGCTGCCCGTCCTCACCCACCAGCCACACCCGCTTCTGCGACACCGAGTACACGACCCGTACCCCGGTCCCGGAGTCCGCCGGCACGGCGGCGGGCTTCGACGGGTCCGGCTTGGCGGGGCCCGGCGCGGGCGCGGGGGCCTGCGGGGCCGCCTTCGAAGGGTGCGCGGGCGCCGTGGCCGAGGCCTGGTAGCCGAGGAAGGCGACGGCGACCAACGCCGCGACGGTGAGCCCGGCCACGATTCCCGAGCTGCTGCGTGCCACCTTGCTCCGCCTCTCCGCGGTCTCCCCGCGTTCTCCGTGTGGGTCTGTGTGTCGGTTCTCCGTGCCGCGCGTCCGTGCCGCGTCGTCCGCGGGGCGCCGGGCCGCCGGGGACCGCAAGCCCGGTCGAGTACCGCACTGACTGCCTCGGTCGAAAGGTAGCAGCCGGGGTTGCCCGCGACCGGCCGCAAGGGCCGGGGCCCGGGGAGTCGTAGGCTGTTCGCGTGCTCTTGCTCGCTGTAGATACCGCCACGCCCGCCGTCACCGTCGCCCTGCACGACGGCGAGTCAGTCCTCGCCGAATCGAACCAGGTCGACGCCCGCCGCCACGGGGAGCTGCTGCTGCCCTCCGTCGACAGGGTCCTCGCCGAGGCCGGGGTGAAGCTCGAAGCCGTCACCGGCATCGTCGTCGGCGTCGGCCCCGGCCCCTACACCGGGCTGCGGGTCGGCCTCGTCACCGCCTCCACCTTCGCCGCCGTCCTCGGCGTCCCGGTCCACGGCCTGTGCACCCTGGACGGCCTGGCCTACGCCGCCGGCGCCGCCGGGATCGAGGGCCCCTTCACCGTCGCCACCGACGCGCGGCGCAAGGAGGTCTACTGGGCCCGGTACGAGGACCCGCGCACGCGCGTCGGCGACCCGGCCGTGGACCGCCCGGCCGACATCGCCGAGCGGGTCGCCGGGCTGCCCGCGGTCGGCCAGGGCGCCCTGCTGTACCCGGAGGTCTTCACGGACGCCCGGCAGCCCGAGCACCAGAGCGCCGCGGCCCTCGCCGCCCTGGCGGCGGAACGGCTCGCGACCGGGGCGCCCTTCGAAAACGCCGAGGGCCTGCCCCCCACGCCGCTGTACCTGCGCCGGCCCGACGCCCAGGTGCCCAAGAACTACAAGGTGGTCACCCCGCAGTGACCGCGGTACTGCGCGAGATGCGCTGGTGGGACATCGAGCCCGTGCTGGAGCTGGAACACGAGCTGTTCCCCGAGGACGCCTGGTCCGCGGGCATGTTCTGGTCGGAGCTCGCCCACGCGCGCGGCCCGCACGCCACCCGCCGCTACGTCGTCGCCGAGAGCCGGGCCGAGAGCCCGCCCGACGGGCCGCCCGAGGGCCCGTCGGGCAGCGCCGCCGCCCCGGGGGCCGCGGGCCGCATCGTCGGCTACGCCGGGCTGGCCGCCGCCGGGGACCTGGGCGACGTACAGACCATCGCCGTCGCCCGCGACCAGTGGGGCAGCGGTCTCGGCGCCCGGCTGCTGGAGGACCTGCTGCGCGCGGCGACCGCCTTCGAGTGCGCCGAGGTGCTGCTGGAGGTGCGGGTGGACAACACCCGCGCCCAGAAGCTCTACGAGCGCTTCGGTTTCGAGCCGATCGGTTTCCGGCGCGGCTACTACCAGCCCGGCAACGTCGACGCGCTCGTGATGCGCCTCTCCGGCCCCACAACCCCAGACTCCGCACCCTCCGTACACGTACAAGGTGAGACCCATGGCTGACGAACCGCTCGTCCTCGGTATCGAGACCTCCTGCGACGAGACCGGCGTCGGCGTCGTCCGCGGCACCACCCTGCTGGCCGACGCGATCGCCTCCAGCGTCGACGAGCACGCCCGCTTCGGCGGGGTCGTGCCCGAGGTGGCCTCCCGCGCGCACCTGGAGGCGATGGTCCCGACCATCGACCGCGCCCTCAAGGAGGCCGGCGTCAGCGCCCGCGACCTCGACGGCATCGCCGTCACCGCCGGCCCCGGCCTCGCGGGGGCGCTGCTGGTGGGCGTCTCCGCGGCCAAGGCGTACGCGTACGCGCTGGGCAAGCCCCTGTACGGGGTCAACCACCTGGCCTCCCACATCTGCGTCGACCAACTGGAGCACGGGCCGCTGCCCGAGCCGACCATGGCGCTGCTGGTTTCGGGCGGGCACTCCTCGCTGCTGCTGGCGCCGGACATCACCGCCGACGTACGGCCGCTCGGCGCGACCATCGACGACGCGGCCGGTGAGGCCTTCGACAAGATCGCCCGGGTGTTGCAGCTGGGCTTCCCCGGCGGCCCGGTCATCGACCGGCTCGCGAGGGAGGGCGACCCCAAGGCGATCAACTTCCCGCGCGGGCTGACGGGGCCGCGGGACGCGGCGTACGACTTCTCCTTCTCCGGCCTGAAGACGGCGGTGGCCCGCTGGATCGAGGCGAAGCGGAAGGCGGGCGAGGAGGTGCCGGTGCGCGACGTGGCGGCGTCCTTCCAGGAGGCCGTGGTGGACGTGCTGACCCGCAAGGCGATCCGCGCCTGCAAGGACGAGGGCGTCGACCACCTGATGATCGGCGGCGGTGTCGCGGCCAACTCGCGGCTGCGGGCGCTGGCCCAGGAGCGGTGCGACGACGCGGGGATCGTCCTGCGCGTGCCGCGGCCCAAGCTGTGCACGGACAACGGCGCGATGGTGGCCGCCCTGGGCGCGGAGATGGTCAAGCGGAACCGTCCGGCCTCGGACTGGGACCTGTCGGCCGATTCCTCGCTGCCGGTGACGGACCCGCACGTACCGGGGACGCAGGACCACGACGCGGGAGGCGACCCCGGACACGGTCACGGCCACAGCCACGACCACGACCACGTGCACGAGCTGAGCAAGGACAACCTCTACTCGTGAGCACGGTCGCGCTGATGTGGGAGGCCCGGGCGGTGCCGGGCCGGGGGAACGAGCTGCTGGAGTGGGCCCGTTCCCAGGTCCTGGCCCGGGAGCCGGTGCGCCGCGAGGTGCTGCGGGCACCACAGGACCGGGTGCTGGTCGTCACCTGGTGGGAGACCGCCGAGGGCGTGGCGGCGGAGTTGCCCGAGCTGCCTGAGCCGGCCGCGGACCTGATCACCCGGGCGGTGCACCGCTGGCGGTTCGAGTCCGTGGAGGTCGCGGGCGGCTGAGCGCCCGTCGAGTGACTCTGTATCAGATCCCGGTATGGTCATGTGCATGTCCCGTCGTGACCTGCCGCCTCCGCCGCCGCCCGCGCACCTGCGGGACTGGATGGACGAGTCCGTCGTACGCGCCGACCGCGCGCGCTTCCTCCGGGAGCTGGGCCGGCGCACCCTCGGCCCGGGCCGGCTGCTGCTGCTCTGGGCCGTGGCCGCCGTCTTCGCCCTCGGTTGGACCTTCATCGGCATGGCGCTGATGGCGTTCGAGAGCGGCGATCCGCTCTCCTCCCTCTTCGGGCTGGTCTTCGGCGTGCTCGGCGTCGGAGTACTGGTCCCCGCCGGGATCTGGTTCGCCAAGGGCGTCGAACGCGACCGGCGGATGCGCCACCTGCTGTGCGCGTGGGCCGAATCCGACCGGGACCCGGCGGCCGACGCCCTGGTGCGCGCCCCCTGGCGCAGCCTGACCTGGCTGCTCACGTCCTTCGCCCTCGGCGTCTTCGGGCTGTGGGTGACCTTCGGGACGGCGGCGGAGGCCCGGCCGGGCCAGGTGACGTACGGCGAGATCACCTACTTCATGGGGCTCGGCCTGATCCTGTGGATCACCGGCCTGCTCGGCCTCGGCAAGGCCGGCGCGCACTACCGCTGGGCCGTGCGCGCCTTCAGGCCCGCCGGCCGGGGGCTGTCCGGCTGAGTCCCGTCCGGCCGGGTCCCGTCGGACAGGGCCCGAGGCCCGTCACCGGGCCTCGGCGGGGCCCCCGATCAGCATCGAGGGAGCGCCGTCGACGCGGGTCAGGATCACCGTCGCCGAGTGCGGTCCCTGCGGCTTGACCTTCTTGCGCAATTCCTCCGGCTCGATCGCCGAGCCGCGCTTCTTGACCGTCAGGATGCCGACGCCGCGCTCGCGCAGCAGCGCCTTGAGCTTCTTCAGGCCGAACGGCAGCACGTCGGTGATCTCGTACGCGGTCGCGTACGGGGTCGCGCGCAGCTCGTCCGCGGTGATGTAGGCGATGGTCGGGTCGATGAGGCGCCCGCCCAATTGCTCGGCGACCTCCGCGACGAGATGCGCGCGGATCACGGCGCCGTCGGGCTCGTAGAGGTACCGGCCGACCGGTCCCGCCTCGGGATCGGGCAGCGGATCGGCGGTGCGCAGCGCGCGCGGCCCCGGCAGCAGGGTGGCCCGTACGCTGCCGGGCTCCGTCCCGAACCACAGCACGGCCTCCTTCACGTCCCCCTGGTCGGAGATCCACTCGGCCTCGGCCTCCGCCGGGACGGCCTCGTGCGGGATGCCGGGGGCGATCTTGATCGCCCCGTACGGGGCGCTGCGCGCGGTCGCGACGGCCCAGGACAGCGGCGGCGAGTAGCTCTCGGGGTCGAAGATCCGGCCCCGTCCGCCGCGCCGCGCCGGGTCGATGAAGACGGCGTCGTGGCCACCGGTGTCGACGGTGGTCACGTCCGCCTCCCGGACCTCGATCAGGTCCGCCAGCCCCAGCGCCTCCGCGTTGGCCCGGGCGACGGCGACCGTCAGCGGGTCGTGGTCCACCGCCGTCACCCGGATGCCCAGCCGGGCCAGGGCCAGCGCGTCCCCGCCGATGCCGCAGCAGAGGTCCGCGACGCTGCGGACGCCGAGGGCGGCGAGTCGCCCGGCGCGGTAGTCCGCGACCGAGGCGCGGGTGGCCATCTCGCCGCCGCCGGGGGTGAAGTACATCCGGGAGGCGTCCCGGGCCCCGAACTTCGCCACCGCCCGCTGCCGCAACCGCGCCTGCCCGAGCGCGGCGGACACCAGGGCGGCCGGGTGCTCGCGGCGCAGACGGGTGGCCACGGCCAGTTCCCGGGCCGGGTCGTAGTCGTGGAGCGAGTCGAGGAGGGCGCGCCCCTCGGGGGTGAGGAGGGCGGCGAAGTCTTCGGGGGTCACGCCGTCCATTGTCGGCCAGTGTGGGCCAGTCGATGGAAGGTCGAAGGCCGTTCGCGGTGTCTGCCGGGCGACCGGGGGAGTGTCCTGGGAGTATCCGTCGCTATGCAGCCTGTACGACAAAAGGGAAATACGACGCAACAAGGTCATCGGCCGGCGGCGCGTCCGCTCGGCCGGTACGGGGTGGCCCTCGCCGCGCTGCTGATCGCCGCGCTGGGCACCGCATGCGGCTCCGCCGACCCGCCCGCGACCAAGCCCAAGGGCGGCCAGGGCGGCGAAGGGGCGGGCGCGGCGGGCGCGCTCGCGAACCCGGCCGAGCAGCAGAAGGCCGCCCTGCAGGCCCGGATCGCCGCGGCGAAGAAGTGGAAACTGGCCAAGCCGCCGCTGACGGCCCCGCCCGCGCCCAAGACCAAGCCGGAGATCACCACCCGCGACGGCTTCGAGGTCGAGGGGCAGGAGGACCTCCCGCCGGTCTTCACCACGGTCCCCACCGAGGACAAGGTCGTCTTCCTGACGATCGACGACGGCGCCGAGAAGGACCCCGAGTTCCTCAAGATGATGAAGGAACTCAAGATCCCCTACACGGCCTTCCTCAGCGACTACCTGGTCCGGGACAACTACCCGTACTTCAAGGAGATGCAGGCCGCGGGCGTCACCCTGAACAACCACACGCTCAACCACCGCTACCTGCCGGCCCTCGACTACGAGAAGCAGCGCGAGGAGATCTGCGGGCAGCAGGACACCATCCAGAAGGAGTTCGGCAAGCGGCCGACGCTCTTCCGGCCGCCCTACGGCAACTACAACCAGGACACCCTGCGCGCGGCCAAGTCCTGCGGCATCAAGGCGGTCCCGCTGTGGAACGCCGAGGCGTTCGTCAACCGCATGGACTGGCGCGAATGGGACCGCGACCTCCACCCGGGTGACATCATCCTCACGCACTTCCGGGGCCGGGAGGACTGGAAGGGCACGATGCCTGACATGATCCGTCATGTCATGAAGACCGTCACGGACAAGGGTTACGCCGTGGCTCGCCTGGAGGACTACTTGTGAACTACGCGCGCCGGTTGGTAGCCGGAACGCTCGCAGCCGGCGCGCTCGCGCTGTCCCTCTCGGGGTGCGGGAACAGCGTGGACCCCATCGAACGACTGGGGCGCAAGACCAAGCAGGAGACGGGGAAGCCCTCGGCCTCCCCGTCCACCGCCGCCTCGTCCCCCGCGCCGGCGCCCTCGGCCGACGAGGCCTACCGCAAGTGGGGCCTCGCGACGCCGGTGCAGTACGCGCCGAAGCCCGCGCAGAAGCCGCAACTCCCCAAGCCCGCACCGGGCAAGCCGGCCGTCATAGACCGAATACCCGTCGCGCCGGGCGACAAGGTCGTCTTCCTGACCTTCGACGACGGCGCGGAGAAGGACCCGCAGTTCCTGAAGATGGCGGCCGACCTCAAGCTGCCGATCAGCATGTTCCTCACGGACAACGTGGCCTCGTCCGACTACGGCCACTTCCAGACGCTGCGCGACAACGGCAGCGGCAGCACGATAAACAACCACACCCTGACCCATCCGAACCTGCGCACGCTGGGCTTCGCGGCGCAGAAGAAGGAGATATGCGGGCAGCAGGAACGCCTGGAGAAGCGCTTCGGCACCAAACCGACCCGCTTCCGCCCGCCGTTCGGCAATTACAACGACGACACCCTCAAGGCCGCCTCCGAGTGCGGCATCTCGCAGGTCGTGCTGTGGCGCGTGTCGATGCAGATAACCGGCTTCCAGTACGCCGAGGGCTCCGCCCTCCGCCCCGGGGACATCATCCTCGCCCACTTCCGCGGCCCGGCCGAGCTCAAGGGCGAGTCGGAAACCCAGATGACCACGCATATGCTCCAGCGCATCCAGGAACAGGGGTTCAAGATCGCCCGCCTGGAGGACTACCTGTAGGGGGGCGGGGTGTCGGCGGGGGCTTCGGGGCTGTCGGCAGGGCGGAATCAGGGTCGGCCACATCAGGGTCGGCCACGCCAAGGCCCGACCCCCTCGCATTCCTATCCCGTCGTCACGGGCCGGTCATGGACCCGCGCGCAAAGTCGATGGACATCGGTCGCCGGGCCGGTCGATAGTGCGCCCATGGCTTCCTTGATCCGACACATCACCATCGACTGTTCCGACGCCTACCGCCTGGCGCAGTTCTGGGCCGCCGTCCTGGACGGCTCGCTCGCCCCTGATGACTTCCCCGGCGATCCCGAGGCGATGGTCGTGACGTCCGGTGCACACCTGCTCTTCGTGACGGTGACCGATGCCAAGACGGTCAAGAACCGCGTGCACATGGACCTCCAGCCGCAGGACCGGTCGCGGGACGAAGAGGTGGAGCGCGTCCTCGCCTTGGGCGCGACGGTGGTCGGCGACCACCGCAAGCCCGACGGGACGGGCTGGGTGACCCTGGCCGATCCCGAAGGCAACGAGTTCTGCGTGGAGCGCAGCGCGGCCGAGCGCGCCAACTGACAGTGGGTGGTCGCGGGGGCGACACCGGCCCGTGCCGGCCCCCCGCCGTCCCGCCCCCCGAAGCCCCCGCCCCCTCAACTCCTCAACGGTGGCACCAGCGGTGTGATGGTGGTTTCCACCGGCCCCCGGGCGTCCGCCTCGCGTTGGCGCTCCGCGCTGTCGCTGATGCGCAGCAGCAAGGCGATCATGATCCAGTTGGCCAGCAGGGACGAGCCGCCCTTCGCCAGGAAGGGCAGGGCCTTGCCCGTCAGTGGGATCAGCCCCGTCACGCCGCCGGCGACCACGAACACCTGGAGCGCCAGCGCCGCCGCGAGGCCCACCGCCAGGAGTTTGCCGAACGGGTCCCGCGCCGCCAGGGCCATGCGCAGCCCCCGCTGGACGAGGAGCGCGTAGAGCAGCAGGACCGCCATCACGCCGGCCAGGCCGAGTTCCTCGCCCACCGTCGTCAGGATGAAGTCGCTGCGCCCCGCGAACTTGATGAGCTCCGGGTGGCCCATGCCGAGCCCGGTGCCGGTGATCCCGCCGGTACCGAAGCTGAACAGCGCCTGCGCCGACTGATCGGAGGTGACGCCCGGAGGCCGGTCCTTCCAGTAGTAGGACAGGGGGTTGAGCCAGGCCGCCACGCGCGCCTTCACGTGCGGCTCCGTCGAGCCCACGACGAACGCGCCGCCCGCCGCCATGACCAGGCCGCAGACGATCCAGCTGGTGCGTTCCGTGGCCACGTAGAGCATCACCACGAAGACGCCGAAGAAGATGAGCGACGTCCCCAGGTCGCGTTCGAAGACCAGCACCAGCAGGGACACGATCCACACGGTGACGATCGGGCCGAGCTGGCGCATCGGCGGCAGTCGCATGCCCAGGAACTTGCGGCCCGTCAGGGCCAGCGAGTCGCGGTGGACGACCAGGTACCCGGCGAAGAACACCGCGATCATGATCTTCACGAACTCGCCGGGCTGGAGAGAGAACCCGAGCAGGATGATCCAGCGCTTGGCGCCGTAGGTGTCCGCGCCAAAGAAGGCCGGGGCGATGAGCAGCACCAGCGCCACGGCCATCGTGATGTAGATGAAGCGCTGCAACAGTCTGTGGTCGCGCAGCAGCGCCACCACCAGCAGGCAGGCCGCGACCCCGACCACGGTCCACATCAGTTGGCCGGGCGCGTTGGCGTCGGACCCGTACCGCTCGATGTACCCCTGGTCCAGACGGTGGATGAGGACGAGCCCGAGACCGGTCAGCAGCATGGCGAGCGGGAAGATCAGCGGATCGGCGTACGGCGCGAACCGGCGGATGCCCAGGTGCCCGACCAGCGCGAGCAGCGACAGGCTGATCGTGAAGCCCGTGAGCTGGGGCGGCAGCACACCGTTCATGGCGAGACCGGCCTCGGCGTGGCCGAAAACGGCGATGCCGATCACGAGGACGAGCAGCAACGCTTCGGTACGACGGCGGGCGCCGGCGATCGTCAGCGGCCTCAGTCCCCGCACGGGAGGCCTGCGCCGTCGGTATTAGGGCGTTTTATCTTCATATCCACTACGACGAGGAACCCCTGGCGATGGTTCCTGGGGGCCCGACCGGGGCGGTCCGGAAGGGGGCGATCCGCAATCCGTCGGGTGGCGTGTTGGCACTCCGCTTGACCGAGTGCTAATCGCCGGAATAGTCTCGCACCTGGCACTCGCCCCTGGTGAGTGCCAACACAGCGACAGGCAGGTCCGGCACCCGCGACGACGGATCGACCTGGTCGCCACCTCAGACAGTTAACCCCGGATCTCCGAAGGGGGAGGTCGGATCGTGACGACCGCCAGCTCCAAGGTTGCCATCAAGCCGCTTGAGGACCGCATTGTGGTCCAGCCGCTCGACGCCGAGCAGACCACGGCCTCCGGCCTGGTCATCCCGGACACCGCGAAGGAGAAGCCCCAGGAGGGCGTCGTCCTTGCGGTCGGTCCGGGTCGCTTCGAGGACGGCCAGCGTCTCCCGCTGGACGTCAGCGTCGGCGACATCGTGCTGTACAGCAAGTACGGCGGCACCGAAGTGAAGTACAGCGGCGAGGAGTACCTCGTCCTCTCGGCTCGCGACGTGCTCGCGATCGTCGAGAAGTAAGACACTTCTCCAGTTTTGCTTTGAGCTGCGCCCCTGGTCACCCTGCTGATGCCGGGGGGCGAGGGGCGTAGTTCGTTCTAGGCGGTGGCGGTCGCGGTGAGCGGCCGAGGATCGCAACGAGAGGACTGAACCGCTCCCATGCCGAAGATTCTGAAGTTCGATGAGGACGCCCGTCGCGCCCTTGAGCGCGGTGTGAACAAGCTTGCCGACACGGTGAAGGTGACGATCGGCCCCAAGGGCCGCAACGTCGTCATCGACAAGAAGTTCGGCGCCCCCACCATCACCAACGACGGTGTCACCATCGCCCGCGAGGTCGAGCTGGACGACCCGTACGAGAACCTGGGCGCCCAGCTCGTGAAGGAGGTGGCGACCAAGACCAACGACATCGCGGGTGACGGCACCACCACCGCCACCGTGCTGGCCCAGGCGCTGGTCCGCGAGGGTCTGCGCAACGTCGCCGCCGGCGCCTCCCCGGCCGCCCTCAAGAAGGGCATCGACGCCGCCGTCAAGGCCGTGTCGCAGGAGCTCCTCGCGACCGCCCGCCCGATCGAGGACAAGTCGGACATCGCCGCCGTGGCCGCGCTCTCCGCGCAGGACCAGCAGGTCGGCGAGCTCATCGCCGAGGCGATGGACAAGGTCGGCAAGGACGGTGTCATCACCGTCGAGGAGTCCAACACCTTCGGCCTGGAGCTGGAGTTCACCGAGGGCATGGCCTTCGACAAGGGCTACCTCTCGCCGTACATGGTCTCCGACCAGGAGCGTATGGAGGCCGTCCTCGACGACCCGTACATCCTGATCAACCAGGGCAAGATCTCCTCCATCCAGGACCTCCTGCCGCTGCTGGAGAAGGTCATCCAGGCCGGCGCCTCCAAGCCGCTGCTGATCATCGCCGAGGACGTCGAGGGCGAGGCCCTGTCGACCCTGGTCGTCAACAAGATCCGTGGCACCTTCAACGCCGTCGCCGTCAAGGCCCCCGGCTTCGGTGACCGCCGCAAGGCGATGCTCCAGGACATGGCCACCCTCACCGGTGCCACCGTCATCGCCGAGGAGGTCGGCCTCAAGCTCGACCAGGCCGGTCTCGACGTCCTGGGTACCGCGCGCCGCGTGACCATCACCAAGGACGACACCACCATCGTCGACGGTGGCGGCAGCTCCGACGAGGTCCTCGGCCGCGTCAACCAGATCAAGGCCGAGATCGAGTCCACGGACTCCGACTGGGACCGCGAGAAGCTGCAGGAGCGTCTGGCGAAGCTCGCCGGCGGCGTCTGCGTCATCAAGGTCGGCGCCGCCACCGAGGTGGAGCTCAAGGAGAAGAAGCACCGCCTTGAGGACGCCATCTCGGCGACCCGTGCCGCGGTCGAGGAGGGCATCGTCTCCGGCGGTGGCTCCTCCCTCGTCCACGCCGTGAAGGTGCTGGAGGGCAACCTCGGCCTCACCGGCGACGAGGCCACCGGTGTCTCGGTCGTCCGCCGCGCCGCGGTGGAACCGCTGCGTTGGATCGCCGAGAACGCGGGCCTCGAGGGCTACGTGATCACCGCCAAGGTCGCCGAGCTCGACAAGGGCCAGGGCTTCAACGCCGCGACCGGCGAGTACGGCGACCTGGTCAAGGCCGGCGTCATCGACCCGGTCAAGGTCACCCGCTCCGCGCTGGAGAACGCCGCTTCCATCGCCTCCCTGCTGCTCACGACCGAGACCCTGGTCGTCGAGAAGCCGGCCGAGGAAGAGGCCGACGCCGGTCACGGCCACGGTCACGGCCACAGCCACTGACGCTCGTCAGGGCAGGCTCGGTCGAGAAGTCGGCCGGCTGACGAAAGCCCCGGTCCCCGCCGCTGCGAAGCGGTGGTGACCGGGGCTTTCCCGTGCCGTGGGGGCCGCCGTCACATGCCCATGTCGGGGGTCGTGCCACCGGAGGCCGAGCCCATGCCGGTGCCGGTGCCGGTGCCGGTGCCCATGTCCGCGCCCATGCCCGTGCCCGTGCCCATCTGCCTCATCAGGCCGGGGGCGTCGTAGTACCACCAGCCCTCCGCGATCTGGCCGTTCTCGATCCGGAAGGTGGTGCAGCCCGACATGGCGACCTCCTGGCCCGTCGGGGCCATTCCCATGAAGTCGCCCTTGTGCCGTCCGGTCCAGTTCCACAGGGTGGTGACGCAGTCGCCTTCGGCGATCTGGCGGTGCAGGTCGAAGGTGAAGTCGAAGGCGTCGCGCCACATGGTCATGCTGCGGCGCAGGCCCTCTCGGCCGTCGCCGGTGCCCGGCTGCCGCATCATGTCGTGTTCCATGTAGTCGGCCGCGACGCATTCCTCCATGACGTCGAAGTTGCCCTTCTCCGCCAGCTCCTCGAAGATCCGGTTCACGAGCAGCTTGTTGAGGTACTCGTCGCGGACGACGTCCAGGTTCATGAACTTCGGCATGCCCTCGCAGAGGGCCACCATCTCCTGGAACATCCGGTCCGTCTCCGGAAGCTGAGAGTTCCTCATCGCCTCCTCGTAGGAGGGGAATTCGACGAGGTCGACGTAGTGCGTCTTCGCGTCGCGGTCCCGGCCGATCATCGTGTGGGTGACCGTCCGTCGGCCGCTCGCCTGCTCCGCCCAGCGGTCGATGAGCGCGTTCATCTCCTCGAACCGCTTGGTTTCGTAATCAATCACCTGAACGAAAGTCATCGCGCGTCGCCTCCCGGGGTGGATGGGATACGTCCAGTTTAGGGAGGATTGCCCCGGTCGGCGCAGCTCTCGGGGCGACTACTGGGGGCCGTACTTGCGGCCCGTACGCGAGGACACCCCGCCCAGGAGCCCGCGCGGCGTCAGCTTCACCACGCCCATCAGCGCCTTGTACCGGGGGTCGGGGATGGAGACGGTCTTGCCGCGCGCGAGGTCGGCCAGCGCCGCCGCCACCAGCTTGTCGGCGTCGAGCCACATCCAGCCCGGGATGTTGTCGGTTCCCATCCCGGCCCGCTGGTGGAACTCGGTCCGTACGAACCCCGGGCACAGCGCCATCATCCGCACCCCGCTCCCGGCCAGGTCCTTCGCCGCGCCCTGGGTGAACTGCACGACCCAGGCCTTGCTCGCCCCGTAGGTCCCGCGCGGTACGAAGGCGGCGACCGAGGCCACGTTGATCACGCCCCCGCGCCCCCGCGAACGCATCGACTCGGCCGCCGCCGAAGTCAGCCGCAGCACCGCTTCGATGTGCACCTTCAACATCGTCAGCTCGTCCGCCATGGACACCTGGAGGTAGCGGCCCTTGTTGCCGAAGCCCGCGTTGTTGACCAGCAGGTCCACCGGGTGGGTGCGGTCGCCGAGGCGCGCCTCGACCGCGGCGATGCCCTTCTCCGTGGACAGGTCGGCCATCAGTACCTCGGCCTCGATGCCGTGCCGGTCGTGCAGTTCGGTGGCCTGCTCGCCCAAGCGTTCCGTGTCCCGCGCCACCAGCACCAGGTTGTGTCCCTGGGCGGCGAGCCGCCGGGCGAAGGCGGCGCCGATGCCCGCCGTGGATCCCGTAATCAACGCAGTCGTCATAGGCGCAACCTAGCTTTATTCGGAGCCGGGTTCGCCTACAGGTCCCGGCCTGGGCGGGCAGTCCCAAAGCGAGCCATGGGCATCTCCTCCCCGGTCAAAGGAGGGCTTATGCTCGAAGGGTGATCGAGGCACGTCATCTACGGGTCCTGCGCGCCGTCGCCGGGACCGGGTCCTTTTCCGCCGCCGCCCGCGAACTGGGCTGCACCCAACCGGCCGTCTCCCAGCAGATGAAGGCACTGGAGCAGTCGGCTGGTACCCCGCTGCTCATCCGGACCGGCCGCGAGATGCGGCTCACCCAGGCCGGCGAGGCGCTGGTCCGCCACGCCGCCGGCATCCTGGCCGGGCTGACCGCCGCCGAGGAGGAGGTCGCGGCGATCGCCGGGCTGCGCGCGGGGCGGGTGCGCCTGGTGTCGTTCCCCAGCGGCAGCTCCACCCTGGTCCCCACCGCGCTGGCCGCCATGCGCGCCGAGCATCCCGGCACCCGGATCTCGCTGGTGGAGGCCGAGCCGCCGCGCTCGGTGGAGATGCTGCGCGAGGGCGACTGCGATCTGGCGCTGGCCTTCCGGTACGGGGGCTCGGCCGGGTCCGCCGCCGAGTGGGAGGACCTGGTGGTGCGGCCCCTGTTGACCGACCGGCTCGTGGGGCTGGTCCCGCGGGCGCACCGGCTGGCCGGGGCCGAACGCGTGGGCATGGCCGAGTTGGCCGGGGAGCCGTGGATCGCGGGCTGCCCCCGCTGCCGCCGCCATCTGGTGGAGGTGTGCGAGGACGCGGGGTTCACCCCGCGCATCGACTTCGCGACCGACGACTATCCGGCGGTGGTCGGCCTGGTCGGGGCGGGGTTGGGGGTGGCGGTGCTGCCGGAGCTCGCGGTGGAGTCCGTACGGGCCAAGGGGGTCAGCACCGTGGTCGTGGAACCGGCCGTCGAGCGGGAGGTCGTCGCGCTGACCCTGCCCGACCTGGCGCGGGTGCCGGCGGTGGCCGCGACCCTGGTGGAACTGGAGCGGGCCGCCGCGTCCATGGGGGCGTGACGGCACCGCTCCACGCACGACACGGCCCGGGGCGGGTGCGACACGCCCGGGCGTGCGCCGCGTCGCGGTTTCCGTGGAAGGGGTTCGGGCGTTCGTCGCAGGGGGTTCCGGGGCGATCTTCGGATGATCCGCCTGCGGAATGAGGAAACGTTCCTTCAGACGGTGCGGGGAGCGGCGGTCAGTGCGGAGCGGCCGGGCCGGTCGCGCTCGACGCGGGGATCAGTCGGTGCCGGGCGCGACCCATCAACTCCTCGCGCTCGTCTTCGGTGAGGCCGCCCCACACCCCGTAGGGCTCACGGACGGCGAGTGCGTGCGCGGCGCATTCCGCGCGCACCGGACAGCGCATGCAGACCTCTTTAGCCGAGGCCTCGCGCGCGCTCCTGGCCGCGCCCCGCTCGCCCTCCGGGTGGAAGAAGAGGGAGCTGTCGACCCCGCGGCAGGCAGCCAGTAGCTGCCAGTCCCAGAGGTCGGCGTTCGGTCCGGGGAGCCGGGAGAAATCTGCCATGGGTAGTCCTCTTGGTGCCGGTACTGAGGCGAATGGGATCCATGTCTCCACATCTACAGTCGTAGTAGATGTAAATATGACTCATTGGGAATCTAGCCTCAGACACATGGCAAACGGAAGGAAAGCCGCCAAATAGGGCATAGCTCCAGATGGAGGACGGGGGGCTCGTGGCTCCTGCGCCGTGATCGCGTCCTCACGTAGAGTGCCGAAGGTGTCCGTCCGACCCGTAACTCTTTCGAGTGACCATCGTTGAGAGTGCGAAGGCGGTTGAACCAAGAAGTCCTCGGACAGGTGTCCGGGGGCATCGACCGCACAGGTGACGATACGTACCAGCCTGGAGGCTCAAGGTGACGCGCATCAGCTGCGGAGGGCGGTCATGACTTCCGTCCTCGTCTGCGACGACTCCCCGCTTGCCCGAGAGGCGCTCCGTCGCGCGGTTGCCACCGTGCCCGGCGTCGAGCGTGTGACGACGGCTGCCAACGGCGAGGAAGTCCTCCGCCGCTGGGGTGCCGACCGCTCCGATCTCATTCTGATGGATGTCCGGATGCCGGGCCTCGGCGGTGTGGAGACGGTTCGCCGGCTGCTCTCGGCCGACCCGGGCGCCCGCATCATCATGCTGACGGTCGCCGAGGACCTGGACGGCGTGGCCCTCGCGGTCGCCGCCGGAGCCCGTGGCTACCTGCACAAGGACGCCTCGCGCGCCGAGCTGCGGGCCACGGTCACCCAGGCGCTCGCCGACCCGACCTGGCGACTGGCCCCGCGCCGGCTCCGCTCGGCCGAGATGGGCGCCGCGCCCACGCTCACCGCGCGGGAGATCCAGGTGCTGGAGGGCATGAGCCACGGCCGTTCCAACGCGGAGATCGGGCGCGAGCTCTTCCTCTCCGAGGACACGGTCAAGACGCACGCCCGCAGGCTCTTCAAGAAGCTCGGCGCCTCGGACCGTGCGCACGCCGTGGCACTGGGGTTCCGCTGGGGCCTCGTCCGCTGATCGCGGACCACCCAGAGTGTCCCGCCGTACCCGGTGCGCAAGCGGGGGTTGGCGGGGCACAATCCGGGGGACGTGTCGCTTCGGGCGCGATGCCGCATCCTTGAGGGTGTGCCGCATTTTCGAAGATGTGGCCTCAGGGATCATTCGGGCCGAGCGGAGGGGAGGGCGCACACCATGAGTTCCGGCGCACCCGCTCATAACGCTTCGACGCACAACCAGGGCCGCGATGCCGCGAACGGTCCCGCGCCAAGGCACCATGGATCGATGCGCGACGACGAGGCCCAGGGGTCACCCGCGGCCACGAGCCCTACGGACGCCGCCAAAGGCGGCGGTGCCGGGGCTGTCAGCGCGCTCGTACGCCGGGCGGTGGAGGGCGACGAGCAGGCCACCCACGACCTGCTCGCCTTCGTGCACCCGCTCGCCATCCGGTACTGCCGCACGCGACTGTCGCGGCTGCCGGGTGACGCTCGTCACTTCGTGGAGGACCTCGCGCAGGAGGTCTGCGTCGCCGTCCTGATGGCTCTGCCCCGTTACCGCGACACAGGCCGCCCCTTCGAGGCGTTCGTCTTCGCCATCGCCGCGCACAAGGTCGCCGACCTGCAACGGGCCGCCATGCGGCACCCGGGGAGCACGGCCGTCCCGTCCGACGAGATGCCGGAACGACCCGACGACTCGTTGGGGCCCGAGGAGCGGGCGCTGCTCAGCAGCGACGCCGCCTGGGCCAAGAAGCTCCTGGCCAACCTCCCGGAGAACCAGCGCGAGCTGCTCGTCCTGCGGGTCGCGGTCGGGTTGACCGCCGAGGAGACCGGGCAGATGCTCGGCATGTCGCCCGGTGCCGTCCGGGTGGCGCAGCACCGGGCGCTCAGCCGGTTGCGGGCCCTCGCCGAGCAGTAGCCTGGCCGGTCGTCGCGCGTGGCCGAGACGGTCGTCGCCCGTCGCGAGCTGATCGTCGGGCCGGTCGTCGCGTGTCGTCGTCGTTCCACCATCCGTCGTAGGAACCGACGAAAGTGTCGGTTGACCTTGGTAGTGGAATGAGACGCCTCGCGATCCCGTTAGCATGGACATCCGCGCTGAGCAAGACCATTGGGAAGGTGTCATGACCGCCGACGGAGTGCCCGACAAATTCGCCACGCTCGGACTGACCTACGACGACGTCCTGCTGCTGCCGGGCGCGTCGGACATGGCGCCGGAGCAGATCGACACCTCTTCCCTCATCTCCCGCAACGTCCGGGTGAACGTCCCGCTGCTCTCCGCGGCCATGGACAAGGTCACCGAGGCCCGCATGGCCATCGCGATGGCCCGCCAGGGCGGCGTCGGCGTGCTGCACCGCAACCTGTCCATCGCGGACCAGGCCAACCAGGTCGACCTGGTCAAGCGCTCCGAGTCGGGCATGGTCACCGACCCGATCACGGTGCACCCCGACGCGACGCTGGGCGAGGCCGACCAGCTCTGCGCGAAGTTCCGCATCTCCGGCGTCCCGGTCACCGACGCGGCCGGCAAGCTGCTGGGCATCGTCACCAACCGCGACATGGCCTTCGAGTCGGACCGCAGCCGCCAGGTGCGCGAGGTCATGACCCCGATGCCGCTGGTCACGGGCAAGGTCGGCATCTCCGGCGTCGACGCCATGGAGCTGCTGCGCCGCCACAAGATCGAGAAGCTGCCGCTCGTCGACGACGCGGGCATCCTCAAGGGCCTCATCACCGTCAAGGACTTCGTCAAGGCGGAGAAGTACCCGAACGCCGCGAAGGACAAGGACGGCCGGCTGCTCGTCGGCGCGGCCGTCGGCGTCGCCGGCGACGCGTACGAGCGCGCCCAGGCCCTGATCGAGGCGGGCGCCGACTTCATCGTCGTCGACACCGCCCACGGCCACTCCCGCCTGGTCGGCGACATGGTCGCCAAGATCAAGTCGAACTCCGGCGTGGACGTCATCGGCGGCAACGTCGCCACCCGCGACGGCGCCCAGGCGCTCATCGACGCCGGCTGTGACGGCATCAAGGTCGGTGTCGGCCCCGGCTCCATCTGCACCACCCGTGTCGTCGCCGGCATCGGCGTCCCGCAGGTCACCGCCATCTACGAGGCCGCGCTCGCCGCGAAGGCCGCGGGCGTCCCGGTCATCGGCGACGGTGGCCTCCAGTACTCCGGTGACATCGCCAAGGCGCTCGTCGCCGGCGCCGACACCGTGATGCTCGGTTCGCTCCTCGCGGGCTGTGAGGAGTCCCCGGGCGAGCTGCTCTTCATCAACGGCAAGCAGTTCAAGTCGTACCGCGGCATGGGTTCGCTCGGCGCGATGCAGTCCCGTGGCGACCAGCGCTCCTTCTCCAAGGACCGCTACTTCCAGGAGGGCGTCGGCGGCGACGACAAGCTGATCCCCGAGGGTATCGAGGGCCAGGTCCCCTACCGCGGCCCGCTGTCGGCGGTCGTGCACCAGCTGGTCGGCGGCCTGCGCCAGTCGATGTTCTACGTCGGCGGTCGCACCGTCCCCGAGCTCCAGGACCGGGGCCGCTTCGTGCGGATCACCTCGGCGGGGCTCAAGGAGAGCCACCCGCACGACATCCAGATGACGGTCGAGGCGCCGAACTACTCCCGCAAGGGCTGATCGGTTCCGGGAAAGGGGCGGACCCGCGCACGGCGGGGCCGCCCCTTCGGCATGTGCCCGCACGCCGTCATGCGTCCGTACAGCGGTCACCGGAACGCGGCCCCCCGGGGTTCGGGGATACTGGACGGGCAGACCCAGAGGAAAGGCCACCACACGTGACTGAGATCGAGATCGGGCGCGGCAAGCGCGGCCGCAGGGCGTACGCGTTCGACGACATCGCCATCGTCCCGAGCCGGCGTACGCGGGACCCGAAGGAGGTCTCGATCGCCTGGCAGATCGATGCGTACCGCTTCGAGCTCCCCTTCCTGGCCGCCCCCATGGACTCCGTGGTCTCCCCGCAGACCGCCATCCGCATCGGCGAGCTCGGCGGCCTCGGCGTGCTGAACCTCGAAGGCCTGTGGACCCGCTACGAGGACCCGCAGCCGCTGCTGGACGAGATCGCGGAGCTGGACGAGACGTCCGCGACCCGCCGACTCCAGGAGATCTACTCCGCGCCGATCCAGGCGGACCTGATCCGGCAGCGCATCAAGGAGGTGCGCGACTCCGGTGTGGTCACCGCCGCCGCGCTCTCCCCGCAGCGCACCGCCGAGTTCTCCAAGGCCGTCGTCGAGGCAGGCGTGGACATCTTCGTGATCCGCGGCACCACCGTGTCGGCGGAGCACGTCTCCGGCGCCGCCGAGCCGCTGAACCTCAAGCAGTTCATCTACGAGCTCGACGTGCCCGTCATCGTGGGCGGCTGCGCCACCTACACGGCGGCCCTGCACCTGATGCGCACCGGCGCCGCGGGCGTCCTGGTCGGCTTCGGCGGCGGCGCCGCGCACACCACGCGCAACGTGCTCGGCATCCAGGTCCCGATGGCCACCGCCGTCGCGGACGTGGCCGCGGCCCGCCGCGACTACATGGACGAGTCCGGCGGCCGCTACGTGCACGTCATCGCCGACGGTGGCGTGGGCTGGTCCGGGGACATCCCGAAGGCCGTCGCCTGCGGCGCGGACGCCGTGATGATGGGCTCCCCGCTGGCCCGTGCCACGGACGCGCCCGGCAAGGGCAACCACTGGGGCATGGAGGCCGTCCACGAGGACGTGCCGCGCGGCAAGAAGGTCGACCTCGGTACGGTGGGCACCACCGAGGAGATCCTCACCGGCCCGTCGCACACCCCGGACGGCTCGATGAACATCTTCGGCGCGCTGCGCCGCTCGATGGCCACGACCGGCTACAGCGAGCTCAAGGAGTTCCAGCGGGTCGAGGTCACGGTCGCGGACTCCCAGCACAGCCGCTGACGCTTTCCGTACGTACGCAGGAGGGCCGGCACCCCGGGGACGGGGGCGCCGGCCCTCCTGCGTACGCCCGACGGGCCCGCTCAGGCCGCGGTCTCGCGGCCGACCTGGAACCCCCGGCAGGTCAGAGTCGGTGGGCGGCGCCGGGGGGGCTGGCGCCGCGCGTGTCGAGGAGCAACTGGGCCTTCACCGCGAGGCCTTGGAGGTCGTAGGTGCGGTGGTGCTGGAGCAGGATCGTCAGGTCGGCGTTGGCCGCGGCCTCGTACAACGATTCGGCGCGGGGGACCGGTCGGTCCCGGACGCGCCAGCCCGAGATGTACGGATCGTGGTAGCTGACCAGTGCGCCGAGGTCGATGAGCCGGCTGGCGATCTCCGGGGCCGGGGAGCCTTCCTGGTCCGCGAGGTCGGGCTTGTACGTCACGCCGAGCAGTAGCACGCGGGCGCCGCGGGCGGACTTGCCGTGCTCGTTCAGCAGGGTGGCGGAGCGCTGGATGACGTACTGCGGCATCCGGGTGTTGATCTCCTGCGCCAGACCCACCATGCGCAGCGGGTGGCCCGGGGTGCGGGTGGTGTGGGGGAGGTAGGTGGGGTCCAGGGGGACGCCGTGGCCGCCGACGCCGGGGCCGGGGCGGAAGGCCTGGTACCCGTACGGCTTCGTCTCGGCGCACCGGATGACGTCCCAGAGGTCGACGCCGATGTCGTGGCAGAGGACCGCCATCTCGTTCATCAGGGCGATGTTGACGTGCCGGTAGTTGGTCTCCAGCAGCTGCACGGTCTCGGCCTCGCGCAGACCCCGGGCGCGGACCACCTTCTCCGTGATGCGGGCGTAGAAGGCGTGCGCCGACTCGGTGCAGGCGGGGGTGAGACCGCCGATGACCTTGGGGGTGTTGGCGATGCCGTGGGTGCGGTTGCCCGGGTCGAGCCGGCTGGGGGAGTACGCCAGGTGGAAATCGCGGCCGGCGCGCAGCCCGGAGCCCGCTTCGAGGATCGGGCGCAGGTAGTCCTCGGTGACACCCGGATGGGCCGCGGATTCGAGGATGACGGTGGTGTGGGGCCGTAGCCGGGCGGCGAGCGTGTGGCCGGCCTCGCCGACGGCGGAGAGGTCGAGTGCCCGGTCGGCGCCGAGCTGGGTGGGGGCGCAGATGACGGCGGTGCGGACCCGGCCCAGCTCGGCGGGATTGGTGGTGATCCGGAAGCCGGCCGCCGACATGCGGCGGATCTCGGCGGCGGTGAGGGTGCTGTCCGTGGCCGGACCGCTGTCGTAGCCGACTGTCTCGATTCCGGCGGCGACGGCCGCCTGGGCGAGGGGGAGGCCGAGGTGGCCTAGTCCGATGACGGCGAGATCTGCGGGCATGGGGGTAGCCGTCCCTTCCCTTCCCTTACATGAGCGGGCTGGGCGCGCAAGTCCGTGGATGATCCGGTCCGTGGATGATCGAAGCCGGCGCAATGTCAGACTAGGCATATATATGACAGAAATGTCGCATTCCGGGGGTTTGGCTACCGTTGTGTTGTCCACAGGCGGTGGCCGAGTCGGAACCGGCCGGTGAGAATCGAGAACGGGGATGTGTGCGGGTACGCCCGCGGCAGGCGGGTACGCCCGCATCGAGCGGGTTCGCCCGCACCAACGGGAGGCAGCCGTGAGGACAGCGACACTGGGACCGGCGCAGCGCGCCGAGGCACTCGCCGCAATGGCCGAACGCGAACTGGACGTGCTGGTGGTCGGCGCGGGGGTGGTCGGCGCCGGAACCGCGCTCGACGCCGTGACCAGGGGCCTGTCGACCGGGCTGGTGGAGGCCAGGGACTGGGCCGCCGGCACGTCGAGCAGGTCGAGCAAACTGATCCACGGCGGCCTCAGGTATCTGGAGATGCTCGACTTCGCGCTCGTGCGCGAGGCACTGAAGGAGCGTGGCCTGCTGCTGGGGCGGCTGGCCCCGCACCTGGTCAAGCCCGTCCCGTTCCTCTACCCGCTCCAGCACAAGGCCTGGGAGCGCTTCTACGCGGGCTCGGGCGTGGCCCTCTACGACGCGATGTCGGTGTCCAGCGGACACGGGCGGGGGCTGCCGACCCACCGGCACCTCTCGCGTAGCCACGCGCTGCGGGTCGCGCCGGCCCTGCGCAAGGACGCGCTGGTGGGGGCCCTGCAGTACTACGACGCCCAGATGGACGACGCCCGGTACGTGACGACCCTCGTCCGGACCGCCGCCGTGTACGGGGCGCACTGCGCCAACGGGGCGAGGGTCATCGGGTTCCTGCGCGAGGGCGAACGGGTGGTCGGCGCGCGGGTGCGGGACGTCGAGGGCGGCGGCGAGTACGAGATCCGCGCCAAGCAGATCGTCAACGCGACGGGGGTGTGGACGGACGACACCCAGGCGCTGATCGGGGAGCGCGGCCAGTTCCACGTCCGCGCCTCGAAGGGCATCCATCTGGTCGTACCGAAGGACCGGATCAACTCGTCCACCGGGCTGATCCTGCGGACCGAGAAGTCCGTGCTGTTCGTCATCCCGTGGGGGCGGCACTGGATCGTGGGGACCACCGACACCGACTGGGACCTCGACAAGGCGCATCCGGCGGCGTCGAGCGCCGACATCGACTACCTGCTGGAGCACGTGAACTCGGTGCTGGCGGTGCCGCTGACCCGGGACGACGTCGAGGGAGTGTACGCGGGCCTGCGGCCCCTGCTGGCGGGCGAGTCCGACGCGACGAGCAAGCTCTCGCGCGAACACACGGTCGCGCACCCGGTGCCCGGACTGGTGGTGGTCGCGGGCGGCAAGTACACGACGTACCGGGTCATGGCGAAGGACGCGGTGGACGAGGCCGTGCACGGGCTGGACCAGCGCGTGGCCGACTGCGTGACGGAGGACGTACCGCTGATGGGAGCGGAGGGGTACCGGGCGCTGTGGAACGCCCGGGCCCGGATCGCCGCGCGGACGGGCTTGCACGTGGTGCGGGTGGAGCACCTGTTGAACCGGTACGGCTCGCTGACGGAGGAGCTGCTCGACCTGATCGCGACCGACCCGGGTTTGGGGGAGCCGTTGTCGGGTGCGGACGACTATCTGCGGGCAGAAGTGGTGTACGCCGCCTCGCACGAGGGGGCGCGGCACCTGGACGACGTACTGACGCGGCGGACACGGATCTCGATCGAGACGTTCGACCGGGGGACGCGATCGGCGCGGGAGTGCGCGGAGTTGATGGCTCCGGTTCTGGGATGGGACAAGCAGCAGATCGAGAAGGAGGTCGAGCACTACGAGAAGAGGGTGGAGGCCGAGCGGGAATCGCAGCGTCAGCCTGACGACCAGACGGCGGACGCGGCGCGGCTCGGGGCGCCCGACATCGTTCCGTTGTAACTCCGGGATGCGGAGAGGGGAACCGCGGACCCGGGGCGTCCGTCCGTTGCGGAGTGAGCAACAATGAGGTTTCTGCCGGGGCGGTTTACCGTGCCCCCCGGCGGCTGCCGGGGCAGCCGGGGCAGGCTGCACGATCGCAGAGGGGACGCATGTCGAAGCCGGAACACACCGAATCGCCTGCCGGTGGCGTTGCCGCCGGGGACGCTGCCGCCGGGAATGCTGCCGTTGCGAATCGGGGTGCGGCCGAGGCGGGGTCCGATGCGAAGGCGGGTTCGGGCAAGGCCAAGCCCGTGAAGGCGGTCCCGGCTGCGCGCAGGCCCGCGGCGGAGGAGTCGGCCGCGGCGGAGGAGTCGCCCGTGGCGGATGCGGCTGACGGTGAGTCGGCGCACGTCGAGCCGGCGGACGACGCGCCGCGGGGTGCGAAGGCGGACTTGCGCAAGGCGGCCCCGGACGGGGCGCGTCCGGGCCGGGCCGCGTCCGATGACGCCGCGCCCGAGGACGCCGTTCCCGATGACGCCGTGCCCGGTGATGCCGTGGAAGCGAAGCCCGTGAAGGCGGTCGACGCCGAGTCGAAGAATGCCAAGGCGTCCCCGGACGAGGCCACGCCCGGGGACGCCGGTGTCGTGAAGCCGGTGTCGGGCCCGGCGGAGCCCGTGGAGGCCCCTGACGGTGGGCCGGCGGAGGCGGACGCGAAGTCGCGGCGTGCGAAGGCGGACCCGGGCAAGCAGGGTCGGGACGAGGCGCGGCCGGGCAAGGGCGTTCCCGGAAAGGCGATTGACGCCGAGTCCGCCCACGGCGCGGCGGACGCGGACGAGGCGAAGCGGGCGGGCAGGGACCGGGGCCGATTGCTGGCCGGGCGGTACCGGTTGGGCGCCGTGCTCGGCAAGGGCGGGATGGGGACCGTGTGGCGCGCCGAGGACGAGGTCCTCGGCCGGACGGTCGCCGTCAAGGAACTCCGCTTCGGCAACGGGGTCGACGAGGACGAAAAGCGCCGACTCATCACCCGTACCCTCCGCGAGGCCAAGGCCATCGCCCGTATCCGCAGTGGCGGCGCCGTCACCGTCTACGACGTCGTGGACGAGGACGCCCGGCCGTGGATCGTCATGGAGCTCATCGAGGGCCCCTCGCTGGCGGAGTTCATCCGCGAGCGCGGCGCCCTGACCCCCCGCCGGGCGGCCGAGGTGGGGCTCGCCGTGCTCGACGTGTTGAGCGCCGCCCACCGCCAGGGCATCCTGCACCGCGACGTGAAGCCGTCCAACGTGCTCATGGCCGACAACGGCCGCGTCGTCCTCACCGACTTCGGCATCGCCCAGGTCGAGGGGGACCCCTCCATCACCTCCACCGGCATGCTCGTCGGCGCCCCCTCCTACATCTCCCCCGAACGCGCGCGCGGCTACAAGCCCGGACCGCCCGCCGACATGTGGTCGCTCGGCGGTCTGCTGTACGCCTCGGTCGAGGGCGTGCCCCCCTACGACAAGGGCTCCGCGCTCGCCACCCTCACGGCCGTGATGACCGAACAGGTGGACCCGCCGAAGAACGCCGGGCCGCTCACCGAGGTGATCTACGGCCTGCTGGTCAAGGACCCCGCCCAGCGGCTCGACGAGGTGGGCGCGCGGGCCATGCTCACCGCCGTCATCGACGCCCCCGAGCCCGAGCCCGCCACGGAGGTGCTGCCCCCGGCGGTCGAGGAGACCCGGGCGATATCCCTGGCCGACGCCCAGGCGGCGGCGGACAAGGCGACGGCGGACAAGGCCGCCGCCGAGAAGGCGGAGAAGGCCGAGAAGGCGGCCAGGGCGGCGGAGGCCGCCGCGGCCAAGGCGGAGAAGAAGGAACGCGAGCGGCGCGAGCGGGAGCAGCGCGAACGGGCCCGCGCCGCGCTGAAGGCGGCCCGCAAGGCCGCCGCCGCCGAGGCGGCAGCGGCTTCGGCCGCCGAGGCCCCGCCCGCCCGGCCCGCGAAGATCGTGGCACCGCTGACCGATGTGATGGCGCCCCGCACCATAGCCCTGGCGATAGCCGGGCTGGTGGTCGTGCTCGCGCTGGTCGGCTCGCTGATCGCCTACGCCTTCAGTGACGACGACGCGACCGGCCACAAGAACGAGGGCAAGGGCGGCCCGCAGCCGTCCGCCTCCCGGACGCCGAGCCCCCGCGCGTCGGCGGGCGGTTCGACGGCCGTCACCCCGACGCCGACCCCGAGCACATCCCCGGGCGGCGCGGCGAGCAACCCGGCGACCGATCCCGGCCAGGGTCAGGGGCAGGGCCAGAGTCAGGGTCAGGGGGCCACGCCGGGCTCGCCGGGCGGCGCACTGCCCGCCGGCTACGCTCAGGTGACGGACCTGCGGTTCCACTTCTCCATGGCCATGCCCGAGGGGTTCCACCAGACCGGCACCGCCGGCCAGGACTCCGGTGGGATCTTCAGCCGCAACGGCGGACTCCCGAGCATCCAGGTCGACTTCACCAACAGTCCGGGCAAGGACGCCCGACTCGCCTGGGTCGCGCTGGCCCCGGCCGTCGCGGGCAGCAGCAACGGCTACCACCAGGTCCGGATCGACACCGTCGACTACCGCGGCTACCCGACCGTCGCCGACTGGGAGTTCGAACGCAATCAGCAGGGCACCCGGGTCCGGGTGCTCGACCGGGGCTTCAGGGCCGACGCCAAACACGGCTACGCCATCATGATCACCTGCCCCTCCGACCAGTGGGACGGCCCGGAGTGCACTCAGCTGCGCGACACGGCGTTCCAGACCTTCCAGATCCTGGGCTGACCGCCCGACGACCCCCGACGACCCCGACCGGGGGCGGGCCTCGCCAGGCCCGGGACGCGGGCGCCCCCGGCGACGTATCGTGTCCGCGGGGACCAAAGGGGACCCGGCGCACTCGGGGGAGGCGGAGTGGAGGACTACGCGGGGCGGATCCTGGCGGACCGCTACCGTCTGCCGCTGCCGCCGTCGGACGAGTACGAACTGGTCGAGACGCGCGCCTTCGACACGCGCAGCGGTCAGGAAGTCCTGGTACGGCAGGTGCCGTTGCCGGAGGTCGTGGACGCGGAACTGCTCGACGGTACGCGCGGGCCGGTGCCCGGGCGGCGCCCGGCCGGGGAACTTCCCGCGGTGCGCCGGGCGATCGCCGCCGCGCAGGCGGCGGCGTCGGTGCCGGACCATCCGAGGCTGGACCAGGTCTTCGACGTGTTCGCCGAGGGCGGGTCGCTGTGGATAGTGAGCGAACTGGTCCCGGCGAGGCCGCTGGCGGCGCTGATCGCCGATGAGCCGCTGAGCCCCTACCGGGCGGCGGAGGTGGCCTCCGACGTGCTGACCGCGCTGCGGGTGCTGCACGCCCACGGTTGGACCCACCGGAACATCACCGTCCGGACCGTGTTGATATGCGAGGACGGGCGGGTCGTCCTGACGGGCCTGGCGGCGGGCGCCGCCGAGGAGGCCCTGTGCGGGTACGACCCGGTGCCCGACGATTCCGACGGCGGCGCCGTCGCCGTCGGTGACGGTGGCGCCGCGGGCCGGGACACGGGGCACAGCGGGCCGCGCGGCGACGAGCCCTACCGCCCCGAGGTCGAGCCGTACGCGACCGGCCACGAGGCGGAGCCGTACGCGCCCGAGGCGGAGCCGTACGCGGCCGAGCCCGAGGCGGACCCCCACGCCCCCGAGGCCGAGCCGTACAGGCCCGTCTACGCACCGCTGGTCGCGCCCGGGTACGACACCGGGCCCCGGTACTCCGACCACATCCGACCGGACGGGGACCCCGAGGGCCTGTCGCAGGACGGCCCCGACCGGCAGGCCGCCGCCCGCGCCGGGACGATCGCCGCCTACCGGGCCGGGGCGCGGGCCGCCGCCGCCCGGGTCGTCGAGGAGCGCCGGGCCGCCGGCGCCGCTTCGCCGGAGCCACTGCCGCAAGCCCGGCCCGAAGCGCTGCCCGCGGGTTCGAACGGGGGCTCCAACCTGCCGCAGGGCTACGCGTACCCGTACGGCGGTCCGGACGACGCGGCCGGCGCGCCCTGGCACGGCGCCACCCCGCGCCGCCGCCCCGACCCGGGATCCGAGCGCGCGCCCGAGCCGCAGGCGGGGCCCGTCGAACTGCCCCCGGTCCGACCCGCCCTGCCCGCGCAACTCGCCCTGCCCCAGGGTTACCACCAGGCCGAGGACGCGGAAACGGCGCCGGTGCCCACCGCGCCCGAGCCCGCCGCAGCGCCCGTGCCCGCCGCCGGCTGGGCCGGCGGCCCGCGCACCGGCCTCGACGCCGAACGGGCGCGGCAGACCCGGATGGCCGTCGTCGGCGCCGTCACCGAACGGTGGGCGCCCGAACAGGCCGGTCCCGTGCACGGTCACTGGCAACTGGCCCCGCCCGTCGGCCCCGCCACCGACCTGTGGGCGCTCGGCGCACTGCTGTACCGCGCCGTCCAGGGGCACGCCCCGTACCCCGAGGACAGCGTCGCCGAACTGGTCGAGATGGTGTGCGCGGAGCCGCCCGCCTTCGCCGAGGAGTGCGGACCGCTGCGTCCGATCGTGGAGTCACTGCTGCGCCAGGACCCCACGGAGCGGCCCGACTTCGAGGAACTGCGCGGCTGGCTGCGGTCCCTGATCCGCTCCGCGCCCGAGCCGGACGCCGGTTTCGGGATGCCGCCGATGCCCGAACCGGACCCGGCGCGGCTGCCCGTCGTCCGCAGACGCGGTGACGTGCACGGCCGCCACCGCAGCGCCGTCACCGCCCGCGCCCCGCGCTCCCTGGGGCGGACCCTGCTGGTCGCGATCCTCGCGGTCCTCGCCGCGGCGGTGGCGTACGCGCTGCTGTTCATGCCCCGCTCCGCCGATCCCGGGACGACGGAGCCCCCGCGGGCCGCCCCGGGCGCGCCCACGACGCCCGTGCCGAGCCAGACCCCGCCCAAGGCGGGTGCCGGGACGCCGTCGGGCAGCCCCGAGTCCAAGCCGGCCCCACAGACCACGGCCCCCGCGCCGCCCGGTTACACGACGCAGCAGGACCCGGAGCACTTCGAGATCGCCGTACCCCAGGGCTGGGAGCGACGCGGGATCAACGAGGCGGGTCAGGTCCGTTACACCGACGGCCAGTTCACCCTGACCGTCGTGCCGGGCCGGGACAAGGTGGAGGGCGGCCCCGACCCGGCGACATACCAGAAGGACAAGGAGCCGGAACTGTCCCCGTACCGCTCCTCCACCTGGGCGAGCGGCGGTGACGTGAAGACGACGAAGGTGGGCAACCAGTTGCGGGCCACCGGCCGGTACACGTGGATCGATTCCGCCGGCCGGTCCGTCGTCGCGCGCAACTTCGTCGTCGCGCTCGGAGGCAGCTACCACGTCCTGCTGGTGACGGGTCCGCAGGACGAGGAGGGCAAGGTGACCGAGGTCTTCGACAAGGCCACGGCCAGTTACCGAACCGGGGGTTGACGGCGGAATGACTGACAGTCAGTACGGCGATTCCGTCACAGTGCTGTCTCACCGCCCCCGCGCGGTGCGAGCATCGCCCGGGGCTCCGTAATCTGGCCCGAAGTGCACAGAGTGGCGGGGTTCAGTGGAACAGCAGACAGGCGCGGGCGCGGTGCTCGCGAGCCGGTACCGGCTCGTCGAGCCGATCGGCAGCGGCGGCATGGGCAAGGTGTGGCGCGCGCACGACGAGTTGCTGCACCGGACGGTCGCCGTCAAGGAACTGACGGCGGGTCTGTACGTGGCGCAGGCGGACCGGGACGTCCTGCACGCCCGGACGCAGAAGGAGGCCCGGGCCGCCGCCCGGATCCAGCATCCGGCGGTGGTCACCGTCCACGACGTACTGGAGCACGACGACCGGCCCTGGATCGTCATGGAGTACATCGACGGTCCCTCGTTGGCCGAGGCCGCCAAGGCGGCGGGCCGGATCGAGCCCCGTGAGGCGGCCAGGATCGGACTGCACGTCCTGGGCGCCCTGCGCGCGGCGCACGCGGTCGGCGTCCTGCACCGGGACGTCAAGCCGGGCAACGTACTGCTCGCCAAGGACGGCAGGGTCCTGCTCACCGACTTCGGCATCGCGGCGATCGAGGGCGACACCTCGATCACGCGCACCGGCGAACTGGTCGGCTCCATCGACTACCTGGCGCCCGAGCGGGTCACGGGAGGGGCGCCCGACCCGGCCTCCGACCTGTGGTCGCTGGGCGCCACCCTGTATACGGCCGTGGAGGCCCGTTCGCCCTTCCGCCGTACCTCGCCGATCTCCAGCCTCCAGGCCGTGGTCAACGACGAGCCGCCCGCGCCGCGCCAGTCCGGTGCGCTGGGCCCCGTCATCACCGCCCTGCTGCGCAAGGACCCAGCCGAGCGGCCGTCGGCGCAGGAGGCCGAGCGGATGCTGCTGGAGGCGATGGAGGGTCGGGAGCCGAGGTCGGCCCAGGCCTACGTGCCCACGCGCGCGGTGACCCCCGACGAGCTGGCCCCCGCGCAGGAGGCCCGGCCGGACCGCGCCGACGGGTCGGCGCCCGAGGCGCGGACGGCGCACCTCGCCGAACAGCCGCCGCCCGGTCCGGGTACCCCGCCCGGCAATCCGGTGCCGGGCCGTGTCCGGCGCGCCGCGATCGTCGCCCTGGTGGCGGCGCTGATCGGCGGCGGCGGGGTCTTCGGCGTCCTCAAGCTCACGCAGGACACCGACGAGGGCGCCGGCTCCGACAAGACCGCGAGCGCGCCGGACGGGAAGCAGGACGACGACAACGATGCCGTCGCCCCGCCGTCCGGTTGGAAGAAGGTCGTCGACCCGGCCGGTTTCTCGCTCTTCGTCCCGAACGACTGGTCGCGCCGGATGGACGGCGACCAGATCGACTACACGCCGGACGGCGGCCGGCACTTCATCCGGATCGCCGTCGACAAGACCCCGGACTACGAGAACCCGTACACGCACCTGCTCGACCTGGAGAAGCAGTTGCGCGAGCGGACCGACTACAAGCGCCACGACCTGCACGGGAACACCTTCCGGGACACCACCCGGGCGGCCCTGTGGGACTTCAGCTGGACCGAGAAGGGCGCGCAGGCCGGACCGCGCAGGGCCATCGAGCAGATGTACGTCACGCCCGAGAACGCCGAGTACGCGGTGTACATGTCGGGGCCGGCGTCCGACTGGGCGACGACCCGGCAGCAGTTCGACACGGTGCTCAGCGGCTGGCAGCCCGCCCCCAAGGCGGGCTGAACCGGCGCCGGCCGGTCATCCTGCCAGCGGACACTGGCAGAAATGGCAAAATCCGGTTACCGACGGGTACCCAAAGCCTCCGGGGCGGCATACGCTCACCGCCATGACGGACTCGCAGGCCCCCGCCGCCCCCCTCCGCTCCGCACCCCGGCCCACCAACCCCGTGGCCGCCGCCCCGGCCGGTGCCCGCACCGCGGCCGAGGTGGTGACCCCCGACCTGGTCGCCCGGCTGACCCGCGGGGTGATCGGCTCCGGTCGCACCGCCAACCACTCGCCCTTCACCGGGGCCAAGCTGGCGGACCTGCCCGAAGCCACCCCCGAGGACGTGGCGACGGCCTTCGACCGGGCGAGGGCCGCCCAGGGCGCCTGGGCGGCCGTCCCCGTACGGCGGCGCGCGGCCGTCCTGCTCCGCTTCCACGACCTCGTCCTGGAACGGCAGGCCGAGGTGCTCGACCTCATCCAGCTGGAGACCGGCAAGGCCCGCCTGCACGCCCACGAGGAGGTCCAGGCCGTCGCCGTCGGCGCCCGCCACTACGGCCGCAAGGCCGCGTCCTACCTGCGGCCCAAGGGCCACACCGGGGCGATGCCCACGCTGACCAAGGTCACCGAGCTGCGCCAGCCGCGCGGCGTCGTCGGTCAGATCGCCCCCTGGAACTATCCCCTCGAACTGTCCGTCGGCGACGCGCTGCCCGCCTTCGTCGCGGGCAACGCCCTCGTCATGAAGCCCGACACGGAGACCGCGCTCACCGCGCTGTGGGCCCGTGACCTGCTGATCGAGGCGGGCCTGCCGGCCGAGGTGTTCCAGATCGTTCTCGGCGAGGGCCCCGTGGTCGGCCCCGAGGTGGTCCGCCACGCCGACTACGTCTCCTTCACCGGCTCCACCCGTACCGGCCGCGAGGTCGCCCAAGGCGCGGCGGCCCGTCTCGTCGGTGTCAGCCTGGAGCTCGGCGGCAAGAACGCCATGCTCGTCCTGCACGACGCCGACGTGGAGAAGGCCGCCGCCGGCGCCGTCCGCGCCTGCTTCTCCTCCGCGGGCCAGCTGTGCATCTCCATCGAGCGGATCTACGTCCACGCCTCCGTCGCCGACGCGTTCGTCGAGCGTTTCGCCGCCCGCACGAAGGCGATGCGGCTCGGCAACTCCCTCGCGTACGGCGCCGACATGGGCTCGCTCGTCGGCGAACGCCAACTGGAGACCGTGCGACGACACGTGGACGAGGCCGTCGCCAAGGGCGCCACACTCGTCGCGGGCGGGGTGGCCCGCCCCGACATCGGCCCGCTCTTCTACGAGCCGACCATCCTCGACGGCGTGGACGCCCCGATGGCGGTGTGCGGGGAGGAGACCTTCGGCCCCGTCGTCTGCGTCTACCGGTTCACCGACGAGGACGAGGCCGTCGCCCTGGCCAACGCGACCCCGTACGGGCTCAACTCCAGCGTCTGGACCAAGGACGCCCGCCGCGGCCACGCCGTCGCCGCCCGCCTGCGCACCGGCACCGTCAACATCAACGAGGGCTACGCGCCGGCGTACGGCAGCGCCCAGTCGCCCATGGGCGGAATGAAGGAATCCGGCCTCGGCCGCCGCCACGGCTCCGAGGGCATCCTCAAGTACACCGAGGCGCAGACCGTCGCCCACCAGCGGCTGCTGCCGATGGCTCCCTCGCTGGGCATGGACGACGAGAAGTACGCCGCGTTCATGACCCGCAGCCTCAAGATCATGAAGGCTCTCCACCTGCGCTAGCAGCACCGACCGGGAGGCACGGCAGTGTCGTACGACCACGACAGCGACCACGACAGCGAATACGACTACGACGTCATCGTCATCGGATCGGGCTTCGGGGGGTCGGTCTCGGCACTGCGCCTCACCGAGAAGGGTTACCGCGTCGGCGTCCTGGAGGCCGGGCGCCGCTTCACCCGCGAGGAGCTGCCCCGCACGAGCTGGGACCTGCGCAACTACCTGTGGGCCCCGGCGCTCGGGCTGTACGGCATCCAGCGCATCCACCTGCTCGGCAACGTGATGGTGCTCGCGGGCGCCGGGGTGGGCGGCGGTTCCCTCAACTACGCCAACACCCTGTACGTGCCGCCCACCGCCTTCTTCGAGGACCGGCAGTGGGCGTCGATCACCGACTGGCGCGCGGAACTCGCCCCGTACTACGACCAGGCCAAGCGGATGCTCGGCGTACGGCTCAACCCGACGATGACCCCCTCCGACGTCCACCTCAAGGCCGTCGCAGAGAAGATGGGCGTCGGGGACTCCTTCCACATGGCCCCGGTCGGCGTCTTCTTCGGCGACGGCGCGGACGCCGGGGGCAGCGGCAGCGGCAGGGTCCGGCCCGGTGAGGAGGCGCCCGACCCCTACTTCGGCGGCGCCGGCCCCGCCCGCAGGGCCTGCACCGAATGCGGCGAGTGCATGACCGGCTGCCGCCACGGCGCCAAGAACACGCTCACCGAGAACTACCTCCACCTCGCGGAACGCGCGGGCGCCGTCATCCACCCCATGACCACCGTCACCGCGCTCTCCGAACACCCCGACGGCGGCCACCGCGTACGCACCGTCCCCACCGACCGGCGCCGCGGGAGCGGCAAGGGCGAAGCCAAGGTCCTGCGCGCCCGGTACGTGGTCGTCGCGGCGGGCACGTACGGCACCCAGACCCTGCTGCACGCCATGAAGGACCGCGGCGAACTGCCCGGGATCTCGGACCGGCTCGGCGATCTGACCCGGACCAACTCCGAAGGCCTGGTCGGCGCCCAGACCGACGACCGCCGCTACCGCAGGCGCCACGGCGCCGCCGCCCGGGCCGACTTCACCAAGGGAGTCGCGATCACCTCGTCCGTGCACCCCAACGCGGACACCCACATCGAGCCCGTCCGGTACGGCAAGGGCTCCAACGCCATGGGGTTCCTGACCATCCTCCAGGTGCCCCACCACACGCACCGGGTACGGGCCTGGTTCGCGCGGACCGCCACCCACCCCGTGCAACTGCTGCGCTCGCTCTCCAACCGGCGCTGGTCGGAGCGGACCATCATCGGCCTGGTCATGCAGTCCCTGGACAACTCCCTCACCACCTACCGCAAGCCCGCCGGCCTCGGCAAGGGGCTGTTGACGGCCCGCCAGGGCCACGGCGCCCCCAACCCGGTGCAGATCGCGGAGGCCACCGAGGCCGCGACCCTGCTGGCCGAGGAGATCAACGGCTTCCCCGGCAGCAACGTCGGCGAACTGATGGGCACCCCGCTGACCGCGCACTTCCTCGGCGGCTGCCCGATCGGCGCGTCCCGCGAGGAAGGCGTCGTCGACCCCTACCACCGGCTGTACGGCCATCCGGGCATCTCGGTGGTCGATGGGGCGGCGGTCTCCGCGAACCTCGGCGTCAATCCGTCGCTGACGATCACGGCGCAGGCGGAGCGGGCGATGTCGTACTGGCCCAACAAGGGCGAGCCGGACCCGCGGCCCGCGCAAGGCGCCGGATACGTCCGTCTCGCCGCGGTGGAACCGGTCGCCCCGACCGTCCCGAAGGAGGCGTTCGGCGCGCTGAGGCTGCCGTTCCTCGCGGTGCCCGAGATTCCCGCGAGGCAAGCGGAATCAGGGAACTGACGGTACGGGGGGCCCGTACGTGGGCGGCGGGCACCGCGCTCCCCCTCCGAGCGCGGTGCCCGCCTTACACACATGAGTGACCGGTGGCCGACGCAGAAGGTTGTAGCGGAATCCCCACACGGGGGCTGTGGCGTCCATCACACGGTGGAGCGGGCAACTGCGTCGCGCGTTCGGGGGTCAAGGGGGACATGAGAAAGCGCATCTCCCTGCTGGCCGCGTGCGGCCTGGTGGCCCTGGGCACGGCCACCGTCCCCGCGAACGCCGCGGAACCCGTCTTTCCCCTCATCGGCCCCGCCGCCCTCGACCTCCCGCTGCCCGTGGAAGGCGGCTCCGCCAGGGAGCAGCGGCTGAGCATCGGCCTCGACGGGCCCGCCACCCCCGGCGCTTCCTTCACGGGCTTGTTCAGGGTCGACCTGAGCAAGGTCGCCGGCGTCGCGACCGTCCGCGAGCACACCGGCGGCCCCTCGCACCAGTGCGTCGAGAAGGACGGCGCGCTGGAGTGCGCCTACGTCGGCCTGCCCGTCGACCTCGAACTGGACGTGGCCGCCGCCAAGGGCGCCGCGAACGGCGCGACCGGCGAGATCACTGTGACGGGCAAGGTCCCCGGCGCCACCGTCACCGCGCTCACCACCAAGGTCAGCGTCGGCGGCCCCGACCTGGTGATGCGGGAGATGAGCCTCAAGAAGGACCTCACGCCGGGCGAGACCCAGCCGATGCCGCTGGTGTTCGCCAACGCGGGCACGCAGGCCGCACACGGCGTCGTGCTGGAGCTGGGCACCACGCGCGGCATGGAGCTCGTCGAGACGTACGACAACTGCCGCACCCGCGCCGCCGGCGACCTGACCACGGTGCTCTGCTCCGTCGAGGGCGACTTCGTCCCCGGCGCGGTCTACGAGCTGGCCGGCGACAGCCCGCTGCACATCGAGGCCACCCGGCACGCCTACGACGACACGCTGGTCTACGGCATCCACCCGGCCGGTGACGAGCCGAAGGCAACGTCGTGGAGCAGCAGGGCGACGACCGGCCGGAAGCTGACCGCGACCCCCGTCAAGAGCGCGCCGGCCGCGCCCGCGCTGCGCGCGACGGACCTGAACCCCGGCGACAACCGGCGCGAGTTCGTCTTCCACACCCGGAACACCGCCGACTTCGCGACGAGTCCGGTGTCCCTCAAGGGCAAGAAGGGCGACACCCTCACCACCGCTTTCACCTTCGAGAACAAGGGTCCGGCCTGGATCCGCGCCGCGCGCCCGGCCGACTCGGCGGCCCGCACGGTCGTCGTGGTCCCCGAGGGCGCGAAGGTCACCCGCAAGCCGCAGGAGTGCCTCGCCGTCGACACGGACGGCACCAAGCGCGTCGAGCAGCTCGGTGCGCCGCGCTACGAGTGCGCGCTCGGCAACCGGATCGGCGAGAACGAGAAGGTGGTCTACCCCTTCGACCTGAAGGTGGAGAAGGTGGTGGAGGACGCCAAGGGCTCCGTCACCGTCGGCGACTGGGGCGCGAGCGCGCCGCGCCCGCACGCCTTCGACCCGAACGCGGCCAACAACACCGCGGCCGTCGTCATCAACGCCAAGGGCGGCACGGGCACGGGCCCGACCCCCGGCCCGTCGACGAGCGGCAGCCCCTCCCCGTCCCCGTCCGTGAGCGCGTCGGCGAGCGCCTCGCCCACCGCGAGTGCCTCCGGCGCCGGTACGGGCACGACCGCGCAGGGCGGCAACCTGGCGTCCACCGGCAGCACGGTCGGTCCGCTGGCGATCGGCGCCGCGGCGTTGGTCGCGGCGGGCGGCGCGCTGTACGTGGCGGTCCGCCGGCGGGGCGCGCGCGCCTAGCGCTTCGCGCACGACGGAACGGCCGGCCCCGGGGCGTCCCCCGGGGCCGGCCGTTCCTCTGGGTGACCGGGCCGCTGTCCCCTGCCGTCCGGTCACGCGCGGGAGCGGGGTCCCACGACGCACACCCGTCGGGCGGTACGTCTCATCGCTCCCGCGCAGTCACACGTGGTGGTACCGGCCCGCGCCTGGCCGGCGCGGACACCGGCATCAACGACGGCCCGGCGGCGCCGGTCACACTCCGGACGGGTGACGAACAGCCGCCCGCCGGGGCCCAACGGCCTCACACCCGGCCGCGGCACAGCTCCAGCAGGGTCATGGCGAGGGCCGTGCCGGGCTTGCCGAGGGCATCGCCCCAATGGGAGAGCACCTCCATCTCGCGGGACAGGTGCACCCGGCGGCCACCGGAGCCGATCCGGGCCTCCTGGATGACCGTCGAGACGGCCATCCGCTCCTGGATCAGACCGATGATCCGGTCGTCGATGGCGTCGATGCGCTCGCGGGAGTCGGCGATCAGCCGCTCGGGGGTGGTGATCACGGCGCCGGTCGTGGTGCTGCCGGTCGTGGTGGTGGTCATCGTGCTCATGGCGGTTCTCCTGTGGGTCGTGCCGTCAGGAGCGGAAACGCAGGAGCGCCCCGGTCCTGTCGGACCGGGGCGCTCTGGGAAGTCAGCGGCTCAAGCGAGCATCACGATGACCCATGGCGACCGGACCGGCCGGTGCCATAGGTAAAGAGGAAGCTCAGCTGCTTGCGCATGGAAGGGATTATCGCCATCCGTCCCGTTCGGGGCCAAACCCGCCCGGATGGTGAGACGGGCAGGTCCCGCCCTCCGGTGAGCGGGGCGTCGCCCTCCGTCACGGACGCCGGTCCTCGGAAGGTACGACAAAGCAGGGGGTGCCGCCGCCGTTAGAATCGACAAAACAGCCACCTTTTCTCCGCCGGAAGGCCGCCCCCGTGCCAGAAGCACCCTCCGCCGCCCACGACAGCGCCCCGGACACGGTTCTCGTCGTCGACTTCGGCGCACAGTACGCCCAGCTCATCGCCCGCCGCGTCCGCGAGGCACGGGTCTACAGCGAGATCGTGCCCAGCACCATGCCCGTGGCCGAGATGCTGGCCAAGGACCCCAAGGCGATCATCCTGTCCGGCGGCCCGTCCTCCGTCTACGAAGAGGGCGCCCCGCAGCTCGACCGCGCGATCTTCGAGGCCGGGGTCCCCGTCTTCGGCATGTGCTACGGCTTCCAGCTGATGGCGACCACCCTCGGCGGGCAGGTCGACAACACCGGCGCCCGCGAGTACGGCCGCACCCCGCTCGCCGTCTCCAAGGCCGGCTCCACCCTCTTCGAGGGCACCCCCGAGAACCAGTCGGTGTGGATGTCGCACGGCGACGCCTGCTCCGCCGCCCCCGAGGGCTTCTCCGTCACCGCCTCGACCGACGTGGTGCCCGTCGCCGCGTTCGAGAACGACGAGAAGAAGCTGTACGGCGTGCAGTACCACCCCGAGGTCATGCACTCCACGCACGGCCAGCTGGTGCTGGAGCACTTCCTCTACCGCGGCGCGGGCCTCAAGCCGACCTGGACCACCGGCAACATCGTCGAGGAGCAGGTCGCCGCCATCCGCGAGCAGGTCGGCGACAAGCGCGCGATCTGCGGCCTCTCCGGTGGCGTGGACTCCGCCGTCGCCGCCGCCCTCGTCCAGAAGGCCATCGGCTCGCAGCTGACCTGCGTGTACGTCGACCACGGCCTGATGCGCAAGGGCGAGACCGAGCAGGTCGAGAAGGACTTCGTCGCCGCGACCGGCGTCCAGCTGAAGGTCGTCGACGCGCAGGAGCGCTTCCTGAACGCGCTCGCGGGCGTCTCCGACCCCGAGACCAAGCGGAAGATCATCGGCCGCGAGTTCATCCGCGTCTTCGAGCAGGCCCAGGCGGAGATCATCGCCGAGGGCGGCGCGGACGTGGCCTTCCTGGTCCAGGGCACCCTGTACCCGGACGTCGTCGAGTCCGGCGGCGGCACCGGCACCGCCAACATCAAGTCGCACCACAACGTGGGCGGCCTCCCCGACGACATCGAGTTCGAGCTCGTCGAGCCGCTGCGCCAGCTGTTCAAGGACGAGGTCCGGATGGTCGGCCAGGAGCTCGGCCTGCCGGACGAGATCGTCCACCGCCAGCCCTTCCCGGGCCCCGGCCTCGGCATCCGCATCGTCGGCGAGGTCACCAAGGAGCGCCTGGACCTGCTGCGCGAGGCCGACGCCATCGCCCGCGAGGAGCTCACCGCCGCCGGCCTGGACCGGGAGATCTGGCAGTGCCCGGTCGTCCTGCTCGCGGACGTGCGCAGCGTGGGCGTCCAGGGTGACGGCCGCACCTACGGCCACCCGATCGTGCTGCGTCCCGTCTCGTCCGAGGACGCGATGACCGCGGACTGGACGCGCATGCCGTACGAGGTGCTCGCCCGGATCTCGACCCGCATCACCAACGAGGTGGCGGACGTGAACCGCGTCGTCCTGGACTGCACCAGCAAGCCGCCGGGCACCATCGAGTGGGAGTGATCCCCACCCGCTCCGACGAAGCCGCCGCCCCCACCGGGAGCGGCGGCTTCGTCGCGTGTATGGCCTCTTGGGGAGCCCGCCGGTACCTTGCGCCGCGACCGGAGCCGGTACCCCGCGCCGCGACCGAAGGAGGGCCATGGCCGAACGACCCGTGCCCGAACCCGCGCCCGACCCGGTGTCCGCCCTCGCGTCGGGGCCCGAACCCGTGCCCGCCGAGCGGCTGTGCTTCGAGCTGCCGCCCGTGCACGCGGACCCGGCGCAGGAGCGCGCCCACCGCCGGGAACGGCTCGCCGGGACGCTGCGGCTGTTCGCGCGGCTCGGCTACGAGGACGGGGTCGGCGGGCACCTCACCGCCCGCGACCCCGAGTTCGAGGACGGCTACTGGGTGAACCCCTTCGGCCGGGCCTTCGCCTCCCTGACCGCCGCCGACCTGCTGCTGGTCGACGGGGACGGACGGGTGCTCCAGGGGTCCCGGCGGGTCAACCAGCTGGCCTTCGCCGTGCACGCCGCGGTACACCGGGCGCGCCCCGAGGCGGTGGCGGTGGTGCGCGTGCAGGCCCCCTACGGCAGGGCGCTGGCCGCGCTCGGCGAGCTGCTGGCCCCGGTCTCCCGCGAGGCCTGCGTGTTCTACCGGGATCACGCCCTCCTCGACGAGTACGCGGAGCCGCAGGACCCCCGGCGGATCGCCCGCGCGCTCGGCCCGTACAAGGCGCTGGTCCTGCGCAACGACGGGCTGTTGACGGTCGGCGGCTCGGTGGACGCGGCGGCCTGGTGGTTCATCGCCGCCGAGCGGGCGGCGCGGGTCCAACTGATCGCCCGGGCGGCCGGGAAACCGGTGCCCGTGGATCACCGCGCCGCGGTTGCGACGCGGGAGCGGTTCGGGACGGACCTGGCCGCCTGGGTGAGCTACCAGCCGCTGTGGCAGACGGTGGCGCGGGGACCCCGGTCACAGGGCGGGGAGGGCGGCCGGACGGGTGACGTCAACATCATGAACGGTTAATCACCTGCTCTGACATCGTGCGCAATCCGGAGCAGTGCCGCAGTGGTGCACAATTCGCTGGCATCGCACCGGAGTTTCAGAGAGGCGGGCACGCACGTGGCTGTCCAAGAGATCCCCCGAAGTACCCACGGCGGCACCTGCACCTGCGACGACTGCCCGCACGGCGCACGGGAGGGCCACCGCCGCGCGGTGGCCGCGTTCCTGGAGAAGCGGGAGGAGTTCGCCGCCGGGCAGGGCCTGCCCGCCGCGGTGGCCCGCTCCGCCGGCGCGTCGCGGCAGTGGGTCTCCGACGAGCTGACCCTGTCCGCGCGCACCGTCGCCGACCGGGGCCGCGAGGCCGGCCACTCATGGCTGTACCTGCTCTCCCGACGGGCCGTCCTCACCCTGTGGATCGCCGCCGGGGTGCTGCTGGTGGTCCAGATCGGCACCGCCCTCGGCACCGGCTGGTCCACCACCCGCACCGCCGGACTGCTGGCCGCGCTGATGCTGGCCGGGCTGCTGACCGTCGCCGCCCGGGCGCAGTCGCTGCGCGGCGGGCTGCTGGCCCCACTGGTCGGCGAGGACAACCGGCTGTCCACATCCAAGGCGGTGCCCGTCGCCTGGCTGGTACTGACCGCCTTCGCCGCGCTGCTGCCGGCGCTGCGCCTGGCCGCCTCATCGCCCGGACCGGAACGCCAGGCCCTGTACGCGGGGCTGGCGCTGGGGCGGGCGCTTCCGCTGCTGGCGGTGCTCGCCCTGACCTCGGGCGTCGCGGTGCTGGTGCGCCGGGTGGTCTCCGTACGGATCATGGGCCAGAGGCTGCAGAAGCTGCCCGCGGACCACCCCAGTGGGGCGGACCTGCTCACCGACGACGCCGGGCGGGGCAGTTTCCCCGACGCCCAGTACGTGCTGGTCTCCACGGTGGTGCTGGCCTTCGCGGCGGTGTCGCTGGCCCGCTTCCCCGACCGGCTGCCGCGACTGCCGTGGGCGCTGACCCTGCTGGTCGCGCTGTCGGCGGCGGTGTACCTCGCGGCGAAATACGCGGAGGGCAGCCGGCCGCTGGTGCTGTCGGTGGTGCGCAGACGGGAGCCCGGGGACCTGGACGCCGCCGTCCGCCCCGGCGACGACATCGAGATCCGGGGCGTCGGGTTCGTGCCGCCCGGGGCGCAGACGCCGGAGATGCTGGCCCGTCTGGTGGTGCGGATCGGGGCCGTGCACGTCCACGTGCCGCTGGTGCCGGTGGCGGGCGGCTTCACCAACCCGTCGGACACCGCGCTGACGGTGCCCGTGCCCGCGGAAGTGGAACCGGGCCGGGTCGAGATCCAGGTCGTCACCGCCGCGGGGGTGGAATCCAACCGCTGCGCCGTCGACGTGGCCGAATGAAGCGGGTACACAGGGGGAGTGAACCGAACTGATGTCTCTGCGGCCGACGTCCCTCCCGAGGCCGGTGCCGGCCTGCGGGATCGCACCGCCCGGTACGCGCTCCTCCCGCTGAGGATCTTCCTCGGCGTCACCTTCGTCTACGCGGGTCTGGACAAGCTGACCGACTCCGCGTTCCTGTCCGCCTCCGGCCCCGGTTCCATCGGCGAGCTGATGCACGGCGTACGGGACACCTCGGCGGTTCCCGCCCTGGTCGACCTGGCCCTCAAGGCCCCCGTCGGCTTCGCCGTGGCCCTCGCGGTCGGTGAACTGCTCGTCGGTCTCGGCGTCCTCGCCGGGCTGCTGACCCGGATCGCGGCCACCGGCGGCGCGCTGATCTCGCTCAGCCTGTGGCTCACGGTCTCCTGGGCCGTCTCCCCGTACTACTACGGCAACGACCTGGCCTACCTGATGGCCTGGCTCCCGCTGATCCTCGCCGGGGCGCCCTACCTGTCGCTGGACGGGCTGCTGCGCTCGCGCCGGTCCCGGCGTACGGCGTAGGTCACCAGCCCCGCCAGCGCCGCGAGGGCGAAACCGCCGATCGTCAGCGGGACCACGGCGTACCACGGCGCGTCCGTCTCACCGGTCGCGTCGAGCAGGTAGAGGACACCGCCCGCCAGCAGGACCAGGCCGGCGATCAGCCGTCCCGGCAGGAACTCATGACGCCGCACGGGCCACCTCCACCTGTCCCACACCCGCGTCCAGGTGCAGCTCGATCGTCCCGCCGGCCTCGGTGCCGGCGGCCGGCGGCAGGGTCACCCGCCGCGTTTCGCCACCGCTCTCGATCCGCACGTCCCGGCTCGTCTCGCCCGGCATCCGGATGTCCCCCACCCGGATCGAGACGTCGGTCCGCGCGGTGACCTCGCGGGGCACGACCACCTTGAGCCGGCCCGCCTCGATCGACGCCCGGACGGTCAGGGTGCTGCCCTTCGTGACGTCCAGCCGGCTCAGGTCCAAGGTGGCGAGCCCCGTCCCCGAGGAGTACCGCGGCCGTACGTCGGTAACCGCCGCCGGCCGCCACAGCACGTCGTGCCAGTCCGTGCCGACGTCACGGGGCAGTACCGCCGCCCCCGCCAGCAGCCCGGCCGTGAGCAGGGACAGCAGGATCGTGCCGAAGCCGGTGCGGCCCTTGACGGAGCTGACGGCGAGGCCCAGCCCGAAGACCACCAGCGCGGCGGCCAGACCGACCTGGAGGGCGTGCGAGAGGGTGCTTCCCCGCCACACCGACGCACAGGCGCTGCCGCCCACCAGCAGGGCCAGGACGAACACCCTGCCGCCGATCCCGCCCGAGGGCGCCGCCTTGGCGGCGGGCGCCGGGGCCACCGGGGTCGGGCCGCTCGGGCCGGCGCCGTCGTCCGGCCCCCACAGATAGCCCGTCGACCCGACGGGGCCGGTGGTGCCGTCCTTGACCAGCGGGTCCCGCCACCACGAAGGGCTGCCGGGCACGGGCGGCGCCTGCGTCTCCGGCGGCGGCACCGGCCGGTGCGCGGCGCTGCGCGGAGCCTCGGGCGAAGCCGGCTCCGGCGGGGCAGAGGCGCGGTGCCGCCGGGACCAGTACGCGGCCCCGCCGAGCGCCAGGACGACCAGGATGGAGAAGACGCCCAGGCCGCCGTTGTCCAGCATCGACAGGAACAGCGCGCAGCCCACCAGCGCCGCGAACAGCGCCGCCAGGGTCGCCCCCTCCACCCGGCCCGTGAGCAGCTTCTTCGCCTCGGAGTCCTCCTCGCCCTCCGCCGGGAGCAACAGCCAGGCGAACCCGTAGAAGATCAGGCCGACGCCCCCGGTGACCGCGAGGACGCCGAGGACGATGCGGAAGACCACCGGGTCCAGGTCGAAATACCGGCCGAGACCGCCGCACACGCCCGCGAGGACCTTGTCGCGCTTGCTGCGGCGCAGCGCCGGGCGGCCCTCCGGGGCGGGGGCCCCGGAAGCTGCCGGCGGGGAGTCGTGCACTTCGGTCATGCGTCCATGGTGACGGGCCGTCCGGGCCCGTGACATCCGGCCCGACCCTGGGACAACCCTGATATCCCCCGCATCGAACTGGGGGAACGCCCTGATGACCCCGGGCCGCCGGGCGTGTGACCATCGGTGACATGCCCGTAGCCGCCGTCCCCCGCCTCCCCAACGCGCCGAAGGACCCCGAGGACGCCCCGCACCGCAAGCTCTACCGCAGCGCCGACGGCCGGATGCTCGGCGGCGTCGCACGCGGACTCGCCGGGCACCTCGGGCTGCCCGTGATCTGGGTCCGGCTCGTGTTCCTCGCCATGTTCATGTGGGGCGACGGTCTCGGCGTGCTGCTGTACGCCGCGTTCTGGGTGTTCGTACCGCTCGGCGTGGGCGGCCGCACCGGCCACCGCTCCTACTTCGAGACCCTGGCGGACGGCACCCGGCGGCTGCGCAAACCGGACAAGGGGCAGATCACCGCCCTGATCGCGCTGTGCGTCGGCGCCGCCATCTACTTCTCCCAGCTCCGGGTCGGCGGCTCCAACGGCCGCTACGTCTGGCCCACCCTGCTGGTCGGCGCCGGCGTCGTCCTGGTGTGGCGGCAGGCCGACAACGCCCGGCGCGCCCACTGGAGCGCCGCCGCCGGACGCCAAAGGCGTCTGCTCCAAGTCGGCCGGGCGCTCGCCGGGGTCGTGCTGGTCGGGGTCGGCCTGACCGTCTTCATCGTCGTACGGGGCTCCGCCGCCCAGCTGGGCAACGTCCTCACGGCCACGCTCGCCGTCCTCGTCGGCGTCGCCCTGCTCGCCGGCCCCTGGCTGATCCGGCTGACCCAGGACCTCTCCGAGGAGCGCCTGATGCGCATCCGGGCCCAGGAACGGGCCGAAGTCGCCGCGCACGTCCACGACTCGGTGCTGCACACCCTGACCCTGATCCAGCGCAACGCAGAGGACGTGGGGGAGGTGCGCCGCCTCGCGCGCGCCCAGGAACGCGAGCTGCGGAACTGGCTGTACAAGCCCGAGGGGACCGGCAAGGACGAGGCCGAGGAACCCACCACCCTCGCGGAGGCCGTGAAGAAGACCGCCGCCGACGTGGAGGACCACCACGGCGTGCCCATCGAGGTCGTCGTCGTCGGCGACTGCCCCCTCGACGAGAAGCTGGCCGCCCAGATCCAGGCCGCGCGCGAGGCGATGGTCAACGCCGCCAAGTACGGTGGCGACGGCGGGCCCGTACAGGTCTACGCGGAAGTCGAGGGCCGCACGGTGTTCGTGTCCGTCCGCGACCGCGGACCGGGCTTCGACATCGACGCGGTACCGGACGACCGCATGGGCGTACGAGAATCGATCATCGGCCGGATGCGGCGCAACGGCGGGACCGCGCGGCTGCGGTCCGCGCCCGACGGCGGCACGGAAGTCGAGCTGGAGATGGAGAGGGCGGCATGACCGAGGACAGTGGGGCGCGGCAGAGCAGGAACGTCCGGGTGGTGCTCGTCGACGACCACCGGATGTTCCGCACCGGCGTACAGGCCGAGATCGGCGACACCGCCCGGACCGGGGTGGAGGTCGTCGGCGAGGCGGCCGACGTGGACCAGGCCGTCACCGTCATCACCGCGACCCGCCCCGAGGTGGTCCTCCTCGACGTGCACCTGCCCGGCGGCGGCGGGGTGGAGGTGCTGCGGCGCTGCGCCCCGCTGATGGCGGCGGCCGAGAACCCGGTCCGCTTCCTCGCCCTGTCGGTGTCGGACGCCGCCGAGGACGTCATCGGCGTCATCCGGGGTGGCGCCCGCGGTTACGTCACCAAGACCATCACCGGCGGCGACCTCGTCGACTCCGTGTTCCGGGTGCAGGACGGCGACGCGGTGTTCTCCCCCCGGCTGGCGGGATTCGTGCTCGACGCGTTCGCCTCGACGGACGCGCCGCCGGTTGACGAGGACCTGGACCGGCTCACCCAGCGCGAGCGCGAGGTGCTGCGGCTGATCGCGCGCGGCTACGCCTACAAGGAGATCGCCAAGCAGCTGTTCATCTCCGTCAAGACGGTCGAGTCGCACGTCTCCGCCGTCCTGCGCAAGCTCCAGCTCTCCAACCGGCACGAGCTGACCCGCTGGGCGACGGCCCGCCGCCTGGTGTGACGGGCTCCCCGCCGCACCGGCTGTGATCAACGACGCACCGGGGGACGGGAACCCCGGTGCGTCCGCCGTGCCTCTTGGCACACGTGATGAGCTTGACCGGCACCCCCCTGTTCGCCACGGCGATCGCCCTGACCGTCCTCGCCGTACTGCTGCCGCTGCTCCTGTGGGGCAGGGCGCGCGGCCCGCTCGTCGTACGCGTCGCCACGCGCGCCCTGATGGTGGCCTTCGCCCAGGTCACGGCGGTCGCGTTGGTGTTCGTCGCGGTGAACCGGCAGGAGACCTTCTACGCCTCGTGGGGCGATCTGCTCGGCACCGGAAGTTATGTCACCGCCGCCCCCGACCTCGGGGCGGACGGACTCGGCGGCAAGAAGGTCGAAGCCGAGCCGAAGGTGCGCCAGGACTTCCAGCCGGTCGAGGGACTCGGCGGCCGGGTCAGGAAGACCGAGCTCGACGGCAAGGTCTCCGGGGTCAAGGGCGACGTCATGGTGTGGCTGCCGCCGCAGTACGACGACCCCGCCTTCAAGGACAAGAAGTTCCCCGTGGTCGAGCTGATCCCGGGCATACCCGGGACGGGCAAGTCCTGGTTCCAGGGCCTGAAGGCGCACGAGGTGCTGGAACCGCTGATGAAGAGCGGCAAGGTAAAGCCGTTCGTCCTGGTCTCGCCGCGCGCCATGCTGCTCGGCAACGCCGACACCGGCTGCGCGAACATCCCCGGCAAGGTCAACGCCGACAGCTGGTTCAGCGTGGACGTCCGCAAGATGGTCACCGACAACTTCCGGGTCACGCCGGAGGCCCGCACCTGGGGAGTGGCCGGGTACTCGGCCGGCGCGTACTGCGCCGCCAAGCTGGCGATCAACCACCCCGACCGGTACAGCGCGGCCGTCTCCCTGTCCGGCTACAACGACCCCGGCCAGGAACCCTCGTCGCTGGTCGCGAAGGACCCGGAGCTGCGCCGCACCCACAACCTGAAGAACGTGCTGACGGCCGCGCCCGCGCCGCCGCCGGTCTCCCTGTGGCTGTCGGGGGCCGAACAGGACGGCTACCTGTCCGGCATGGACCTCAAGGCGATCGCGAAGAGCCCGACCGTGGTGCACGCGGAGCGGGTGACCGGCGGGCACAACCTCGACTCGTGGTCCAAGCAGATCCCGCAGACCTTCGACTGGTTGAGCAAGACGGTCAAGGCGCCGTAGCGCCTCAGGCGGGGCGGGCGGCGCCGGCCCAGGGCATCGAGTCGATCGGCGCGATGCGGACCGTCGCCCCGGGGTGGGGGGCGTGGATCATCTTGCCGTCGCCGATGTAGAGGCCGACGTGCGTGATGCCGGAGTAGAAGAACACCAGGTCGCCCGGGGCCAGCCCGTCGCGGGAGACCCGCTGTCCGGCGTTGATCTGGGTGTAGGTGGTGCGGGGCAGCGAGACGCCGGCCGCGCCCCAGGCGGCCTGGGCCAGGCCGGAGCAGTCGAAGGAGCCCGGCCCGGTGGCGCCCCACACGTACGGCTTGCCGATCGCCCCGTACGCGAACGCCACCGCGCGGGCGGCGCGGCTCCCGTCCCCGGCCGGGGCCGGCACCGGGCCCCGTGTGCCGGTCCCGGCCGGTGACTGCGCCTCGTAGGCGGCCCGTTCCTCGGCGGTGAGCTTGTCCAGCAGGCGCTTGGCGGCGCTCAGCTTGCCCTCGACGGCTGCCTTGGCGGCGGCGAGTTCGTCCTGCCGCGCCCGCAGCTCCGTGAGCGTCCCCGACGCCCGGTCCCGCAGCCGGTCGGCCTCGTCGAGCCCCCGGCGCACGGCGGCCACCTGAGAGGCCGTGCGGTCCCCGGTCCGGGTGAGGAACGCGGCCCGTTCCAGGTACTCCTGCGGGTTGCCCGACATCGCCAGTTGGACGGCGGGACCCAGCCCACCGCTGCGGTACTGGCTCGCCGCGAGCGCGCCGAGCGTGCTGCGGGCCGCGCCCAGCCGGTCGGCCCTGCGGGCGGCCTCGTCGCGCAGGCCGGACAGCGCGCGCTCGGCCTCGTCGGCCTTCTCCTTCGCCCCGTTGTACCGCTCGGTGGCCGCTTCGGCGTCCTGGTAGAGCCGGTCCACCTCGGCCTTGACCTGCGCGGGCGTCTGGCGGGGTTCGGCCTGGGAGGTGCCTTCGAAGGCGGTGGCGGTGGCAGCGCCCGCGAGGGCGAGGGTGGTGGCGGCGGCGCGTGCGGGGCCGCCCGAGAACGGGCGCTGCCTGGGCTTTCGATGACTGGCCACGGGGGCCTCACGTCCTTCCGTCGGTCTTGGGGGAGGACGCTAAGCCTGGAGGTAACGGGGAGATGACGAGATGCCCCCAACTGACCGTTGTTGAACGATCAGTGGTGCTGAACGATCAGTGCCAGAGGACGGCGATAAAGATATTGGCCATGGTCAGACCGCCGACCGCGCCGAACAGCGCCTTGTCCACCCGCTCCTCGTCCCGCTTGACGTAGACGAGCGCCAGGACGACGAAGAGGACCGCGAGCTTCACACCGATCTTGATGTTGTCGACGGTGCCGCCGTCCATCTCGCGGAATCCCACCAGCAGCACACCGGTGACCAGCATCGTCAGCGCGCCGTGCAGCATCGCCGGCACGAAGCGGGCGGTGCCGGCGCCCATCGCCTTCATCTGGGTGAGGAAGCCGCCGAGGAGCGAGGCTATGCCGATGATGTGCAGGCCGAGGAAAACGCTGATCAGTACGTCCATGGCGTCGAGCGTACGGGGCGGCCGGCGGCGGCCCGTGGCCAGGTCGGGCGTCAGCCGAGGAAGCGGAGCAGCTCCTCGACGACGACCTCCGGCCGCTCCTCGGGGAGGTAGTGGCCGCTCTTGTCGACGCGGACCACCCGGGTGTCGGTGCCCAGCGGCGGCACCGCCTCCGTCAGCAGGTCGTAGTTGCTGAACTCGCCGCCGAGGGCGAGCAGCGGGGCGGTCACGGGCGGGTAGCCGGCGAGGTCCTCGATGTCCTGGGGGAAGGCGCGGTACCAGTCGTTGGACGCCCGGATCGCCTCGGGGGAGTCGTACGCGCGGGCGTAGACCGCCCGGGAGTGGGCGTCGACGGCGGCGGGGTCCGCGGTGGCGCGGGCGAAGAGCCAGTCGAGCAGGTGGTGGTAGCGGCCGGCGAGGAGCTGTTCGGGCAGGTCCTCGACCTGGTTGAAGGCGAACCACCACTTGTGGAACCGGCCGGGCCGGGGGAGGAGCGTGCCCTCGTACCAGCCGGGGTCGGGGTGGGAGACGTCGAGCAGGGCGATCCGGTCGGTCGCGCCGGGGTGGTTGGCGGCGTGGGCGTACGCGACCATCGCGCCGATGTCGTGGCCCACGAGGTGGGCGCGCCCGATCCCGAGGTGGGCGAGCAGGGCGTGGACGTCGGCGGCGAGCGTCTTCTTGTCGTAGCCGCCCTCGGGCTTGGCGGAGCCGCCCATCCCGCGCAGGTCCACCGCGATGACGCGGTGGGTGCGGGCGAGGGCGGGCATCACCTTGTGCCACTGCCACCAGGTCTGCGGCCAGCCGCCGAGGAGCACGAGGGGCCGGCCCGCGCCGCCGTCGACGTAGTGCAGCCGGGTGCCGTTGACGTCGGCGTGGTGGCTGGTGAACCCGCCGTCGAGGGAGGCGGCGAGGGCGGCGTCGTCCAGGGGTGCGGGGGTGGGCATGGGGGAGTCCTCCGGTCGGAACGGCTCCGTACGAACATTTCGTACGACCGCTGTGTCGGCGACCGTACGGGATCTTCGTACGGTCGGTCAATGTCCGTACCGGATTTGCGTACAGTGGGGCCATGGCCGCAGCCGAACCCGCCCACCCCGACGCCGACCCCTCCTGCGACGCCGACGCCTCCCGCGGCGACACCGACGCCCTCGACCTGGCCGAGGTCCTCGCGGCACTCGGGCACCCCGCCCGACTGGAGATCGTCCGCAAGCTCGCCTCCGGCGAGGAGGCGTTCTGCGGCGAGGTCGTCCCGGACCTGCCCCGCTCCTCCGTCACCCACCACCTGCGGACGCTGCGCGAGAGCGGCGTGATCTGCCAGCGCCCCGAGGGCCGGCGCCAGTACCTCACGCTGCGCCGCGACGACCTCGAACGGCGCTTCCCGGGGTTGCTGGCGCTCGTACTGCGCTGAGGCGCCGCCCGTCGGCCATGGGCGGGGTCTGTGATATTTCCCGGGCCGGGACCGGCTGTCGGTCCCGCCCCCTAGACTCGGAAAGCGATGAGCAGCCTCTTTGACGACAGCTTCCTGGCGGACCTCTCCCCCTCCGACGAGGTTCCCCCGCCGCCCGAGGACCACCCCGCCCCCGAGCCGGGCGCGGACGACCTCTTCGGCGGCCGGTTCGACGCACCCATGAGCGGGGACGCCTACTACCGCAACGGGGCGCCCAAGCCCGTCATCGACCCGGCGGCGCTCCTGGACGGGCTGAACACGGAGCAGCGCGCCGCCGTGGTGCACGCGGGCTCGCCGCTGCTCATCGTGGCCGGCGCCGGCTCCGGCAAGACCCGGGTGCTGACCCACCGCATCGGCCACCTGCTGGCCGCCCGCGGCGTCCACCCCGGCCAGATCCTGGCGATCACCTTCACCAACAAGGCCGCCGGCGAGATGAAGGAGCGCGTCGAAGGCCTCGTCGGCCCGCGCGCCAACGCCATGTGGGTCTCCACCTTCCACAGCGCGTGCGTCCGCATCCTGCGCCGCGAGTCGAAACGGCTCGGATTCACCTCCTCGTTCTCGATCTACGACGCGGCCGACTCCAAGCGCCTGATGGCGCTCGTCTGCCGGGACCTGGACCTCGACCCGAAGAAGTTCCCGCCGAAGGCGTTCAACGCGAAGATCTCGAACCTGAAGAACGAGCTCATCGACGAGGAGGCCTTCGCCGCCCAGGCCACTGGGGGCACCTCCCAGACGGAGTCCGGGGGAGGTTTCGAGAAGACGCTCGCGCAGGCGTACGCCATGTACCAGGGACGGCTGCGCGAGGCCAACGCGCTCGACTTCGACGACATCATCATGACCACCGTGCACCTGCTCCAGGCGTTCCCGGACGTCGCCGAGCACTACCGGCGCCGCTTCCGCCACGTGCTGGTGGACGAGTACCAGGACACCAACCACGCCCAGTACACGCTGGTGCGCGAACTGGTCGGCACCGGCTACCCGGACCTGGCGCCCGCCGAGCTGTGTGTCGTGGGCGACGCCGACCAGTCGATCTACGCCTTCCGCGGCGCGACGATCCGCAACATCCTCCAGTTCGAGGAGGACTACCCCGACGCGACGACGATCCTGCTGGAGCAGAACTACCGCTCCACCCAGACGATCCTCTCCGCGGCCAACGCGGTCATCGAGCGCAACGAGAACCGCCGCGCCAAGAACCTGTGGACCGAGGCCGGCACCGGCGCGGTGATCACCGGGTACGTCGCGGACACCGAGCACGACGAGGCCCAGTTCGTCGCCGACGAGATCGACCGGTTGACGGACGCCGGCGACGCCAAGGCGGGTGATGTCGCGATCTTCTACCGGACCAACGCGCAGTCCCGCGTGTTCGAGGAGATCTTCATCCGCGTCGGCCTCCCCTACAAGGTGGTCGGCGGCGTCCGCTTCTACGAGCGCAAGGAGGTCCGCGACGTCCTCGCGTACCTGCGCGTACTGGCGAACCCCGAGGACAACGTCCCCCTGCGGCGCATCCTCAACGTCCCCAAGCGCGGTATCGGCGAGCGGGCGGAAGCGATGATCGACGCCCTCGCGATGCGCGAGAAGATCACCTTCCCACAGGCGTTGCGCCGGGTCGACGAGGCCTTCGGCATGGCCGCCCGCTCCACCAACGCCGTCAAGCGGTTCAACGCGCTGATGGAGGAACTGCGCACGATCGTCGAATCCGGCGCGGGCCCCGCGGTGGTGCTGGAAGCGGTCCTGGAGCGCACGGGCTACCTCGCCGAACTCCAGGCCTCCACCGACCCGCAGGACGAGACGCGGATCGAGAACCTCCAGGAACTCGCGGCAGTGGCACTCGAATTCGAGCAGGCCCGGGACGAGGAGAGCCCCGGCACCCTGGCCGAGTTCCTGGAGCAGGTCGCGCTCGTCGCCGACTCCGACCAGATCCCGGACGAGGACACCGAAGGCAGCGGGGTCATCACGCTGATGACCCTGCACACGGCGAAGGGCCTGGAGTTCCCGGTCGTCTTCCTGACCGGCATGGAGGACGGGGTCTTCCCGCACATGCGCGCGCTCGGGCAGACCAAGGAACTGGAGGAGGAGCGGCGCCTCGCGTACGTCGGCATCACCCGAGCGCGCGAGCGGCTCTACCTGACCCGCTCCTCGATGCGCAGCGCGTGGGGCACCCCCTCGTACAACCCGCCGTCACGCTTCCTGGAGGAGATCCCGGCGGAGTACCTGCAGTGGAAGCGGACGGGCGCGTCCCAGAAGCCGGCCGGTCCCATGCGCGGTTCGGGCGGCGGCAAGGCCGCGTTCGGGACCTCGCCCGAGGCGTTCTTGTCCTCGTCGCGCACGAGGTCGGGCCCGTCGGGCTTCGCGACGCGCCGGGCCGCCGACAAGCCGGTCATCGCGCTGACCGTCGGCGACCGGGTCACCCACGACCAGTTCGGTCTGGGCACCGTCATGGAGGTCCGGGGGGCGGGCGCGGACGCGCAGGCCACCATCGACTTCGGGGACGACAAGCCGAAGCGGCTGCTCCTGCGCTACGCGCCGGTGCAGAAGCTGTAGTCCCGGACCCCGGACCCCGGACCCCGGACCCGGGGACCGCGGCCGCCCGAGCCCCCCCGAGGGGTCAGTTCTCCAGTCGGACGGGCATCAGGAGCGAGAAGGTGTCCTCGCTGTCGGTCCGGCGGATCGCCACGGGCGCCGTCGGGGCGCCGAACTCCAGAACCAACCGGTCCCGGGCTCCGGCGGCGAGGGCGTCCAGGAGGAAATCGCGGTTGACGGCGACGTGGTCGCAGTCGTCGTGACCGTCCTCGCCGTCCTCGCAGACGGTCACGGCACCGTCGGCGGACACCTTGAGCACACTCAGGTCACACGGCACGCCGTCCTGCTCCCGCACGGCGTCCGACCGGACCGGTCCGCTCACCACCGCCTCCCGGAGGGCCGCGACATCGACGAGGGCGCGGCGCCCCGCCGGCAGTCGAACCAGGCGACGGTAGTCGGGGAAGTCGTGACCGAGGCACTGCCCGGCCGCCTCACGGCCCTCCGTCTCCAGGAGCGCGCGGTCGCCGTCCACCGTGAGCCGGGCGGGCGCGTCGTCACCGAGCAGTGCCCGCATCGCGTCGACGAGCGGGGACGGCACCGTGACCTGCGCCCTGGGCCCGCCGTGTCCGACGGTGGCGGCTCGCGCGACAGCCATCCGGTACCGGTCGGTGGCCACGACACGGAGCTCGTCGCCCTCGATGTCGAACAGGACGCCGCCGAGCATCGGCAGCTCCGGGTCGGCGCCCGCGGCGAAACGGACCGCGTCGAGCGCGGCGGCCAGGTCCGGTGCGGAGACGGTCAGTCGGACGGCCGTCGTGCGCGGTACTGCCATGGGATTCTCCCTGTCCTCAAGTAGCGCTCGGATCGTGGAGAACGCGCCGCGGGCATCGGACAGCCCCAGTTCGAGACGGCGCAGATGCGCTTGGAGCAACTGCCGGACCAACCCGGTGTCCCTGCCGGACCATCCGGCCAGCACCAGACGGATGTCCGCCAACGGCATACCGGTCCGGCGCAGCAGGGCCAGCAATCCGGCCTCCTCCAGCTGCCGCGGGCCGTACCAGCGGTATCCGCTCGCCGGATCCACCCAGGCCGGGACCAGTACGCCGGCCCTGTCGTAGAACCGCAGGGCGCTCACGCCCAGTCCACTGTCCCGGGCCATCTCGCCGATACTGCGCATCTCGCTCTCCACACCCGTCACTCTGGGCCCTCCACCAAGTCGAGGGTCAACAGCGCATGCCGACGGCGGGCCGGGTGGGGAACGGGAGGGCGCGGGAGGCCGGGACGGACGGGCCTACGTCGGGTCGAGGCCGTGGTTGCGCAGCCACGCCTGGGGGTCGATCGGGGAGCCGGCTCCGGGGCGTACCTCGAAGTGCAGGTGCGGGCCGGTGGAGTTGCCGGAGTTGCCGGAGTAGGCGATGACGTCACCGGCCTTGACCTTGCCGGAGCGGATCTTGGTGCTGCTGAGGTGGCAGTACCAGGTCTCGGTGCCGTCGGGGGAGGTCACTATGGCCATGTTCCCGTAGGCGCTGTTCCACTGTGTGCGGACGGTGCCGTCGGTGGCGGACATGACCGGGGTGCCGTAGGAGACCGGGAAGTCGATGCCGGTGTGCACGGACATCCACATGCCGCCGGCCTGCCCGAAACCGGCGCTGAGACCGTGCTGCGCGACAGGGAGCGCGAATTTGGGGCGGGCGGCCTCCTTGGCCGCCGCCTCCTCGGCGCGCTTCTTCTTCTCGTCTTCCTGGCGCTGCTTCAGGTCGAGGCGTTCCTGGGTGCGGCTCGCGCGGTCCGCGAAGTCACCGGCGTCCGCGCTCAGGGCGGTGAGCTGGGTGTCCAACTTGTTGTTCGCCGCGACGGGTTTCACCGAGGCCGGGTCGGCGGCGGCCATCGTCGTGGTGTCGTTGGCCGGCTTGTCGGTGCCGCCGAGCCCGCCGACCGAGGCGGCCGCGACTCCGGCGACGCCCATGACGCAAGCCGAGGGCACGGCGACGGTCAGGAGGGCGGAACGCTTCGCAGGGGTGCGGCGCCGGCTGCTGCCGCCGGCCGTCTTGCCGCCGGAGGTCTTGGAGTTGGACCCCTTGGAGTCGGAGGTCTTGGAGGTGGAAGTCTTCGAGTTGGCCGTGTTGCCGGGCTTGGTGCTGCCGGCGCGGCGTGAGGCGCGCGGCTCCGCGGGCACGACCGGCATCGTCTGGGTGGCCATGGCGTGCACCGTGGCCGGGGGTTCCGGAATGTCGTCGTCCGAAATGGTCTCGAAGACGGCGGTCTCGGCGGCGTGGAGGTCGGCGGCGTGGAGGTCGGGGGCGCCCGAGGGGGCGTCATGCGGCACGACCATCGGGACGACGCTGGTCGGCTCGTACGCGTAGCTCTCGTAACCGGTGTGCGCCGAGTCCTGGTGCGAGGTGGTGTCGTAACCGCCGTCCGAGTGGCCCGTGTTCCAGGCGGTGGCGTCGTACGTGCCGGTGTCCTGCTGTCCGTACGCGGGGAAGGTGTTCCACTGCGCGGTCCGGTCGGCGGGCTGTTCGGCGCCCGTCGCGTCGTAGCCGAAGGAAGTCTGCTGGTACGCGGCGGAGTTGGCGTCGGTCCAGGCGCTCGCGTCCCACTGGCCCGTGGTGTCCTCGGACACGGCCTGGTGGGGGACCGAGGAGAGGTAACTCTCCTGTCCGGCCCAGGCGGTGGCGTCGTAAGTGCCGGTCGACTGGTACCCGCCGTAGGTGTCGTACCCGGCGGAGTCGGCGTAGTTGTAACCCTGGCCCTGCGTTTCATAGGAAACGTAGGCCTGGTCACCAGCGAAAGTGGTGGTGGAGAGGCCGTCGTACCCGTTTTCGGGGTACTGGCCCGACGTGGGGCGGTCGTTCACCAACTTCTCTTTCGCCTCGGCAGTGGGGGCCTGGGTGGCCGGGGAATCGGAGGTTCCCCGGAGGAGAGCAGTGGCGCGACTGTACCCGGCGGTTACTGGAGACGACAATCTTCGGAGGGTTTCGACCTCTGGGGAACCGGGCATTCGGCTGTCTTTCGGTCCCGTACACACCGAGCCTTGGCCTTGAGTTCGATATTCGTTCGACTCTTGGTCGTCCGGGGTTGCCACTACCTCAGAGGGCGAGGCGGCGCACTTCGGTTTCCTGGGCGGGGGACTGCGACGGCCGCGCGAGAGGTCCGTCCAGGGTGCGTCGGATGGCGCCGATAACCGTGGGATGGACGGGGAGCGCGAGGTGGCCGATGCCGGTGACCAGCACGTTCTCGGCGATCAGGTCGGGGTGGTCGAGGCGGGCCGTCCCCGGCGGCGTCATCAGCGCGTCGAATTCGCTCCAGAAGGCCACGCAGCGGGTGCGGCAGCCCGGTGCCGGTGCGTCCAATTCCCGCATCACCTCGGAGCCCGGCCGCATCTGGCGGACCAGCGGGTGGGCGTCCATGAAGGGCGCCACGCTGGTGCCGGAGTGCGGGGTGCCGAGCGTGACGAGGGTGCGCACCCGGGCGTCACCGCCGAGCCGCTGGAGGTAGTACCGGGCGACCAGGCCGCCGAGGCTGTGCCCGACGAGGTCGATTCGCTCCTGTCCGCTGCGCTCGCACAGCTCCTCGACGCGGCGGGCCAGGTGCCCGGCGGTGGCGCGGAGGTCGCGGGTGAAGGGCGAGTAGTTGTACGTCTCCACCCGCCGCATGCCGTCCGCCGCGAGTGCGCGGCGCAGGAGGACGAAGACGGAACGGTTGTCGGTGAAGCCGTGCAGCAGCAGCACCGGCGGGCGCTGCCCCGTCGCCCCGGCGGCCGGATCGACGGCGAGCCGTTCCGCGAGCACCCCGGTGGGGTACAGGAACAGGTGCCCGGTCAGTACCACCGCCTCGAGGACGGCCGCCCGAAGGGCCGCCGCCGACTGCGAGACGGAGAGCGGTAAGGGTGTGGAAATCGGCGTGATCGACAGCCCCATGGCGGCCTCCGGGCCTCTTGGGAATGCGGCCGTATTGCCGACGTGCCCCGCCTCCGTGCCGTGCGGCTGGCGGCACGGTGGCGGGACGACTCGGTGTCGCTCCCCCGTGAATCACTGGCGGGGGCGGTGAACCATTGGCGGTGGCTCCACGCTCCCACGTGTGATTTCCCCCTCCTGCTTGACCGCGAAACGGGCTGGTGCGCGATGCTGTACTTAACGTTCGTTCACTCGGGAGGCAGTGCGATGGGTGTGACCGGTCCGATCCGTGTGGTGGTGGCCAAGCCGGGTCTCGACGGCCACGACCGCGGGGCCAAGGTGATCGCCCGTGCGCTGCGGGACGCGGGCATGGAAGTCATCTACACGGGACTGCACCAGACCCCCGAGCAGATCGTGGACACCGCGATCCAGGAGGACGCGGACGCGATCGGCCTCTCGATCCTGTCGGGCGCCCACAACACGCTGTTCGTGCGCGTGCTGGAACTGTTGAGGGACCGGGACGCGGAGGACATCAAGGTCTTCGGCGGGGGCATCATCCCGGAGGACGACATCGCCCCGCTCAAGGAGAAGGGCGTGGCGGAGATCTTCACCCCGGGTGCCACGACCACGGCCATCGTGGACTGGGTCAACGCGAACATCCGCCGCCCCTGACCCCGGAGCCCCGACCCCTGGCCCTGGCGCCCTGATCCCCGGCGCCCCCGCGCCCCCGCGCCCCCGCGCCCCGGCGCCCCCGCGCCCCCGCGCCCCGGAGCCCCCGCGCCCCCGCGCCCCGGAGCCATGCTCCCTGGCCCTGGAGCCCTGATCCCGGAGCCCCGGACGCCCCCGACCGCCCCCGTGGCCGGCAGGGGGCCCCGGCCCGGTGGTCGGCAGGGGGCCTCGGCCCGGTGGTCGGCCGCTCAGGCGGGCGGTATGAGCTCCGCGAGCATGGCGGCGCGGAGGTGGAGGGTGGAGGCCAGGCGCTGGAAGGCTTCCTCCCAGTACGCCCCCGCGCCCGCTGCCGGCTCGACGGGGTTCGATGGGGTCGAGGGGGCCGCGTGGTCCGCCGGGGCTCTGGTCAGGGCTTCCAGCCGCCCCGCGTCCGCCGGGTCGAGGCAGCGTTCCGCCAGGCCCATCACCCCGCTGAAGCTCCACGGGTAGCCGCCCGCCTCCCGGGCCGCGGCCAACGCGTCCACCACCGCCCGGCCCAGCACCCCCGCCCACGGCACGACGCACACCCCGAGCAGTTGGAACGCCTCCGACAGCCCGTGCGCCCGTACGAACTCCGCCACCCACCGCGCCCGCTCCCCGTCCGGCAGTACGGACAGCAGCTTGGCCCGTTCCGCGAGGGACGCGGTGCCCGGTCCGGCCGCCGGCGGGGCGGAGGCCGAGCCGAGCAGTGCCTTCGACCACCGCGCGTCACGCTGTCGCACCGCGGCCCGGCACCACGCGGCATGCAGTTCCTTCGCCCAGCCGTCACCGACGGGCCGGGCCACGATCCCGGCCGGGTCGAGCCCCCCGAACCGCTCCCGCCAACAGGACAGCGGAGCCGCCTCCACCAGCTGCCCCAGCCACCAGGCCCGCTCACCGCGCCCCGCGGGGGGCCGTTTCACCACGCCGTCCCGCAGCATCCCCGCGTCGCACTCCGCCGGGGGGACGATCCCCTCCGGACCGACACAGGCCAACGCCCGCTCCGCCATCCGCCCCGCCAACGCCGAACCGGTCAGGGCCGACAGCAGTTCGGCGGCCGTCGCCCGGACGTTGCGGCTGCGGTCGCCCAGGGCCGTCTCCAGGAACGGCTCGTCCGCGTCCGACAGCCCCACTCTCAACGAGTCCAGGAACATCAGCCGGTCCTCGGCCCGTTCGGTGCTCCAGGTCGTTTCGAGCAGCCGGGTCGCGGCGGCCGGATCGTGGGCCCGGACGGCGCCCAGGAGAGCCACCCGCTCGGCGAACAAGCCCTCCTCCCACAGTCGTTCCACCCCTTCGCGGTCCTGCGGGTCGGGCAGCTCCAGGCTGCCGCCGGTCCCACCGCGCAGCGCGAACCGCCAGTCCGGGTTCAGCCGGGCCAGCCACAGCCCCCGGCTCCCGGCCAAGGTCAGCGCGAGCGGTCGCAGATCGGTGCGGGCCTTCGCCGCGTCCAGCAGTGCCGGGACCAGCGCCGCCGGAGCGCGGTACCCGTGCCGGACGGCCGCGGCCAGCCACTGCGGGAGCAGCTCCGTCAGGTCCGGAGCGGCCGCCCGCCGCCCGCCCGACCCACCCGCCCGCGCACGGCCCGCCAAGAGTTGCGCGAGGCGCCGCCGGGCCGCTTCCGGCGGCTCCGGACGCGGATCGCGCGGCGCCGACTCCGGGCGCTCCCCGGCCCGTACGGGCGCCGGCCGCAGACCGGCCCGGCGCCGCAGGGTCTGTACGGCCGCCTCGTCCAGCAACGCCTCCGGCGAGCCGCCCCGGCGCCGCTCGGTGCCGAGCAGCGCCGTGGCCACCAGTTCGTCCCAGTCGGCGTACGCCGTCCCCTCCGCCGTGTCTCCCGCCGGCGCCGGGTGTGCGGCGTGCGCCGCCCCAGCCGTCTTCATCGGACCCCTCCCTCGTGGTGTGCCGTGCGGTGCTCCGGTCCCGCCCCCTCCACGGGACCGGAGCAGTATGGTGAAATGTCGCCTCAAAACGCTTGTCAGCTGGCGTGGTTGTCGTTCATCAAAGCCCCCCGGCTTTCTCGATCCCGCACGACGGCGCCCCCGCGCCGCCGGTCCCTCCCCGGCGCCGACGCTCCCCCGCGTCGATCGCCCCTTGCCTCCTCGCAGCCCGCAGCCCGCAGCCCGCAGCCCGCAGTCCGCCGGCCCCGTCAGACCAGGGCCACCGGTTCCGCGGAGTCCGGATGCCAGACCGTCAGGGGCTTGAACCCCCGGTGGCCGACCTCCCCGAACACCGTCACCGGACCCCCGCCCGAGAGCGCGGCGAGCTGCCACAACCCCGATCGGGATCTGCTCCCCGGCCCCGCGAGCGGTACCGGAAGCGCCGCCGTCCCCTCCGGGTCCGCCAACCGCCAACCCTGCTCACCGGGTATCGGCACCACCGGCCCCAGCACCACTGGCCACGACTCCAGCCAGGGGTCCTCCCGCAGGGCGGCCCCGTACGCCTCCAGAGCCGCCTGCGGACTCACCCCGACCGGTGCCCGACCGTCCGGCACCGCGGCCGCGCCCCGGTCTCCGAGATCCGCCCGCAGCCCCGCCGAACCGGGCCGGAAGCGGGCTTCCGCCTCCAGGACCAGTCCGACCGGCAGCGCCGGCCCCGGAAGCCGCCCGGGCGGTCCGAAGTCCAGCACCAGGGCCGGCCGCCCGCTCACCAGCCCGCGCAGCCACACCCGGCGGGTGGTGAGCCGGCCGTCCGGGGACACCGAGTCGTACTGGGCCAGTACGAGCCAGCGGTCCCGTACGGCTTCGCCCTCCGCCGAAGGCGGGAGTCCCACCCGGGTCCGTACCGTCGCGGCCAACTGCTCCGGCAGTCCCGAAACCCCCAGCCAGGCCCGGTCGAGCAGGTGCAGCAGCGCGAACTCCTCAAGCATCCGGGCGGGCCAGCCGGGGCCGCAACCGGGTATTGTCCCCAACTCCCTTACCCGGGAGGCCAGTCCCGGTGCCTGCGCGTCGACCATGCGGGCCGCCGTCTCCTCCCACGGCGCGTACCCCGCCTGCTCCTGGCCGGCCAGTCCGCCCCGCAGCAGATCCGCCAGCCGCTGTTCCAGCTCGCCGACCCCCGCCGCGATGCGGGCCGCCCGTCGCTCGGCGCGCTTCCTCGCCGCCTCCTCGTCCACCGGCTTCGCGACCGCCGGCCGGGCCGCCTTCGCCGCCCGCTCGGCCAGCCACTCGCCGGCCCACTCCGGCGCCCGCGCCGGATCGCCCACCCCTTCCACCGCCCAGAGCAACAGCAGCCCCAGCGCGTGCTTGCACGGGAACTTCCGGCTCGGGCAGGAGCACTTGTACGCCGGGCCCCTCAGGTCCACGACCGTCCGGTACGGCGTCCTGCCGCTGCCCTTGCACAACCCCCACACCGCACCGGAAGCGGAACCTCCGGTCTGCGACCACGGACCCGCCCCACCCAGCTTGCCTCCCGCCTTGCGCGACGCTTCGTCAGGAGCCAGGGCCAGCACCTGTTCCACCGTCCAGCGAACCCCCTGCTCAGTCATGTGTCCCACCGTAGAGACCCCCACTGACAATCGCTCTGACCTGCAACGACGTTGTGAGCTAGGGGCGTTGTCAGTGCCGTGGTGCACCGTGGTGTCAGCAGTCGGGAGCGGCTGCCGAGCATTGGAGGGGGACCATGGTCACGACCGGGACCGAACACCGCGCAGAGGCACTGCGACCGCATGCCGAAGACGCCTTCGCGCACGAACTGAAAGCCTTGGCGGCCGCCGACGACCGGCCCCGCCCCACCCGCTGGAAGCTCTCCCCGTGGGCCGTCGCCACCTACCTGCTCGGCGGCACGCTGGACGACGGCACGGTGATCACACCCAAGTACGTCGGACCGCGCCGCATCGTCGAGGTCGCCGTCACCACCCTGGCCACCGACCGCGCCCTCCTCCTCCTCGGAGTCCCCGGCACCGCCAAGACCTGGGTGTCCGAACACCTCGCCGCAGCGGTCAGCGGGGACTCCACCCTCCTCGTCCAAGGCACCGCCGGCACACCCGAGGAGGCCATCCGCTACGGCTGGGACTACGCCCGCCTCCTCGCCCACGGCCCGAGCCGTGATGCGCTCGTCCCCAGCCCCGTCATGCGCGCCATGGCCGACGGCATGACCGCCCGCGTCGAGGAACTCACCCGCATCCCCGCCGATGTCCAGGACACCCTCATCACCGTCCTGTCCGAGAAGACGCTCCCCATACCGGAGCTCGGGCAGGAGGTGCAGGCCGTGCGCGGCTTCAACCTCATCGCCACCGCCAACGACCGCGACCGCGGGGTCAACGAGCTCTCCAGCGCGCTGCGCCGCCGCTTCAACACCGTGGTGCTGCCGCTGCCCGCCACCGCCGACGCCGAGGTCGACATCGTCGCCCGCCGCGTCGACCAGTTGGGGCGCGCCCTCGACCTGCCAGCCGCGCCCGAGGGGCTGGAGGAGATCCGCCGCGTCGTCACCGTCTTCCGCGAGCTGCGCGACGGCGTCACCGGCGACGGTCGCACCAAGGTCAAGTCGCCCAGCGGCACGCTGTCCACCGCCGAGGCCATCTCGGTGGTCACCGGCGGCCTGGCCCTGGCCGCCCACTTCGGGGACGGCGTCCTGCGCCCCTCCGACGTGGCAGCCGGCATCCTCGGCGCAGTCGTCCGCGACCCGGCCGCCGACCGGGTGGTCTGGCAGGAGTACCTCGAAGCCGTCGTCCGCGAGCGGGAGGGTTGGAAGGACTTCTACCGCGCCTGCCGGGAGGTGACGGTATGAACCCCCGGGCCGAGGGCCCCCTCCTGCTGGGGGTCCGGCACCACGGACCGGGCTCCGCCCGCGCCGTGCGGGCCGCTTTGGACGAAGCCGGGCCGTCGGCGGTGCTCATAGAAGGGCCGCCGGAAGGCGACGCGCTGTTGCCGCTCACCGCCGACCCGAGCATGCGGCCGCCCGTCGCCCTGCTCGCCCACGCGGCCGACGATCCGGGCCGGGCCGCCTTCTGGCCGCTGGCCGGGTTCTCCCCCGAATGGGTCGCCATCCGTTGGGCCCAGGACCGGGGGGTACCCGTCCGGTTCATCGACCTCCCCGCCGCGCACTCGCTGGCCGCGACGCCTGACGAGGGGGCGCGCGACGAGGAGGCGCGGGACGAGGGGGCGCGGGACGAAGCCGTCCGGATCGACCCGCTCGCCGTGCTGGCCGAGAGCGCCGGGTACGACGACCCCGAGCGCTGGTGGGAGGACGCCGTCGAGCACCGGGACGCCGTACGGGAAGACCCCCTGGCCGTGTTCGGCGCACTCGGCGAGGCGATGGGGGCGCTGCGCGAGGAGTACGGCTGCGCCAACCACCGCGACCTGGTGCGCGAGGCGTACATGCGGCAGCGCATGCGGGCCGCGCGCCGCGAGTTCGGCGACGACTACGCCGTGGTCTGCGGGGCATGGCACGTCCCGGCCCTGCGCGCCCCGACCACGGCCACCGCCGACAAGGCGCTGCTCGGCGGACTGCCCAGGATCAAGGTGGAGACCACCTGGGTGCCCTGGACCCACCGCCGGCTCACCCGCGCCGCGGGCTACGGCGCCGGCATCACCTCGCCCGGCTGGTACGCGCACCTCTTCACCGCCCGCGACCGGCCCGTCGAGCGCTGGCTGACGAAGGTCGCGGGCCTGCTCCGGGAGGAGGACCGACAGGTCTCCTCCGCCCACGTCATCGAGGCGGTCCGGCTGGCGCAGACCCTCGCCGCCGTGCGGGGGCGACCCGTTGCCGGCCTCACCGAAACCCTGGAGGCGGTCCGGGCGGTCATGTGCGACGGCTCCGACGTACCGCTCGCCCTCATCCACGACCGTCTGGTGGTCGGGGACGTGCTGGGCGAAGTCCCCGACGCGGCGCCCGTGGTACCCCTCCAACGGGACCTCACCCGCAGACAGCGGTCCCTGCGCCTCAAGGTCGAGGCGCAGGAACGCGAGCTGGAGCTGGACCTGCGCAAGGACACCGACGGGGCCAAGTCCCTGCTCCTGCACCGGCTGCGGCTGCTCGGCATCGACTGGGGGATACCCGCCGCCTCCCGCGCCGGCACCGGCACCTTCCGCGAGACCTGGCGGCTGCGCTGGGAACCGGAGCTGTCCGTGCGGGTCGCGGAGGCCGGGATCTGGGGCACGACCGTCCTGGGGGCGGCCACCGCCCGCGCCGAGGCCCTCGCAGCGGACGCCGGGGAACTGGGCGAGGTCACCGCCCTCGCCGAACGGTGCCTGCTCGCCGGGCTGTCCGAGGCGTTGCCCGCCGTACTGCGCGCCCTCGCCGACCGTGCCGCTCTGGACACCGATGTGGCGCGCCTCGCCAAAGCGCTGCCGGCGCTGGCCCGCTCGCTGCGGTACGGGGACGTACGCGGCACCGACGCCGAGGCGCTCGGCACTGTCGCCGCCGGGCTCGCGGAGCGGATATGCGTGGCCCTGCCGGCCGCCTGTGCGGCCGGGCTGGACGCCGACGCCGCGGCGGAGCTGCGCGGGCACGTCGACGCCGTCCACGGGGCGATCGCCCTGCTGGCCGACGCCGACGAGGGGCTGCGCGAGCGCTGGTCGGCGGTGCTGCGGACGCTGGCCGGCCGGGACACCGTGCCCGGGCTGATCCGGGGTCGGTCCGCCCGCCTGCTGCTGGACGACGGCCGCCTCCCGCCCGAGGAGACCGCCCGGCTGATGGGGCTCGCGCTGTCCCCGGCGGCCATTCCCGCCGACGCGGCCGGCTGGATCGAGGGCTTCGTCGGCGGCAGCGCGGGCGGCGGCACCCTGCTGGTCCACGACGAACGGCTGCTGGGCCTGATCGACACCTGGCTGGTGTCGGTGCCGGCGAACGCCTTCATCGACGTACTGCCCCTGCTGCGCCGGACGTTCGGGGCGTACGAGCCGGGCGTGAAGCGTGCCCTCGGCGAACTGGTCCGGCGGGGACCGTCCGATGGGGCGCGCCGGCCGACCGGACCCGGCTCGGCGCCCGAGGGTTTCGGGCCGGAGCTGGACCCCGTCCGCGCGGACGCGGCGGCGGACCTGGTCCGCGTGCTGCTCGCCAGGGCGGCGGAGGCGACCGGGGCGATCGGGGCGGCGGTGGGCGCCGGCTGACGCCCGGCGCCGCCGGACGGAGGGGGTCGGCGGTGAGAGCCGAGGGGTGGGGCAGTGCGACAACGGGACACACGGCACGGGACAAGGAACGAGGGGGACGGACAGGTGGAGATCAGTGCGGGGCGGCCGGCGGACGCGGGGGAGCGGCTGCGGCGGTGGCGGATGGTGCTAGGCGGAGGAGACGGCGAGGGCACCGGACACGCGCTCTCCGGGCGGGACGCGGAGATGGACGCCGCGCTCACGGCGCTCTACGGCCGCAGCGGCGGCGGTGCGCGCAGGAAGGCGGGGGAGCGCTCGGCCGGGCTCGGCGGGTCCGCGCCGCAGGTCGCCCGCTGGCTCGGCGACATCAGGACGTACTTCCCCGGCTCCGTGGTGCAGGTCATGCAGCGCGACGCCATCGAGCGGCTCGGCCTGTCCGCCCTGCTGCTGGAGCCGGAGATGCTGGAGGCGGTGGAACCGGACGTCCATCTCGTCGGCACCCTGCTCTCCCTCAACAAGGCCATGCCGCAGACGACCCGCGAGACCGCCCGCGTCGTGGTGGCGAAGGTCGTCGAACAGTTGGAGAAGCGCCTCGCCGCCCGAACCCGCGCCACCCTCACCGGAGCCCTCGACCGCTCCGCCCGGGTGAGCCGCCCCCGCCACCGGGACATCGACTGGGACCGCACCATCCGCGCCAACCTCAAGAACTACCTGCCCGAGTACCGCACGGTCGTCCCCGAGCGGCTGATCGGATACGGCCGGGCGGCGCAGTCGGTGAAGAAGGAGGTCATCCTCTGCATCGACCAGTCGGGTTCGATGGCGGCCTCCGTCGTCTACGCCTCCGTCTTCGGCGCGGTCCTCGCCTCGATGCGCGCGATCGCCACCCGGCTCGTGGTGTTCGACACGGCGGTGGTCGACCTCACCGACCAGCTCGACGACCCCGTCGACGTGCTCTTCGGCACCCAACTCGGCGGCGGCACCGACATCAACCGGGCCCTCGCCTACTGCCAGTCCAAGATCACCCGACCGGCCGACACCGTCGTGGTCCTGATCAGTGATCTCTACGAGGGCGGCATACGCGAGGGGATGCTCAAGCGGGTGGCCGCGATGAAGGGCGCCGGAGTCGAGTTCGTGACCCTGCTCGCCCTCTCCGACGAAGGCGCCCCCGCCTACGACCGGGAACACGCCGCGGCCCTGGCCGCGCTCGGCGCGCCCGCCTTCGCCTGCACCCCGGACCTCTTCCCCGACGTGATGGCGGCGGCGCTGGAGAAGAGGCCGCTGCCCGTGCCGTGAGCGCCCCGCCGGCCCCGACCGGAACTCGGCGGATCGTACGAACGCGCAGCTCAACCGTGAGGCGATCTGTGACAGGTATCACCGCTCAGGTGGGAGCCGCGATTTAGGGACGCACGTCCCACGGGGATAACCTGCGAGACGGACATGCCGCGTCCACGGTCACCGTGTGCGCCTTCCTTGTGACAGCGCCGTCACGTTGCCCTCCGCGGCACGCCCACGCAGATAGCAGACAACCGCGAATCACTGCGAATCTTTGAAGACAAGGGACGGACGCGCGTGGACCTGTTCGAGTACCAGGCGAGGGACCTCTTCGCCAAGCACGGTGTACCGGTGCTGGCCGGTGAAGTGATCGACACGCCTGAGGCGGCTCGCGAGGCCACCGAGCGGCTGGGCGGCAAGTCGGTCGTCAAGGCGCAGGTGAAGGTCGGCGGCCGAGGCAAGGCCGGCGGCGTCAAGCTCGCCGCCACCCCGGACGAGGCAGTCGCCCGGGCGACGGACATCCTCGGCATGGACATCAAGGGCCACACGGTCCACAAGGTGATGATCGCCGAGACCGCTCCCGAGATCCTGGAGGAGTACTACGTCTCGTACCTCCTCGACCGCACCAACCGCACCTTCCTGGCCATGGCCTCGGTGCAGGGCGGCATGGACATCGAGGAGGTCGCGGAGAAGACCCCCGAGGCCCTCGCGAAGGTCCCGGTCAACGCCAACGAGGGCGTGACCATCGAGAAGGCCCGCGAGATCGTCGCCCAGGCGAAGTTCCCGTCCGAGGTCGCCGAGAAGGTCGCCGAGGTCCTCGTGACCCTGTGGCAGACCTTCATCGCCGAGGACGCGCTCCTCGTCGAGGTCAACCCGCTCGCGAAGGTCGCCAACGGCGACGTCATCGCGCTCGACGGCAAGGTCTCGCTCGACGAGAACGCCGAGTTCCGCCAGCCGGGCCACGAGGAGTTCGTGGACCACGCGGCCGCGAACCCGCTGGAGGCCGCCGCCAAGGCGAAGAACCTCAACTACGTCAAGCTCGACGGTGAGGTCGGCATCATCGGCAACGGCGCGGGTCTCGTCATGAGCACCCTCGACGTCGTCGCCTACGCCGGCGAGAACCGCGGCGGCGTCAAGCCCGCCAACTTCCTGGACATCGGCGGTGGCGCCTCCGCCGCCGTCATGGCCAACGGTCTCGAGATCATCCTCGGCGACCCGGACGTCAAGTCCGTCTTCGTCAACGTCTTCGGTGGCATCACCGCGTGCGACGAGGTCGCCAACGGCATCGTCCAGGCGCTGGCCCTGCTGGAGGAGAAGGGCGAGGCGGTCACCAAGCCGCTCGTCGTCCGTCTCGACGGCAACAACGCCGAGCTGGGTCGCAAGATCCTCTCGGACGCCAACCACCCGCTGGTGCAGCGCGTGGACACCATGGACGGCGCGGCCGACAAGGCCGCCGAGCTCGCGGCTGCGAAGTAAGGGCAGAGGTCAAAGACTCACATGGCTATCTTCCTCAACAAGGACAGCAAGGTCATCGTCCAGGGCATGACCGGTGCCACGGGCATGAAGCACACCAAGCTGATGCTGGCTGACGGCACCAACATCGTCGGCGGCGTGAACCCGCGCAAGGCCGGCACCACCGTCGACTTCGACGGCACCGAGGTCCCGGTCTTCGGCTCGGTCGCCGAGGCGATGGAGAAGACGGGCGCCAACGTCTCCGTCCTCTTCGTCCCGCCGGCCTTCGCCAAGGCCGCCGTCGTCGAGGCCATCGACGCCGAGATCCCGCTGGCCGTCGTCATCACCGAGGGCATCGCGGTGCACGACTCCGCCGCCTTCTGGGCGTACGCGACCGCCAAGGGCAACAAGACCCGCATCATCGGCCCGAACTGCCCGGGTCTGATCACCCCCGGCCAGTCCAACGCCGGCATCATCCCGGGCGACATCACCAAGCCCGGACGCATCGGTCTGGTGTCGAAGTCCGGCACGCTGACCTACCAGATGATGTACGAGCTCCGTGACATCGGCTTCTCCTCCGCCGTCGGCATCGGTGGCGACCCGGTCATCGGCACCACGCACATCGACGCCCTCGCGGCGTTCGAGGCGGACCCCGAGACCGACCTCATCGTCATGATCGGCGAGATCGGCGGCGACGCCGAGGAGCGTGCGGCGGACTTCATCGCGAAGAACGTCACCAAGCCGGTCGTCGGCTACGTCGCGGGCTTCACCGCCCCCGAGGGCAAGACCATGGGTCACGCCGGCGCCATCGTCTCCGGTTCTTCCGGCACCGCACAGGCCAAGAAGGAGGCCCTTGAGGCCGCGGGCGTGAAGGTCGGCAAGACGCCGACCGAGACGGCCAAGCTGGCGCGCGAGATCCTGAACGCCGCGCAGTAGGCAGTCACCGTAAGCACGGGCGTGGCCCGCACCCTCCGGGGTGCGGGCCACGCCCGTTGTCCGTGTCCGCCGCCGCGTCACTCGATCTTCGGGGCGAGGCGGGCCGGACCGGCCGCCGGGTCCGAATGGAGCCGGTCGTGCAGTTCCTTGCTCCGCTCGGTGAACCGTTGTGGTCCGCTGAGCGGGGGCACCCCAGACACGCTCGTACCCGGTGCGATCGGGGCGATGTACTGGCTCGGGGACGTGGTCGCCGTGTACGCCGTCGCGACCGCGATCACCGCCGTCAGCCCGAGCGCCGCCCGGCTCAGCGCCCGGGAGCGGCGCTCACAGGAGGTGCGTACGGCCGCTGCCGGGCGGGGGTCGAGGCAGACGGCCGGGCGGACCGAGCCCATGCGTTCGCGCAGCCGGGCCGAGCGGCGGGCGGGCGGCAGACCGTCCAGTTCGGGGAGTCGGGCGGTGAGCTCGGCGTGCGCGTTCAGGAGGCGCAGCCCGGTCGTGGGGGTCGACGCCTCGATCTCCGCGGCCGTGTCGGGCAGGTCGAGGCCGACGCCGTCGTAGAGCAGGACGGCACGGCGGTACGCGGTGGGCAGCGCGAGCAGCGCGTCCATCGTGATCCGGTCGGCGGGTTCGGCGGGGGCCTTGTCGGGGTGGCGGAAGGCCCTGCGGAACCGGTGCCAGGGCGAGAGGGCGTACTCGTACGCGACCGCGCGCACCCACCCCACCGGGTCCGGGTCGGTGGCGACCTCGGGCCAGCGTGCCCAGGCCTGGAGGAACGCCTTGTCGACGGCCTCCAGGGCGAGGGAGCGGCGGCCGGTGAGGAGGTACGCCTGACGGACGAGGGCCGGGGCGGCGTAGGAGTGCAGGGCGTCGAAGGCCTGAGCGGGAGTCAAAGGACCCGGGTCGACGGGGTCTTCCACCTCGGCCGGAGCCTCGGCCGGGGCTTCGGCTGCGGCTTCGGCGCCGGCTGGGTCCGGGGCGGGCGGGTCCGGGGCGGGCGGCTCGGCGGGGGGTGCGTCGGCTGCGGCGGTCGGCGTATCGGCCTCTACGGTCGGCGCGTCGGTGTCGGTGTCGGTGTCGGTGCCGGCGACGGGCGCGGGATCGGCCGCCGGTTCGGGTTGCGGCTCGGGTCGCGGCTGCGGGTCGGCTTCGTGTTCCGGGGGAGGCGGGGTGTGGTCCGCGCCGGTCCCGCCGCCGGTCCTGCTCTCGTGGCGCGAGGAGTCGGCCGGCGGCTTCGCGGCCCGTTTCGCCGCCGCCTTGGGCCGTTTGCGTGAGCTGATCGGCCGCGCGGGCGCGGGGGAGACCCGTACGGCGGCGGGAGCGGCGGCCTTCGCGCCCTCGGACGCCTCGGCTCCGTCCTCGGGCCCGTCGGTGGGTCCGGCCGCCGCGAGCCGGGTGATGAACCGGGCGTACGCCTTGCGTTTGCGGCCGCGCGGCTGCGTCCGGCCCGACTCCCACGAGCGGACCGTGGCAGGACTGACCCCCACCGCCGCCGCCACCTCACCGTGCGTCAGTTCGGCGGATTCGCGCAGCCTTCGGCGTTCCTGGGGGGAGGGGAGGTCGGCCTCGTCCGGGGAGGAGGTCGTTCCGTCGCCTTGTGTCATGCCACTCTCCCCGCGACCCGGTAGCTCTGCGCGAAAAAGTACATAAACGTATATTGAGCGACACCACGGACATTCGCCTGTTACCCGCCCATAGCGCGTGTCGTTGGCACCATGGCGGGGTGACCCAAGTGACCGAACGCGGTACCTCGTTGCCGACCGTCCCGCCTGCCGCCGTACGGCGCCGCCGCTCGCCCGCGGCCGCCGCGTGTGTGTTCGGCGGCGCGGTGGCCGCAGGACTGGGGCTCGGCTTCCTGGCCGTGCTCGTGATCGTGCTGTGGATCAGCTCCCCCTATCCCGACAGCGGCCCCGGTGGTGCGCTGCACCTCGCGGCGGGGTTGTGGCTGCTCGCCCACGGGACCGAACTCGTGCGCTACGAGACGCTGTCGGGAGTGCCCTCGCCCGTCGGGGTGACGCCGCTCCTCTTGGTGGCGCTGCCGGTGCTGTTGGTGCGGCGGGCCGCGCGGTTGGGCAGCGCCCAGGGTGACGGACAAGGCGATGACGAGGTGTTGCCGGCCGGTGTCGTGTTCTCGGCCGTGACCTGCGGGTACCTCGGCGTCGGGGCGCTGGCGACGGTGTACGCCTCAGGCGGCCCGATGCCGGCCGACCCGCTGAGCGCGGCGTGGCACGTGCCGCTGGTCGCCGTACTGGCCGCCGCCGGCGGGGTGTGGGCGGCACGGGGGAGGCCGCTCGGGGAGTTCCCCGGATGGGTGCCGGCGCGGCTGGCGGGGGGCGTGCGGAGGGCCATCGCGCGCCCCCGCTACGAGCTGGCGCTGCGCTCGGGCGCGGCGGGAGCGCTGGTGTTGCTGGGCGGCGGCGTGCTGCTGGTCGGGGCGTCGCTGGTGTGGCACGGGGCGGAGGTGCGGGGGTCGTTCCTGGGGCTGACCGGGGTGTGGTCGGGGAGGTTCGCGGTGCTGCTGTTGGCGGTGACGCTCGTGCCGAACGCGATGGTGTGGGGCGCCGCGTACGGTCTGGGGCCGGGCTTCGCGCTGGGCGCGGGGGCGACGGTGACACCGCTCGGCTCCGTCGGATCACACGCGGCGCTGCCGAGGTTCCCGCTGCTGGAGGCCATGCCGGGGGTGGGGCCGGGGACTCCGCTGACGTGGGCGGCCCTTGCCGTGCCGGTGGTGGCGGGGCTGGCGGTGGGATGGTTCGCGGTGCGGCGGGCGCGGGAGGTCTCGTACGGGGAGACGGCGTGGACCGCGGCGCTGGGGGCGGTGGTGTGCGGGGTGCTGATGGCGGGGCTCACCGCGGTGTCGGCCGGGCCGCTGGGGTCGCGGGAGCTGGTGCGGTTCGGGCCGGTGTGGTGGCAGGTGGGGGGCGCGGCGGTGGTGTGGGCGGCGGTGCTGGCGGTCCCGGTGGCCGTGGCGGTGCACGGGTGGCGGGTCCGGCCGGTGAGGGGGGCGCGGGCGGTGCACGTGGCGGACGAGTGGCACGACTCGGGCGTACGGGAGCTGCGGTGGGCGGTGTTGAAGGAGGCGGCCGTCCCGATGGTGGCTTCGCCGACGGGGGGCGCGGGTGCGGTCGAGCCGGTCGCGGCCGAGTCGCGTGGGGCGGAGCCGGGGGAGGCCGGGCCCCCCTTGGCGGAGCCGGGTGTCGGCGGGCCGGGTGCCCCCGGGCCGGGTGCCGTCGAGCCCGATGCCGTCGAGCCGGGCGCGGTCGCTGACGGGGCGTCGCAGGCGGTCGTCCCGGGGCCGGTTGTGCTTCCCGTCCCCGACGCTCCGTCGGAGCCACCCGTGGCGGCCGTTCCCGGTGGGTCCGGCGTGTCGGTGGTGTCCGGCGTGCCGGTCGTGGCGGCGGAGCTGGTGCCGGGGGCGTCGCAGGCGGTCGTCCCGGGGCCGGTTGTGCTTCCCATCCCCGACGCTCCGTCGGAGCCACCCGTGGCGGCCGTTCCCGGTGGGTCCGGCGTGTCGGTGGTGTCCGGCGTGCCGGTCGTGGCGGCGGAGCTGGTGCCGGGGGCGTCGCAGGCGGTCGTCCCGGGGCCGGTTGTGCTTCCC